>NZ_JAUSXT010000001.1:1278504-1917757 GCF_030816235.1 Microbacterium sp. W4I4
GGACGCAGCGTGCAGGTCATCGACATCCGCAGTCTGTCGCCCTTCGACGACGCGACAGTCACCGCGGCAGTGAAGTCCACGGGCCGCGCGGTGGTCGTCGCCGAGGCGCCGGGATACGTCAGCGTCGCGAGCGAGATCCAGGCCCGCGTGTTCGAGCGCTGCTTCGAGTACCTCGAGGCGCCCGTGCGCCGGGTGACCGGCTTCGACACGCCCTTCGCTCCGCCGAAGCTCGAGCACTGGTATCTGCCGGATGCCGATCGCATCCTGGATGCCATCGATTCGCTGCACTGGGATGACAGCGACGCCGAGGGGGCTCCGCGATGAGCACCGTGACCGCCCGGGTGTTCCGCCTGCCCGACCTCGGCGAGGGACTCACCGAGGCGGGCCTGGTGCAATGGCTCGTGAAGGTGGGCGACACGATCACGACCGATCAGGCCATCGCCGAGGTCGAGACCGCCAAGAGCATTGTCGAGCTGCCGTCCCCGTTCGCGGGCGTCATCACGGCACTGCACGGCGAGCCCGGCGACACGATCGACGTCGGCTCCCCGGTGCTCGAGGTCGACGGGGTCGCGTCCGATGCCCCGGGCACGGCGACTCCGGATGCCAGTGGTGCGGATGACACCGGTGCGGATGCCACCGAGCAGGACGCGTACCGCGCCGAGGAGCGCGCGGGTTCCGGCTCCGGCAACGTCCTGATCGGCTACGGCACCACCGAGCGCGCCACCTCCGGTCGCCGCCGTCCCCGCGCCACCCCCTCGCCCTCGCCCACGCCCTCCCCCACCCCCTCTTCGTCGAGAGCACGGGACCTCGCCGAGAGCACGGCTTCTTCGCGCGCAGAGCCCGTGCACGCGTCGACATCCCGTGCTGTCGACGGGGGTGAGGCGCGCCCTGCACCGGTCGCGGTGCGTTCGCCGCTGGTGCGCAGGCTCGCGCGCGATCTGGGTGTCGACGTGCAGACCATCACGGGGACGGGCGCCGACGGCGCGATCACCCGAGGCGATGTTCTGCGCGCGGCGGTGGACACCGCGGTGGACGGCGTCGGCGCAGCCGCGGCATCGGCATCGGCATCGGCATCGGCATCGGCATCGGCATCGGCATCCGCCCCGGCATCCGGCGAGTCGCTCGACGGGCTCGCCGTGCTCTCACGCGAACGGATGAGTCCGCTGCGCAAGGCCGTCAGCGCGAAGCTGTCGCGCAGTCGCACCGAGATCCCCGAGGCGACCGTCTGGGTCGACGTCGACGCGACCGAGCTGTGGAACCTGCGCGCGCAGATGGCTCCCGAAGGCGGCAAGGCGCCCTCGCTGACAGCGCTGCTGGCCCGGTTCACGCTGATCGCTCTGGCCGAGTTCCCGCTGCTGGCATCCCGATTCAATGACGACGCCTCCGAGATCCTGAGTTTCGACGGGGTCAACCTCGGTATCGCCGCCGACACCGATCGCGGACTGATGGTCCCGGTCATCCCCCGCGCACACGATCTCGACGTGCAGCAGCTGGATGCCGCGCTGCGCGAGCTCGCGGCGACCGCACGGGAAGGCCGGATGCCACCGGAACGACTGCGCGGATCGACCTTCACCCTGAACAACTACGGCGGCCTCGGTGTCGACGGCTCGGCGCCCATCATCAACCATCCCGACGTGGCCATGCTCGGCATCGGCCGCATCCTGGAGCGGCCGTGGGTGGTCGACGGCGAGATCGTCGTGCGGCGCATCGCACAGCTGTCGCTGGTGTTCGATCACCGGATGTGCGACGGCGGCTACGCCGCAGGCTTTCTCCGCCGCGTGATGGAGCTCATCGAGCATCCGCTCCGCGCCTACGGGCGGGTCCGATGACGCCCAAGCCCGTCTATTTGTGCCGTACGCCCGGCGCAGGGCTCGCAACGCGTGCATTGGACACAAATAGACGGGCGTGGCGAGGGGACGTGAGGGCATGACCGACGCATACCTGGTGGACGGGATCCGCACCCCGATCGGACGCTACGGCGGGGTGCTCTCGAACGTGCGCCCGGACGATCTCGCAGCCCTTGTCGTCGGCGAGACCGTCCGGCGCTCCGGCGTGCCGCACGACGCGATCGACGAGGTCATCCTGGGCGCGGCGAACCAGGCCGGCGAGGACAACCGCAACGTCGCCCGTATGGCCGTTCTGCTCGCCGGGCTGCCGGACACGCTCCCGGGTATCACCGTGAACCGGCTGTGCGCATCCGGGATGTCGGCGATCACGATGGCGTCGCAGGCGATCCGATCCGGCGATGCGGACCTCATCGTCGCGGGCGGTGTGGAGTCCATGTCCCGCGCCCCGTGGGTGCAGGCCAAGCCCGAGCGCGCTTGGGCCAAGCCCGGTGCCGCCTTCGACACGTCGATCGGCTGGCGGTTCACGAACCCGAAGCTGCTCGCCCGCGACAAGGCGACCTTCTCGATGCCGGAGACGGCGGAGGAGGTTGCGCGGCTCGACGGGATCAGCCGAGCGGATGCCGATGCCTTCGCCCTGCTCAGCCACCAGCGTGCCATCGCCGCGATCGACGCCGGCCGGCTGGCCGCCGAGATCGTCGCCGTGCAGACCGCGCGGGGACTCGTCGACACCGATGAGGGCCCGCGCCGCGACACGTCGCTGGAGGCGCTCGCGAAGCTGCGCCCTGTCGTCGACGGTGGCCAGGTCGTGACGGCAGGCAACGCCAGTTCGCTCAACGACGGCGCCTCGGCGATCGTCGTTGCCAGCGCGGATGCCGTGCAGCGTCACGGCCTGCGCGCGCGTGCGCGCATCGTCGCATCCGCCACCGCGGCACTGGCACCCGAGATCATGGGGCTCGGCCCGGTCCCCGCCACCGAGAAGGCTCTGCGGAAGGCAGGATTGACGGTCGCGGATCTGGGCGCGGTCGAGCTGAACGAGGCGTTCGCGTCGCAGTCGCTGGCCAGCATCCGCCGCCTGGGCCTGGATCCCGAGATCGTCAACGCCGACGGCGGGGCGATCGCCCTCGGGCATCCGCTGGGCTCCAGCGGATCGCGCCTGATCGTCACCCTGCTTCGCCGGCTCGAGGCGACAGGTGCGCGCTACGGGCTGGCGACCATGTGCGTCGGCGTCGGCCAGGGCACCGCGATGATCGTGGAGCGACTGTCGTGAGCGCCCCCGCCCAGGTCGCACTCGTTGCCGCCATCGGCGCGCCCCACCCCGCCCAGGTCGCACTCGTTGCCGCCATTTCGGCGCCGAAGCGGCATCGATTGCGACCTGGAGCTCAGGGGGCACTCTCATGAGCGCACTGCTCCTCGAACGCCGCGACGACCGCGTCGTCGCCACGCTGAACCGCCCCTCCGTGCGCAACGCGATCGACCAGGGCATGGTCGACGAGCTGCACGCGCTCTGCGAGGAGCTGGAGCGCGAGCCCCGGGTGCTGATCCTCATCGGCGCCGACGGGATCTTCGCCTCGGGCGCCGATATCAGCCAGCTGCGCGAGCGCAACGCCGACGATGCACGCAAAGGCATCAACTCGACGATCTTCCGCCGCATCCGCTCCCTGCCGATGCCGGTGATCGCCGCGGTCGACGGCTACGCGCTGGGAGGTGGGGCCGAGCTCGCCTACGCGGCGGACATCCGCATCGGCACGCCCCGCGTGCGCTTCGGCAACCCCGAGACCGGACTCGGCATCATCGCCGCGGCAGGCGCCACCTGGCGACTGCCGGAGATCGTCGGGCACGCGCGCGCCAGCGAGCTGCTGCTCACCGGCCGCATCATCGACGGGGAAGAGGCCCTGGCGTGGGGGCTGGTGTCCTCCCTGCACGAACCCGACGCCCTCCTGGACGCCGCACATGCGCTGGCCGACCGGATCGGTGCGAACGGCTCCCGGGCGACGCAGCTCACCAAGCTCGCCCTGCTGGCGGGTCCTGACCAGCACCCCGCGATCGAGCTCGAGGTGCAGGCCGAGCTGTTCGACAGCGACGAGAAGCACCGCCGTATGACGGCCTTTCTGGAGAGACGACGATGACACTTCCACAGATCGTCGGCGTGCTCGGCGGCGGCCGCATGGGCGCAGGCATCGCGCACGCCTTCCTGCTCGCCGGCGCGCAGGTTCACCTCGTCGAGCGCGATGAACCGTCGGCGGATGCGGCTCGCGAGCGGGTGCTCGCCAGCGTCGCGACGTCGGTCAAGCGTGGAGATCTCGCCGACGCCACGGCGGTCACCGCATCGCTCGCGGTCGGCACCGACATCACCGCGTTCGCCGGTGCGGGTCTGGTCATCGAAGCCGTGCCCGAAGACCGGGACCTCAAGCTCGACGCCCTGACGCGCATCGAGGCCGTCCTCCCGGAGGACGCGGTGCTGGCATCCAACACCTCCTCGATCTCGATCGACGTGCTCGCGGCATCCCTCACCCGCCCCGAACGCTTCCTGGGCCTGCACTTCTTCAACCCGGTGCCGGCATCGAAGCTCGTGGAGCTCGTCGTGGGCTCCCGTACCGACGACACGGTGGTCGCCGACGCCCGCGGTTGGGTCGCCGCCCTCGGCAAGACGCCGGTGGTCGTGCGTGACTCCCCCGGATTCGCGTCGAGCCGACTGGGCGTGATGCTCGGCCTGGAGGCGATCCGAATGCTGGAGGAGGGCGTCGCCGACGCCGCGGACATCGATGCCGCCATGGAGCTCGGCTACCGGCATCCGATGGGCCCGCTGCGCACAACCGACGTCGTCGGGCTGGATGTGCGCCTCGGCATCGCCGAGGAGCTGGCCCGCGAGCTCGGGCCGCGGTTCGAACCGCCCGAGCTCTTGCGGCGCCTGGTGGCGGAGGGAAAGCTGGGCCGCAAGAGCGGCGAGGGATTCTACGTGTGGAACGAGGAACGATGACCGACTACCTGCCCAGTTATGTTCAAGGCGAGTGGCGGACTCCCGCCGCTGATGCGAAGGCGACCGATGTGCGCGATGCCTCCACGGGCGACGTGATCACCCGCGTCTCCACCGAGGGCCTCGACCTGGCGGGCGCTCTCGAGTACGCCCGCACGATCGGGCACGCTTCGCTCGCGACCCTCACCTTCCACCAGCGTGCCGTGCTGCTGAAGCAGTTCGCGCTGGCACTGACGGAGCGCAAGGACGAGCTCTACGCCGTCTCCGCGCGGGCCGGCGCGACGAAGGCCGACTCCTGGGTGGACATCGACGGCGGCATCGGCGTGCTGTTCGCGTACTCGGGCAAGGGCCGCCGCGAGCTGCCGAACAGCCGCGTGTACGTCGACGGCCCGGTCGAGCCGTTGTCGAAGGACGGCTCATTCCTCGGCCGCCACATCTACACGGCCCTGCCGGGCGTGGCCGTGCAGATCAACGCCTTCAACTTCCCGGTCTGGGGCTCGCTGGAGAAGTTCGCCCCGGCGTTCCTGGCCGGCATGCCCACGCTCGTCAAACCCGCCACCCCGACCGGGTATCTGGCCGAAGCGATGGTGCGCATCCTCGTCGAATCCGGGCTGCTGCCCGAGGGCTCCGTTCAGCTGGTCAGCGGCAGCGTCCCCGACCTGTTCGAGAACCTGCGCCTGGGCGACCTGGTCGGCTTCACCGGCAGCGCGTCCACCGCCGAGAGTCTGCGGCGGCATCCGTCCGTGCAGACCGGCGGGGTGCGCTTCACCGCCGAGACCGATTCGATCAACGCGTCGGTGCTGGGCACGGATGCCGTCGACGGCACTCCCGAGTTCGATGCGTACGTGCGCCAGCTGGTCGCGGAGATGACGTCGAAGGCCGGGCAGAAGTGCACGGCCATCCGTCGGGCGATCGTTCCGACCGGGTCGGCGGATGCCGTGATCGCGGCCGTGCAGGCGCGCATCGCCGACAAGACGGTGCTGGGTGACCCGCGTGCAGAGGGCGTGACGATGGGGCCGCTGGCCTCGCTCGCGCAGCGCGACGAGGTGCTGCGGCAGGTGCGCGCGCTGCAGGACGCCGGCGGACGGTTGGTCATCGGCACCACCGATGCCCCCGAGGTGCGCCTCGCCGACGGCACCACGGCATCCGCGCCAGATGGCGCCTTCGTCTCCCCCGTGCTGCTGCGCTTCGACGATGCGCAGGCGGATGCCGTGCACGGCGTCGAGGCCTTCGGCCCGGTGTCGTCGCTGCTGACCTACGACACGACCGACGAGGCAGCGGCGCTCGTCAACCGTGGCGGCGGGTCGCTGGTGACGAGCATCGCCACCCACGACCCGGCCCAGGCCGTGGAGCTCGCCACCCGCATCGCGCCGTTCAACGGCCGGATGCTGCTGCTCGACCGCGACGACGCCCGCTCATCCACGGGGCACGGCTCGCCGCTGCCGGGACTCGTCCACGGAGGGCCCGGCCGGGCAGGCGGCGGCGAGGAGCTCGGCGGCATCCGTGCCGTGCTGCACCACATGCAGCGCACGGCCGTGCAGGGCTCGCCCGAGATGCTCACCGCGCTGACCGGCGTCTGGCACGCCGGAGCCGCCGCACGGGCCGGCGACCGGCATCCGTTCCGCAAATCCCTGGCGGAACTGCGCATCGGCGACCAGATCGTGTCGGGCTCGCGCGAGGTGACACTGGAGGACATCGAGACCTTCGCGCACTTCACCGGCGACACCTTCTACGCCCACATGGACGAGGAATCCGCCGCGGCGAACCCGTTCTTCCCCGGTCGCGTCGCGCACGGCTATCTGCTCGTGTCATGGGCGGCGGGCCTGTTCGTCGACCCGGAGCCCGGCCCGGTGCTCGCCAACTACGGTCTGGAGAACCTGCGCTTCATCACTCCGGTCTCGCCCGGCGACAGCATCCGGGTCGAGCTGACGGCCAAGCAGATCACGCCGCGCGAGACCGACGAGTACGGCGAGGTGCGCTGGGACGCCGTCATCCGCAACCAGAAGGATGAGCTCGTGGCCACCTACGACGTGCTCACGCTCGTGACCAAGGAGCCGATCGCCGCATGAGGGAGATGATGCGACGCGATCAGGCCTCGGCGATGCTCGGGATGGTGGTCGAGCTCGACGAGCCAGGGCGCGCCGTCGTGTCGATGACCGTGCGCGACGACATGCTGAACGGCTTCGCGATCACGCACGGCGGGCTGGTGTTCGCGCTGGCCGACACGGCGTTCGCGATCGCCTGCAACGAGGACGAACGGGTCACCGTCGCCGGCGGCGCCGACATCACGTTCCTGAAATCGACCACGACCGGTCAGGTGCTCACCGCGACGGCCGTGCGTCGCGTCGTCAGCGGCCGCAGCGGGCTCTACGACATCACGGTGACCGACGAGACCGGCGATGCCGTCGCCGAGGTGCGCGGGCGCTCGATCAGCACGAACCGGATGCCGGGCTGACGCGGGCCCGCCACGCTGTGAGGCGCCTCTCCGGTGGCCGGCTCGAGATCTCCTGCTCCCCGTCCTACAGTGCGGGCAAGTGCATGCGCGTGAGGACCTGCGCTCTGCGAACTCGAGCGCGTGGATGCTGAACTGCCTCACTGAGGGCTGGTATACCGAATGCCCATGTGGTATACCAGGGGTAGCATGTCACACATTTAGTGACCGATGGATCGCTCTTCTCTCGCTCCGCGTTCCGTCCAACCCCTCAACGATGAGTGAGCCTGCCCATCAGGCTCGCGGACAAGGACACGCAGAACATGGCCCGCAGCATCCCCGGCACCGGCAATGGCAACGTCTTCGTCGTCACGGAGAGCAGCGCCGATCGCATCGCTTTCGTCGATCTCAGCAACACCCGGACGCCGGTGCAGACCGAGACAATCGTCGGAGCAGCCCCATGGGCCATCGCGGTACACGAATCCACCCGTCGCGCCTACGTGACCACCGCTGAGGGCCTGGCCGTGGTCGACCTCGACTCCCGTGAGCGCATCGCCCTGGCGTCCTACATCGACCAGCCGACCGACATCGCTTACGGCGAGTACCGGCCCGGCGGCACTGGTGTGGTCGTGACCCCCGACGGCGCGACCGTTTACGCCGGTGTACACCGTGACGGACGCAACTCCACCGTCGAACGCTTCGACGCGGCCAGCGCCTCCTTCACCGACTCCTTCGAAGTGGGCGACCGTCCGTTCGACGTGCAGATATCGCCGAGCGGCCACGAGCTGTACACGATCGACCACGACTCGTTCACGGTGCACACGATCAGCGTCGGCGACCATACCGTCGTGCGCACCGAGGTCGCGCCCTTCGGCACCGAACTTGGCCTGCTCTCGCACTACAAGCCACATTATGCCGCGGTCGCCGAGGACGGCACGCTGTACCTGCCATTCCAGGGCCAGGGCCTCGTGGTGTACTCCCCGGAGAGCCACGAGTACGCCACTGAGCCGATGACCGCCGACTCGCACCAGCACGGTGTCGGTCTCACCGCCGACGGACGCCTGCTCGTCGTCGGTGTCGGGCCGATCGGCGGGGCGACACTGGGACCGAGCCTCACCATCCGCGACCTCGCAACCGGCAGCGAGACCGTACTCCCGCTGGAGAAGGGGCACGAGAACGCAACCGAGTGGCTCGACGCACCCGATGGGCGGCCGAAGGCTGTCCTCACCGGCGGTTCGACCAGCCGCGGCCCGTGGGACGGCATCGCGGTCGTCGACCTCGAATCCCACGTTCTCACTGAGATTCCTGTTCCGAACATGCCTCAGATGGGCGTATTCATCACCGACTGACCGCCCTCGTCTCCACACCTCACCCGACCCTGGACGGCACGCGGAACGGACCGCGGGCCGCAAGAGAGGAACACAATGTCCACCCACAAGCCCGCACTGCTGCGGTTCGCCGGCATCGGTGCCGCCTTCGCTGTCAGCGCCGCGCTACTCACTGGATGCATGGGCCCCGCCGCATCCTCCGACTCTTCCAGCGGCGGGGCGCCGGCCGGTGGATCGGCCGTGCTCGCCATGCCCGCCGAGCCGGCGAACATCGATCCGATCATGATGCGCTCGCTCTCTGCCTGGAACATGTACTACGCCGTGTTCGACGGACTCACCCGCATCGCCTCCGACGGCTCAGTTCAGCCCGGCCTCGCCGAGTCGTGGACCGCGAACGACACCCAGGACGTCTGGGAGTTCACGATCCGCGACGATGTGAAGTTCCACGACGGCACCGACCTGAAGGTGTCGGACATCGTCTACACGTACGAGAAGATTCTGGCCAGCGAGACGTCCACCAACCGCGTCGCCATAGCGATGGTGGACACGGTTGAAGCCATCGACGAGCACACCGTGCGCTTCACGCTGAAGAACCCGTTCAGTGCCTGGCTCAGTCAGGTCGGCACCATCGGCATCGTCCCCGAGGTCGACTACGAGGCCAAGGGCACGAAGTTCGCGGACGCGCCGATCGGCACCGGCCCGTACAGTTTCGTCGCTTGGAACCACGGCGTCGAGTACCAGGTGAAGCGCTTCGAGGACTATTGGGGCGATGCAGGCAAGCTCGAGAACGTGACCTTCTCGTTCGTCAGCGCACCCGACGCACGCGTGACGGGCGTGGAGTCAGGCACGCTGGACGCCGCGATCGTCCCCGAGAGCCAGGTGCCGGTCATCGAGGCGTCCGGCAACGCCGGCGTCATCGAAGGCACCTCGAACAAGGTGACCCTGCTCGGCATCAACACCACCGCCGGGGCGCTGAAGAACGCTGATGTGCGTCGTGCGATCGCGATCGCGGTGGACCGCGAGCAGATCATCGACCAACTCCTCGAGGGCTTCGGAGACGAGACCGGCCAGCCAGTCGCCGAGGGCGTCACCGGCTACGTCGATGACTACCCGTCACCCGAGTTCGACAAGGACGCTGCGGAGGAGCTCGTCGAGAAATCCGGCTATGCCGGTGAGGAAATCACGCTGCAGTACGCGAGCACCGGCGGCGGCCCGACGGACTCAGAGGTCGCCCAGGCAATCGCCGGCAATCTGGAGGACGCCGGCCTGAACATCAAGCTCATCGGCTCCGAGCAGTCGAGTCTGAGTCTGAGCATCGCGAATCACCAGATCACCGGCCTGTACCTCAACCACTGGTCGCCCTCGAGCATGGATGGCGATGTCGTCGTCTCGCAGCTGCTCGCCGGCGGTCCGGAGGACTACTCCCGCGACCCCAGACTGGCCGAGCTCTATCTCGCGCAGCAGGCGGCCGGCGAGGACGACCGCACCCAGGTGTACCGAGAGATCTGGGAGTACAACACCGAGAACGTGTACAACGTCCCGCTGTGGCAGGCCGAGAACGCGTACGCCGCGTCGAAGACCTTGAAATGGACGCCCGCGATCGACGGCATCTACCGCATCGCGGAGATCTCCCGCACCGACGGCTGAGTTCAGGCGGTGCCGCGCCCCGGCGCGGCACCGCCTGTCCCACCCCACCCCCCACCCTCCACCGTCTAAGACGGAGTTCGCCACCATGGCCCCATACCTCGTTCGCAGAGTTCTGCAGGCGCTCGCAACTCTGTTCATCGCCGTCACGATCGCGTTCCTGCTGGGGCGTGCTTCTGGCAAGCCCGCAGCCCTGATCCTCACTGAGGGCGCGACGACCGCTCAGATCGACGAGCTCAACGGGAAGCTCGGCTTCAACGACCCGCTCGGTGTGCAGTACCTCAACTACCTCTCCGGCCTGTTGCGCGGCGACTTCGGCGTCTCGTATCGCAACCCGGGCCAGTCGGCCATCGACATCATCGCCGAGCGACTGCCCGCAACGATCACCCTGGCGATCACAGCCTTCGCCATCGGCCTCGTGCTCGCGGTGGTCGCCGCGACACTGATCCACATCACCGGCAGCCACACCTTGCGTGCGCTGTTCGTGTGGACCGGCTCGCTTCGCCAGTCGGTGCCGGACTTCTTCTTCGGCGTCGTGCTCGTGTTGCTCTTCTCTGTCGCGCTCGGCTGGTTGCCCAGCCTGGGCTACAGCGGTACACCATCGCTGGTGCTCCCGGTGGCGACCATCGCGACAGCGCAGTTCGTGCTCTATGTGCGGCTGCTCGACGCGGCGCTCGGTGAGCAGACCACCGCCGACTACGTGCGGACCGCATACGCGCGGGGCAAGGGCCACGGCATGGTTGTGCTGACCGAGATGCTGCCTAACGCCTTCCTGCCGGTCCTCACCGTCGCCGGCCTCAATCTCGCCGGCCTGCTGGGCGGGACGATCATCGTCGAGCAGGTGTTCGCATGGCCAGGCATCGGCACAGCCCTGATCGGAGCCGTCAGTCAGCGCGACTTCGCCGTCGTCCAGGCGGGCCTGCTGGTGGTCTCGCTCATCTTCGTCGCAGTGAACGTGGCCGTCGACATCCTCTACTCGCTCATCGATCCCCGGGTGAAGCTCTCATGACTGACACCGTCTCCATGCCCGACCGCTCTTCCGTCACCGACACCGTCGCCATCGCGCAGACAGACCCCTCGCCGCACGGGCGTCGCCGCGGACGTCGTCGTGGATCAGGACAGATGTTGTCGCATCTCGGCGGCGCCGTTGTGGTCGCCACGATCGCCGCGATCATCGCCGTCCACCTGTGGTCAGGATTCGACCCGTACGCCCAAGACCTCGCCTCGGCGCGGCTGGCTCCATTCGCCGACCCTGCCCATCCTCTCGGCACCGACGCCATCGGACGGGACC
Organism: Microbacterium sp. W4I4; assembly: GCF_030816235.1. Classification (NCBI taxonomy): domain Bacteria; kingdom Bacillati; phylum Actinomycetota; class Actinomycetes; order Micrococcales; family Microbacteriaceae; genus Microbacterium; species Microbacterium sp. W4I4. The sequence continues at coordinate 1,290,020 of NZ_JAUSXT010000001.1, forward strand.
TGCTCAGCCGCCTCGCGGCAGGCGGCAAGACCACCCTGTGGATCACCGCCGCCGTCATCGCTCTGAACATGCTGGTGGGCACCGTCTTCGGGCTGCTGGCCGGCTTCTTCGGCGGATGGCTCGACAACGTCGTCGCCCTCGTCACCGACGTGAGCCTGGCCATGCCGGCAGTGCTGCTGCTGATCGCCTTGTCGGCCATCTTCGGCCCGAGCGCGCTCCTCATGATCCTCGTGCTCGGGTTCACGCATTGGATGAGCTTTGCGCGTCTCGCCCGCGCCACGGCCCTGTCGCTGCGAAATCGCGACTTCGTGCTCGCTCCGCAGATGCTCGGCGCGTCCTCCGCGCGCGTGATCCGCACGCATATCCTCCCCCACGTCGTGCCGCAGATGCTCATCGTCGCAGTCACCAGCATCGGATCGGTGATCCTCCTGCAGGCCGGTCTCGACTACCTCGGCCTCGGCATCCAGCCACCGGACCCGACCTGGGGCGGCCTGGTACTCGATGGCCAGAAGTACCTGCGGCTGTCGCCCTGGCAGGCGGTCCTTCCCGGCATTGCGATCTTCCTCGTCGTCGGCGGCGCGCAGTTCCTCAGTCAGCGCTACACCGCCGAGAACACCCAACCTCTCCGGAAGGTCCGCTGACATGTCCATTTCCGCACAGCCTCCGCTGCTCGAGGTCCGCGACCTCGTCATAACAACCCAGGACCCGTCCGGCAGAACCGTGCACCTGGTCGACGGCATCTCCTTCACCGTCGCCGAAGGCGAAGTGGTCGGCATCGTCGGAGAATCGGGGTCGGGCAAGAGCCTGACCGTGCTCGCCGTCATGGGCCTGTTGCCCGTCGGCCTCGAGATCGCCAGCGGCTCGATCCTCTGGCGCGGCGAGGAGCTCGTCGGCATGAGTGATCGCCTGCTACGCCGCCGGCGCGGGCGCGACTTCGGCATGATCTTCCAGGACCCCATGACCGCACTCAACCCGATCCGCCGGATCGGAGCGCAGCTGACCGAGGCGGTGCGCCTGCATCAGGGGGTGTCCCGCTCCGCCGCTCGGCAGCGTGTGCACGAGCTGCTGAGCACCGTCGGCGTTCCCGACGCGGCCCGCCGGGCGCGAGCCTACCCGCACGAGTGGTCGGGAGGCATGCGCCAGCGGGCTGTGATCGCGATGGCCATGGCCAACGATCCCGCGTTGCTCATCGCCGACGAGCCGACCACCGCCCTCGACGTGACTGTGCAGGCGCAGGTCATGCAGACCCTCGCCAAAGCACGCGAAGAGCTCTCCTCGGCCCTAGTGCTCATCACCCACGACCTGGCGCTCGCGGCACAGAACGCCTCCCGGATGATCATCATGTACTCTGGCCGCATCGTCGAGACCGGCACGGTGCGCGAGATCTTCCTTCACCCCACCCATCCGTACACGTTGGGTCTGTTGCGCAGTCTTCTCTCCGAAGGCGATGAGCGCGCTTACGCGATCCCCGGCAATCCGCCGTCGCCGCGACTGCGCCCGACCGCCTGCGCGTTCGCGCCGCGCTGCGAGCTCGCAGCAGAGCGGGCGGAGTGCACCAGCCTCCGCCCGAGGCTCGAGCTGCGCCCGAACGGGTCGAGCTCGGCCTGCCACTTCGCCGACGAGCTCGTCGGCGCCGAAACAGGAAGAGGACACTGATGTCGGATGCGCTCGTCGAGGTCGACGACCTGCACGTGACATACGGACGCCGTGGAGCCGTTCGCCACGGCCGGGGCGTTCACGCCGTGCGCGGCGTGAGCCTGCGCCTGTACGCCGGCAGGACCCTGGGCCTGGTCGGCGAATCGGGATGCGGCAAATCGTCGCTGATCCGTGCCCTGTTCGGACTTAGCCCTATCGTCTCAGGCGCCGTCCGCGCCTTCGGCGAGGACATCACGCATCTACCCGCGCGCGGGCGGCGCCAGCTCGGCAGACGGATGCAGATGGTCTTCCAAGACCCGTACTCGGCGCTGGACCCCCGGATGACCGTGCACGAGATCGTTGCCGAGCCGTTGCGAATCACTGGCGGCTATGAGCGCAGCCACGTCGACGAGTTGCTCGACCGCGTCGGAGTGAGCGCCGAGATGGCCGAGCGCCGGCCAGGCGAGTTCTCGGGCGGTCAGCGCCAACGCGTCGGCATCGCCCGTGCCCTGGCGCTGAGGCCCCAAGTGCTCGTGCTCGATGAGCCGGTCTCGGCATTGGACGTGTCGATCCAGGCACAGATCCTGAACCTGCTTGAGGATCTGCAGCACGAGTTCGACCTCGCCTATCTGTTCGTCTCGCACGACCTGGGCGTGGTGCGCCATGTCGCCGACGACGTCGTGGTGATGAATGCCGGCGAGTTCGTGGAGCAAGGCGCCATGACCAAGGTGTTCGACTCGCCGCAACATCCGTACACGCAGACGCTGCTCGCCTCGATCCCGCGGGTCGACTTCGTCTGACGCCGCCCAGCGTCGCGCCGACGGCTCAGCCCCATAACCCGAGCACGAACGGCAGCACCGCGCTTGCACCGGCCTGGCGCAGCGTGCGCGCGGCGACCGTGAGCGTCCACCGGCTGTCGGCGAGGTCGTCGACCAGCAGCACCGGTTCGTCCGGACTGACGCGGGCCCGGTACACCTGCACGACCGGATGCCGGGATTGCTCGTGCACGTGTCTCCGGGTCGTGCAGGCGTGCCGATCCACGCCATCACACGAGCGGATATGAGCGACGAGATCGTGTTCGATGCGATCCACGTCGGCCTGATCGAGATCGGTGAAACGGTCAAAGAGCTGCGCTTCCACGTGCCACCGCGACCTGCCTTCGGAAACACCGGAACGACAGCTTCGGCCGATGGAGTTTCGGCGGGGTGTTTCGGCAGCCACCCCATGCCAGACATGCCTTGAACAGATATCTTCAAGCCGCCGACGATCGCGCCTGACCGCGACGCCGTAAAGTTGCGGGATGACCTTCGGCATGAATGATGCGGCAATCAGCGAACGCGCGGCACTCGTGCCGTGCTGCAGCTACAGCGGCACTGACGATGGGACGGCCTTCCCCTGGTCGGCACGGCCGCCGGTGCAGGTCACCGCGTGAGCGTCCATCTGCTGGGCGGCGGCGCGCTCGAGCCGACGGACGCCCCGTTGTACGCCCCGTTCCTCGCCGAGGCGACGGCACGCGCTCGGGCCACCGGGCGCGCCGTGCCCACGGTCGCGATCGTGTCGATCCACCCGGGCGGGCCGGAGCGCGGTGAAGTGCTGCGACGCGTGCTCGCCGCGGCCGGCGATGTCGAGGCGCACGTGACCACCTCGCCGGGCGGTGAGAAGCTGCCGCTCACCGCGATCGCGGGGGTCGACGGCATCCTCGTCGGCGGTGGCATCGTCGAGGAGGTCCGTTCCGGACTGGAACCGCTCTTCGACGAGCTTCGCCATCAGGTTTCGGGCGGAGTGCCCTATCTCGGTGTGTCGGCCGGCGCGATGGTCGCTGCCAAGGTTTCGCTCGGCGGCGGCTCCCGTATCGACGGTGTGATCGTCTGCCCCGAGGAGCCCGACGACCCGGGCCTCGAGCTCGAGGTGGAAGCCGGCATCGGCCTGATCGACGTTTCGATCGACCCGCACCTCGCGCAGCGCGGCACGCTCTCCAGAATCGTCGCGGCCGTGGAGTCCGGACTCATCCCGGGTGCGCTCGGAATCGACGAGCGCACGGTGCTGATCGTCGGCGACGGCGGGTTCCGGGTCGAAGGCAGCGGCAACGTGTGGCGGGTGCTGCCCGGCGACGGGGGCGTGACGGTCTCGACCATCGGCACCTGACGCCCCCGAGCTGTCCCCGACCCCGGTATCTGCCGCGCGCTCAGCCCCGTAACCCAAGCACGAACGGCAGCACCGCGCTTGCACCGGCCTGACGCAGCGTGCGCGCCGCGACCGAGAGCGTCCACCGGCTGTCGGCGAGGTCGTCGACCAGCAGCACCGGCCCTTCCGGGATGTCCAGCCCTTCAGCGGTGAAGCGATCCCATAGGCCGGCGACCCGGAAGGCGCTGTTGCCGCCGGGACCGCCGGTGGGTCCACCGTTCGCGAAGCCCAGCTCACCCAGATACGGCAGCTTCCCGATCTCGGCGATGCCACGGGCGAGCGAATCGACCAGCTGAGGCCGCGAGCGCGACGGCATCCCGACGACGGCGACCGGACGCTCGTCCCAGCCCCAGCCGGCGAGCACGCGGACGCAGGCGCCCAGCACCTGCGGCGAGACCGGCGCATCCGGGGCGCCCGCGGCGAAGATCTCGCGCAGCGCGCCACCCCACCCCAGGTCGGTCAGCCGGGCCAGCGCCCGCCCCTCGGCGGCCTGCTCACCTGGTCCGATGCGCCCCTTGGCGGGGACGCCGAGCCGATCGGCGCCCGTCGGCCACTGCTTGCGCGCCTCGATCGGCACGCCCACGCGGTCGAGTGATTCTGCGGCCGCCGCCCCGGCATCCGCTGCGACATCGCTGGGGAACCAGACGCCCGCGCAGTTGTCGCACCGACCGCAGGGCGCGGCGGTGTCGTCGTCCAGCGAGCGCTGCAGGAACTCCATCCGGCATCCGTCGGTGCGCTGGTACTCGATCATGTGCTGCTGCTCTGCGCGGCGCTCGCCTGCGATGCGCTCGTAGCGCTCGGCGTCGTAGGTCCAGGGCTGCCCGGTCGCGACCCACCCGCCCTGCACCCGCCTGACCGCACCGTCGACGTCGAGCACCTTCAGCAGCAGCTCCAGCGGGGTGCGGCGGATGTCGACCATCGCCTCCAGCGCGGGCGTGGAGGTCGGGGCGTCGCTGAGCGCGGCGATCACGCGCTCAGCCCGCTCCTGGTCGGGCATCGAGGCGGTGGCGAAGTAGTGCCAGATGTCGCGGTCCTCGACGCCCGGCAGCAGCAGCACGTCGGCGCTGTCGCTGGCACGCCCGGCACGACCGACCTGCTGGTAGTACGCGACCGGCGACGAGGGTGCACCGAGGTGCAGGACGAATCCGAGGTCCGGCTTGTCGAACCCCATGCCCAGCGCACTCGTGGCGATCAGCGCCTTCACCTCGTTGCGCTTGAGCATCCGCTCGGATTCCTCGCGCTCCTCGGCATCCGTCTGCCCGGTGTACGCCCGCACCTCGTGTCCGTGGTCGCGCAGCATCCTCGCGGTGTCGACCGCCGCCGCCACGGTGAGGGTGTAGATGATGCCGGAGCCCGGCAGGTCATCGAGATGGCTGAGCAGCCAGGCGAGCCGGCTGGCGGAGTTCGGCAGCTGCAGCACGCCGAGACGCAGGGATGCCCGGGCCAGCGGGCCCCGGATGGTGAGCACCTCGCCGCCGCCCGAACCCAGCTGCTCGGCGACGTCCGCCACGACGCGGCTGTTCGCGGTGGCGGTGGTGGCGAGCACCGGGACACCGTGCGGCATCTGGGTGATCAGGTCGCGCAGACGCCGGTAGTCGGGACGGAAGTCGTGGCCCCAGTCGCTGATGCAGTGCGCCTCGTCGACGACGAGCATGCCGATGCGCTTGACCAGCGCGGGCAGCCGCTGCTCGCGGAAGGACGGGTTGTTCAGCCGCTCCGGCGAGACGAGCAGCACATCCACCTCGTCACGGTCCAGTTGACCGAGCACGTCGTCCCACTCGTGCGCGTTGGTGGAGTTGATGGCGACCGCCCGCACCCCGGCGCGCTCGGCGGCCGCGATCTGGTCGCGCATCAGCGCCAGCAGCGGCGAGACCAGCACAGTCGGGCCTGCACCCTGACGGCGCAGCAGCAGGGTCGCGACGAAGTACACCGCCGACTTCCCCCAACCTGTGCGCTGCACGACGAGCGCGCGGCGGCGCCCCTCGACCAGCGCCTCGATCGCCTCGTACTGCCCGTCGTGGAAATCGGCATCCGGTCGCCCGACGAGATCGCGCAGGGCGAGGAGGGCGGCCTCGTGCGTGGCCGATGAGGAGGTCATCCTCCCACTCTGCCCCACACCGACGACAGCCGCCTGACGCACTCCCCCTCACACCGGAATAACGTGGAGACATGATCACCCGTGAGCTCGCCCGCGATCTGAGGGAGGCCGGACTCGTCTGGCATCCGGTCGCCGCTGACCGCTTCCAGCTCGACCTGCCGGACGAGGTCGAGCTGGAGGTCGAGGCCGACGTCTTCGTGGTCAGCGATCTGACCATCGAGGCGCGGAGCACGCCCACCGGAACGCTTCTCGCCTTCAACGGGACGACCGAATGGGCGCTGGACTCCGTCACCCTCGCCGACGCGGTCTGGCTTCCCCACGAGGATCAGCTGCGCGAACTGCTCGGCGGCACGTTCCGGATGCTGCGCCGCGATCGCGACGCGTTCACCGTCGAGATCGAGATGCTCGGCGAGGAGCTCTCCTTCGAGCATCCGGATCCCTCCGAGGCGTACGGAAGGGCCCTGCTGGCACTGCTGCGCCGCGCGCAGTGACGACGAACGCACTCTGAACACGGTGCATCCGTCCCAGATCTGTGCGAGAATTGCAGAACGATCGGTTAGTAAAGATGCCCCGGACGTTTGGAGTCGCTGATGACCGCCCCCGCAGACCTGAGTCTCGTGGATGACGATGCCGACGCACTGGCGCGCTTCGATGACCTCGTCGCACACGAGCAGCGCATCGAACCGCGCGACTGGATGCCCGAGGCGTACCGCAAGACGCTGATCCGGCAGATCTCCCAGCACGCGCACTCCGAGATCATCGGCATGCAGCCGGAGGGCAACTGGATCACCCGTGCGCCGAGCCTGAAGCGCAAGGCCATCCTGATGGCGAAGGTGCAGGACGAGGCCGGCCATGGGCTGTACCTCTACTCGGCCGCGCAGACTCTCGGCGCCACCCGCGACGGAATGATGGACCAGCTCATCAGCGGCAGGGCCAAGTACTCCTCGATCTTCAACTACCCGACCCCCACCTGGGCCGACATGGGGGCGATCGGCTGGCTGGTCGACGGCGCGGCGATCGTCAACCAGGTTCCGCTGTGCCGCGCGTCGTACGGCCCCTACGGCCGCGCGATGGTGCGGGTCTGCAAGGAGGAGTCCTTCCACCAGCGGCAGGGATTCGAGATCCTGCTGACGCTCATGCAGGGCACCGAGGAGCAGCGCGAGATGGCGCAGGATGCCGTGAACCGCTGGTACTGGCCAAGCCTGGCGATGTTCGGCCCACCGGATGACCAGTCCCCGAACTCGGCGCAGTCGATGAAGTGGAAGATCAAGCGCTTCTCCAACGACGACCTGCGTCAGCGCTTCGTCGGGATGCTGGTGCCACAGGCCGAGATCCTCGGCATCACCCTGCCCGATCCGAAGCTGCGCTTCGACGAGACGACCGGCGAATACGAGATGGGCGAGATCGACTGGGACGAGTTCTTCGAGGTGCTGCGCGGCAACGGCCCGTGCAACGCCGAACGGCTCGAGCGCCGCCGCACCGCGCATGAAGAAGGCGCGTGGGTACGCGAGGCCGCCGCCGAGTACGCCAGGAAGCAATCCCTGCGCGCAGAAGGGCAGGTGGCGTGATGGCCACTCCAGGAGCATCGACCAGCCCCGAGAGCCAGGGACAGGAGACCTGGCCGCTGTGGGAGGTCTTCGTCCGCGCGAACCGCGGCCTGAACCACGTGCACGTCGGCTCGCTGCATGCGCCCGACGCGAGCATGGCCGTGCGCAACGCGCGCGACCTGTACACCCGTCGTGGTGAGGGCGTGTCGATCTGGGTCGCACCGGCGGATGCCATCACCACGAGCGACCCGGATGACAAGGGCGCGTTCTTCGAGAGCCCGGCGGGCAAGAACTACCGTCATGCCGTGTACTACACGGCATCCGAGGGGGTGCCGCACCTGTGAGCCCCGCAGACGTCCACGTCTCCGTCGATGAGCTGGAACTGGCATCCGAACTCGCCGGCGGCGAAGCCCGCGCGACCTCCGCCGACATCGCCGAGTACGCCCTGTGGCTGGCCGATGACGCGCTGATCCTGTCCCAGCAGCTGGGCGCCTGGATCTCGCGCGCCCCCGAGCTGGAGGAGGACGTCGCTCTCGGCAACATCGCCCTCGACCTGCTCGGTCACGCCCGCTCCCTGCTGCGCTACGCAGGATCGTGGGACGGGCGATCCGAGGACGACCTGGCGTACTTCCGCGACGAGGCTGAGTTCCGCAGCGCCTGGATCATGGAGCAGCCGAACGGCGACTTCGCGCAGACCATCGCCCGCCAGTTCATCGCATCCGCCTACATGTTCGAGCTGTACTCGGCGCTGCGCTCGTCGGCGGATCAGACCCTGGCCGCGATCGCGGAGAAGTCCCGCAAGGAGGTCGACTACCACCGCGACCACGCGGTGCAGTGGGTGCTGCGCCTGGCCGGCGGCACCGACCTCTCACGCGAGAAGATCATCCGCGCGCTGCACGACGTGTGGCCGTACGCCGACGAACTGTTCCGCGATGAACCGCTCATCGACCGTCTCGGGGATGCTGCGGCACGCCCCTCAGAGCTGCGGGCCGGCTTCGATGCCGTGATCGACGAGGTGCTCGCCGAAGCCGAGCTGGAACGCCCCGGGGCGCTCGCTTCCCGCGCCGGCGGACGTCACGGCGCCCACGCGACCCCGATGGGACATCTGCTCGCCGAGATGCAGGTGCTCGCACGACGGCATCCGGGGGCGACATGGTGACCACCCGGACACTCGACACCGCGACCCGCGCGCGCGAGATCGCGGCGCGCGTCGCCGACCCGGAGATCCCCGTGCTCACCATCGAGGACCTCGGTGTGCTGCGCGATGTGCGAGCGGATGTCACCGGCCGCGTCACCGTCGACATCACCCCGACCTACAGCGGATGCCCCGCCATGGATGCCATCCGCGATGACATCATCCTGGCGCTGACCGCCGACGGGTTCGACGACGTCGACGTGCGGCTCGTGCTCTCCCCCGCCTGGACCACCGATTGGATGAGCGAGAACGGCAAGCGCAAGCTGGTCGAGTACGGCATCGCTCCCCCGACCGGCCGCGCCGCCCTTCGACAGGCTCAGGGACCCATCAGAGTGAATCTCGCCGTCAAGTGCCCTCGGTGCGGATCGCTGAGCACCCGCGAGGTCTCCCGCTTCGGGTCCACCTCCTGCAAGGCGCTCTACGAGTGCCGCGCATGCCTGGAGCCCTTCGACCACTTCAAGGTGATCTGATGTCGCTGTTCCGGATGCCGGATGCCTCGGCCGCGCCGACCGCGGCCCACCGCAGCGCGCGCGACCGCCACCGAGCGCGTTTCCACACGCTGACGGTGTCCGAGGTGCGCCACCTCACCGATGACGCGATCGAAGTCACCTTCGCGGTGCCTGCAGATCTCGCCGACGAGTACGACTATCTGCCCGGACAGTACGTGGCGCTGCGGATGCACCTGGACGGCGCCGAGCTGCGCCGCTCGTACTCGCTGTGCCGACCGCCGGCGAGAACACCCGACGGTGGGGCGAGTCTCAGCGTCGCCGTCAAGCGTGACGAGGGCGGCCAGTTCTCCACCTGGGCGCAGACGCAGCTGACCGCGGGGTTCGAGATCGACGTGATGAGCCCGCAGGGCACCTTCACCTCGGGGCTGTCCGAGCTGGCAGGCACGCACGTCGTCGGCATCGCGGCGGGCTCCGGGATCACGCCGATGATGGCGCTCGCGCGCGATCTGCTGACGGCATCCGACTCCACCCGGTTCACCCTGCTGTACACCAACAGATCCACCGGCGACGTGATGTTCCTCGAGGATCTCGCCGATCTCAAGGACCGCTACCCGACTCGCCTCGTGCTGCACCACGTGCTCTCCCGCGAGCAGCGCACGGCTCCGGTGCTCTCCGGCCGCATCGATGAGGAGCGACTGCGCACGATCCTGGGTTCGCTGATCCTGCCGGCCACGGTCGACGAGTGGTTCCTGTGCGGGCCGTTCGCCCTCGTGGATCTGTGCCGCGAGGTGCTGGCCGACATCGGCGTGCCGCGCGAGAGCATCCGCTTCGAGCTGTTCACCACCGGCGATGCACCCGCCGAGCGCGGACCGCGCCGGGTGGAGGTGCGGCAGGGGCAGAAGGCGTACCGGATCGAGATCAACCTCGACGGCGTCTCCTCCACGGTCGAGAGCCCGGTCGACGCGCACGAGTCCGTGCTGAACGCGGCTCTGCGGGTGCGTCCGGACGCACCGTTCGCGTGCTCGGGCGGCGTCTGCGGCACCTGCCGGGCGCGGGTGCTGGAAGGCAGCGTGACGATGACCGAGAACTATGCGCTCGAGCCCGATGAGCTCGAGCGCGGCTACGTGCTGACCTGCCAGTCCCACCCCACCAGCGACCGCATCGTCGTCGACTACGACGTCTGACCTCGTCCTCCGAAGGAGCACCATGATCGACCTCGCCATCGCATCCGACGTTGCGCACATCACGCTCGACGCACCGTCCAAGCTGAACGCCCTCGACGAACAGGCGCTGCGCGATCTCGGCTCCGCGTACGACGAGGCCGAGCGCGCCGGCGTGCGCGCGCTGGTGCTGCGCGGCGAGGGCCGCGCCTTCTGCGCAGGGCGGGACATCTCCGGCGTCGACCCCCGCGACGACGACGTGATCGGCTACCTGGGCGGCATCGTCACGCCGCTGCTGCGGCGTATGTCCGCGTTCCCGGCGCCGACCTTCGCGGTCGCGCACGGCGCCTGCCTGGGCGTCGGACTCGGGCTGCTGATCGCCACGGATGTCGTGTACGTCGCGGAGTCCGCGAAGATCGGTTCGCCGTTCGCGGCACTCGGCGCGACGCTCGACTCCGGCGGGCATGCCCTGTTCCTGGACCGGCTGGGCGCGCACCGCACGCTCGACCTCATCTACACGGGCCGGCTGATGTCAGGGTCCGAAGCCGTGGCATCCGGGCTCTTCTCCCGGGTCCTGCCCGACGACGAGGTCGTGCAGGCGACGACGGATGCTGCCGCTGCGGCCGCACGCGGCGCGACCCGGGCGTTCCTTGAGAGCAAGCGGCTCATCGCCCGCATCCGCGACGAGCGACTGTCACTGTGGGACTCGGTCGGTCGAGATCGAGAACGCCGCGCAGGCAGCGCTCTGCGACACCGACGATTACCGCGAGGGCTTCGCCGCCTTCCAGGAGAAGCGCAAGCCCGAGTTCCGCGGACGCTGACAAGCCCGTCTATATGGCGCGCACCGCCCTGTTTCAGGCGTTGAAGGGGCGGTTTGTGCCATATAGACGGGTTCTTCGGGGTGGGAGGGACCTGCCCCTCGCCGATGTCGGGGACCGGTGCGAGAATGCCGGGATGATGCTCTCCGAGCTGGTCTCGACGACCGATGAGGTCACGGCGACGTCATCGCGGCTCGCCAAGATCGACGCGCTGGCACGCCTGCTGTCGGCGGCCGAACCCGATGAGCTCGCTCCACTCACGGGTCTGCTGCTCGCCTCTCCCCGGCAGGGCAGGCTGGGCGTCGGATGGCGGACGCTGACCGCCGTGGAGGTCGAGCACGTGGAGGTGCCCGAGCTGACGATCGGCGACGTCGATGCCTCCCTGGATGCTGTCGCCGCGGCATCCGGATCGGGCTCCGCCGCGGCGCGCCAGGAGCTGCTGTCGGACCTGGCCCGACGCGCCACCGCGGCGGAGTGGGATCTGCTGATCCGCGCGATGCTGGGCGAACTGCGCACGGGCGCGCTGTCCGGCGTGCTGCTCGACGCGATCGCACGCGCCTCCGGACGGCCTGTGGCGACCGTCCGTCGGGCGGCGATGCTCTCGGGCGATCTCGGCGAGACCGCCCTGCTCGCGCTGACCGGCACGGAGGCCGACCTCGAAGCGGTCGGTCTGCAGGTGGGCCGCCCGGTGCTGCCGATGCTGGCGGCAACCGCCCCGACCCCGTCCGCCGCAGTCGAACTGACTGGCCGCGCCTCGGTCGAGTACAAGCTCGACGGCGCGCGCATCCAGGTGCATCGGCACGGCGACGAGGTGGGGGTCTTCACGCGCAGCCTCGCCGACGTCACGCACCGGGTGCCCGAGATCGTCGAGATCGTCCGCGGGCTGCCCGCACACGATCTCATCCTCGACGGCGAGACCCTCTCCCTCGACGAGGACGGCGGCCCGCGCCCTTTCCAGGACACCATGTCGCGCTTCGGCGCCGACGTCTCGCGCGACCTCGTGCTGCGTCCGTGGTTCTTCGACGTGCTGCACCTCGACGGACGCGACCTGATCGACAAACCGCTCGCCACGCGCCTGGCCGCACTCGAGGGCGTCGCGGGCCGGTGGCGCATGCCGGGCATCGTCACCGACGACCCGCAGACGGCCGAGCAGCTGTCCCGTGAGGCGTTGGCGGCCGGGCACGAGGGTGTCGTGGTGAAGGCGATCGACTCGCCCTACACGGCCGGCCGCAGAGGAAAGTCGTGGGTGAAGGTCAAGCCCGTGCTGACCGTCGACCTCGTCGTGCTCGGCGCCGAATGGGGCTCCGGACGTCGCCGGGGGATGCTCTCGAACCTGCACCTCGGCGCGCTCGACCCCGGCGGCGAGTTCGGCGCACCCGGCGGGCTCGTGATGGTCGGCAAGACCTTCAAAGGCCTCACCGACGAACTGCTGCGCTGGCAGACCGCGACGTTCCCCGAACTCGAGACGCACCGCACAGGGCAGGCGGTCTTCCTGCGCCCTGAGCTGGTCGTCGAGATCGCGATCGACGGCGTGCAGCGCTCACCGCGATACCCCGGCGGTGTCGCACTGCGCTTCGCGCGGGTCAAGGGGTACCGCCCCGACAAGAACGTCGCCGACGCCGACACGATCCAGGCGCTGCGCGCACTGCTGCGCGGGTGACCGGCGGGCGACTCAGGCCGAGGGCACGAGCCCCGCGTCCTCCTCCGCCACGGTCCCCTGGAACGACCACGGGAAGTCGATCCAGAGATCGGTGTCCTTCCAGGCGAAGTCGGGCTGGATGATCGTGGTGGGCTTGGTGTAGATCGTGACGGAGCGCACGTCGGCGCCCTTGTCCTGCAGCAGCTGCACGGCCAGCGCCAGGGTGCGGCCGGAGTCGGCGACGTCGTCGACCAGCAGCACACGGCGTCCGTCGAGGTAGGCCATGTCCAGCTCGGGCGGCAGCACCTCCGGCGCGTCGAGAACGGTGCCGATGCCGGTGTAGAACTCGACGTTGATGGCGCCGCAGTTCTTCGCGCCCAGCCCGTATGCGATCGCGCCGGCCGGCAGCAGTCCGCCACGGGCGATCGCGACGACCACCTCGGGCGCGAAACCGCTGCTCAGGATGCTCCTGGCGAGCTCCCGTGTCGCATCGCCGAATCCGTTCCAGGTGAGCGTCTCGCGCTCGATCACATCCGTCATGCATTCGATTCTCCCGCATGCCCGATGCGCAATGATCCGCCCGGCCCGGCGGCAACCATGATGGGATAGAGAGGAAGAGGACGCCGTCCGGCATCCGTCATCCGTACCGAGGTCCCCATGTGTCGTCTGTTCGCGTTCGCCTCTCCTGAGCTCTCCACGGCAGGAGCGGCGCTCGGCGCGGCGGGGATCGAGAGTCTGCTGTCGCTCGCGCGCCTGCACGGCGACGGCTGGGGCTGGGCCGGGGTGCGCCAACCGGGCAGGGCTCCGGTCGTGATCCGGTCACCGCTGTCGGCGGCATCCGACCCCGCCTTCGACGCCTCCCTGGTCACCCCCGCGCACGCCGCCATGGTGCACCTGAGGTGGGCGACCGCAGGACTGCCGGTGAACGAGCGCAACGCGCACCCGTTCGAGGCCGATGGCATCGCCTTCGCGCACAACGGCACGATCAAGCCGCTCGACGACCTGCGCGCGCTGCTCTCCCCCGAATCCGTCGCGGCGCTGACCGGCACGACCGACAGTGAGATGTACTTCGCACTCATCCGCGAGCAGGTCGCCCTCGGGACGACTCTGCAGCTCGCCGCGGCACAGGTCGCGCACCGCCTGCGCGACCTGTTCCCCCTGGCCAGCCTGAACGCGCTGATCATCGACCGCGATCAGCTCGTCGTCGTGCATGCGAGCGCCACCAGCAGCCTCACCGACCACGACCGCGCACGACTCGCGCCGCTGGCCGATCAACTGCCCGACGGGCACAACGAGGACTACTTCGCCCTGCGCACCCGCCGGGCAGCCGACGGCAGCATCATGATCGCCTCCACCGGCGTCGCCGGCGAGGGCTGGACGGCACTGCCGCCGGAGACGGTCACGGCCATCCGCCTCGACGACCTCACCGCCTCGACGGTCGAGCTGTCGACCGTCGTCGCCGCGCACCCCTGACCACCGGCGGTAGAATCGATTCGTCCGGCCACGGCCGGTGCCCGAAAAAGGGGCACGAAGCACTCTGCGACCTTGATGGTCCCGCGATGACGCGCGAGCGGCGAGACACATACGGACCACATCCGTTCCCGTCTTGGAAGGCTTTCGCATGCCCACCGTCTCCGCGCACGTCGCACTCACCCTCGCCCAGCACGTCGGCCACGTCTTCGGGGTGATGGGCAACGGCAACGCCTACTTCCTCGATGCCATCGAGACGCAGACGGATGCCGTGTTCACCGCAGTCCGCCACGAGCAGGGCGCCGTGGTCGCCGCCGACGCGCACTACCGCGCCTCGGGTCGCATCGCCGCCGCCACCTCCACTTACGGCGCGGGCTTCACGAACACGCTCACCTCGCTGGCCGAAGCCGTCCAGGCGCACGTGCCGCTCGTGCTCGTCGTCGGCGACGAGCCCACGTCAGGCCCGCGCCCCTGGGATGTGGACCAGATCGCGCTCGCCTCCGCCGTCGGAGCGCGCACGTACACGACCGGACGAGCGGATGCCGCGGCCACGACCGTCATCGCCGTCGAGCACGCCCTGACCTACCGGGTGCCCGTCGTGCTGGCGATCCCGTATGACGTCGCGTCGCTGGAGGCCGGCCCTCTGCCCGAGGCGCCCGCTCCCCGGATTCCCGCCCCGCTCCGCCCGCGCGGCGAGTTCGCCGAGGGGATGCTGGATGAGATCGCCGACGCGCTGCGCGACGCCGAGCACCCCTTCCTGCTGGCCGGCCGCGGCGCCTGGCTGGCCGGCGCGAGCGATGCCCTGGGCGAGCTGGCCGCAGCGACCGGTGCGCTGACGGCATCCACGGCTCTCGGCCGCGGCGTCTTCCCCGACAGCCGCTACGACTTGGGCGTCACGGGCGGGTTCGGCGCCGACGGGGCCATGCAGCTCATCCGCGAGGCCGACGTCGCCGTCGTCTTCGGCGCCTCGCTCAACCAGTTCACGATGCGGTTCGGCGAGCTTTTCGCCCCCGGCACCCGGGTCTTCCAGATCGATGTGGCTCCCGCGGCCACGCACGCGCACATCGGCGGGTTCGTGCGCGCGGACGCCCGCATCGCCGCATCCGCCCTCGTCGAACGGCTACGCGTCGCGGAACACCGCCCCGTCGAACACAACCCCGTCGAACACAACCCCGCGAGAAACCACATCGAGCACGAGAAACCACGTGAGAACGGGTTTCTCATGCAGGATGTGGTTTCTCGTGGCACCGGGTGGCGCGAGACTGTCGATGTCGCCGCCGCGCGCGCGTATCCGACGGGTGATGCGCTCGCCCTCGACGGACGTCTGGATCCGCGCTCGGCAGCACGCCGCATCGCCGCGCTGCTGCCCGAGGACCGCGTGGTGGTCTCGGACGGTGGCCACTTCATCGGCTGGGCGAACATGTACTGGCCGGTGGCGGCGCCGGATCGGATGATGATGATCGGCACCGCGTTCCAATCGATCGGTCAGGGCTGGCCGAGCGTCGTGGGTGCCACCCGCGCCCGTCCGGACTCGACGGTCGTTCTCACCTCGGGCGACGGTGGCGGGCTGATGGCCATCTCCGATCTGGAGTCGGCTGTGCGCGCCGCGGGCGGTCACGGCTGCGCGGTGATCTGGAACGACGCCGCCTACGGCGCCGAGATCAACCTGTACGGGCTGAAGGGGCTCGCCGAGGCTCCGATGCTGATCCCCGAGGTCGACTTCGCCGCGTTCGGGGCCGCCGTGGGCGCGGAGGGCGTGGTCGTCCGCACTCTCGAGGACCTCGACCGGCTGGCATCCTGGGCAGCCGAAGCCCCCGCCGAGCGGCGCTTCCTCGTACTGGACCTGCGCATCTCGGGCCGGGTCATCGCGCCGTACCAGGAGGAGATCATCCGCGTGAACTCCTGAACGGCTGAGTCACCTGAACGGTCGAGTCACCGCAGCCGGTAGGCGGGGATGCTGTCGTCGGTGGCGAACACGTCGGTCAGCCACATCATCGAGCGGTACATCAGAGGGTTCGAGAAGGTCCAGTCGCGCGTGCGGATGCGCCAGGCGGACGGCGGCGCGAGGAACGGCCCCACGTTGCCGGAGCGGGCGATGTTCGTCGGCTTCTTCATCCGCCGGTCGTAGGCGGCGAACGCCGCGGCGTGGTCTCCGCGGGCGGCGATCAGTTCGCCGGCCAGCACATACGCGCCGACCAGCGCCAGACCGGTGCCGAAGCCCCCGAGGGTGTTGGCGAATCCGGCGTCTCCGACGAGCGCGACGCGCCCCCGGGTGAACGAGGTCATGGTCGTGCGTGCCAGCACATCGAGGTAGAAGTCGTCCGCGTCGCGACCGGCCGCGATCGCAGCGGGCACCCGCCATCCGGATCCGGCGTAGGCGGATGCCAGGAATGCCCGCTGCGAGCCGACATCGCGCCGGTCGTAGTCGGGCCGGTCCGCCCGGAACACGAACAGGCTCGGGGCCTTCTGCCCTCCGAGCAGCGCCAGCCGGCCGGGCTCGTTGTAGCCGTAGGCGATCGCGCGGCCGTCCGGAAGCTGCCGCTCCAGACCGTCCAGAGGCATCTCTCCACTGGCGACGGCGTAGTAGTGGCCGCGCGCCTGGATGAACTGCTCCTCGGCACCGAACGCGAGTCGCCGCACGGCGGAGTGCACTCCGTCGGCGCCGATCACCAGGTCGAACCGCTCGCTGGGCCGCGTGGCGAAGGCGGCGTGGACGCCCGATCCCGAGTCGGTCAGCGAGAGGATCTCATCGTCGAAGACGTACTCGGCACCCGCCTGCGAATGCTCATGCAGGATGCGGGCGAGGTCGCCGCGGAGGATCTCGACGTCGCCGCCGATGAACTCCCCCGGCACGGTGGCCTTGACCCGGTCGTTCTCATCGACGAGTCGCCAGTCGGTCTTGGCCGTCTGGTTGGCGTGCACGTCGTCGAGGATGCCCATCCGGTCGAGGATGTCGCGATGCGTACGTCCCTTGAAGTCCACCGCCTGCCCGCCCGGACGCAGCGATGCCGCCTTCTCGACGACGGTCACGTCGAAGCCGTTGCGTCCCAGCCAGCGTGCGAGCGCGGGACCGGCGATGCTCGCCCCGGAGATCAGAACCTTCATGAGCACTCCTTGGATTGAATTGCGTCTTCCGGACACAATACGTTACCGCGTACACTGGACGCAATTACTATCAGGAGACCTCATGGACGACGCCGCACGCCTGCTCTGGACGCCGCCCGCACCTGCGAAGCGCGGCCCGAAGCCGCGATTCACCCTGCGCGCGATCGCGGATGCCGCGCTGGCGATCGCCGACGAGCACGGGTTGGACGCCGTGACGATGCAGCAGGTCGCCGCACACCTCGGCACCACCAAGATGGCGCTCTACCGCTATCTGCCCGGACGGGCCGAGCTGGATGCCGTGATGCTGGACCGTGCTCTCGGCTCCCCCGACCCCCTGCCCGAGGGAGACTGGCACCGCGCGCTCACCCATTGGGCGGACGACCTGCATCGGCGCGTGCTGACGAGGCCGTGGGCGGTCGAACTCAGTCAGCGCCCGCACATCCCGGGACCAGGTGAACTCGCCTGGTTCGAGGCGGGACTGTCGGCCCTGGCAGGGCTGCCGCTGCGGGGCGGCGAGAAGCTCGACGCTCTCACCCTTCTGGTCGGACATGTCATGTCACTCGCGCGACGGCAGTCGCTCGGGGCCGCCTCCGAGAAGGATCTGGCGCTCGGCCTCGCCCCGATTCTCGACACGCATGCCGAGGAGTTCCCGCACACGGCATCCGCCTTTGCCGACGCCGTTGCGGACGGGTCTCAGGACGACGCTCTGCGGTTCGGTGTGGAACGCATCCTCGACGGCATCCGATCACTCCTCAGCACGCACGAGCACCGAACTCCGTGACAAACGACTGCCGGCGTCACTCGACCGTCTCGAGGCCCTCCAACCGGATCTGATCGAGGTCGAGACGCATGGAGATGCGGGACACCACGAGGTCGTCGATCGTGCCCGACCTGCGCAGGCCGCGCAGCACCTCGCGCTTGTGATCGAGCATCGCGAGCTTCAGCCGCGTGAGCTCCTCATGACGGATCAGCGGGGAACGCTGCTCGAGGTCGATGTCGGTCGACGTCGCCACCATCTGCAGCGTCGTCCCGTCCACGGGATCGCCGCCGGACGCCGAAGACACCCCGAGAGAACCGTCGACCAGTTCCACCGACCCGTCGGCGAGCGGATCCGGCGAGCCCAGCAGATCCTCCATCGCCCCCACCTCGGCGTCGATGACGGCGCGTTCCCTGGCGACCGCCTTGGCGTTGGCGAGCTCCAGCATCTCGTAGCCGTCGCGTCGCGCCCGATCGCGCACCTCGTCGCTGATGCCGTGCTCGGCCGCGAGTGTGTCCAGCGCCGCCATCGCCGCACCGGAGATCGCCCGTTCGGCGAGCTCGTATTCGTCGGCCTCGACATTGTCGACCGGGTAGCGGGCCCATCGCACGACGGCAGGCAGCATCGTCCCCTGCACGAGCAGGCTGAGCAGGATCACCCCTGCAGTGACGAAGATGATGTCATCGCGACCGGCCAGCGCTGTGCCGTCCGAGGCGGTGAGCGGGACCGACAGCGCGATCGCCAGCGACACCGCCCCGCGCATCCCCGCGACGGTGCTGACCACCTGCATCCGCGTTCGCAGACCCAGCGGGTGCGCGCTTCCGCCGCCCATCCTCTGCAGCGGAGCGCCCAGCATCTGGAACAGGAAGCGCACCACCAGCAGCACCGCCCACACCGCGACCGTCGCCAGACTGAGCAGGCCGATGGTCTGCAGCGAGGTCTGATGCACGACCCACTGCACCTCCAGCCCGATCAGCACGAAAAGCGCACCGTTGAGCAGGAAGACCCCGAACGGCCAGGCCGCCTCGGCCTGCCGCCGCGACGATGCCGTCGTGACCCGCGAGCTGAGGTACGAGGCGATCAGACCCGCGACGACCACCGACAGCACGCCCGAGGCGTGGATCAGCTCGGCGACCATGAACGCCGCGAACGGCAGCAGCAGCATCGTCACGTTGATCGCGATCGCCGTGCGCGCGCGGCGCAGCAGCAGCCACGCCGCGGCGGCCGCCGCCACTCCGACGAGGATGCCGCCGACATAGGAGACGATCACGGTCCAGGTGACCACCAGCGGTGTGACCTGGCCGCCCACCGCGATCGACACCGCGATCGCGTAGAGCACGAGCGCCGTGCCGTCGTTCGTCAGACTCTCGGCCTTGAGTTTCATGAAGGCGCGTCCCGGCAGCAGTCTGCCGAGGGCGGCGACCGCGGTGGCGTCCGGCGGAGCCACGGCGGCGCCGAGGATCAGCCCGATCTCCCACGGGATCCCGAACAGCCCCGCGATGCCCGCGACGGCGAAAGCCGATGCGACGACCAGCAGCGTGCTCATCGGCAGGATGTATCGGAAGTCGCGCCGGATGGACCGCAGCGAGGTCGTGAGACTCTCCCAGAACAGCATCACGGGCAGGAACAGCAGCAGCACGGTCTCGGGAGGCAGCTGCACCTCGCGCAGCGCGGGGACGAAACCCAGCAGCAGTCCGAAGACGACCAGCACCAGTGGAAGCGCCACCCGCAACCGGGGCGCCAGCAGCGTTCCGATCAGAATCGTCAGCCCCAGCAGGACCGTGATCTCGAGACCTTCCATGCGCATCACCCCTCTGCCGTCGCGGCCGACCGCGACGTGCCCAGAACACAGCGTCCGACAAGGAAACGGTATTCCCGCCGGGCGTCACAGAAAAGGGCTTCCGCGATCGGGAGGGTCAGTTCCCGGCGCTGTAGTCCGGCAGCTCCTGCAGAGTCCAGGTGTTGCCGTCGGGATCGTCGAAGCTGACGAAGCGCCCCCACGACAGCTCGTCGACGCCGTTCGCCTCCACTCCGGCCGCGCGCAGCTGCTCCAGTGCGCCGTCGGCATCGGGGACGACGACCTGGATCGTGTTCTGCTGTCCCGGTTCGAGGTCGATCCCGAGGCCGGTGCCGAACGCGATGGAGCAGGCGGATCCCGGCGGGGTCATCTGCACGAACCGCAGTCCTTCAGTCGGCGTCTGATCATGATCGGCGTTGAAGCCGATCTTCACGTAGAAGTCTTTCGAGCGGTCGACATCGGTCACCGGCACGAAGATGAGCTCGATCTTCCAGTCCATGATGCACTCCTCCTTGCGGGCATCGGCGCCCGGCCGGGCTCCACGCTACGCGGGGGTTCCGACATCGCTGCAGGAGGGGGCAGGGGTCAGATCCAGCCCTTGTCCTGCGCGATCCGCACCGCCTGCGCGCGGTTGGAGGCACCGACCTTGCCGATCGCCGCCGAGAGGTTGTTGCGGACAGTCCCGGCCGACAGGAAGACCTCGGATGCGATGGCGCCGGCGCTGCGCCCGTCGGCAGCCATCCGCAGGATCTGCCTCTCCCGCTCGCTGAGCGGGTTGGCCCCTTCGAACAGGCTCGCCTCGGCGAGCTCGGGGTCAACGACCCGCATCCCCGCGTGCACGCGCCGCACGGCATCCGCGAGCTGTTCGGCAGGAGCATCCTTCACCACGAACCCGCTCGCTCCGGCATCCAGTGCGGCGCGCAGGTATCCGGGCCGGGCGAAGGTCGTCACGATCAGCACCCGGGTGTCCGGGCTCGCGGTGCGGACCGCCGCGGTCGCGGCGATGCCGTCCATCCCCGGCATCTGGATGTCCATCAGGCAGACGTCGGGGCGGGTGGCCGACACGACCTCGATGGCCTCGTCGCCCGTTCCGGCGACCCCCACCACGGTCATGTCGCCCTCCAGCTCCAGCAGCGCGGCGAGCGCTCCGCGAAGCATGGCCTGGTCGTCCACGATCACCAGGCGGATCGTCTCGGCATCCGTCACCAGGTCACCGCCACTCGCGTGCCGCCGGCCTCGGCGGTCGCGAGCTCGAGCGACGCGCCGCCGATGGTCGCCCGCTCCCGCATCCCGCGGATGCCATTGCCCTCGCCACCGGCGAGACCACGGCCGTCGTCGGTCATGGAGAAACTTCCGGGCGCGATGGTCACGATGACCGTGCGCGCGCCCGCATGGCGCAGCACGTTCGTCGTCGCCTCGCGCAGGATCCAGCTCGCCGTCAGCGACTGCGCAGGCGAGAGTGCCGACGCGTCCCCCTCCACCCGCATCTGCACGTCATCCGCCCGCAGCGCGTCGCGGCACGATTCCAGCTGATCGGTGAGGGTCGCGGTGCGCACACCCGCGACCGTCGCGCGGACCCCGGCGATCGCTTCGGCGGTGAGCGCCTCGATGTCGGCGAGCTCGGCTTTGGCGCGCTCGGGATCGCTGTCGATCAACCGCCTGGCAAGCTGCGCCTTGAGCCCGACCACGGTCATCGAGTGCCCGACGAGATCGTGCACGTCGCGCGCGACGGTCTCGCGTCCCTCGCTCGTCGCCAGCTCCAGACTCAGCCGCTCGGCCTGGGCGGAGCGGATGATCAGGGTCGTCGACACCGTGTTGACGACGGCCAGCATCACGACGATCGCGAGGACGGTGAGGTAGGTCATCCCATTCGGGGTGAGGAAGACGACCGCGGCGGCGACGGCGATGCCGAGTGCGATCGCGACCCAGTGCGCGAGGCGGGTGAGTCCGTATGAGGCGAACGACATGATGAACGGGACGAAGCTCAGCGCATTGCCCGACGCCGCCGGAACCACCAGCAGTGTGCAGGCGATCATGCCCGCGAAGACCACCCATTGGATCGGCTTCGGAGGTGCGGTGAGCCCACCTCCGCCGAAGCTCATGCCGTGGATGAAGCCCGCGACGTAGATGACGACGAAGACCACCAGCGCGATCCAGCCTGTGACGATCCAGCCCGGCGCGGCATCCGATCGCAGCAGCGCCAGCACCGGATAGACAAGGAAGACCAGCCAGATGGCCGCCATGACCCACCCGAACCGCTCCCACGGCGACTGGGCCCCGCTCGGACCGCCTGGACGGCTTCCGGATGTCGCCCACGCGGCGGGAGCGACGCCGGCCGCTGAGGCCGCCGCCGCTTCCCGCGTCACGTCGTTCGTCATTCCCTCGACCCTATCGGCGGGAGCGCGAGCGCTTGACGCCGGTCGCCACGAGAAGGGCGAACAGCGCGGCCCAGACGATGACGTTCAGCACGACCATCCACAGCGAGTCGATCTGCCCGGTCGTGAGCACGCCCTCATTGAGCGGCCAGCGGCTCAGCGAGACGAAGCCGTACAGCGGGGTGAAGCGTGCGATGTCCAGCATGACGCCGTCCAGCGGGATGAAGACGTTGCCGAAGAAGGCGAAGAACGTCATCGAGATGGATGCCAGCGCCGCCGCGGAGTCGGCGTTGAAGAACAGCCCGACGCCGAGTCCGTACAGCCCGAAGATGAGACCGATGCTGAGGATGATGCCGGCCGAAGCCCACCAGCGCCAGACGTCGGTCGCCTCGGCGCCTGTGGCCAGCCCCGCGGCGAAGACGAGGAGCACGGCGAGGGCGGCGAACGAGACTGCGGTGATCAGCTTGGTGAGCGCGTAACCCGCGGTTCCGAGCGGTGTCATGGCCAATTGGCGTCCCCAGCCCTGCTTCGACTCGGTCGCGGCGAGCGAGGTCAGCGAGCTCATCGCGACGGCGGTGCCGTAGGCGGCCATGGACACCATCACATAGAACTTGACGTTGCCGTGCCCGGCCGACATGGTGCCGTAATCCATGCTCGCGCCGAACAGCAGGTACATGGCCACCGGCATCCCGAGCGTGAAGGCGAGCGTGTAGGGGTTGCGCACCTGGCGCATCGCTTCGACGCGCAGCATCGTGGGTGAGATCGAGAGGGACATGATCAGTTCTCCGTCAGGGCTGTGAAGGCGGTTTCGAGGGTGGGTGCGGCGATCTCCAGATCGTGGGCGCCGGCGGCGAGCAGAACGGATGCCGCGGCATCCGAGTCCGCTGCGCGCAGACTCACACGGTCGCCGTCGACGCGGACGTCCGTGACGCCGTCGGTGCGCTCGAGACCGGCAAGGAGCCGGTCCGCCCCACTGGCCGGAAGGTTCGCGGCGAGGGTGCGGCCACCGAGGTTGGCGCGCAGCTGCGCGGTCGGCGCATCCGCGACGATGACGCCGTGGTTCATCACCACCGTGCGGCGGGCGAACTGCTCGGCCTCCTCGAGGTAGTGGGTCGCGAAGATGATGGTGCGTCCGGAATCGGCATCCGCGCGCATGACGTCCCAGAAGTGCCGACGGGCGGTGACGTCCATGCCGGCGGTGGGTTCGTCGAGCACCAGGATGTCGGGATCGGCGACCAGCGCGAGCGCGAACTTCACGCGCTGTTGCTCGCCGCCGGAGCACTTGGCGATGCGGCGGCGGGCGATGGTCTCGAGGTCGGCACTGACGAGCACACCGGGAACCCGCGTAAGTGCTTCTCGGCCGTGAAGGCTGGCGATGACCTCGACGGTCTCGCGCACGGTCAGATCCGACAGCAGACCCCCGGTCTGCAGCACGCCGGCGATCGTGCCTGACCTCGCCGCGGCTGCAGGCCGACGTCCGAAGACCGAGAGCGCGCCCTCGCTGGGTTCGGTCAGTCCGAGGAGCATGTCGAGCGTCGTGGTCTTGCCCGCGCCGTTGGGCCCGAGCAGGGCGAGGATCTCGCCGCGGCGGACGGTCAGGTCGAGTCCGTCCACGGCCTTCACCGTGCGCTCCCCGATCCCGAAATGGCGCCGGACGCCGCGCAGTTCGATGGCGGTGTCGGTGGTGCGATCGGATGCAGAAGTCGTGGATGCGGGTGTCGCCCGCGTCTGTGGAGCGGCTGTCGTTTGCATGTCTCCAGTCTTGCGGCGGGACTGTCTCGATGCCGGAGGGTGATGTCACGACGTCGGCATGACAGATGTCATGGTGAGGTGGCCATGCGGCCGGGTACACATGCCGCCGAGTGCACAAGCGCAGAGAGCTACTGACCCTCACACGCAACGGAGGAGAACTCCCGGATGAGAGGAGTGATCCGGCAGATTTCTCCTCCCAAGCGAGAGATCTCCTCCCGAGCCGCGGGAGTCGGACTGGACCGGAATCAGGATGCCGGCAGCAGGTTCCCCGCGAAGAACGCGGACAGCTCGTCCACGGCGTCCAGCGGCAGGATCGCCGCGACGTACTGATCCGGCCGCACGACGACGACGACGCCGTCACGCGACAGCTCCCGCTCCTCGAAGATGTCGGTGGCGCACCAGGCGGATGGCGCCGCCGCATACACCTTCTCCCAGTCGGTCAGCGCGTACGGGCCCACCTTCGGCAGGAACAGGGCTGGCGCGTCGGTGATCTCGAACTCGTCGAAGCGCTGCTGGTAGATCGCCTTCACGTCGAACACGGCATCCGGGTCGCCGTCCGCCGGGGTGTACCGGGAGAGCAGCGGCGCGACGGCCTCGGACCAGGAGGTCAGCTTCGTGGCATCCGCATCGGCGAAGGCGTACACGCGCCACCGCCCGTCTGCCCGTGCGTGGTGTCCGAGGTGCATGGCGTTGCCGTCGCCGACCCGGGTGACCTCCGCGGACTTGAACCGCCTTCCCAGCGGGAAGCCCGCGGCGAGGGCCTGATGCATGTCTTCGGCCACGATCATCGACGGCTCGTAGTGGGTCATGAACCCCGAGGGGAACTCGGCGGTGCCCAGGTAGAACGCGGCGAGCTCCTGCGGGTCGGAGATCTCCTCGGGCTTGCGGGCCATCAGACTCGACCACTGCTTGTCGAAGTCGATCAGCTGCTGCGCCACGGGGCGCCGCTCGGCGCCGTAGGTCGACAGCAGCGCCTCCGGGGAACGGCCGGTGAGCACGTGACCGAGCTTCCAGCCAAGGTTGAAGCCGTCCTGCATGGACACGTTCATGCCCTGGCCGGCCTTGGCGCTGTGCGTGTGGCAGGCATCGCCGGTGAGGAAGACGCGCGGGTCGCGGTCGCCCTCCAGTGCGTCGTCGAAGCCGTCGGTGACCCGGTGGCCGACCTCGTAGACGCTGTGCCAGGCGACCTCCTTCACATCCAGCGTGTAGGGATGCAGGATGTCGTTGGCCTTCTGGATGACGGCTTCGAGCGGCGTGTGCCGCACCTGACGACTGTCGGTGTCGGCCACCTCGCCCAGGTCGACGTAGACGCGGCTGAGATAGCCGCCCTCGCGCGGGATGTGCAGGATGTTGCCGGCCTCGGCGTTGATCGCGCACTTGGTGCGCCAATCGGGGAAGTCGGTGTTGACCAGCACGTCCATGACACCCCAGGCGTGCGACGCCATCACGCCGACGTGCTTGCGGCCGATCGCCTCGCGCACGCCGCTGCGCGCGCCGTCGCAGCCGACGACGTACTTCGCGCGGATGGTGCGCTCGCCTCCCGCGTGGGCCCCTGAGCCCGTCGAAGGGGTGGACACGCGCACCTCGACCGGGTACTCCCCCGTCTCGTGCACCGTGAGCCCCAGGAACTGCACGCCGTAGTCGGGCACGATCCGGCCGGGACCCATGGCCGCCGCCTCGGCGAAGTAGTCCAGCACGCGCGCCTGGTTCACGATCAGGTGCGGGAACTCGCTGATCTTCAGCCCGTAGTCCTCGGTGCGGGAGGTGCGGATGATGTTCTCGCGGTTCTCGGGATCGGGGCCCCAGAAGTTCATCCAGCCGATGTTGTAGGCCTCCGCGATGATGCGCGGCGCGAACCCGAACGCCTGGAAGGTCTCGACGCTGCGCGGCTGGATGCCGTCGGCCTGGCCGAGCACCAGCCGCCCGTCGCGCTTCTCGATGATGCGCGTGTTCACGTCCGGGAACTGCGACATCTGGGCGGCCAGGAGCATGCCCGCAGGTCCCGACCCGACGATCAGCACGTCCATCTCGTCGGGCAGCTCGGCGGGGCGATCCACGCCGAGCCCCTCGGCTGGGAGCACGCGCGGGTCATGCGACACGTAGCCGTGGTGGTGGAACTGCATCATCGGGTCCTCTCCGGAGCGCCGGACATCCCGTAGATCGGGCTCTTGGCCTGCTCGTCCTCATTCTCCGGCCCCAGGGGGATGCCGGTGCGGTCGCGCAGCAGCAGCGTGGCGATCAGCGCGATCACGGTCATTCCCGCCAGATACCAGGTGATGCCGACGGTCGAACCGGTCGACTGGAAGATGGCCTGCGCGATCACCGGGGAGAACGCACCGCCGACGATGGCTCCGATCGCGTACGAGATGGAGACGCCCGAGAACCGGATGGATGCCGGGAACAGCTCGGCGTACAGGGCCGCCTGCGGCCCGTACGTGAAGCCCAGGCCGACGGTGAGGATCACCACAGCGGCTGCGAGCGATCCGAGTGTGCCGATGTTGGTCAGGGGGAACAGCAGGAAGACGCCGACCAGCAGCATGACCCAGCCGATGATGTAGGTGGTGCGCCGACCGATCCGGTCGGACAGCCATCCGCCGAACCAGGTGAAGAACAGCCACGAGACACCCGAGAGCGCGACGACCCAGAAGACCGCCGACGTCTCCAGCCCGATCGGCCCCTTCGGGTCGGTGGCGTAGCGCTGCACGTAGCCGCCGGTCGTCATGTAGCCGACGGCGTTGTTGCCCGCGAAGACGAGAGCGGCGACGATCACGAGCAGCGCGTGGTGCTTGAACAGCTGCACGATCGGCATCCGCGTGGTCTCCTTGCGCTCGGCGATCTCGGCGAACACCGGGCTCTCCTGCACGCGGCGACGCACCCAGTACCCGACGCCGATCAGCACGATCGAGACCAGGAACGGCACGCGCCAGCCCCACTGCCCGAACGCGGTGTCCTGCAGGTGGATGTCGGAGCCGGCGGGAACGCCCGGGGCGATCTGGGCCATGAACGCGAGCATCATGGATGCCAGCAGCAGGCCGATCGGCACACCGATCTGCGGCGAGGCGCCGAACAGTCCGCGCTTGCTCTTCGGCGCGTGCTCGACGGCCATCAGCACCGCGCCGCCCCACTCACCACCCGCCGAGATGCCCTGGATGATGCGCAGGAAGATCAGCAGGATCGGAGCCCAGACGCCGATGGCGGCGTGGGTCG
Organism: Microbacterium sp. W4I4; assembly: GCF_030816235.1. NCBI lineage: Bacteria > Bacillati > Actinomycetota > Actinomycetes > Micrococcales > Microbacteriaceae > Microbacterium > Microbacterium sp. W4I4. The sequence continues at coordinate 1,317,209 of NZ_JAUSXT010000001.1, forward strand.
GGAGGAGTCCGACCAGTGTGGTGGCGGCTCCCATCAGCAGCAGGGTGATGACCAGCATCGGACGCCGGCCGATCTTGTCGCCGTAGTGCCCGGCGAGGAATGCGCCCAGGGGACGGAACAGGAAGCTTACGCCGACGCTGAAGAACGCCACGATCTGCGCGAACTCCTCACCCATCGGCTCGAAGAACAGCGCCGCGAACACGGTCGCCGCGGCGAAGGCGTAGATGAAGAAGTCGTACCACTCGACCGTGGTGCCGATGACGGTCGCGACGACCACCCGTCGACGGTCTGTGGACGATGCGATGGTGCCGGTCGGTGTGAGCCCGCCCTGCGAGTGATCGCTCATGTGTCTCTCCTTTGAGGTGACTTCGCTGTCGACGGCAGGCGATGCTTGCCGAGCGTGAGTTGATGATATACGATTTCGAATACAACGCACAATGGGTTCTCGAAGAAGTGCGGACGACGCAAGGAGGCGCATCACATGTCGGCGATCAGCAGACCGGGCAAGATCATCGCGATCCACCTGAACTACGCCTCCCGCGCCGAGCATCGCGGACGTCGTCCCGCCGCTCCCTCCTACTTCTTCAAGCCCGCCAGTTCCGTCGGCGTCAGCGGCGGCACGGTGGAGCGCCCCGCCGGCACCGAGCTGCTGGCGTTCGAGGGCGAGATCGCCCTGATCATCGGCACGGCCGCCCGACGGGTCTCCGTGGACGATGCCTGGTCGCACGTGGCATCCGTCACGGCATCCGACGACCTCGGCCTGTACGACCTGCGCGCGAATGACAAGGGCTCCAACGTCCGCTCCAAGGGCGGCGACGGTTACACGCCGCTCGGCCCGGAACTGATCGACGCGGCATCCGTCGACCCGGCCGCATTGCGCGTGCGCGCCTGGGTGAACGGCAAGCTGCGCCAGGACGACAGCACTGCGGGCCTGCTGTTCCCGCTCCCCCAGCTCGTCGCCGATCTCTCGCAGCACTTCACGCTGGAGCCCGGCGACGTGATCCTCGCGGGCACCCCCGCCGGATCCTCGGTGATCGTGCCGGGTGACGTCGTGGAGATCGAGGTGGATGCCCCGGATGCCGAGGGCGCGCCGACCTCCGGCCGGCTGATCACCACGGTGACGCAGGGCGAGACGCCTTTCGATGAGACGCTCGGCTCTCTGCCCGCCGTCGATGACCTGCAACGCGCCGAGGCCTGGGGATCGCGCGAAGCGGCCGGGCTGCCCGAGCAAGCCGCTGCACCGGATGCACCCGCCACCCTCTCCCCCGCGCTGCGCGCCAAGCTCGAGCTGGCCCCCACCGCCGGGCTGTCCAGCCAGCTGCGCAAGCGCGGCCTGCACTCCTGCTTCATCGACGGCGTCTCAGCGAACCTGGTCGGCACCAAGATCGTCGGCACCGCCCGCACGCTGCGCTTCGTTCCCGCCCGCGAGGACCTCTTCAAGACCCACGGCGGCGGCTACAACGCGCAGAAGCGTCTATTCGACGCGGTCGGCGAGGGCGAGATCATCGTCATCGAGGCCCGCGGCGACGCCGGCACGGGCACCCTCGGCGACATCCTGGCTCTGCGCGCGAAGACCCGCGGCGCGGCCGGCGTCGTCACCGACGGCGGCGTGCGCGACTTCGACATGGTCGCCGAGATCGGTCTGCCGGTGTTCTCGAAGGGCGCGCACCCCTCGGTGCTCGGTCGCAAGCACGTGCCGTGGGAGATCGATGTCACCGTCGCCTGCGGCGGCGCCGCCGTGCAGCCCGGCGATCTCATCGTCGGCGATGGCGACGGCGTGATCGTCATCCCTTCCCTCCTCGCCGAGGAGGTCGCCGACGCGGCCCTCGCTCAGGAGGACGAGGACAACTGGATCGCCGAGCAGGTCGCCGCGGGGCATCCCGTCGACGGGCTTTTCCCGATGAACGCCGAATGGCGCGCGAAATACGACGCCCGATCGGTCGCTGAGCCCGTCGAAGCGCAGGGACCCAAGGGAGATGGCTCATGAGCTCGACGCTGGTCCGCGAAGGAAGCAAGTCGGAGCAGGCGTACGCCTGGATCCGCTCGCGCATCAATTCTCACGCGTTCGTGCCCGGCTACCGTCTGGTGCTCGGTGCGATCGCCGGCGAGCTCGACATGAGCGTCGTCCCCGTGCGCGAAGCGATCCGACGACTCGAAGCCGAGGGACTGGTGACCTTCGAGCGCAACGTCGGCGCGCACGTCGCCCTGGTCGACGAGAGCGATTACGCCCACACCATGCAGACCCTCGGTCTGGTGGAGGGCGCGGCCACCTCGATGTCCGCACCGCTGATCGATGCCGATGCGCTCGACCGCGCGGAGGCGATCAACGAGCGGATGCGGATGCTGCTCGGACACTTCGACGCGCACATGTTCACGCAGCTGAACCAGCAGTTCCACTCGGTGCTGTACGAGCCGTGCCCGAACCCGCACATCCTCGACCTGGTCCATCGCGGCTGGAGCCGGCTGGCCGGCATCCGCGACACCTCGTTCGCGTTCGTCCCCGGCCGAGCCCACGACTCCGTCGACGAGCACAGGCAGATCCTCGAGCTCATCCGCAGCGACGCACCGCCGCTGGAGATCGAGCTCGCCGCCCGTGACCACCGCTGGCGCACCATGGACGCGTTCCTGGCCGCCCACCACGCACACCACGCAGAAGAAGGACGATGATGACCGACGTCTACACCCCCGCCGACCTGCCCGCCAAGATCCAGCACTACATCGACGGCGAGTTCGTCGATTCTCTGGACGGCGACACCTTCGAGGTGCTCAACCCCGTCACCAACGAGACCTACGTGCACGCCGCCGCGGGCAAGAAGGCCGACATCGAGCGCGCCGTCGCCGCCGCGCGCCGTGCGTTCACGGAGGGACCGTGGCCGCGGATGCTGCCGCGTGAGCGAAGCCGCGTGCTGCACCGCATCGCCGACATCGTCGAGTCGCGCGACTCCCGACTCGCCGAGCTGGAGTCGTTCGACTCGGGTCTGCCGATCACCCAGGCGCTCGGCCAGGCGCGACGCGCGGCAGAGAACTTCCGCTTCTTCGCCGATCTGATCGTCGCGCAGGCGGATGACGCGTTCAAGGTGCCCGGCAAGCAGATGAACTACGTCAATCGCAAGCCGATCGGCGTCGCGGGCCTCATCACGCCGTGGAACACCCCGTTCATGCTGGAGTCCTGGAAGCTCGGCCCCGCGCTCGCGACCGGCAACACGGTGGTGCTCAAGCCCGCCGAGTTCACCCCGCTGTCTGCATCCCTCTGGGCGGGCATCTTCGAGGAGGCGGGCCTCCCGAAGGGCGTCTTCAACCTCGTCAACGGGCTGGGTGAGGATGCCGGGGACGCGCTGGTGAAGCATCCCGACGTGCCCCTGATCTCCTTCACCGGCGAGAGCTCGACCGGCCAGCTGATCTTCGCCAACTCTGCCCCCTTCCTGAAGGGCCTCTCGATGGAGCTGGGCGGCAAGAGCCCGGCCGTCGTGTTCGCCGACGCCGATCTCGAGACGGCCGTGGACGCCTGCATCTTCGGTGTCTTCTCGCTCAACGGCGAGCGCTGCACGGCCGGCAGCCGCATCCTCGTGGAGCGGGCGGTCTACGACGAGTTCGTGGAGCGCTTCGCCGTGCTGGCCAACCGCGTGAAGGTGGGTCTGCCGCACGACCCCACCACCGAGGTCGGTGCGCTGGTGCACCCCGAGCACTACGACAAGGTGATGAGCTACGTCGAGATCGGCAAGACCGAGGGTCGCCTGATCGCCGGCGGAGGACGCCCCGAGGGCTTCCCGACCGGCAACTACGTCGCTCCGACCGCCTTCGCCGACGTGTCGCCGGATGCCCGGATCTTCCAGGAGGAGATCTTCGGCCCTGTCGTCGCGATCACCCCCTTCGACACGGATGAGGAGGCGCTCGCGCTGGCGAACAACACCCGCTACGGGCTCGCCGCCTACATCTGGACCAACGACCTCAAGCGCGCGCACAATTTCGCCGGCTCCGTCGAGGCGGGCATGGTCTGGCTGAACTCGAACAACGTGCGGGACCTCCGCACGCCGTTCGGCGGGGTGAAGGCCTCGGGCCTGGGACACGAGGGCGGCTACCGCTCGATCGATTTCTACACCGACCAGCAGAGCGTGCACATCACCCTCGGCGCGCCGCACAACCCCGCGTTCGGCAAGCAGGATCTCGACGACCCCGATCCCCGCTGACCCGACCCCCTCACCTCAGACGAGCAAGGACGCTGACATGACGAATCGCAAGGACATGACCCTCACCTCCTCGGGCTACTACGTGAGCCAGGAGGCGCCGATCGAGACCGACAACCCCGTCACCACGCCCGAGGCGTCACCGCCCGACATCCTGCGGTGCGCGTACATGGAGATCGTGGTCACCGACCTCGCGGCATCCCGCCAGTTCTACGTCGACATCCTCGGGCTGTACGTGACCGAAGAGGACGACGACGCGATCTATCTGCGCTCGACCGAGGAGTTCATCCATCACAATCTGGTGCTGCGCAAGGGACCGATCGCCGCAGTCGCGGCGTTCAGCTACCGCGTGCGCACCCCCGAGGACCTCGACCACGCCGTCGCGTTCTTCACCGAGCTCGGCTGCGATGTGCGGCGCGAAGCCGGCGGGTTCGTCAAGGGCATCGGCGACTCGGTGCGCGTGATCGACCCGCTCGGCTTCCCGTACGAGTTCTTCTACCAGGCCGACCACGTCGAGCGGATGTCGTGGCGCTACGACCTGCACACCCCCGGCGAGCTCGTGCGTCTCGACCACTTCAACCAGGTCACCCCCGATGTGCCACGGGCCGTGAAGTACATGCAGGATCTCGGCTTCCGCGTCACGGAGGACATCCAGGACGAGGAGGGCACGGTGTACGCGGCGTGGATGCGCCGCAAGCCCACCGTGCACGACACTGCCATGACCGGCGGCGACGGACCGCGGATGCATCACGTGTGCTTCGCCACGCACGAGAAGCACAACATCCTCGCGATCTGCGACAAGCTCGGCGCTCTGCGTCGCTCGGACTCGATCGAGCGCGGTCCCGGTCGCCACGGCGTCTCGAACGCGTTCTACCTGTACCTGCGCGACCCGGATGGCCACCGTGTGGAGATCTACACGCAGGATTACTACACCGGAGACCCGGACAACCCGGTCGTCACCTGGGACGTGCACGACAATCAGCGTCGCGACTGGTGGGGCAACCCCGTCGTTCCGAGCTGGTACACCGACGCGTCGCTCGTGCTCGACCTGGACGGCAACCCGCAGCCGGTGCACGCCCGCACCGACGCGAGCGAGCTGGCCGTGACGATCGGCGCCGACGGGTTCAGCTACACGCGCCCGCAGGATGAGACGCCGATGCCGGAGTGGAAGCAGGGCGAGTACAAGCTGGGCCACCAGCTGTGACCTCACAGCCCGTCTATATGGCGCAAACCGCCCGAAATCATGCCGTCCAGGGGCGGAATGCGCCATATAGACGGGTTTAAAGCAGGAGAGGATGACGGATGCTGACATCCGAGACGATCACGGCGCTGGCCGCGGAACTCGCGGAGGCGGAGCGCACGCGCGGCGTCATGCCGCGCATCACCGCCCGGCATCCGGATGCCACGATCGAGGACTCCTACGCGATCCAGGGCGTGTGGCGCGACTCGCAGCTCGCCGCGGGCCGAACGCTGGTGGGCCGCAAGATCGGCCTGACCTCGAAGGCCATGCAGCAGGCGACCGGCATCACCGAGCCCGACTACGGCGTGATGTTCGACGACACCGTGTACCGGTCCGGCGCCGACATCCCGTTCGATCACTTCTCGAACGTGCGCATCGAGGTCGAGCTGGCGTTCGCGCTGAAGACGCCGCTGGAGGGTCCGGACTGCACGCTCGAGCAGGTGCTGGCCGCCGTCGACTACGTCGTCCCCGCCCTGGAGGTGCTGAACTCGCACATCGAGTTGGAGGGGCGCACGATCGTCGACACGATCAGCGACAATGCCGCCTACGGCGCGATGGTGCTGGGCGACGTGCGCAAGCGCGTGGACGAGGTCGACCTGCGCTGGGTGCCGGGTGTGCTGTCCCGCAACGGGCAGATCGAGGAGACCGGCGTCGCCGCGGGCGTGCTCGGGCACCCGGCGATGGGCGTCGCCTGGCTGGCGAACAAGTTCCACCAGCACGGCCAGCGCCTGGAGGCCGGCGAGCTGATCCTGGCAGGATCGTTCACGAGGCCCATGTGGGTCTCGCGCGGTGACACCGTGCTGTGCGACTACCGCGAGATGGGGATCATCGAATGCCGCTTCGTCTAGACCCGACCTTCCGCGATGTACTCGAGGGCGCCGACCGGCCCCTCATCGGGATGTGGCTGAGCACCGGATCGCCCCTGCTCGCGGAGATCTGCGCCGGCTCCGGCGTCGACTGGCTGCTGATCGACATGGAGCACGGACCCAACACGCTCACCACCGTGCAGCAGCAGCTGCAGGTGATCGCCGCATACCCGGTCACCGCCGTCGTGCGCGTGCCGTTCAACGACCCCGTGATCATCAAGCAGGTGCTGGATGCCGGAGCGCAGAACCTGCTCGTGCCCATGGTCGGCACAGCCGACGAGGCCCGCGCGGCTGTCGCCGCCCTGCGCTACCCGCCAGAGGGCGTCCGCGGGGTCGGCTCGGCGCTCGCGCGCAGCGCGCGCTGGGGACGCATCGAGGGCTACGTGCAGAACGCGTCGCAGACGGTGTCGCTGATCGTGCAGATCGAATCAGCGGATGCCGTGCAGCAGACTGCCGAGATCGCCGGTGTCGACGGAGTGGACGGCGTGCTGGTCGGGCCTGCCGACCTGTCGGCATCCATGGGGCTGCCAGGGAAGCAGGGGCACCCGGACGTCGTCGCCGCCGTGCACCACGTGTTCGAGGCCGCGCACGCTGCAGGCAAGAAGGTCGGCGTGAATGCCTTCGATCCCGCAGCGGCGGACGCATATCTCGAAGCAGGGGCGGACTTCCTCTCGGCCAGCGCCGACGTGACGATCCTCGCCCGCGGTTCCGAAGCCCTCGCCGCCCGCTTCATCCCGGCATCCGGGGCGACGGGCGTCGACACCTACTGACGGTCCGCATGACGTCCCGCGCCGCACGAGACCGACGAGAACGGTGCGAAACCACTGGTGCAGGGGCGTGCGTGCGAGGACACTGGACGCATGGCGCTGTGGGAGCGCGAGACGGCGCTCCGATCCCTTGCGGAGTACGCGGCCGAGATCCGAGAAGGACACGGCTGTCTCGTCCTCGTGCCCGGCGAGGCAGGAGCGGGCAAGACGTCGCTGATCGACGCCTTCCTGCGCACGGAGCCCGCCGAACGCGTCCTGCACGCAGCGTGCGACGGGCTGTCCACCCCGAGGGCGCTGGGACCGCTGTTCGACCTCGCCGAAGAATCGTCCGGTGCGCTCGCGCAGGCCGTGTCACGAGGCGACGGTCGCGAGGCGCTGTTCCGGGCGCTGCTGGCCGAACTGACACTGGCGCGCTCCACCGTCCTCGTCATCGAGGACCTGCAGTGGGCGGACGCCGCGACGCTGGATCTGATCCGGTTCATCGGCCGCCGGCTGAGCGTGCTGCCCGTCGCCGTGCTGGTGACCTATCGCGATGACGCGATCGGACAGACCGATCCGCTGCGCAGGGCGCTCGGCGACCTCGCGCACCTCCCTGGACTGCGTCGCGTGGGGCTGCCCGCCCTGTCGTTGCACGCCATCTCCCGGATCATCGCGGAGGTCGACGGCGGGCGCATCCGCGTGGACGCCGAGGAGGTGCATCGCCTCACAGGAGGCAATCCGTATCTCGTCACCGAGCTCCTCAGCTCGCCCGGCGAGGAGATCCCGCCGTCGGTGCGGGATGCGGTGCTGGCCAAGCTGGCCGAGCTGGACGATTCCGCACGGGCCGCAGTCGAGGTGGCGTCGCTCGCGGGACGCGGCATCGACGGCGAACTGCTCGAACGCCTCGGCGCCTCACCCGGCGCCGTGGACGCGATGATCGAGGTCGGCATCGCGGTCTCCGATGGCCCGGGAGTGCGATTCCGGCACGAGTTGACGCGCCGGACGATCGAGCAGGAGATCCCCGCACATCGCCGGGCGCTCATGCATCGTCGCCTTCTCACGGCCCTGCACGCCACCGGGTGCACAGACGACGCTCGGCTCGCCCACCACGCCGAGGGCGCCGGGGATGCCGAGGCGGTGCTGCGCCACGCTCGCGCAGCGGGCGCCAGAGCATCCGCCCTGGCGGCCCACCGCGAGGCCGCGAGGCAGTACGAGCGCGCCGCGCGATTCGCGCCCGACGCCGCCGAGCCGCTGCGCGCCGAACTCGACTCGCTCCTCGCCGACGAGTATCAGGTCCTCGACCGCAAGGGAGAGGCGGCGATCCTGCTGCGCTCGGCGGCGGAGACGTGGGAGCGTCTCCACGATGCGCGACGGCAGGGCGACGCCCTGCGCAGGCTCTCCCGTGCACTTCCGGGCGCTGCCGGTCGCCCCGCGGCGATCCGCGCCGTCGACGTGCTCTCCGCGCTCGGAGCGTCGCCGGAGCTGGCGTACGCCTGGGAGACCGTCGCCGCACAGAACATGTATCTCGCCCCGGAGGAGGGTTTCTCTGCGGCGTCGACCGCGATCGAGCTGGCCCGGCGATTCGACCTTCCGGCGGTGCAGAGCTCGGCGCTGAACACCCAGGCGTGCATCCGTGCGCAGTCGCCAGGCGATTCCTGGGCGGAGCCCATGCGCCAGGCACTGTCGGTCGCCCTCGCGTGCGGTGCGCACACCCAGGCGGCCCGCTCCTACTCCAACACCGCGTCGATCCTCGGGGGACGACGCGACTACGCCGGCTCCGAGAAATGGGCGCTGGAGGGTCTGGGGTACTGCGAGGAGCACGACGATTTCGCATACACGAGGTGCCTGCTCGGCGTGCGTGCGATGAACCTCACGGAGCAGGGCAACTGGACCGAGGCCGCTGCGATCGCGGAGCGCATCCTGAGCCAGGGAGGCAGCGCCGACAATCTCAGCACGGCGCTGGACTGCCTCGCGGCCATCGCCATCCGACGCGGCGAGGGCGATGCGTCGGAGAGACTGGCGGCGCTCGCCGACGTCGGCGCACTTGAAGGCATGTGGTGCGCGGCCGCGCGTGCCGCTCTGCTGCGAGCCGAGGCCGCCTGGACACAGGGCGACGACGACTCCGCCCGCCTGGCGCTGCCCGATGCCGCAGCGTTGGAGACGGAACTCGACGATTCCGATCGCATCGTCTACCAGATCTGGGCGCGACGCCTCGGCGTCCCCCACCGAGCCGGCGCGCTGCCGGATCCGCAGCAGCGGGCGCGGGAGCTCGACGAACAGGGTGCCCGCTACGACGCCGCGCTCGCCTGGGCCGACACCGGCGACGAGAGCCGCATGCGCGACGCCGTCAGTGGGCTCGAGCGGCTGGGCGCGCATCCCGCCGCTGAGCGCATCCGGCGAGACCTGCGAGAGCGGGGAATCACCGCACCGCGCTCTCCGCGCGCGTCGACGCGCGAGCATCCGCTGGGTCTGACCGCCCGCGAAGTCGAGGTTCTCGCTCTCCTGCGTGCGGGACGCAGCAACGCCGAGATAGCCGCTGCCCTCGTGATCTCGCGGCGGACGGTCGATCATCACGTCTCGGCCGTGCTCGGCAAACTCGGCGTCTCCAGCCGGACGGCGGCCATCACCGTCGCCGCGGCGGCTCTCGCCCCCGTGGGGTAGCGCACCCGCAAGATGGGCATTCGCGCGCCGGAACATGGGCGATTCCGCCGATACGGTGCGGATGCCGCCGCGCCTACCGTCTGAGTGTCGCCGCCATCCGGCCGCGACACTCAGCGGAAGGAGAGGGCCATGCCTCTGTACATGGATGTCCACGAGCTCGACGGCCCGGTGACCGCGGCGGATGTCGCTCAGGCACACGCGGCCGACCTGCAGACGCAGGAGCAGTACGACGTGTCGTATCGGCGGTACTGGGTGGACGAGGACGGCGGGCGGATCTTCTGTCTCGTCGAGGCTCCGAGCGCGGAACTCGCCGCCCGCGTGCACCGCGAGGCCCACGGTCTCGAGGCCACGCACATCCACCTCGTCCAGGAAGGCAGCTGAGATGTCCACTCGACTGGCACGCGCAGCCGCGGCCACCGCTCTCCTGCTGCTGTTCGGCGCGGCGGCGAGCCCCGCATTCGCCGCAGGGAAGGCGCATGACAACCAGCTCGACCCCGTTCGCGACGCCCTCGCGGTGTACGCGGACTTCGACGGCGCCGCGCGCATGGCCGACTATCCGGCTGGACCTGTGCCGAAGCTCATCTCCCAGGAGACCTGCATCGTCGACCCCGACGGCACGGGGACGATGGGCGAGCACTACGTCGAGCTCGGCAACGTCACCAACGGGGCGATCGATGCGCTGCATCCCGAAGCGCTGATCTACGAACCGCAGATGGACGGCTCCCGGGTGCTCGTCGCGGTGGAGTACATCGTCTTCCAGGCGGACTGGAATGCGACGCACAATCAGCCGCCGAAGCTGTTCGGCCAGAGCTTCGAGGCGCTCGATGCCGCGAACCCTTACGGGCTGCCGCCGTTCTACGCCCTGCACGCCTGGGTGTGGCGGGCGAACGCCAACGGCCTGTTCGCGGACTACAACCCGGCGGTGACGTGCCCGCCGATGTGATCGACGGAGTGATCGACGGAGACATCGCAGACCACTGCCCCGCGGCGGTGCACGCTCGGCCTCGGCCGGACGCGCACCGCCGCTCGGCATGCTTGGATGGACGGATGCAGAACGCCGAGACCCGCTGATGACGCGCGGCATCGCCGCACCTCGACTCGAGGCACTGGGCGACCGCAACTTCCGGTGGTTCTTCCTCGCGCGGGCGATCACCATGATCACCGGCTCGATGTCGTCGATCGCGCTGGCCTTCGCCGTGCTCGAGATCGACAACGACCCCGTCAGCCTGTCACTCGTACTCACCGCGTTCACCCTCTCGAATATCGTCTTCGTGCTGTTCGGAGGCGTGGTGGCCGACCGTCTGCCACGGGCGCTGGTGATCCAGGCCTGCTACGTGCTCGACATCCTCTCGATCGGCACGATCGCTTTCCTGCTGTTCACGGGCACCGCCACGATTCCGATGGTCGTGGGCCTCGCCGCGGTGAACGGCGCCTCGACGGCGTTCGTGCTGCCCGCCATGCAGGGCATCATCCCCCAGCTCACACAGCCCGAGACGCTCCAGCAGGCCAACGCATTGCTGTCGTTCGTGCGTTCGGCGGTGACCATCGGCGGCCCGGTGATCGCCGGCATCCTGGTCACCACCGTCGGCCCCGCCTGGGCCATGATCGCGCAGCTGATCGGCTGGCTCGCCGCCATCCCGATCCTCGCCATGGTGAAGCTGCCACCGCCCGCCGGCGACGGCCGCTTCTCGCTGTTCAGCGACCTGCGCATCGGGTGGACGGAGTTCTGGAGCCGTTCCTGGCTGGTCTCCGTGGTCTTCGCGTTCATGATCATGAACGCGATCCACGTCGGATCCTGGGGCGTCGTCGGGCCGTACATCGCGAAGAACGACGAGCGGCTCGGCATCGCCGGCTGGGGCTGGGTGGTCGGCGCCGAGGGCGTCGGAGTGCTGCTGATGACGCTGATCCTGATGTGGGTGCCGCTGAAGAGGCCGCTGCGGATGGGCATGATCGGCATCAGCCTGTTCGCGATCCCGCTGACGATGCTCGGCCTGCATCCGGTCGTCGTGTTCGTCGCCATCGCGGCGTTCCTCGCGGGGGCGGGTGCCGAGGTGTTCAGCACCGGCTGGAGCGTGGCGATGATGGAGAACATCCCCACCGACAAGCTCAGCCGCGTCTCCAGCTACGACATGCTGGGCAGCTTCGTGGTCATGCCGATCGGCACGCTCGTCTACGGCTGGCTGATCACGCGCGCCGATCCTGCGATCGTGCTCACCACGTCCGGGATCATCTACGCGGTCATCGCCGTCGCGACGGCGTTCGTGCCGAGCGTGTGGCGGATGGGACGCGTCGAGGCGGCGACAGTCCGGACCTGAGTCCGGGAGTCGCCGCCTCGGGTGCGGCCTCGGTTCAGCTCAGAGACTGACCAGCAGCAGCGCGGCCGCCATCACCACGCCGGAGCCCAGCAGCGTGACGAACGTGTAGCCGAGGATGTCGCGCATCTTCAACCCCGCGATCGCCAGCACCGGCAGCGCCCAGAACGGCTGGATCATGTTGGTCCACTGGTCGCCGTACGCGACCGCCATGATCGCGATCGACGGATCGACGCCCAGCTGGTTGGCCGCGTCGAGCATGATCGGCCCCTGCACGGCGAACTGGCCGCCGCCCGAGGGCACGAAGAAGTTCACGATGCCCGCGGACAGCAGCGCCAGCACGCCGAAGGTGACCGGCGTCGCGATCGACACGAAGGCGTCCGAGAAGAGCTTGATCAGCCCCGAGCCGGCCATGATGCCGAGGATGCCGGCGTACAGCGGGAACTGCACCAGGATCTCGCCGACGTTCGAAGCAGCGCGCTTGGTCAGATGGATCAGCTCGAACGGATTGCGCACGATCAGCAGGATGAGCGCCAGGAACGACCAGTTGACGATGTCGAGGGTGAGCGTGCCGCCCTGCACGAAGTGCACGACCAGATACCCCACCAGACCCAGACCGAGCACGAGAGTCAGGAAGCGAGACGCATCGATCCGGTCGGCGGGAGTGGCGACCTCGTCGTCCATCTCGTCCTCGGACTCGGAGCCGACGTGCACGGGGAGCTCATAGATCGGGTCGTCCTTGCGGGGTCGGATCAGGAAGAACAGCAGTGCGCACACCACGATGACCGCGAGCGCGGCGAGCATGTTCCACATCGAGAACGTCGTCTGCGACACGGGCACGACCTCGCCGCCCAGACTGGGCGCGAGGAAGGAATCGGGCGTCGCGGCGGTCAGCGGCCCCGAGCCGGAATAGCCCATGTGCCACACGACGAAGCCGGAGTAGCCGGCGGCGACCAGCAGCGGGAAGTGCACCTTGATGCCGCGCTCGCGCGCCTGGACGGCGATCTCACGGGCGAGCAGCGTGCCCACGATCAGGCCGAGGCCCCAGGTGATGAGGCTGGCGATGGCGGCGATGATGAACACGAACACGTACGCCGAGGCCGCGCTTGCGGGTACGCGCGCCAGCCACCGCAGCAGCCTGCGCACCGGTCGGGTGTTGGCGAGCATGTAGCCGAGCAGAAGGATCAGGCACATCTGGGTCATGAAGGCGAGCAGGCCCGAGAGGCCGTCGCCCCAGCTCTTGACCACGTCCACCGGGCTGGTCCTGGTGAGCGTCATCGCGAGCACGGCGACCACCAGGGTCAGCACGATCGCGAATGTGAGTGCCGAGGGCACCCAGCGTTCGAGGAACCTGTTGATGGGGCGCATCACGCTGCGCGTCTCGGACCGCGTCTGCGTTGTGGGCATGACGGAAACTCCTTCGTCTCGTAGGTACTCCGACCATAGCGATCTCACGGCTGTCGCCTTGGCGCCGCACAGCATCGCAGGCCACACTGGATCCATGACCTTCGAGACGCTGCGGGCCCTCGCCGACCGCGCCGCACTGTTCACCGCCCTCCGTCAGGATCAGCTCGTCACCGCCACGAATGCGCTCGGCGAGCACCGCTGGGACGTCGATCTCGAGGCCGGCACGTTCACCTTCGCCTCGATCGAGGATCCGACCCGTACGCTCCTGGCGACGCCGCACCTGCTGGCGTCCATCGCCCCGGGTCCGCGTTCGCTGATGTGGTCCTGGACGCTGCCGCAGGGCGATCGCACCGGCATAACGGACAGACTGCGCACGTACGGCGCCGACCACGACATCGTCGAGCTGACTCAGGGCGAGGTGGCCTTCCCCGACGACGCCGGTGACGACCTCGAGGAGTGGATCGCCGAACTCGCCCACACGATCGGCGGGGCCTCGGTGGAGATCACCGGGCTCTCCCCCTATTACTCCGCACCGACCGGCGGCGCGAGGGCGGTTCTGCTGCTGGATGCTCCCCTGGAGCCGCTCACCGTCGCATCCGCAGTGTCCGCGCTCCCCCGCATCCTGTGGGACCTCACCCTGAGCGACCCGCGCGCGTCGGTGTGGGATCTGGCCCGCCTGGCCGGCTGGAAGCTGGAGTGGGCCGACGACGCCTTCTCCGCCGCCACGCTGTCGGATGCCACGGGTTCGGCGACCTTCTCGTTCGACGAGTACGCGCGGATCACCGACGTCAAGGGCACGCTGACGGGATCCTGACACGGCGACACCCCGTGCTGACGCCGAGAAGTCGGGGTCTCGGGGAAAGGCCGTCAGGCCAGCGAGCGCTCCGCAGCCTCCACGACGTTCGTCATGAGCAGCGCGACCGTCATCGGTCCGACGCCGCCGGGGTTGGGCGAGACCCAGCCGGCGACCTCGGCGACATCCGGGTGCACGTCGCCATAGACCTTGGACTTGCCGGTCTCGGCATCCGTCTCCCGCGTGACGCCCACATCGAGCACCGCGGCGCCCGGCTTCACGTCGGATGCCGTGATGAGGTGCTTCACGCCAGCGCCGGCGACGATCACGTCGGCCTGGCGCAGGTAGGGCGTCATGTCGGGCGTGCCGGTGTGCACCTGCGTGACCGTGGCGTTGATGTCACGACGGGTCAGCAGCAGACCCATCGGGCGGCCGATGGTCACACCACGGCCCACGACGACCACATGCTTGCCCTTGAGGTCGTAGTCGTTGCGCAGCAGCAGCTCGATGACGCCTCGGGGCGTGCACGGCAGCGGCGTGCGGATCGGGCTGTTGACGTTCAGCACCAGGCGGCCGAGGTTGGTCGGATGCAGGCCGTCAGCGTCCTTCGCCGGGCCGATGCGCTCCAGGATCGCGTCCGTGTCGAGGTGCTTGGGCAGCGGCAGCTGCACGATGTAGCCGTGGCAGCTCGGGTCGGCGTTGAGGTCGTCGATCAGCGCCTCGACCTCGGCCTGCGTGGCATCCGCCGGCAGCTCTCGCTGGATCGAGTTCATCCCGATCGCCTCGGACTGCCGGTGCTTCATGCCGACGTACAGCTGGGATGCCGGGTCGGCTCCCACCAGCACCGTGGCGATGCCGGGCACGACCCCGCGCTCGCGCAGCGCCGCGACGCGCTCAGCCAGCTCTGCCTTGATCGCAGCCGCAGCCGCCTTGCCGTCGAGGATCTTCGCGGTCATGTGCGTCCCTTCGTTACTGCCCGTCTATACGGCGCAAACCGCCCTGAATCAGCCCGAAAGAGGGCGGATTGCGCCATATAGACGGGAGGTGAGTTGTGGATGCTTACTGGTGCAGGTCCGGGTAGAGCGGGAACACCTCGGCGAGAGTGGCGACACGGGCGCGCAGCGCCTCCACATCCGCACCAGGCAGGAGCGCGAGGGCGATCACGTCGGCGACCTCGGTGAACTCGGCGTCGCCGAAGCCGCGGGTCGCGAGCGCCGGCGTGCCGATGCGCAGACCCGAGGTGACCATCGGCGGGCGCGGGTCGTTCGGGACCGCGTTGCGGTTCACGGTGATGTGGATCTCGTGCAGCAGATCCTCGGCCTGCTTGCCGTCGATCTCGGCGTCGCGCAGGTCGACGAGCACGAGGTGCACGTCGGTGCCGCCGGAGCGCACGGCGATGCCGGCATCCTTGACATCCTGCTTCGAGAGGCGGTCGGCGATGATCTTCGCACCCGAGAGCACGCGCTCCTGGCGCTCGGCGAACTCGGGGGTCGCCGCGAGCTTGAACGCGGTCGCCTTCGCGGCGATCACGTGCATGAGCGGACCGCCCTGCTGACCCGGGAACACGGCCGAGTTGATCTTCTTGGCGATGTCGGCGTCGTTGGTGAGGATGAAGCCCGAGCGGGGTCCGCCGATGGTCTTGTGCACGGTCGAGGAGACGACGTGGGCGTGCGGCACCGGGTTCGGGTGCAGGCCCGCGGCGACGAGCCCGGCGAAGTGCGCCATGTCGACCCACAGCAGCGCGCCGACCTCATCGGCGATGGCGCGGAACGCGGCGAAGTCCAGCTGGCGGGGGTACGCCGACCATCCCGCGATGATGACCTTGGGCTTGTGCTCGATGGCGAGCGCGCGCACCTCGTCCATGTCGATCGTGGAGGTCTCGGGGTTCACGCCGTAGGCGACGATGTTGTAGAGACGGCCGGAGAAGTTGATCTTCATGCCGTGGGTGAGGTGGCCGCCCTGGTCGAGGGACAGACCGAGCAGCGTGTCGCCCGGGCGGGCGATGGCGTGCAGCACCGCGGCGTTGGCGCTGGCGCCGGAGTGCGGCTGCACGTTGGCGAACTCGGAGCCGAAGAGGGACTTGGCCCGCTCGATGGCGAGCGACTCGGCGACGTCGACCTCTTCGCAGCCACCGTAGTAGCGGCGGCCGGGGTAGCCCTCGGCGTACTTGTTCGTGAGCACGGAGCCCTGCGACTGCAGGATCGAGACGGGCACGAAGTTCTCGGACGCGATCATCTCGAGGTACGTGCGCTGGCGGTTCAGCTCGCGCTCGAGCACCTCGGCGATCTCGGGGTCCACCTCGGCGAGCGGTGCGTTGAAGTAGCGGTCGGTCATGGCGATCTCCTGTTCACACGGGGAAAGGGTGTTCCTCATCGGCCCAGGCGCGCGGTCGAATGCTATGAGGCCGCTCCCCGGTGGTTGCCCACCCAGACGCCAGTCGCGACGGGAAAAGCTTAGCGGATGCGGATCGACGCACAGGGTAGATTTTGTTCATGGTCCTTCCTCTTCCGCTGCCGGTCATCCCCGCGCCCGTGTCGAGCATCGTCGAGGAGGGGATGCTGCCGCTGACCGCCGCCCTCGGCGTGCACGGCGATCCCGCCGCCACGACGCTGCTGATCGACGCGATCGCCCGGCGCACCGGCATCCGCCCGGCTCAAGACGAGACCGGCATCTCACTGCGCGTCGACCCCGCTATCGCCGCCGCCGAGGGATACACCCTCACGATCGCCGATGATGTGGAGGTCACCGGCGCGGATGCTGCCGGCCTCTTCTACGGCATCCAGACGCTGCTGCAGCTGCTCCGCCAGGACGAGCACGGCAGCTGGGGATGGTCGCGCGCCCGCATCGAGGACGCGCCGCGCTTCGACTACCGCGGCGTCATGCTCGACGTGACCAGGCACTTCTTCACGGTCGACGAGGTCAAGACCGTCATCGACCGCTGCGCGGCACTGAAGTTCAACCATCTGCATCTGCATCTCAGTGACGACCAGGGCTGGCGACTCCACGTCGATTCCTGGCCGCTGCTGTCTGAGCTCTCCTCCACGGCGAGCGCGACCGGCGACGGGACGACGGCCGGCGGCGGCTGCTACAGCAGGGACGACTACCGCGCGATCGTCGCGCACGCGGCATCCCGGCACGTCACGATCGTCCCCGAGATCGACATGCCCGGCCACACCCACGCGATCGGGCTCGCATACCCCGAGCTGGCCGAGGACCCGGTGATGAACGAGCATCTGCTCGACGACGCCGAACGTCTGGGCCAGGAGCTTCCGAAGGCCGGCGTGCCCTACACCGGCTGGGGTGTGGGCCATTCCAGCCTGCGCATCCGCAACGAGCGCACCTACGACTTCATCCGCGACGTGCTCACCGAGCTCGCCGAGATGACGCCGGGCCCGTACCTGCACATCGGCGGCGACGAGTCGCTGGGCACCTCACCGGAGGACTTCGCGTACTTCATCGCCCGCGTCACGGGCATCGTCACCGAGCTCGGCAAGACGCCCGTCGCCTGGCATGAGGCGGGAGCAGCGGACGTCGCACCCGGCACGGTCGGGCAGTACTGGGGCCTGCTCGAGCCCTCGCCCGAGCACGCCGCGCACGCGGCCCGGTTCGTCGAACGCGGCGGACGCGTCATCCTCTCCCCCGCCGACGCGGCGTATCTGGACATCAAGCCAACGGCGGACTTCCCACTCGGCCTCGCCTGGGCGGGCATCGTCGACGTGCATCGCGCGTACGACTGGGAACCCGCTGCGATCCTGGATCTGCCGACCGAGGCGATCGCCGGAATCGAGGCTCCGTTGTGGACTGAGACGGTCAGCTGCCTGACGGATGCCGAGCAGCTGATGTACCCGCGCATCGCGGCGATCGCCGAGCTCGCCTGGTCGACGCCTGCGACACCCGATGCCGAGGGTCGCGACAGCGGGTCGTTCGGCGAGAGACTGGGGCGCATGGCGCCGCTGTGGCGGGCCGACGGCATCCGATTCCATCCCACCACCGAGATCGTCTGGAGCGAACGATGACCCCCACCACCGACTTCCACGGATCGCGGGTCGTCCACTCGGCCCGCATCGTCGACGGAGACGGTTCGATCACCGACGACGGCTGGGTGCGCTTCGAGGACGGACGGGTCGTCGCGCGCGGCACCGGCGATGACTGGGGCACCGCCGACGACGTCGTGGATGCGTCCGCGGTGGCCGGACCGGATGCCGTGCTCACCCCCGGGTTCATCGACATCCATGGCCACGGCGGGGCCGGTGCCGCGTACGACGACGGCAGCGACGCGATCCGCACCGGGCGGGCCATGCACCGCTCGCACGGCACCACCCGCGCCGTGATCTCGCTGGTCACCGCGACGGTGGATCAGCTGGCCGCGCAGGTCGAGACGATCGCCGACCTGGCGCAGACGGACGCCGAGATCCTCGGCAGCCATCTGGAGGGGCCGTTCCTCGACCCCGGACACCACGGCGCGCACGAGCCCTCACTGCTGCGTCATCCCGACCCCGCCGACATCTCACGCCTCCTGGAGGCCGGTCGCGGCACGGTCCGGCAGGTCACGCTGGCTCCCGAGCTGCCCGGCGGAATCGACGCGGTCCGGCAGATCGTGGCATCAGGCACGGCGGTCGCCGTCGGACACACCGACGCGGATGCCGCGATCGCGCGCGCCGCGTTCGAGGCGGGCGCATCGATCCTCACCCACGCGTTCAACGCGATGAACGGCATCCACCACCGGGCGCCCGGGCCCGTGCTGATCGCCGCCGCCGATCACCGGGTGGTGCTCGAGGGCATCGCCGACAACATCCACCTCGACCCCATGGTGATCAAGCTGCTGTTCGACGCGGCTCCAGGTCGGGTGGCACTGATCACCGATTCGATGGCCGCGGCGGGCAGCGCCGACGGCCACTACGACCTGGGTGCCGTGAAGGTGACGGTCAAGGACGGCATCGCCCGAGCCGACGACACCGGCTCGATCGCCGGTTCCACACTCACGCAGGACGTCGCGCTGCGCCGCGCCGTCGAGGCGGGCGTCGCTCTCGGCGAGGCCGTGCGTGCATTGACGTCAACGCCGGCGGGTGCGATCGGGTTCGGCGGCGAGCTCGGGATGCTGCGGCCCGGCCGCATCGCCGATGCCGTCCTGCTGGACGGCGACTTCGCCGTGCGCGCGGTGTGGATCGGCGCGGCACCGTCTCGCCGATGACGAGGTGGGAGACCGCCGCGCTCCCCAGCCACGGCGGCCCCACTCGTCTCGAGCGGGCCGAGTCGGAGGCTCCTCCCCCGAGGACTCCGACCCGGCCATCCGATGCGATACCGCTGACATCGACTCCCTCAGCGACCGCCCCCCGGTGGCGCCTCAGGAGTGCTCTACGAGAAGAGACGTGCCGGTACGCGATCCATTACGCGACTTGTCGAGAATCTTTTCCGCCCCCTCGGATCCACTGCCCGGTTGTCCACAGGGGTGGCCCCGAAGACGATTTGGGGGGAGAATGTCGAAGGCGCGTGATGAATCCACTGTTCATGCGTCTCTTTTGTGAGAGGGTTCCCGCGGGCGCGGGAGGGGAAATCGACTGTGGAAGACCAGAGCACTGACGCGGCACCGGCGGCTGACGCCGATCTCGTGCTGCGCACCCGTTCGGGTGATGCCGACGCGTTCGGCGAACTCTGGCGACGCCACTACCGCTCCGGCATGACGGTGGCGCGCGGGGTCACTTCCTCGATCGACCCGGACGACCTCGTGCAGGAGTCGTACGCCCGCATCTA
Organism: Microbacterium sp. W4I4; assembly: GCF_030816235.1. Lineage (NCBI taxonomy): Bacteria > Bacillati > Actinomycetota > Actinomycetes > Micrococcales > Microbacteriaceae > Microbacterium > Microbacterium sp. W4I4. The sequence goes on from NZ_JAUSXT010000001.1 coordinate 1,337,169, forward strand.
CCAGGCCATCCTCAAGGGCGGTGGTCCCAACGGATCGTTCCGCGCCTACCTGTTCACCAGTATCCGGAACACCGCCGCGGCGTGGGGCCGCGCGCGACGCGAAACAGCCATCGATGAGCTGGAGACCGTCGCCGACCCTGCCAGCACCGAGGCTTCCGTCGACGAGGAGCTCGACCGCGGGCTCACCGCGCGGGCATTCCGCTCCCTTCCCTCCCGCTGGCAGGAGGTGCTCTGGTACTCGGAGATCGAGCAGATGAAGCCCGCGGCCATCGGCGGGCTGCTCGGCATGAGCGCCGGCGCCGTGTCGCAGCTCACCTTCCGCGCCCGAGAGGGCCTGCGCGAGACATGGATCCAGGCGCATCTGCGCAGCGTGGGCGAAGGCTCCGAATGCCGATGGACCATCGAGCACCTCGGCGCGCACTCACGAGGCAACCTCGCGATGCGCGCCCAGCAGCGGGTGGATCACCATCTCGCTGAATGCGCCCGCTGCATGATCGTCGCTGCCGAGGCCAAGGACGTCTCCAGCCGCCTGGCGCTTGTTCTGCTGCCGCTGGTGCTCGGCGTCTCCGGCGCCGCCGCCTACCTGGCGACGCTGCAGGGCTGCGGAGTGCCGATCGTCGCGCTGGCGGCGATGCCGTCGAGCGTGACCGAAGGCGCCGTCGTCGTGACCTCGGGATCGGGGGCCGCGATCTCCGGCTCCGGTGCGGCAGGCTCCGATGCGGCCGGTTCCGGTGCGGCCGGTTCCGGTGCGTCAGGCAGCACGGGGATGTTCTCCGGCATCGGCGCCCTCGTCGGCGCGGGCTCCGCGGCATTGATCGTCGCGGGTGTCGTGGCGGCTGCCGCCGTCGTACCGGCGATGCTGACCGGCTCCCCCGCGACATCGCAGCCCAGCGCCGCGGACTCCGAGCCGTCGTCGATCGCCTCGGAGGTCATGCCGGACTCCACGATGAGTACCGAGGATCCCCTGGTCATCCAGGTCGACGAAACCGACCCGCGGACTCCGGATGCCGAACCGCCGGTCGATGCCCCTGCCCCTGCCCCTGCCCCGCCGGACAGCATCGAGGTCGAGCCGACGCCGCCCGCACCGCCGACAGAGCAGCCTGCCGACGTGGGCGAACCCGAGACAGACCCGGGCACGGACCCCGGCACAGACCCGGGAACAGATCCGGGCACGGATACGGGAACAGACCCCGGCACAGAGCCGGGCACGGACCCCGGCACAGACCCGGGGACAGACCCCGGATCAGACCCCGGAACAGACCCGGGGACAGACCCCGGAACAGAACCGGGCACAGAACCCGGAACAGACCCCGGCACGGCTCCTGCTGAACTCACCTGGGGCACCACGGCGACGAAGCTCGACGAACAGCTCCATCTGCACTACCTGATCCCTGTGACCGGCACCCCGGGCTCTACGGTGCAGGTCTGGATGGAGGAGAACTCCGCTCGCGGGGCCGAGATCATGCTCGATGAGAACGGAACCGGCGTCGCCGATCTGCGCCCCAACCTGATGCAGCTCGCGACGAACGTCCCCGTGGGCTTCCGGTACGTCATCGATGGAACGCCGGATCCGTGGATCACGACCACGCTCTGGTCACTGCACAAGCCCAGCGCGCAGTGACCGGCCCGACGGGCATGCCACCCGCCGAATAGACTGGTGGCATGCCCCAGGACTCCCTCGCCGAACCGGGCGTGAACCGCCCCGCCGTGACCCCGCTCGATCTCATCCGAGTGGTGGTGCTGCTCGTGGCACTCGCGACGCTGGCCCTGTGGGGGTTCGGCAGCTGGACCATGCCGTGGAACATCGTCATCGGCATCGGCGCGCCGGTGATCACCCTGCTGGTCTGGGCGCTCTTCCTCTCCCCGCGGCCGGTGCTGCACCTGCACCCGTTCCTGCGCGCACTCGTCGAGCTGCTGATCTACGCCGGTGTCACACTCGCCTGGTGGTCGATGGGGCAGGCAGGGATCGGCATCGGATTCGCCGTGGTGGCCGTGGCCGCCGGCGTCATCGCCGGCCGACGCTCTCTGGCATGAGCGTGCTCGAGACGCTGCGGAGCGAGCTCGGCGACATCGTCGACACCTCGGCGGTGACTCTCGAGGCCGCCCGAGCGGACCGCAGCGGCCACCGCTCCGCCGCGCGCCCTCTCGCGGTCGTGCACGCCCGCACCGTCGACGACGTGCAGCGCACCATGCGGATCGCTTCGGCGACGCGCACGGCCGTGGTGGTCCGCGGTGCAGGCACCGGCCTGGCGGGCGCCGCGAACGCCGGTCACGGACAGATCGTGCTCTCGACCGCGCGCATGGATCGCCTCGTCGAGGTGCGTCCGGACGACCTGCTCGCCGTCGTCGAGCCGGGCATCCTGAACGCGACGCTCAACGCACAGCTCGCCGAGCACGGCGTCTGGTGGGCACCCGACCCCGCCAGCCGCGACATCTCCACCGTCGGCGGCAACATCGCCACCGGCGCCGGCGGACTGCTCTGCGCGAAGTACGGCGTCGTGCGCGACGCGGTGCTGGGTGTGGATCTCGTACTCGCCGACGGACGGCTGCTGCACCTCGGCCACCGCACAGTCAAGGGCGTCACCGGCCTCGACCTCACCGCGCTCGTGATCGGGTCCGAGGGGCGCCTGGGCGTGGTCGTCGGCGCGACCCTCAAGCTGCGTCGACTGGTCGAGGGCGACGTCTGCGCGATCACCGCGTCGTTCGACTCCGTGACGGCTGCCGCGGCGGCATCGGCCACCGTCACCGCGGTCGGCGTGCAGCCCGCGATCATGGAGCTGATGGATGCCCGTTCCCTGGCAGCCGTGCACGACCTGCTCGACCTGCCCGCGCCGCGTGCCGGCACCGCGCAGCTGACGGTCCAGACCGACGGCCCCTCGGCACGCGAGGAGGCGGCGCGCGTCGTCGAGGTGCTCCGCTCGGGCGGGGGCCGGGTGGTCATGACCGACGACCGCGCTGAGGGCGAGCGTCTGCTCGGCATCCGTCGTGCCGTGCATCCCGCGCTGAAGGCGCTGGGCACGACGCTCATCGAGGATGTCGCCGTGCCGCGCAGCGCGATGCCGGCGATGTTCGACGAGATCAGCCGCATCGAGGAGGCCTACGGGCTCGTCATCCCCACCGTCGCCCACGCCGGCGACGGCAACCTGCACCCGACCTTCATCTTCGAGGAGGACGAGGTCCCCGAGCGGATCTGGTCGGCCGCAAGCGAGCTGTTCCGTGCCGCGATCCGGCTCGGTGGCACGCTGTCCGGTGAGCACGGCATCGGCATGCTGAAGAGCAGGTGGCTCGCCGAGGAGCTCGGCGAGGACCAATGGCAGCTGCAGCGCCAGATCGTGCGCGTGTTCGATCCGCTGGAGATCCTCAACCCCGGAAAGGTGTTCGCAGATGACTGACATCCACGTCAGCGCGGCGGTGATCGTCGACGCCGCGGGCCGGGTGCTCGTGGTCCGCAAGAAGGGGACGACCCGCTTCATGCAGCCGGGAGGCAAGCCCGAGCAGGGCGAGACACCAGCGCAGACCTTGATCCGCGAACTCGACGAGGAACTGGGACTGAGAGTCGCCGAAGACGATCTCGCACCCCTCGGCACGTTCATCTCGGCTGCAGCCAACGAACCCGGACTGCGGGTCGTCGCCGACGCGTTCGCGCTGCGCGCGGAGCGCGAGGACGTCACCGTGCAGGCCGAGATCGCCGAGCTGCGCTGGCTGGAGCGGGGAGACCGCACCAGCGTGCCCCTCGCCCCGCTCAGCGAGGAGCATCTGCTCGCATTCGCCTGGGGCTGAGCTCAGAGCCCCTGCCAGGCCGGCTTGTTCGCGTAGCTGTAGCGGTAGTAGTCGGCGAGCTTCAGCTTCGACGCCGCGGCCTCGTCGAGCACCACGGTGACGTGCGCATGCAGCTGCACGGCGGATGCGGGGACCATCGCACTGACGGGACCCTCCAGGGCCGCGGCGACAGCATCCGCCTTGCCCTCGCCGAAGGCGAGCAGCACCAGGTGACGGGCGCGCAGGATCGTGCCCAGCCCCTGCGTGATGCAGTGCTGCGGCACGTCGTGGACCGACTCGAAGAAGCGCGCGTTGTCCTGACGTGTGCGCTCGGTCAGGGTCTTGATGCGCGTGGTGGATGCGAAGGACGACCCGGGCTCGTTGAAGCCGATGTGCCCGTCGGTGCCGATGCCGAGGATCTGCAGGTCCACGCCGCCTGCGGCGAGGATGGCCGCGTCGTAGTCGTCGCCCGCGTGCTCGATGGTCTCGATCGAGCCGTCCGGAACGCGGATGCGTGCGGGGTCGAGTCCCAGCGGCTCCACGACCTCGCGCGAGATGACCGAGCGGTAGCTCTCCGGGTGGCCGGGGTCGATGCCGACGTACTCGTCGAGCGCGAAGCCGCGCAGGTGCGAGACGTCGTGCCCCTTGAGTCGCTCGCGCAGCGCCTCGTAGACGGGCAGCGGGGTGGATCCGGTCGCCAGGCCGAGCACGGGCTCGGCGACCGTGTCGATCAGACGCACGATCTCCTCGGCGACCAGCTCTCCCGCAAGGGTCCTGTTCTCCACGATGACGACTTCAGCCATGAACCTTGATCTCCTTGTCGAGGGTGACGGTCTCTGCGAGCGCAGAACCCAGCAAGGCGGCCTGTGCAGCCGCCACCGGCGTAGTCACCGGAAGCATCTCGATTGTCTCATCGAGCCGCGAGCGCGTGCGCATCGGGCTGCGGGTCACGACACACCCAGCTGACTCGACAGGACCATAACGGCGGCGCCGCGCATCACGATGCCGTCCTGATCGCTCAGCCGGATCCGCACGTCCGCGAACACACCATCCAGTGTCCGCTCGTGCAGCGCACTGGTCGCAGCCGCGGCGAACTCCCCGGCCAGCAGTTCCCGCGGTCCGGACAGCACGATCTCGGAGAGGTCGAGCGCGGCGACGATCGGGGCGATCGCAATGCCGAGGCGTGTACCCGCGTCTGACAGCACCGCCTCTCTGAGAGCGGGTTCGGCTTCGATTCCCTCGATGAGACGCGGCACGTTGACCCAGGCCTCCAGGCATCCGCGGCGGCCGCAGACACAGAGCGGGCCGACATCGGTGCCGACCACCACGTGCCCGATCTCCCCCGCCGCGAACCGGGCTCCCACCAGGGGCTGCGCCCCTGCGATCACGCCGGCACCGACTCCGCGGCCGATCCGGATGAGCATGACATCGGACAGCGCCTCGCCGAAGGTGTACTCCGCGAGGACCGCGGCGTTCGCGTCGTTGCGCACGACCACCGGAAGCTCCAGATCGGTGTTCAGCCGGGCTCCGAGCGGCATGTCCGTCCAGGCGAGATTCGGCGCGCTGACGACAGTGCCGTCCGGACCGACGACTCCGGGGGTTCCGACGCCCACGCCCAGAACGGGGCGGGTCGCTGCCGCGATCAGGTCGCGCGCGAGATCTCTCGCCAGGGCATAGGTCTGCTCGGCGTCGTGCTGCTGCGGCACCGGAAGCGAACGGCGCTCGAGGATGCGACCGCCGAGGTCCATCACGGCGCCCTCGAAGCTCGTCGTCCCGGAGAGGTCGATCCCGATGATCTGATGTCCGCCTCGATCGAAGTCGATGACGATCGGGGGCTTGCCGGGGCCGGTGGCCGCGCGGACGCCGATCTCATGGATGATCCCGTCCATGATCGACTCCGCCACGAGGTCCGAGATCGTCACCCGCGTCAGTCCGGTCTCACGCGCGAGGTCGGCGCGGCTCATCGCACCGCGGTGGTAGAGGGTCTGCAGCACCAGTGAGCGGTTGTGCGATCGCGCATGCTCGGGCAGCACCTTGGACTGGGATCGCAGGCGGCGTCCGGCACCGAAGCCGGATGGCGTCGCGGTGGAGTGCCGCGCCTCCTGTGAGGAATCCATATTTGTTAGTAGACCTTACGAACCCGCCTCCGCGCAAGCCGGGTGGGAGCGTGCCCGGTTATCGAAACGTTACGGCGCGCGCGGCCCCACACCCGCACTGACACTCGTTCGTGACCTGCCGTCGCGTACCATGGAACTCTAAGTCATTGTGCTTTTTTGGGGGGTGAGTCCGTGACCGATCTGATCTCAGGACCTGACACGGGTGCGGTTGCTGCCGACGCGCTGCCGCCGAGTGACGGCACGCAGCCCGTCGAATGGGCCCCGGCTGAGCCGGCTTCGAAGAAGCGTCGCCTCGGGCTCTGGATCGGACTGGGCGCGGGTGCCCTCGTGCTCGCCGCCGCAGGCGCGTCGTTGATTCTGGTCGCTCCGGGCACGACTGTCGCGGGCGTGCAGATCGGCGGCATGACCCCCGGCATGGCCGCGGATGCCATCAGCAGCCGCATCGCCGACACGAAGATCGCGCTGGCAGGGGCCGACACCACGGTCACCGGCGCCGACCTCGGCGCGCGCGTGGACGCGACGGCACTGGCAGAGAAGGCCTTCGCCGACCGTCCGATGTGGAATCTCGGCAGCTGGATGGGCGACCCGATCGGCGCCGAGGTCACGCTCGACCCCGACACCGCCGACCGCACGCTGCGCGCTGCTGTTCCGGACAGCTACGTCGAGCCGGTCGATGCCGTCGTGGCGTTCGATGCGGCATCCGGCACCTACGCGGTGACGGCGGGCAAGCCAGGCACGGGGATCTCCGTCGCCGACCTGACCGGCGCGTTCGACGACGCCACCGTCGAGGGGCGCTCGACGTTCTCCTTCCCCGCCGCCGCCACCGAGGTCGCGCCGAGCGTGACCGATGAGAAGGCCGCGGCGACCGCCGAGCAGCTCAACACCATGCTGACCACGATCGGGTTCTACGTCGGCGACGAGCGCACGGTTCCCGTCGATCCTGCGGTCGCGGCCACCTGGCTGAGCATCGACGACGTCGACGGAGAGTTGAAGATCGCCGCCGATACGTCGGCCATCCAGAGCGTCGTCAGCACGCTTCCGGAGAAGGTGGATCGCGCGGTCGTCAACGCGCAGACCATCGTCGATTCCAAGGGCGAGGTCCTGAAGACCATCGTCGCGGGCGCGGACGGCCGAGTCCTCGGCGACACCACCGGCATCGCCTCGGCGTTCGCCACCGACCTCGCCGCAGGCAACGCGTCCTTCCAGCTCCCCGTGTCCTCGACGCCGTTCGAGACCACCTCGCTGTTCCGGCGCCTCGAGGTCGACCTCAGCGAGCAGCGCACCTACGCATACGAGAACGAGAAGCTGGTGGAGTCGTGGGCGATCTCGTCCGGCAAGTCCGGCTTCGACACGGCCAAGGGCCGCTTCCGCATCTACGCTCAGCTGCGCACGCAGAACATGGGTCGTGAGGACACCACCGTCGCGCCGTTCTACTACACGCCGAACGTGCCGTACATCTCGTACTTCAACGGCGACGAGGCATTCCACGGAACGTACTGGCACAGCAACTTCGGGCACCCGATGAGCCACGGCTGCGTGAACATGACGATCAACTCGGCGAAGTTCGTGTGGCAGTGGGCCACCAAGGGCACCGAGGTCTGGGTCCACAGCTGATTGAGGCGAGAGCCGGCGAGCTTGCTCGTCCGGCCGAGCCGATTGAGGCTGTCGAGCGGCGCAGCCGCGAGCACAGCTGACCCCATTCGCGAAGAGCACGCGGGCCGAGCGGACCCGCAGACGCAGGGGGAGGCGGATGCCACGGCATCCGCCTCCCCCTGCGTCCGACTCAGGCCAGCGCGTCGACGATGCCGTTCAGCGTCGCGGACGGCCGCATGGCCTCGGCGACCTTCTCGACATCAGGGCGGTAGTAGCCGCCGATGTCGAGCGGCTGACCCTGCACGGCGTTCAGCTCGGCCACGATCTTCTGCTCGTTCTCCGCGAGCGTCGCGGCGATCGGAGCGAAGGCGGCCGCGAGGTCGGCATCCTTCGTCTGCTTCGCCAGCTCCTGCGCCCAGTGCAGGCCCAGGTAGAAGTGGCTGCCGCGGTTGTCGATCGTGCCCAGGGCGCGACCCGGCGAGCGGTCCTCCTCGAGGAAGGTGCCGGTGGCGGCATCCAGCGTCTCGGCGAGGACGCGCGCCTTCTCGTTGCCTGTGCGATCTGCGAAGTGCTCGAGCGATGCGGCCAGCGCGAAGAACTCGCCCAGCGAGTCCCAGCGCAGGTAGTTCTCCGAGACGAGCTGCTGAACATGCTTCGGCGCGGAGCCGCCCGCACCGGTCTCGAACAGGCCACCGCCGGCCAGCAGCGGCACGATCGAGAGCATCTTCGCCGACGTGCCGACCTCGAGGATCGGGAACAGATCGGTGAGGTAGTCGCGCAGCACGTTGCCGGTGACCGAGATGGTGTCCTCACCCTTGCGCAGGCGCGCCAGCGTGAAGCGCGTGGCGTCCTCGGGGGCGAGGATCATGATCTGCAGGCCCTTGGTGTCGAGCGTGGCGAGGCCCTGGTGCACCTTCGCGATGATCTGCGCGTCGTGCGAGCGGTTCGCGTCCAGCCAGAACACGGCAGGGACGCCGGTCGCGCGTGCGCGGGTCACGGCGAGCTTGACCCAGTCCATCACCGGGATGTGCTTGGTCTGCGTGGCACGCCAGATGTCGCCGGCGCCGACCTCGTGCGAGATGAGCACGGTGCCGTCGCTGTCGAGGATCTGCACGACGCCGGCCGACGCGAGCTCGAACGTCTTGTCGTGGCTGCCGTACTCCTCGGCCGCCTGAGCCATCAGACCGACGTTGGGCACGGTGCCGATCGTGGCGGGATCCAGCGGACCGTTCGCGATGACGTCCTCGATGACCGCCTGGTACACGCCCGCGTAGGAGGAGTCCGGGATGACGGCGATGGTGTCGTCCTCGCCGCCGTCGACGCCCCACAGCTTGCCGCCGTTGCGCACGAGCGCGGGCATGGATGCATCCACGATCACGTCACTGGGCACGTGCAGGTTCGTGGTGCCCTTGTCGGAGTTCACGTACGACAGACGCGGGCCCTCGTCGATCGCCTTCTGGAAGGCGGCGGCGATCGTGTCGCCGTCGGCGACGGTGGTGAGACCCGACAGGATCGACCCGAGTCCATCGTTGGCGCTGAGCCCGGCCTCGGCGAGCTTGTCGCCGTACTGGGCGAACACGTCCTTGAAGAAGGCCTTGACCACGTGGCCGAAGATGATCGGGTCGCTGACCTTCATCATCGTCGCCTTGAGGTGCACCGAGTACAGCACGTCGTCGGCCTTCGCGGCCTCGAGGGTCTCGGCGAGGAACTCGTCCAGTTCTGCCGCCGACAGGAACGTGGCGTCGATGATCTCGCGCGGCAGGACCTTCAGCCCTTCCTTGAGCACCGTGACGGTCCCGTCTGCAGCGATGTGCTGGAAGCTCAGCACATCGTCGTGGGCCGCGACCCAGGAGCGCTCGTTGTGCTTGAAGTCGTCGTGCCCCATGGTGGTCACGCGGGTCTTGGACCCCTCGGCGAACGGCTTGTTGCGGTGCGGGTGCTTCTTGGCGTAGTTCTTCACCGCGAGCGGTGCGCGACGGTCGCTGTTGCCCTCGCGCAGGACCGGGTTGACGGCGGAGCCCTTGATCTTGTCGTAGCGGGCACGCACGTCCTTGTCCTCGAGGGACTGCGGGTCGTCCGGGAAGGCCGGGATGTCGTAGCCCTTCTCCTGCAGCTCGGCGATGGCCGCCTTGAGCTGCGGGATGGACGCCGAGATGTTCGGCAGCTTGATGATGTTGGCCTCAGGCAGAGTGGCGAGCCCGCCGAGCTCGGCCAGCGCGTCGCCGACCTGCTGCTCGGGGGTCAGCTTCTGCGGGAAGGCGGCGAGGATTCGCCCCGCCAGCGAGATGTCGCGCGTCTCCACCTCGATGCCCGCCTGGCCGGTGTAGGCCTTGATGATGGGCAGGAAGGACGCGGTGGCCAGAGCCGGCGCCTCGTCCGTGTAGGTGTAGATGATGGCGTCGTCGGTCACCGGATCTCCGTTCGCGAGGGCAGATTTTATCTCGATACCAAGATACCTGAGTCTGCTTCGCGTTATCCGTGCGGTCTTCCGACAACGAATCATCGATTCCGCCACGGATGCCCGCCGAGGGGCTAGCCTGGGTCTCATGGCGGAACTGCGTTTGGTCGAACTGTCCGCGGCGACGATCGTCGCCGTCAACAATCTGTCGCTCAAGCCTGGGCAGGAGCAGTTCCTGGCTCCGGTTTCCTATGGGATCGCCGCGACCGTGGTGAACCCCCAGACCTCGTGGCAGCGCGTGGTGCTCGACGACGACCAGGTCGTCGGCTTCGTGAGCGCCAGCTTCGACGCCGACACCCCCGAGGAACATTTCCGCAGCGTGCTGTGGCGCATCAACGTCGACGCCGACGACCAGGGTCGTGGCGTGGGACGTTTCGCCGTGAAAGCTCTGATCGACGAAGCCCGCGCCCGGGGCGTCGATCACGTGAACGTGATCTATGAGGCCGGCGAGGGCGGCCCTGAGGCATTCTTCCGCCGAGTGGGTTTCGAACCCGTCGGCGAGACCGAGTACTCCGAGGTCGTCGCACAGATCCGCGTCACGGACTGAACCGGCGGCGGGGCCTCGGATCCCCTCCCCCACCGAGACCCCGTCGTCGCTCCCATGAGAGCGCTCCCGTCGTGCGGGCGCGCTGCGCTTCGTCACGCGCCCGCGCCGGCATCCGTCGCCCTGTCTGAAGGACGTCTGCACGTCTGAAGGACACTGCCGGCCCCAGCATCCTTCAGATCTCCGAAGGTCCTTCAGACCTGCATCCGGATCCTCCCTGCACAGACAGCATTTGCGGCGACTTGTTCACAGTTCCCGGGACCCGAGGCGTGTGCGGCGAACGGGTGCGCGAGCGTGGGGTCATGAACCTGTTCTCCTGGTTGCGGGATCGAGGCGGCATCGGACATCGGGATGACGGCGTCGGATGCCGGTTTCACCGTCTCCCGGGTGCGCGCTGCCATCCGGTCCGGTGCCGTTCTCCGCATCCGCTCGAAATGGATCGCCCTCGCATCCGCACCGACCGAGCTCCTGCACGCCGCGACATCGGGCGGGGCGGTGACGTGCGTGTCGTTGGCCCGCCGACGAGGTTGGTGGGTGCCACCGGATGCCGATGCGAAGACGCATCTCCGCCTACCCGTGAACGGCGCGGTTCGGGTGGACGATGCCCACGGACACTGGTCGAAGTCTCTCGCGCCGCTGCGCCCGAGAATGCTCGAGGCATCGGTCGAAGATGCTCTCGCCGATGCCGCGGGATGCTTTCCGCTGGATCAGGCCGTCGCGATCTGGGAATCCGCGGTGCGCACCGAGGCGATCTCGCTGGAGTCGCTGCGGTCAGTGCAGTGGCGGAGCTCCGCATCACGGCGATGCCTCGCACATATGCGAGCCGGCACGGACTCGTCGCTGGAGACGGTGTTCCACGTGCGTCTGAGCTCCTGGGGCGTGCCGCTGCGATTCCAGGTGCATCTGGCGGGGCATCCGGTCGACTTCCTGATCGGCACCCACCTTGTGGTGCAGATCGACGGCTGGTCGTTCCACTCCTCGTCGGCCGACCGTACCCGCGACATCACCCATGACGCAGAGCTGCGCATGCGCGGGTACACCGTGCTGCGGTTCTCCTACGCGCAGGTGATCTACGACTGGCCGCACGTCGAGCGCACGCTCGCGGAAGCGGTCAGCCGCGGCCTGCACCTCGCACCGCGGAGGCAGCACGCCTGACCCCCTCGGATGAAGGACGTTTCCACTTCTGAAGGACGCCGCAGACGCAGGCGTCCTTCAGAAGCGCGAACGTCCTTCAGAAGCACCCGACGCGTAGCTCAGCGCTCGCGCCGGCGCCGGGAGTTCCAGGCCTGCAACAGGTCGGTCGTGCGTCCCACCGCCTCGGACGACTTCTCCATTAGCGTGCGCGCGACGTCCCAGAGGGCGCTCGGCAGCTGCTCCGGCTGCACGTTCTCGCCGCGGGCGGCGCGCTCGGCGGTGTCGAAGCTGCGCTCGAGGTCCTCGACGGCGAGGCGATAGGAATCGAAGTCGGATGCGGTGACGCGCACGCCCTCGCTCGGCGGCCGCCGATCGCGCGCGTGCTCGACCGCGGCCAGGAACACCGCCGTGTACGGGGCGCGTCCGTCGCTCATGGCCGGGTACGCGATCGCCCGCGCCGGGTCGGTCTCGTACTGCATCCAGCGAACGAGCACGGCCTCATGCCTGGCACGCAGACGGTCCAGGGGCAGGACCGTGGCCGATCCCAGCGCACTGCGCTCCGCGGTCACCCGCGCGCGCCCGGCCTTGACGCGAGCCAAGGCGGCTTTGGAGGCCAGCTGCGCGTCGCGCAGGGCACGGCGAGCGGATGCCACGGCAGTGGAGTCAGCCCGCGAGGCGGCACGATCCGCGGCGATGCGCGCAGCATCGGCCCGCGCCACGCGGACGGCATCCGCCGCGGTTCTGGCCGCCACCTGCGCCTGGCGCAGCTCGAGCCGTGCTGCGTCGTAGCCGAGTCGCTTTCCGTTCATGCTCCGCTGCCTCCGAACCGTGACGAATCCGACGGTACCGGCGGCGAGAGCGCTCGGCGCGATCCACCACAGCTCTGCCGCCGTCGCCCAGATCGGATCCACACGCCCAGCCTAACCGCCCGTCCATATGGCGAGCACCGCCCTGTTTCGATGCGAATCAGGGCGGTTTGCGCCATACAGACGGGCTTGAAGGGGTCAGACCAGGGTCTGCTGCCAGGCGGCGTGCAGCTGGGCGAACTTGCCCGTGCCGTTGATGAGCACCTCGGGGGCGTCATCCTCGATGATTCGGCCGTGCTCCATCACCAGCACCCGGTCGGCGATCGCGACCGTCGACAGGCGGTGCGCGATGATGATGGCCGTCCGGTCTGCGAGCAGCGTCTGCAGCGCCTCCTGGATGAGCCGCTCCGAGGGGATGTCCAGCGAGGCGGTCGCCTCGTCGAGGATCAGCACCGCGGGGTCGGCGAGGAACGCGCGCGCGAACGAGATCAGCTGACGCTGACCCGCCGACACTCGGCCACCGCGCTTGTTCACATCGGTGCTGTAGCCGTCCGGCAGCGAGGAGATGAACTCGTCCGCGCCGACCGCACGCGCCGCTGCACGGATCTCGTCGAGCGTCGCATCGGGCTTGCCGAGGGCGATGTTGTCGGCGACGGTCCCGCTGAACAGGTACGCCTCCTGCGTGACCATCACGATCGCCCGGCGCAGGTCCTTGGGATGCAGCATCCGCAGGTCCACGCCGTCGAGCGTGACCGCACCCTCGGACGGGTCGTAGAAGCGCGAGACGAGCTTGGCCAGCGTCGACTTCCCGGCGCCTGTCGTGCCCACCAGTGCGATCGTCTGCCCGGCGGGGATGTCGAGCGAGAAGTTCGGCAGGATCGTCTTGTCGCCGTTGTACCCGAAGGTGACCTCGTCGAAATTGATCGCACCGCGCGAGGTCCAGAGGTCGACGGGCCTGTCGGGGTCCGGAACCGTGGGCACCTCGTCGAGCACGCCCGACACCTTCTCCAGCGCGGCCGTGGCGGACTGGTAGGAGTTCAGGAACATCGCGATCTCCTGCATGGGCGCGAAGAAGTTGCGCACGTACAGCACCGTCGCCAGCAGCACGCCGACGCCGAGGGCGCCGTCGGCCACCCGGATGCCGCCCCACAGGACGACGCCCGCCAGCGTCAGCGCCGCGACCGACATCAGCCCGGGCTCGAAGGTGCCGAACAGCACCATGGAGCGGCGGTTGATGTCGCGGTAGTCGCCGGCGACCTTGCGGAAGGTGACGTCGTTGCGCGGCTCCTTGCGGAAGGACTTCACGGCGCGGATGCCGGTCATAGTCTCCACGAACTGCACGATCACCTTCGCGCTGATCACTCGCGACTCGCGGTACACGAGCTGTGAACGCTGGTAGAACCAGCGCATCAGCAGCAGCAGCGGCACGCCCGCGAGCAGCAGGATGATGCCCGCCTGCCAGTCGGCGATCACCAGAGCGATGAAGGTGAACAGACCGAACAGCACTCCGGAGACGAGGTTGTTCAGACCGCCGTCGAGCAGCTCGCGGATCGAGTCGAGGTCACTGGTCTGCCGCGAGATGATGCGACCTGAAGTGTACGACTCGTGGAATTCGAGGCTGAGCCGCTGGGTGTGCAGGAAGATGCGCTTGCGCAGATCCAGCAGCACGGCCTGGGTGATCCGCGCGGCGAGCACCACGTAGAGGCCGATCAGCGCAGAGCCGAAGATGCCGGCCAGCAGGTACACGACGGTGACCGTCACCGCGGGCATCCAGTTCGCCGTCTGCAGCAGCTGCGGCAGCGCGTTGTCCAGCGCGATGCCGATGATGATCGGGCCCGCGACCTGCAGCGCGGTGGAGACCACGAGCACGAGGGCGGCGAGCACGATGCGCAGGCGCAGCGGGTGGATCAGCGAGCCGAGCAGGCGCAGCGAGCGCTGCCGGATGGCGCGGCTCTCCTCCTTGGTGTAGTTGGAGCGATCCTCGTCCTGGGTTCCGGTGATGGTCATGCCTGCACCTCTTCCTCAGTGGCGGATGCTTCGTCGCGGGCGGCCGCGTCCATCGCCTCGGTGATGATCGGGATCGCCCCGGTGCGCGCGGCCTCCTCTGCCTCCAGGCTGGAGATCACGTGACGGTAGTGCGCGCTGGTGCGCAGCAGTTCGGAGTGCGTGCCGACCGCGGTGATACGGCCCTTCTGCAGCAGTGCGACGCGGTCGGCCAGTGCGACGGTCGACGGACGGTGCGCCACGATCAGCGCGGTGGTCTCGGCCAGCACGTGGCGCAGCGCCTCTTCGACGAGCGCCTCGGTGTCGACGTCGAGCGCCGACAGCGGGTCGTCCAGCACGAGCACCTGGGGTGCGGCCGCGACGGCGCGGGCGAGCGCGAGACGCTGTCGCTGTCCGCCGGAGAGGCTGAGCCCCTCCTCGCCGATGATCGTCTCGAGACCCTCGGGCAGATCGTCCACGAAGGCGGCCTGCGCCACGTCGAGGGCCTCGCGCAGGATGCGGTCGCCCTCCTCGCTGTGGATGTCGAGATCGGCCCGGCCCAGCAGCACGTTCTCGCGCACGGATGCGGAGAAGAGCGTGGCATCCTCGAATGCCATCGCGATGTGCCGGCGCAGTTCGCTGAGCTCCAGGTCGCGGATGTCGACGCCGTCCAGCATGACCCGTCCACCCGTGACGTCGTAGAGACGCGCGGGGAGAGTGGTCAGCGTGGTCTTGCCGGAGCCGGTGAGTCCGACCAGCGCCATGGTCTCCCCCGGGCGCAGCACCAGGTCGATGCCGTCGAGCAGGTCGCGCTCGTCGGCGCCGGCATCCTGGTAGCGGAAGCGGGCACCCTCGAAGGCGAGCTCGCCTCGGGGCTCGGGGATGCGCACCGGGTTCTCCGGGTCGGTGATGGTGTTCGTCTCTTGGTAGATGTCGAACACGCGGTCGGTCGCCGTGCGGGCGTCGAGCATGAACGAGAACAGGAAGCCGATCGACTCGATCGGCCAGCGCAGCACGGTCGCCATCGCGAAGAACGCGAACAGCTGGGCGACGTCGATCTCCCCGACCGAGATCAGCCAGATGCCTGTGATCAGGCTCAGCCCGAAGGCGATCTGCGGCATCAGGTCGAGCCAGAACCAGATCTGTCCCACGGCGCGGGCCTTGCTCAGCTCCGTCTCGCGCAGGGTCTCGGCCTGGCGGCTGAAGCGCGTCAGCGCGTGCTTGCCCCGACCGAACGCCTTCAGCACGCGGATGCCGTGCACGCTCTCCTCGACGCTGGTGGCCAGGTCGCCCGCCTGGTCCTGACTGCGCCGGGCGAGCGTGCCGTAGCGCTTCTCGAACAGGTAGCCCGAGATCCACAGCGGGATGCCGGTGAGGATGAAGATCACGCCCAGCAGCCAATGCCAGCGGAACAGCAGTACGGCACCGATCACGATCGTGAGGATGTTGACGACCAGCAGGATCAGACCGAACGCGATCCACCGCCGGATCAGGCCGATGTCCTGCATCATGCGGCTGAGCAGCTGGCCGGACTGCCAGCGGTCGTGGAAGGAGACCGGCAGGTTCTGCAGGCGCGAGTACAGCTCCGCGCGCATCTGGAACTCGACCTCGGTGGCCGGTGTCAGCACGAACCAGCGGCGCAGCCACACCATGACCGCCTCGCCGAGCGCGAGCGCGAGCACGCCGAAGGCGCCGGCGAAGACGAACCCGAGCGAGCCCGCGCTCGCCTCGAGGGTGAAGTTCTTGACGATCTGCTCGAGCACGATCGGGATCATCAGGGCGATGACGGCGGCGGCGAGCGCGCTGGCCGCACCGCCGATGAGACGACCGAAGATCGGACGTATGAACGGCTTCAATCGCCAGAGCGCGGCGAACGTGGAAAGGGATGACGAGGAGGAAGTGACAGACATGGCTCTCGGTTACGTAGCGATCGGTGACGAAGTAGGGGCGGATGCGAAGACATCCGATGTACGAGGGGGCAGGGCTGCGGCGAACGCGGCCCCGCGATCAGCTGCGCAAGCGGAGTGCGCGCGAACCGAGGGCGACGAACGTCGTGACAGTCATCGTGGCCATGGTGTCCTCCTCAGGCTCGGCGTCGTCGGCCAGTCGGCTCGACAGCCTTCGAGCCTATTCCTGTACGCCCACTGAATGCAAGAGGGAATCCCCTTTCCCATCGCCATCGAGCCCGCTCTGAAACACCGAGCCCCTCCTACCGAGAGCAGGAGGGGGCCGGATGCGAGGCTGTGGTCCGCGGATGGAACGTCAGATCAGGCTGGTCCCGCAGATGATCACGCCGCCGCCGCTATCGTCACTCTCCACCACGATCCCTTGGAGAGTGGCGACCAGGGCATCCGCGTGTGCGGCGAGCTCGGCCACTGGGCGTGTACCCAGGACACCGACAGTCAGGCATCCTGCTGCACGAGCGGATGCGAGACCCCGCGACGCTGTCCTCGAAGGCGACCGCAGGCTGCGCAGCGCCGGCATGTCGGCGGCCAGCAAGGAACGGCTCCGGGTCAGGCTTGCCGTGGGCGACATCGTCGCCGGTGACCAGGTGCACTGGCATCGGCAGTCCACTGGCCCGCAGGCGTGCTAGCGCCACCGGCCTTGTCGCCGAGGTGACGATCGACCACCGAGAGGCAGGTAGTGCCTCCAGCAGCTCGGCTGCTCCAGGGACGGAGGGCAGCGGCGCCTCGGGCTGCTCCTCGATCCGGCACAAGCGCGCCAGCGCCGCGGCGAAGCTCTCGGGTGAGACAAGGCTCCCGACCAGGTCAGCGGCGGTTCGGCCGTGCAGGAGCTGAGGATCCGGCAGGACGAGCCCCAGCTCCTCGCTCCATCGGGCCCAGGCCCGCTCGATCGCATCGACCGAGTCGAGCAGCGTGCCGTCCATGTCGAAGAGGACCTCGGACGCACGCCATCGGAACGCCCCGGGAACGGCGGATGGCGGCATGCGCACGGTGCGACCCGTGCGCATGCCTCCGAGGTGCGGTCTCATTCCGCCGCCGTGAGCGACGGGATCACCATCGTCTTGATGGCCACCGGATCAGTCTTGGCCTTCATCAGGGCCTCCTCGACTCCGTCCAGTCCGTACCGGCCGGTCACGAGATCGTGTGCGATGACCTGTCCGGTCGCGATCAGCGAGATGGCGACCGGCCAGGTGTTGACGTAGCGGAACGTTCCGGTGAGGGTGATCTCGCGGTGCTGGATGAGGGCGATCGGCACCTCGAGCATGTTCCCGCCCATGCCGACCAGTACGGCGGTGCCGCCACGCCGTATGGCTTCGAACGCCGGAATGATGGCACGAGCGTTGCCGGAGGCGTCGAGGTAGACATCGAAGCGCTGCGCGTACTCCGAGAGGTCCTCGACCGTGGGATCCAGCGCGCGGTCCACGCCGTGCGCGAGCGCGAACTCACGCCGATGCGCGATGGGGTCGCTGATGACGATCTCCGTCGCGCCGAACACTCGCGCGAGCTGTGCACAAAGGATCCCGATGGGCCCTGCGCCGGTTATCAGCACGCGATCGCCGGCAGCGATGCCTGCACGGCGCGCAGCATGCAGCGCCACCGAGACAGGCTCCACCAACGCTGCCTGCTCGTCAGTCATGTCCGCGGGCACCTCGTGGGCGAAATCGTCGTCGACGAGCACGTACTCCGAGAACGAGCCGTCCACGGGCCAGGCGCCGTAGAAGCGGATCTGCTTGCAGAGGTGGTACCGGCCGGTCTTGCAGAACTCGCAGCGGCGGCACGGCGTCTGCGGCTCGACGGCAACACGCGTGCCGATGCGTGCAGAGTCAACCCCTTCGCCGACCACCGCGATCACCCCTGCGGTCTCATGCCCCAGGGCAAGTGGTCCCTGAACGATGATGTCGCCTATCGCCCCCGTCTCGTAGAAGTGGGTGTCGGAGCCGCAGACCCCGACCGCGGTGACGCGAATGAGTACCTGCCCAGGGCCCGGCTCGGGCACGGGCACTCTCTCCAGGGAGATCTCGTGCGGTGCGGTCAGGATGCTGGCGAGCATCGTCTCGGTGTTCGACATGGGTCTTCGTGCCTTTCTCGGAGTGGTTCTCGGCCTCAGCCCTTGACCGTGCCTGCGGTCAACCCGCCTACGATCCATCGCAGGGAGAAGACAGCGAACAGGATCCCGGGGATGATCGAGACGACGGTCGCTGCGGCCATGGGGCCCCAGTCGATCGACTGGTAGGAGATGTACTGCTGAATACCGGTGGTGATCACCTGCGTGTTCTTCCCGGCGAGGACGAGGGGAAGCGTGTAGCTGTTCCACGCCCAGATGAACGAGAGCATGAGGCTGGCACCGAGGCCCGGCGCGATGAGGCGGAACAGCACGTGACGGAACGCGGTCCAGCGGTTGCCGCCGTCGACGGCAACAGCTTCCTCGAGTTCGACCGGCAGGTCCTCGATGAATGAGCGCAACATCCACACCAGCATCGGCAATGTCACCAGCTGGTACGCGAGGATGAGTCCGAGGTACGAGTCGTAGAGGCCGGTCTTCTGAAACAGCAAGTACAGCGGAAGGATGATCAGCAGCTCTGGCGCAAAGCGCATCGACAAGATGCCGAGCGCGATGCTCTCCCGGCCCTTGAACTGGAACCGGGCGAGGGCGTAGGCCGCAGGCAGGCCGATCAGCAGCGTGAGCACGAGCGATCCGGCGGTGACGATGAGAGAGTTCACGAACGGAGTCATGAACTCGCTGCCGCTGAGCACGGTGATGTAGTTGTCGATCGTCGGCAGAAAGAAGAACTTCGGCGGGTAGACGACGATGTCCTCTGGACGCTTGAGGGACATCATAAGAATCCAGACGATCGGCGCCAGGGCGAAGAGGCTCCACGCACTCAGCAGGACGATCACGATCGTGTGAGCAATCCGCTTACGGCGCTTGCGGCGTCCGGCCACCGGACCGGGCCGCCCCGAGACGAGCGTGCGCGTATCGAGTTCGTTGAGAGCGGTCATGCCGTCGCCTCCTTGCGTCGGGACTTCAGCAGCAGGTTGGCGAGGATGTTGCAGAGCACCCAGAGCACGATGAGCCCCGCCATCGCCATGCCGAAGTTGAGATTGCGGATGCCGTCGAGGTAGGCGAGGACATGCAGGTTCGTGGTCGCATCCACCGGACCACCTTTCGTGGTGGTGTAGATGATGTCGAACATCTTCAGCGAATCGATACCGCGGAAGGCGACGATGACCACCAGCACCGGGGTGAGCATCGGCAGCGTGATCGAGAAGAAGTTGCGGATCGGTCCGGCGCCGTCCATGGCAGATGCCTCGATCAGCTCCTGCGGCACGCTCTTCAGCCCTGCCTGCGCGAGGAGCACGACGAAGGGTGTGAAGATCCACACGTCGATGAGGATCACGGACCATAATGCGCTGTCCGGTCCGTTCAGCCAGAGCTGCTTCTCACCACCGAGGGCCGTGATCAGCCAGTTCACCACGCCGTTCTCGGTGAGCATGACCTTCCACATCAGCGCAGCGATCACCGGTGGCAGTAGCAGCGGGAGCACGATCAGCAGGCGGAACACGCTACCGTATCGACCGTAGTTGAGCAGCATCGCGAGCCCGATGCCGAGCACGCACTCGATGACGACGACCACCACGGCGTAGAAGAGGGTGATCCACAGGGCGTGCAACCCCTCGCCTGTGGCGAACAGGGTGAGGTAGTTCTTTCCCCAGTTGAACTCGGGTGCGCCGCGATTGAGCCGGTACGAGGTGAATGACCACCATGCGCCGGTGAGGAACGGGTAGAGGATCGCCACGAGAACCGCCAATGCAGGCAGCGCGAGCAGATAGGGCAGACGCTTCTTGTGCTTCATCAGGCACTCCTTCCGGCTGCGCCGGGGTCGGTGGTGTCACCGACCCCGGCTGCGGGTCATTCGATCGCCGAATTGATCTTGTCGGCGGCGTCGTCGAGCGCGGTCTTCACATCGCTCTGCCCGAGGATGGCGGACTGGATCGATGTCGCCCAGATGTCTCCGACCTCGGTCCAGGTCGCCGAGGGCGAATACGGCCAGCTCGCGTAGTCCGCGAGGATCTCCTTCCAGACCTTGTTGTAGTCACCCCAGTCCTTCGTGGCCTCGGCCATCTCGGGGCTGTCAGCAACCGACACGCGAGTCGGGTTCATGTTGCCGTTTCCGATCGCCGTCGTCAGCAGCTCCTTCGAGGTCGCCCACTGGATGAACTGCCAGGTCGCGCCCTTCTGCTTCGAAGCCGCGTTCATGCCCAGCGACCACACCCACATGCTCGAGGCGCGACCCTCCGGTCCCTCCGGCGGCAGGGCGTATCCGACCTTGCCGGCGATCGCGCTGCTGTCCTTCTCGAAGTCGGGTGCCATGTGATCGGCGTCGATGTAGAAGGCGGAGGTGCCTGCGAGGAAGTCCTGCTGAGCTTCGTACCAGGTGTAGGTGCTCGCCGCCTTCGGAGCAGTCTGCATGAGCTCGACCCACTTCTCGACAGCCTTGATCCCCTCCGGCGAGTTGACCGTGGCCTTCCCGTCGGTGATGTCCTTCACCCCGTATGCGCCCGCGAAGGTCGAGAACGGGTTAAGAGTCGGGTAGGTCTTGTCACCACGGCTGACGAAGCCGCGGATCTCCTTACCGTCGAACTGCGTGCCGTCGAGCTTCTTCGCTGCGGCGATGAGTTCATCGATGGTATGCGGCACCGCGATCCCGTTGGCCTCGAGAATGTCCTTGCGATAGAAGAGCGCGTAGCCCTCTTCGTTGGCCGGAATTGCCCACAGCCCGCCCTCGCCTGCGCCGCCGAAGTCGGTGGTGTCCCAGCGCTCTGCGTCGATCAGAGCGGGGAAGAAGTCCTTGAAGTCCCAGTCCGGTGCGGTCTGCTTGGTATCGTCGACCCACGGCTGCAGGTCCTCGATCCATCCTGCGGCCGCGTACTGATAGTTCATCGGCTGCGAGGTCATGAATGCGTCGTACGTGCCCGAGCCGGACTGCAGCTCAGTGAGGATCTTGACCATGTAGTCGGATTCGGTGAGCGTCTCGATATTGACTTTGATGCCAGTCTTTGTCTCGAAGTCGTCGACGTTCTCCTTGATGGCACCCGAGAGCGGGTGCTCGCTCATGAGGACATTGATCTCAGTGCCGCTGAAGTTCTTCCAGTCGAAGCTCTTCACGTCGCTGGAGGCGTCGGGTCCCGCGCTGGGCGAGCAGCCGGCGAGGACGACGGCTGCGATGACGGCTCCGGCTGCGGTCAGACTTCGCCGCCAACGGGCAGGGGTGAGCGGATTCATGTGTACTCCCTTGGACTGTGTGCGATGACCGAACTCATCGCACCCACATCGAAGTTACGTCCGCGCTCGATCGAGCGTGTTACCCTGCTCAGGTGAGCGCAGGTCTATCGTTGGATGAACAAGTGCGGTATGCGTATGCCGCGGTGGAGCACCTTCAACACGGGCGTTCCACGGTCGATCTCGGGGAGGAGTTCGGCGTCTCCCGATTCGCTGTGGGCAGGATGATCCAGCGCGCGAAGGATGATGGTCTGGTCGAGGTGCGCACCCGCCTGCCCGGTTCCATCGATGGGCCGCTGTCCGGCCGGATCGCCGCCGTCTTCGGCCTGTCGGCGGCGTTCGTCGTACGCCCGCAGAGCGAGCAGGAGGAGCGCATCCGGCTGACTCTGGCCGAGGTCGGCGCACAGGTGCTGCAGGAGCGCATCAAGGAGGACGACGTGATCGGGCTGGGCCCCGGCCGCACCCTCCTGGAGATGAGCCGATACGTCACCGACGCGCCGAACTGTGACATCGTGCAGCTCACCGGATCGGCGACCACGGCTTCCGCCGACAGCCTTCGCGCGATCAGTGCGATCACCCACGTCGCGCGCGGGAGGATGTTCCCTCTGCACGCGCCGTTCTTCATCACCGACGCCGCGGCGGCACGCGCCATCTCGGCACAGCCTCTCATCCGGCAGACGCTGCAGCGGATGGATCGGCTGGATCTGGCCGTGCTGTCGGTCGGGGGCTGGCCCGATGCATCACTGCTGGCTGGCATGCTGCGCGATTCCGGGGACCTCGACGACATCATGGCGATGGGAGGGGTCGCCGAGTTCGGCTCCACCGTGCTCGACGCGGATGGTCGCGAAGTGGACGTGCTCGCGGAGCGCCTGATCGGCATCTCGACAGAGCAGTTGCGACGGGTCCCGGTGAAGATCGCCATCGGCGGCGGCCCTGGCAAGTCGGTGGCATTGCTGGCGACTCTGAGATCAGGGCTCGTGGACGTGCTCGTCACCGACGCGCAGAGCGCGCGTCATGTCCTTGAAGCGTCCTGAGCCGCATCCGACGGCAAGTCCCGCAGCAGTTACGCCACGAGCACGACCGCAGCCTCCCGGTCGAGCAGGCTGCGCTTGACCGGCAGGCCCCAGGCGAAGCCGCCGAGCGACCCGTCGGCACGCAGCACGCGGTGGCAGGGGACGAACAGTGCAGGAGCGTTGCGGGCGCAGATGGATGCCGCGGCGCGAACGGCCTGCGGGCTGCCCAGTTCGATCGCGAACTCGCTGTAGGTGAGCGGACTGCCCGGGGTGATGCGGCGCAGCGCTTCCCAGCCGGCGCGCTGCAGTTCGGTGCCGCGCTGGCGCACCGCGACGGCGTCGATCGCCGCGAGGTCGCCGGCGTAGTACGCACGGGCGGCGTCTGCGGCATCCGTGCTCCCCTCGATGATCTCGTCGGGCCGCAGCGACGGGTGCACGCGCTCGATGATCGCCGCATGGTCGTCGCTCCAGCCTGATGCCAGCACGCGCTGGGCATCGTCGGCGAGGATCGTGAGAGCGCCGTCGGGGGTCGCGATGGTCTGGATGAGAGCGGTCATGAGATCTCCTTCGTGGGGCGTGTCGCGCGCGGAACCCGCACGGGTGCGGCGCGCCAGAGGTGGGCGGTCAGGTAGCTGCGCCAGGGCGCGATGCGCTCGGCCCAGGCAGTGAGCTCGCGCGGGTCGCCGGGGAGTCCGGATGCCGTGGCCCCGGCGCGCACGGCGACATCGCCGGGGAGGAACACGTCGGGGTCGCCGATCACCCGCATCCGCACATAGTCGGCCGTCCACGGGCCGATCCCCGGCATCGCCAGCAGTCGCGCGCGCTGCTCCGCCGCGTCGTCGCCGACGGTGAGGACGAGCGACCCGTCGGCGAGCGCGGCCGCAGCACCCGTGATCGCACGGATGCGGGCGGCCGGTCCGCGCAGCACGTCTGCGCCGTTCTCGGCGATCGCCGCCATCGTGGGGAACAGCAGCCCGCCGTCGGCGGTGCGCTCCCCCAGCTGCTCGGCGAGCGCAGTCAGCGCGGTGCGGGCGGCGGCGACCGTGATCTGCTGGCCGACCATCGCGCGGATGAGCATCTCGTGCGGGTCGGCGGCGCCGGGAACGCGGATGCCGGGGGTCGCCGCCACGAGCGGGGCGAGCTCCGGGTGGGTGGAGAGCGCCTCGTCGATCCCGGCGGGGTCCGCATCGAGGTCGAAGAGGCGTCGTGCGGTGGCGACCAGCGGTGCGAGGTCGCCGAGGCGCGTCACCCGGGCGCGCAGACGCAGCCTGCCGTCGGCGTCCTGACGGATCTCGAAGTGCGCCGGCCCGCCGGCCATGCGCAGGTGCCGGGCGAAGGAGGTCGCTGTCACCGTCTCCATCCCGGGCAGGGCGCGCGCTGCCATCCAGGCGAACACGCCCGCGGTATCCAGGGGCGCCCGATGCGGCAGCAGCAGGTCGATGACCCCCTGTGCATCGGCATCCGCCATGCCACTCCCCTGGGCCCCTGAGCCTGTCGAAGGGCGCCGAGTGGCCCGCAGCTGTCCCGGAGTCATCTCGAAGACCTCGCGGATCGTGTCGTTGCACTGACGGATGCTGGCGAAGCCGGCCGAGAAGGCGACCTCCGAGATGGGCATGTCGGTCCCGACCAGCAGCATCCGCGCGGTGTGGGCGCGGTGCGCGCGGGCCAGGGCCAGCGGTCCGGCGCCGAGCTCAGCGGTGAGCAGCCGGGTGAGGTGCCGTGACGAGTAGCCGAGCCGGGCGGCGAGGCCCGCCACACCCTCCTGCTCCACGACACCGGAGGCGATCAGCCGCATGGCGCGTGCGGCGGCATCCCCGCGCAGGTTCCATGCAGGCGATCCCGGGGTGGCCTCGGGCAGGCACCGCTTGCAGGCGCGGTACCCCGCCTCGTGCGCCGCGGCGCTGGTCGGATAGAAGGTGACGTTCGCGGTCTTCGGGGTGCGTGCCGGGCAGCTCGGACGGCAGTAGATGCCCGTCGAGCGCACGGCCGTCACGAACTGCCCGTCGAAGCGGGTGTCGCGCACGCTGATCGCGCGATACCGTTCGGCGAATGTCATAGCCGAAGTGGTCATCGTCGGGGAGGTCATGCCTCCACTCTGTCACGCCCGGGGAGCCATGACTGGCGGAAATCGGACATGACTGTGGAGGATGACCGTCCTGTGGCCGTCAGATCCCCCGACCTCGGACCACAGGACAGTCATTGCTGCGGATCAGCGCGGATCCAGGTGGATCCCCGCGATCATGCAGCGCACCGATCCGCCCGCCAGTTCGATAGGAGCGACATCCAGCGGGATGATTCGGCACGATGCGGAGAGGATGCTCAGCTGCTCCTCCGTGAGACTGCGATGGCCGGTCTCGGAGATCACCAGAAGGCGCTCCCCGCCCTCGCCGCGCAGTTCGATGGCGTTGCCCGCGAAGGCGGCGACCTGCGCGGCGGACAGTGGGATCAGGGTGCGGCCGGTCTCGCGGATGCGACGGGCGATCTCGGCACGACGCGCGTCGCCGACGATGGCATCCAGCCCGATCAGGGCGATGTCGGTGCCGATGCACATCATCACGTTGGTGTGATAGATCGGCACGCCGTCCGGGTCGACCGCGTCGAAGACCACCGGCTCGTAGCCGAACACCGTGCAGAAGCGCTCGACGAGCACCGGGTCGCATCGCTTGGAGCGCACGGCGTAGGCGATGCGCGAGACGTGGTCCAGCACCATCGCGCCGGTCCCCTCGAGGAAGAGGTCGTCGGGCTCCAGACCGGAGTAGTCGATGACCTCCTGCACCCGGTACTCGGTCTTGAGCATCTCGATCACGTCGGCCCGGCGCTCGCCGCGGCGGTTCTCGGCGTACATCGGGTACACCGCCACGCGTCCCCCGGCATGCGTGGAGAACCAGTTGTTCGGGAACACGCTGTCGGGATGCGCGTGACCCTCGTCCTCGAACACGTGCACGCGCACGCCCGCCTCACGGAGGCGATCCGCGACCCGAGTGCAGACGTCGTACGCCTCGCGGGACACGTCGTGGTCGGCCGTGGACTGAAAGGTGTTGTCGGCGGCGGTCTGCGGGTTGGGGCGGAAGTGGTGCGGCCGGATCAGCACGACGGCGCCGGGCGCCTGTGCTGATGCCGCTCTCACGCCAGGCTCGGCGCCGCGGCGCCCTGCGCCACCAGCGCGAACAGGTTCTTCGGGTCGTCGGGCTCGGCGATGACGTCGACCTCGCTGAAGTAGTCCGTGCCGTCGATCGCGGCATCCAGGTAGCGCAGCGCCGAGAAGTCCTCGATCGCGAAACCGACCGAGTCGAAGATCGTGATCTGCTCGTCGGAGGTCCGTCCAGCGGCCTCGCCGCGCACGACTCGCCACAGCTCGGTGACCGGGTGCTCGGCATCCAGCTGCTGGATCTCGCCCTCGATACGGGTCTGGGGCGGGTATTCCACGAAGATGTCGCCGCGGTGCAGGATGCGCTCGTCGAGTTCGGTCTTGCCTGGGCAGTCGCCACCGATCGCGTTCAGGTGCACGCCAGGGCCCACCATGTCGTCGGTGAGGACGGTCGCGTTGGCCTTGTCTGCGGTGCAGGTCGTGATGATCTGCGCGCCTTCGACGGCCTCGGCGGCGCTGGTCGCGCGCACGATGTCGAAGCCGAGCGGGCGCATGTTCGCCTCGAACACGTCCAGCGCGTGCGGGTCGGTGTCCCACACGCGCAGCTTCTGGATGCCGAGGAGCGCACGGAAGCCCAGCGCCTGGAACTCGGCCTGGCTGCCGGTGCCGATCATCGCCATCGTCGTGGCGCCGGCGGGCGCCAGCATCCGGGCGACCATGGCGGAGGTGGCGGCCGTGCGCAGCGCGGTGAGGATGGTCATCTCGGTCCACAGGGTCGGGTAGCCGCTGTCGACGTCGGCGAGCACGCCGAAGGCGGTGACGGTCTGCAGCCCGCGGGCGGGGTTGCCGGGGTGGCCGTTGACGTACTTGAAGCCGTACTGGCGGCCGTCGCTGGCCGGCATCAGCTCGATCACGCCGATGGTGGAGTGGCTGGCGACGCGGGCGGTCTTGTCGAAGTCCTGCCAACGCGTGAAGTCCTCGACAAGGGTCTCCGCGATGCCCGAGATGGCACGCTCGATTCCAGTATCGATCAGCCAGCGGCGCATGTTCGGAACATCGACAAAACGGACCATCGCCCATCCCTTCACTAGTTGCCTCCAGGCTAGGAGCGTTCGACTGTCACTTTCAATCAGCAACATGGATCATTTGCGCAATTCACCCGACGTTCTGCGCACTGATCCAGTACATTCTGATCATGAGCATCCTCGATGACCTCGATCGCCGCCTGCTGTCGCTGCTGCGGGCGAACAGCCGCGAGTCGGTGGTGAACCTCGCGCGACGCCTCGGCGTCACGCGCGCGACGGTCGACAGTCGACTCAAGCGACTCGTCGACAGCGGCGTGATCGTGGGGTTCTCCGTGCGCGTGCGCGACCCTGCGGCAGCATCCGTCGTCCGGGCGATCATGCTGATCGGCGTCGAAGGACGCAACACCCGCGACGTGATCCGCAGCCTGCGCGGGGTCCCGCAGATCGCCGCACTGCACACCACGAACGGCCGCTGGGACCTCGTCGCCGAGGTCAGCTGCGACAGCCTGACCTCGTTCGACGAGACCCTCGCCACGATCCGAGGCATCGACGGCATCCGCGACAGCGAGACCAGCATCCTGCTGAGTTCTGCGACGGTGTGAAACGGTGGCGGCGGGCGGTCGCTTCGCTCGCCCTCAGTTTCAGAGGCCGGGTCACCGCGTTTCGACTCTTTCGGCTCCGCCGCCTTCGCTCAACGACCGGTTTGCGGCTCCGCAGGCTCCGCCGCTTTCAAGGCCACTTCTTCCACTTCCTGGTCGCTGACGCTCCAGGGGCCCCGCGCCCCCGAGGCTCGGGACAGCGCGAAGCGATGTTCCGAGTGGGGCGTGGGGTCAGTGGAAGAAGTGGCGCTCGCCGGTGAAGAACATCGTCACGCCGGCCTTGCGGGCGGCATCCACGACCTCGCCGTCGCGCACCGACCCACCGGGCTGCACGATCGCCGTCACTCCGGCATCCAGCAGCACCTGAGGGCCGTCCGCGAACGGGAAGAACGCGTCGGATGCCGCGACGGAACCGGCCGCGCGCTCACCGGCGCGCTCCACGGCCAGGCGGCACGAGTCGACCCGATTGACCTGCCCCATGCCGACGCCGACCGTGGCGTTGCCCTTGGCGAGCACGATGGCGTTGGACTTCACAGCGCGGCACGCCTTCCACGCGAAGATGAGGTTCTCCATCTCGGCGTCGTCCGGGCGCTCACCGGAGACGAGCTCCCAGTTCTTGGCGACCGAGACGATGTCGTCCGGGAAGCGGTCGGCGTCCTGCAGCAGCAGGCCTCCCGAGACCAGGCGCACGTCCATGCGCTCCTGCTGCCAGTCCTCGGGCAGCTTGAGCAGGCGCAGGTTCTTCTTGGCCTTGAAGACCTCGAGCGCGGCGGGCTCGAAGTCGGGGGCGACGATGACCTCGGTGAAGATGTCCTTGAGGTTCTCGGCCATCTTCAGTGTCACGGTGCCGTTCGCGGCGATCACGCCGCCGTAGGCGGAGACCGGGTCGCACTCGTGCGCGCGCAGGTGGGCGCTGGCGATCGGATCGAGTGCGTTCGGTGCTGTGGTCGCGATGCCGCAGGGGTTGGCGTGCTTGATGATCGCGACCGCGGGCAGGATCATGTCATAGGCGGCGCGCAGCGCGGCATCCGCGTCGACGTAGTTGTTGTACGACATCTCCTTGCCCTGCAGCTGCGCCGCCTGGGCGATGCCGTGGCCGCCGGCGCGGGTGTAGATGGCGGCGCGCTGGTGAGAGTTCTCGCCGTAGCGCAGCGTCTCGAGGCGCTCGGCCTTGATCGTCAGGTGCGCGGGCAGGTCGACGCCGTCGCTGAGCGTGCCCTCGGAGAACCACTGGGCGACGGCGGTGTCGTAGCTCGCGGTGTGCGAGAAGGCGCGGGCGGCGAGTTCGCGACGCTGCGCGAGATCGGTGCCGCCTGCGGCGACCGACTCGATGATCGCCGGGTACGACTCCGGCGAGACGACGATCGCGACGTTCGCATGATTCTTCGCGGCCGCGCGCACCATGGCGGGCCCGCCGATGTCGATCTGCTCGACGATGGCATCCGGCTCTGCGCCGGAGGCGACGGTCTCCACGAACGGGTACAGGTTGACGACGACGAGCTCGAACGGCTCGATCCCCAGATCGGCGAGCTGGCTCTCGTGGTCCTCCAGGCGCAGATCGGCGAGCAGTCCGCCGTGGATCTTCGGATGCAGGGTCTTCACGCGGCCTCCGAGCATCTCGGCGACGCCGGTGACGCTGGCGACATCGGTGACCTCGTGGCCCGCATCACGGATTGTCTGGGCTGTCGATCCGGTGGAGACGATCTCGACGCCGGCAGCGGTGAGTGCCGCGGCGAGCTCGAGCAGGCCGGACTTGTCGCTCACCGAGACGAGCGCGCGCCGGATCGGCACCAGGTCGCGGTGACGGTACAGCGAGGGATCGAGGCGAGGGCCGGCCATGATGATGCTCCTTCGTTCGTGCGTTCTGTGAGGGTGAGTGTCGAATGGGTCAGAGGGTGAGCTCGCCGGTGGCGATACGGCGCACCACGTCGATCAGCAGTCGCCGTTCGACGGGCTTGATGCGCTCGTGCAGGGTCGACTCGGTGTCGCCGGGCAGCACGGGGATGCGCTCCTGCGCGAGGAGCGGTCCGCTGTCGACGCCGTCGTCGACCACGATCACGCTGGCTCCGGTGCTGTCGACGCCGGCGGCCAGCGCATCGCGCACGCCGTGCGCTCCGGGGAACTCGGGCAGGTAAGCGGGGTGCGTGTTGATGATCCGGGGAGCGTAGCGCGCGACGAGCGACGCCGGCAGCAGGCGCATCAGCCCGCTGAGCACGATCAGATCGGGCTTCCACGCGTCCAACTGCTCCGCCAGCTCCTCACCCCAGGCCTCGCGGCTCGGGAACGCCGAGTAGGCCACGGTGAAGGTCGGAATGCCGAACTCCTCCGCATGGGCGAGTCCGTCCGCTTCCCGGTCGGCGCCGACCGCGATCACGCGCGCCGGGAAATCGGGGTGGGCGGCTGCTTCGAGCAGCGCCCGAAGGTTCGAGCCGGCACCTGAGATGAGAACCGCGACCGTCAGCACCCGGTCAGTCTACCGGCGTCGCGAGGGCCGCCATCTCTTCATTCCACCGGTCGGTGCGCTCCTCGGCCAGCTCGTCGTGATGGCGCGGAGCGAGCATGAGGATGCCGCATCCGATCAGCACTTCGACACCAACGGCCAGTGCGAACCAGCCGATGGGAGGGCCCGTGTCGGCGAGCCGGCCCGGGCCGATGGAACCGGATGCCAGCAGGGCGGCCAGCGCCGCGACGCCGGCGGACACGGCGGAGATCCCGACGCTGATGGCCGCGCGCGGACCGATGTCTGTGCCCGTGCGCTCCCAGACCAGCCGTGAGCGGACCATCCAGCCCGCGAGTGCGCCGCAGGCGATGGGCAGCAGCACCGAGACCAGCATCCACATCGACGAGTTCTCGGGCACGAGTCCGAGCACCGGGATTCCGGGGATGACTCCGAGTTCGGTGCCCGCGGGCGAGACCGAGGTGCCGGTGCCGAGCGCGAAGCCGGGCCCGGCCAGCCAGCTCGCCGACCAGACGAGCAGGGTGGGCAGGTAGATGAGGTGCGCGAGTGTCAGCATCCCGGCGCCCAGCACGTCGACGCGCGCCGCCTCGAAAAGGGCGATCACCTCTCCCCCGCGCAGGAGTGTCATGACCGCGACGCCGAGAGCGGCGACGCCGGTGAGGGCGACGACCGCGACAGCAGCACCGCGCAGGGACTCCGGCAGCACGGGAGCCCAGTCGCCCCAGCCGTCGACGAGATCGTGCAGCCGATCGATGATGCCGCCGTCGCCGTCCGACCAGGCGTGCGTGACCGCACCGATCAGGAGACCTGCGAGATACACGGCGGACGGGATGAGGATGGCGGCCCACTGCGGGGCCCGCAGTGCGTCGGACTGGGCCGTCAGACCGACCAGGCCGGCGATCAGCGCGAATCCGACCGCGCCCGAGAGGACACCGGTGAGCCAGGCTCCGGCGATCGCTGCGCGCCTGCCCGAGCGGGCGGCGAAGATCACGGTGAACAGCAGGAGCGCGAGCGGCGGAACCGAGAGTCCGAAGCTCGCCGCTTCCTTCGGGATGCCGAGGTTCGCGAGCACGGCATCCGGCAGCGACACCACGAGGGGCACTCCGTGCCCGAACTGCCAGAGGGTGCCGCTGATGGGCCAGAGGGAGCCCCAATCGGCGCCGACGCCGAAGGCAAGAACCCACAGCAGGGTGAACGGCGCGAGCACGGCGGCGAGCCCCACGGCGGCCGCGATCGCGGCGTCGAGTGCGGCGAGGAGCACGACAGTGACACGTTGCATGACCTCTCGAGCCTACGATGCGCATCCGACACCTCGATGGAGGCCGCGCGAGAGGGCCCGGACGCGATAGATTCTCCAGCGGAGGTCTCCCGATGACAACAGCCCCTGCGCACCCCGACACCGAGCCGCGTAACGCGCTCGACCGCTACTTCGAGATCACGAAGCGAGGATCGAGCTTCGGCGCCGAGATCCGCGGCGGGCTCGTCACGTTCGTGACGATGGCCTACATCGTGATCCTGAACCCGATCATCCTGTCCACCCCCGATGTCGCGGGCAACGTGCTCGACGGCGGGGCCGTCGCCGCCGCCACCGCGCTCACGGCGGGTGTCATGACGCTGCTCTTCGGCCTGATCACACGCCTGCCGTTCGCCTTCGCCGCCGGCCTCGGCATCAACGCGTACCTCGCGTTCTCGGTGGTCGGCAGCGTGACCTGGCCGGAGGCGATGGCCCTGGTCGTGATCAACGGTGCGGTCATCGTGCTGCTGGCCGCCACCGGACTGCGAAAGATGATCTTCGACGCCGTGCCGGTGCAGCTCAAGCTGGCGATCACGGTCGGCATCGGCCTGTTCATCGCCTTCATCGGCTTCGTGAACGCCGGTTTCGTCACGTCCACCGGAAACCCGTCCCCGCCGATCGACCTCGGTGTCGGCGGCTCCGTGGCCACCATCCCGACGCTGATGTTCGTCGTCACGCTGCTCATCGGCGGCGTGCTGATGGCGGTGCGCGCCAAGGGCGCCATCCTCATCGCGCTGGTCGCGGGAACGCTGCTCTCCGCCATCATCGCCGCGATCTGGCCGAAGGCCGGATTCGCCTTCGACTTCTCCGGCGGCATCGTCGGCGTGCCCGACCTGAGCCTGATCGGTCAGGTCGACTTCGGCTTCGACCTCGGCCGGGTCTCGGTCGTCGCGCTGATCATGATCGTCTTCACGCTGATCTTCTCGAACTTCTTCGACGCGATGGGCACCATGACGGGCCTGGCTGAAGAGGCCGGCCTGGCTGACAAGAAGGGCGACTTCCCGCGCATCAAGTCGGCGCTGGTCGTGGAGGGCGTCGGCGCGATCGTCGGCGGCGGAACGTCGTCGTCGTCCGCGACGGTGTTCGTGGAGTCGGGTTCGGGCATCGGCGAGGGAGCCCGCACGGGCTTCGCGACCTCGGTCACCGGCGTCCTGTTCCTGCTGGCGATGTTCTTCACACCCCTCACCGCACTGGTGCCGAGCGCCATCGCGGCGCGCAGCACTCGTGCTCGTCGGTGCGCTGATGCTCGCGCAGATCAAGAACATCGACTTCAGCGACTTCCGCGTGCTGCTGCCGGTGTTCCTCACCGCCACCGTGATGCCGATGACGTACTCGATCGCCAACGGCATCGGCGCCGGCTTCGTCAGCTGGATCGTCGTGAACGCGCTCTCCGGGCGCGCGAAGACCATCCACCCGCTGCTGTGGATCGTCGGCGTCGGCTTCGTGCTGTTCTTCGCCCGCGGGCCGATCTCGGCGCTGTTCGCCTGATCACCGCGTCGGAGGAGGGGTCGGATGCCTTGCATCCGGCCCTTTCTGCGTGTCCGGCCCCTTCTTCGTGTCCGGCCGCTTCTTCGTGACCGGGCCCTTCTTCGTGTCCGGGCACCGGCGTGGCGGGCCGTCCAGCGATGGCTGTCAGGCGATGGCCGAGCCCGCAATGAGCGGCTCCACCGTGCCGAGAACCCCGGGAGCCCGCATCCGCTCCACCTCGACGGAGGCGAACCCGGCCGCCTGGATCGAGGCGGCCGTGTCCCGGTGCGGGTCGCAGCCGTGATCGATCAACCGGGACAGCGGCGCGTAGAACGACTGAATCCATGATGTCCAGGTGCCCCGATCCGCAGCGACGTGCTCGAAGAACACCAGCGCGCCGCCCGGTCGCAGCACGCGGCGCACCTCGTCCAGCGTCCGGGCAGGATCGCGCACCGAGCACAGCACGGTGGAGGCGATCACGGCATCCACGGACGCGCTCTCCAACGGGATGTCCTCCGCAGACGCCGTGAGCAGCCGGGAGCTCCGACGGGCGAGCCGCACCCGCAGCGCAGGATCGACGCGGCGCCTGGGTTCCAGCGCGATCCAGTCGACTCCGGGAGCGAGATGGTCGGCGGCGATCCCGGATCCGGCGCCGAGATCGAGCACGATCCCGCGCAGCTTCGGCAACGCGGAAGCGCGCCAGCGCCTGTGAAGTTCCGTCGTGGACATGTCACCGGGCACCCACTCAGGATAGGTGGGTTCCGCGCGAAGGGGGAAGCCCCCGGCCATCGTCTCTGAAGGAGGCTCGCGCTTCTGAAGGACGTTCCGGCGCGCAGCATCCTTCAGACCTGCAGAAGTCCTTCAGACGCGAGGGCGGACGGCAGACGGATGCCGCGGAGCAGCCCCGGGCATGAAGAAGGCCCCGGGGTGGAGCCCAGGGCCTTCGTCGTACAGCTTAGCTCAGATCAGAGCGCCTCGTACTTCGACTCGTCGCTGCGCTCCTCGCTCAGCAACCGGGCCGAAGTCGCTCCGCGACTACAGCGCCTCGATGATGGCGCGCATCAGGTCGGCGGTCTCGGACGGCGTCTTGCCGACCTTGACACCGGCGGCCTCGAGGGCCTCCTTCTTGGCCTGTGCGGTGCCCGCGGAGCCCGAGACGATGGCGCCGGCGTGGCCCATGGTCTTGCCCTCGGGGGCGGTGAAGCCCGCCACGTAGCCGACGACGGGCTTGGTGACATGCTCTTGGATGAACGCGGCCGCGCGCTCCTCGGCGTCGCCGCCGATCTCGCCGATCATGACGATGGCCTTGGTCTCGGGGTCGGCCTCGAACGCGGCGAGCGCGTCGATGTGCGTGGTTCCGATGACCGGGTCGCCGCCGATGCCGATGGCGGTGGAGAAGCCCAGGTCGCGCAGTTCGTACATCATCTGATAGGTCAGGGTGCCCGACTTCGACACGAGGCCGATCGGTCCCTTGCCGGTGATGTTGGCCGGAGTGATGCCGACCAGCGCCTCGCCGGGGGTGATGATGCCGGGGCAGTTCGGCCCGATGATGCGGGTCTTGTTGCCCTTGCTGGAGGCGTAGGCCCATGCCTCGGCGCTGTCGCCGACGGGCACGCCCTCGGTGATGACGACGAGCAGCGGGATCTCGGCGTCGATGGCCTCGACCATGGCGTCCTTGGTGAAGGCGCCGGGGACGAACGCGATCGACACGTCGGCGCCGGTCTTCTGCATCGCCTCGGCGACGGAGGCGAAGACGGGCAGCTCGACGGCGTTGCCGTCCTTGTCGGTGTGCGCGACCGTGGTGCCGGCCTTGCGGGCGTTCACGCCGCCGACGACCTGCGTGCCGGCCTTGAGCATGAGAGCGGTGTGCTTGGTGCCCTCACCGCCCGTGATGCCCTGGACGATGACCTTGGAGTCCTTGTTGATGAAGATCGACATGTCTGTGATTCCTTCTGTCTCGTCAGGCGTTCGCGAGCTCGGCGGCCTTGTCGGCGCCCTCGTCCATGGTGGCGGCGAGTGTGACGAGCGGGTTGTTCGCTGCGGCGAGGATCGCACGTCCCTCTTCGACCTGGTTGCCGTCGAGGCGGACGACGAGCGGCTTGGTGGCCGCATCACCCAGGATCTCGAGAGCCTTGACGATGCCCTCTGCGACGGCGACGCAGGAGGTGATGCCGCCGAAGACGTTGACGAACACGCTCTTGACCTGCTCGTCGCCGAGGATGACGTCCAGGCCTGCGGCCATGATCTGCGCGTTCGCGCCGCCGCCGATGTCGAGGAAGTTGGCCGGCTTCACGCCGCCGTGCTTCTCGCCGGCGTAGGCGACGACGTCGAGGGTCGACATGACCAGTCCCGCGCCGTTGCCGATGATTCCGACCTCGCCGTCGAGCTTGACGTAGTTGAGTCCCGACTCCTTGGCCTTGGCCTCGAGCGGGTCGGCTGCGCCCTTGTCCTCGAGCTCCGCGTGCGCGGGGTGGCGGATCTCGGAGGCGTTCTCGTCCAGCGTGACCTTGCCGTCGAGCGCGATGACGTCGCCGTCCTCGGTGAGCACGAGCGGGTTGACCTCGACGAGCGTGGCGTCCTCGCCCTTGTAGACCTCGAAGAGCTTGACGAAGACGTCGGAGACCTTCTCGACGAGCTCCTCGCGGAAGTTCGCGGCGCGGGCGATCTCGACGGCCTTGGCCTTGTCGATGCCGGTCAGCGGGTTCACCTCGACGCGGGCGAGAGCCTCGGGCTTCTCGACGGCGAGCTGTTCGATCTCCATGCCGCCCTCGACGCTGCACAGCGACAGGTAGGAGCGGTTGGCGCGGTCGAGCAGCACGGAGAAGTAGAACTCCTCGGCGATGCGGGCGCCTGCGGCGACCATGACGCGCTTGACGACGTGACCCTTGATGTCCAGTCCGAGAATCGCCTTCGCCGCCTCGTACGCCTCATCGGGGTTCTTGGCGACCTTGACGCCACCGGCCTTGCCGCGGCCGCCGGTCTTGACCTGAGCCTTGACGACGACGACGCCGCCCAGCTTCTCAGCCGCTGCCTTCACCTCCTCGGGGGTGTCGGCGACGATGCCGGCGAGAACCGGCACTCCGTAGGATTCGAATAGGTCTCGTGCCTGGTACTCGTAGAGATCCACGTGCAGTCCTTCGCTGGTTGCGGCGGGTGGGACGCGACAGTTCTGTCGGGTTGTCGAAGTCGATTCGACCCGATCACCAAGCCTACTACCGCTGACGACACGACCCGAACGGCCGGGGCTAGGCTTCCTCTATGCAGTCCTCCGCATCCCCGCGCACCGGTGTCGTCGCAGCAGCGCTCGAGCTGTTCGCCGCTCAGGGGTTCGACGCGACCTCGGTCGAGCAGATCGCGAAGGCCGCCGGCGTCTCGCGCTCGACCTTCTTCCGTCAGTTCGGGGGCAAGGAGGACGTGGTCTTCACCGACCACGAAGTCATGCTGGACGAACTGCGTGCATTCCTCGACCAGCCGCATGACGATCCCTGGCTGGCCGTGTGCGAGGCATCCGAACTGGTCTTCGGACATTTCGCCCGCGACCCGGAGCTCGCTCGGCGCCGCTACGAGATCGTGCGCGAGGTCCCCGAGCTGCGCGACCGCGAGATCGTGACCGTCTTCCGCTACGAGCGCCTGTTCGACGAGTACCTGCGGCAGTCCCTGCCCGGCATCGATCCGATCGACGCGGTCGGGTTCTCGGCGCTCGTCACCGCTGTGCACAATCACGTGCTGCGACAGCTGCTGCGCGGGAACCGCGTGCCCGTCTCCACGCTGCGCACGGCGATGCAGGATGTGCTGCGCCGCTACGGCGTGCACCCGGACGGGTCGGATGCCGCGTCCGATGACGTCGTGGTCGCGGTCTTCCCGCGTTCGATGCCGATCGCCGAGATCTCCCGGCGGGTTCAGGCCGAGCTGTCCTGAGCCGCGGCTGGTCCGCCTGATCTGTGGATCAGGCGGACACCGTGATCACTCGTCGCAGCCGCAGCCACCCGACGGCGTCTTCACCATGAAGCACACGTCGCAGACGCCGTAGTCGCGCTCCTCCTTCGGCGTGGCCTTCGGGGTGCGCGTCGCGGCTGCCGGCTTGGCTGTGCGCGGCGTCGTCTTGCGCTTGGCGGCGGTCGTCGCGGACGGGAGCGCGCTGGGCTGGGTCACGTAGAAGAACGGCGCGCGTCCTTCGCTGGCCAGCAGCGGCAGCGCGTGGCCACTGATGAGGACCTGCTCGTCCTCGGTGAATCCGTTGATGTAGGTGCGACCGATGTGCAGCGGTGCGCCGTCGCGGCGCAGAGCCTCGATGTAGCGACCGCGGTCGATGAAGCTCGTGACGCCGACGGCATCCGAGACGGCGCCGACGAACTCGTGGTTCTCGGCGGGGAGCCGGTGCGCACGCAGCGCCTCGGCGAGGGATCGGTAGGGGCGGGAGGTTCCAGTGGGGGTCGGCCCCTGAGGTTCGTTCATCACTTCAATCCTCTCACCCGCGGGGTCCCACCGGTCACCAGGATGCGTTCGTGGAACACTGGAGGCATGGCTCGCGCGACGGTGATCGGCAGTGGCCCGAACGGCTTGGCCGCTGCGGTCGCCCTGGCCCGCGCCGGGTATGCGGTGGAGGTGCTCGAGGCGGCGGACACCCTCGGCGGCGGCGTGCGCACCGCACCCGGTCCGCTGGCCGGCTTCCTCTCGGACGTCTGCTCGGCTGTGCACCCGGCGGCACTGACGTCGCCGTTCTTCCGGGCCTTCGGCCTGCACGACCGCATCGACTGGATCACCCCGGAGATCTCGTACGCGCATCCGCTGGACGGCGGCCGGGCCGCCGTCGCCTGGCGCGACATCGACAGGACGGCGGATGCCCTCGGCCCGGACGCCCGCGCCTGGTACGCCCTGATCCGCCCCCTCACCCGGCACCTGGAGGGCGTGGTCGACTTCACCGGCAACGCGCTGCTGCGCCTGCCGGCCGAACCGCTCACGGCGCTGCGGTACGGCATCCGGATGCTGGAGCAGGGCACCCTGTTCGCCCGCACGACCCTGCGCACCGAGGCCGGAGCCGCCCTGCTGTCCGGGGTCGTCGCGCACGCCAATGCACCTCTGCCGTCGCTCAGCGCAGCCGCCGCGGGACTGCTGCTGGCCGCTCACGGACACGCCGAAACCGGCTGGTCGTACCCGCGGGGCGGCGCGCAGCGCATCGCCGACGCCCTGGCATCCGATCTTCACGCGCACGGCGGCGGCATTCGCACCGGCGAGCGCGTGAGCGACCTGAGCGCGCTCGACTGGGGCGACCCGCGGCGGGGTGATCTCCTGATCCTGAACACCTCGCCGCGCCTGGCGCTCAGCCACCCCGACATCCCGTCCGGATACGCGCGGGCGCTGCGGGGCTACCGGTACGGTCCGGCGGCGGCGAAGGTGGACTTCGCGCTGGACGGACCGGTGCCGTGGACGAATCCCGATGTCGCCCGGTCGCCGACCGTGCACCTCGGCGGCACGCGCGAGGAGATCTGGGCGAGCGAGAATGCCGTGGCCCGCGGCACCGTGAGCGACCGGCCGTACGTGCTGGCCGTGCAGCCATCAGTGCTCGACGACACTCGTGCGCCCGCGGGGCAGGGCGTGCTGTGGG
The DNA here is from genome assembly GCF_030816235.1 of Microbacterium sp. W4I4. Lineage (NCBI taxonomy): Bacteria > Bacillati > Actinomycetota > Actinomycetes > Micrococcales > Microbacteriaceae > Microbacterium > Microbacterium sp. W4I4. The sequence continues at coordinate 1,375,357 of NZ_JAUSXT010000001.1, forward strand.
CGTACATCCACGTGCCTGCGGGGTCGGAGCTGGATGCCACCGAGCTCATCACCCGGCAGGTGGAGCGCTTCGCCCCTGGTTTCCGGGACAGGGTGCTGGCCAGCCGTGCCGTCCCGGCGTCGGCGCGCGAGATGCTGAATCCAGCCGAGATCGGCGGAGACGTGTTCGGCGGGACGTTCTCACTGGTCCAGGCGGTGCGCCGCCCGGTTCTGTCGCCGACGCCGTGGCGCACACCGATGCAGGGCGTGTACCTGGCATCCGCCTCCACCCCGCCCGGCCCGGGCGTCTCCGGCACGCCCGGCTGGCTCGCCGCCCGCACCGCGCTCCGCGATGCCCGCCTCCCCCACGAACTCTCCGATCTCTTCTGACAGCCCGTCTGTTTGTGCCTTACGCAGGTTTTCGAGGGTTTTTCGCGACGTACGGCACAAATAGACGGGCTCTGCGGCTGTAATAGGTGCATGTACTCGATTCCTGCGCCGATGCTCGCGAAGGCGGCGGCATCCGTTCCCGATCCGGCGAAGAAGCCGATGCTGTACGAGCCCAAGTGGGACGGCTTCCGCGGGCTGGTCGCCTGGGACGGTGAGACGCTGGAGATCGGATCGCGCGGCGCGAAGCCGCTGACCCGCTACTTTCCCGAACTCGTCGAGCAACTGGCCGAGATCCTGCCGGGACCGTGCCTGCTGGACGGAGAGATCGTCGTGGCGACGGGACCCGCCGGCGCGCAGCGCCTGGACTGGGAGGCGCTCAGCCAGCGCATCCACCCGGCGGCGTCGCGCGTGGCGAAGCTCGCGGTCGAGACGCCCGCGATGTTCATCGCCTTCGATCTGCTCGCCGACGGCGAGGAGGACCTGCAGGAGCATCCGTTCCGCGAACGCCGGGCGAGACTCGAGCGGATGCTGGCGGGTGCCCGCTCTCCCCTGCACCTCACCCGCACCACTGAGGATCCCGAGCTCGCCCGCCGGTGGCTCGCCGAGTTCGAGGGCGCAGGTCTGGACGGCGTGGTCGCCAAGCCGCTCGACGATCCGTACGCGCCGGGCAAGCGCACCCTGATCAAGATCAAGCACGCCCGCACCGCGGATGTCGTGGCGCTCGGTTACCGCGTGCACAAGAGCGGGTCGGGGGTCGGGTCGCTGCTGGTCGGGCTGTACGACGATGCGGGCGTGCTGCGGCAGGTGGGCGGGGTCGCGGCGTGGACGGATGCCATGCGGCAGCAGCTCGTCGAGGACCTGGACCCGCTCGTGGAGCGCGACGACTCCGGCGCGGCCGTCACCGGTGAGGGCGAGCGCTCCCGGTTCACCGGCGCGAAGGACGTGTCGTTCGTGCGCCTGCGGCCCGAGCGCGTGCTCGAGGTTCGCTACGACCAGCTCGAAGGCGCGCGGTTCCGCCACACGGTGCAGTTCGAGCGCTGGCGTCCGGATCGCGACGCGTCCTCGTGCACCTACGACCAGCTCGACACGGTCGCCGGCTACGACCTCGCCGACGTCCTCACCTGAGAACCCGTCTATATGGCGCAAACCGCCCCGATTCGCGTACTTTCAGGGCGGTTTGCGCCAGATAGACGGGCATTGTCGCGGGGGCAACCCTTGACAGCTCAGTCCTCCACGCGGTTGCCGTCCTCGTCCCAGTTCTCGGCGACCCGCTTGCTGGGCTGCACACGCGGGGGCTCGCCGGGCATCTTCGGGAACTCAGGCGGGAAGGGCAGCTCTCCGAGGCCGTTCTCCACGTCGCGCTCCCACCACTGCAGCAGCGTGTCGATGCGCCCGGGCGCATCCTGCATCCGCGCCCACGGGTCGCCGACGTCCGCCAGCCGGGCGGGCACGGTCCGCACGGTGAAGCGCGTCGGGTCGACGTCGTCCAGCTCGTCCCAGAGGATCGGCGTGGACACCGGGGCGTTCGGCTTGGCCCGCGGACTGTAGGCCCCGGCCATCGTCCGGTCGCGGTTGGCCTGGTTGTAGTCGACGAAGAGTCGCTCGCCGCGCTCCTCCTTCCACCAGTTCGTGGTGACCTTCTCCGGCATCCGCCGCTCAAGCTCGCGCCCCGCCGCGATCACCGCGTGGCGGACGGTGAGGAACTCCCACTCGGGAACGATCGGGCAGAACACGTGCAGTCCACGGTTGCCGCTGGTCTTGATGAACGCCTCCAGGCCCGCCTCGGCGAGCACGGCGCGCAGCTCGTGGGCGGCCGGGATCGCCTCCCCGATGCCGGTCCCCGGCTGCGGATCCAGGTCGATGCGCAGCTCGATCGGGTTGTCGGTATCGGATGCCAGGGATGCCCACGGATGGAACACGACGGTGTTCATCTGCACTGCCCACACGATGGCGCTGGGGCGGTTCAGCACCAGTTGTGGGTGGCTGCGCCCGCTGTTGTACGTGACGTCCACGGCATCCACGAAGTCCGGCGTGCCCTTGGGCGGGTTCTTCGAGAAGAAAGCCTCGCCGGTGATGCCGTCGCGGAACCGCTCCAGCGACACCGGGCGATGCCCGTTCGCGCTCAGGAACGCCTCCGACACCTGCTGCACGTACTCGGCGTACTCGGCCTTGGTGATGCCGTCACCGCTGTCGACGGGCCAGATCACCTTGTTCGGGCTGGACAGCGAGATCTCCCGCTCGCCCTCGGAGTCGGTCACGGTCACCGTCACACGCTGAGATGCCATGTCCCGACCTTAGGCGGTCGCGGCCGGTGACGACAGGGTTTCGCGCGGTGCGCTCAGTCCTCGCCGAGGTCGACGGCGAGGACGAGCAGCGCGCTCAGGTCGTCGCGCTCGATGGCGATCGAGGGTCCGGCGATGTCGACGAGGATGCCGGCGATCTCGGTGTGATCGCTGAGCACCGTCGCGAGCTGTCCGGGCTCGAACGGCATGGGCTTGTCATTGCGTCCGAGCGCGACGACCTCGAGCGGGTGCGAGAAGATCTGCAGGAAGCGGCGGCCATCGGCGGTGTGCGCCTCGGCGATGCCGACCGGCTGCCCGTTCGCGCCGTCGTTGATGGCCACGTAGCTCTGCACCTTGGCGAGCGCCTCGGCCACCCGCACCGGGGTCTGCTCGTCGCGCGGCCCGGCGAGGATCGACTTGACCGACATCTCGGGGTCGCCCTGCTCCAGCGCCTTCTGCAGCAGCTCGGTAGGGAAGACCACCCGGTGGGGACCGGAGGAGTTGTCGATGATGATGCCGGTGAACCCACCCGTGATGACCTGCTGGTACACCGAGGTCGTCGGCTGCGCGATCGCGGAGGTGGATGCGGCATCCTCCTCCCCCTGCACGGATGCCTGGAGGGCTGCACCGGAACTGTAGGCGAGCATGAACGACCGGTCACCGTCGCGGATGACACCGACGGACAGCGGCTTGCCCGCGGCCATCTGCTCGCGGGCGTCGCCGGCGACGCGCAGGTACAGGTGGCCCTGCAGCGACTGACGCATGACGCCGATCAGCTTGTCATTGGCCGCGCCCTCCTCGATCTCGGCCAACGACACGCGCAGCAGCACGTTGTCGATGAGACCGTCGACGGTGTGGGTCTGCTCGGGCGGCAGGGCCGGGGCGAGCGGCAGGCGCGGAACGCCGTCGGCACCCGTCGGCAGTGCGGGGCCCGACGGCAGGTTCGGGCGCTCGACGGGCTCGGACTCGTCCTCCGATTCCTCCTCGGCCAGCGCGACCTCCGGTCCGGCATCCGCACCGACGCCGCGGAACGCCTGCACCGAGATGCTGACCTCGGGAACCGGCTCGCTGGGCGGCTGCGCCTCTTCGGCGATCTCGTCCGCGGCATCCGCCTGGATCGGGGTCTGCGGCTCGGACGAAGCGTCGTCGGTCTTCTTACGGCGGGAGAACAGGGCCATATCTGCCAGCCTAACCGCCGCAGTCCCGACCATGGGTTCCTGAGCCCGTCGAAGGACTACAGCTTCTGGATCGGCGCGATCTTGATCAGCAGCTTCTTCTGCCCCGCCGTGTCGAAGCGCACGTGCGCAATGCGCTTGGCGCCCTCGCCGGTGACGGCCTCGACGCGTCCCTCGCCGAAATCGTCGTGCCGGATGCGGTCGCCTGCCGTCAGCTCGAGATCGCCGTTGTCGCGGACCTTGCCGGTGACCTTGTTCGAGAAGCGATCCATGGCGGTCGACAACGGCTTGAGCGAGTCGCGCGGGGGGAGTGCCTTGACGCCGAAGCGATCGCCGGTCCCGGATCCTCCGTAGCCCGATCCTCCGGAGCGCCGGGCGTTCAGTGCGCGGGACTGCATGCCGCCGCGGGAGTTCACATCTCCCGGCGACTGGCGCCAGTCGATCAGCTCGCCCGGGATCTCCTGCAGGAAACGGCTCGGCATCGCGACGGTGACCTCGCCGAACTGGGCGCGGGTCATCGCGAGCGACAGGTGCAGGCGCTTGCGCGCCCGGGTGATGCCCACGTAGAACAGCCGACGCTCCTCCTGCGGCCCGCCGGGCTCCCCTGCCGAGATGCGGTGCGGGATGAGATCCTCCTCGACGCCGGTGACGAACACCGCGTCGTACTCCAGCCCCTTGGCGGTGTGCATGGTCATCAGCGAGACGACGCCGGACTCGTCGTCCAGGTCATCGGCATCCGAGACCAGGGCGACCTCGGTGAGGAAGTCGACGATGGTGCCGTCGGGGTCGTTGCGGGCGAAGTCGCGGGCGACGGCGACGAACTCGTCGAGGTTCTCGAGGCGGGCTTCGTCCTGCGGGTCGCGACTGGCGCGCAGCGACTCGTAGTAGCCGCTCTTGTTCAGCAGCACCGTGAGCCCCTCGGCGACGGAGGTGGCCGGGGGAACCTCACCGGAGGCGGGCTGCAGGATGGCCGCCGCCTCGTCGAGCACGCTGTCGAGCTGGGCGATGGCGGACTGGATCTTCGGGCCGACGCCGAGCTCGCGCGGGTGACGCAGGGCATCGCGGAAACTGAGGTTCTCGCGGTCGGCGAACAGCGCGATCGATGCGGCGGTGACGTCGCCGATGCCGCGTCGCGGACGGTTCAGGATGCGACGCACGGCCATGTCGTCGGCCGGGTTGGCGACGGCGACGAGGTACGCGAGGGCGTCCTTGATCTCGGCGCGCTCGTAGAACTTCGTGCCGCCCATGATCTTGTACGGCACGGCCGAGCGGATGAAGATCTCCTCCAGCGCACGGGACTGCGAGTTCGTCCGGTAGAACACCGCCATCTCGGAGTACGGGTACCCGGACCGGCGCAGCTGCTCCACCTCGTCGGCGACGAACTGCGCCTCGTCGTGCTGCGAATAGCCGGTGAAGCCGATGATCTTGTCACCGGCGCCCTTGTCGCTCCAGAGGTTCTTCGCCTTGCGGTCGAAGTTGTTGCCGATCACGGAGTTCGCCGCCGAGAGGATGTTCTGGGTGGAGCGGTAGTTCTGCTCCAGCAGCACGACCTTGGCGCCCGGGAAATCGCGCTCGAACTCGGTGATGTTGCGGATGTCGGCGCCGCGGAACGCGTAGATCGACTGGTCGGAGTCGCCGACCACGGTCAGCGATGCGCCCGGGAGGTCGCCGTCGCCCGCACCGGCCGACGGCTCCGGTTCGAAGATCATCATGCCGTTGGAGGCATACGGCTCCGGCGCTTCGCCCGTGACCGGACGGGTGAGCTCGTGGATGAGTGAGTACTGGGCGTGGTTGGTGTCCTGGTACTCGTCGACGAGGATGTGCCGGAACCGCCGCCGGTACGTGTTCGCGACCTTCGGGAAGGCGCGGAACAGGAACACCGTCTGCGCGATCAGATCGTCGAAGTCGAAGGCGTTGGCCTTCTGCAGCGAGCGCTGGTAGTCCGTGAAGATCTCCACGAACTTCCGCTCGGCAGGGTCGGACATGTTCGCCTGACGCGCGTGCCCCTCGGCATCCAGCAGCTCGTTCTTGAGCTTGGAGATGCGCGACTGCACCGCGCCGGGGGTGAGTCCGTACGAGTCCGCCTCGTGCTCCTTGACGAGCCGCTTGATCAGCGCCCGCGAGTCGCCGGAGTCGTAGATGGTGAACGACTTGGTGAACCCGAACTGCTCGGCCTCACGCCGCAGGATGCGCACGCACGCCGAGTGGAACGTGGAGATCCACATGCCGCGCGCGACGTCGCCGACCAGGCCTGCGACGCGCTCGCGCATCTCGCCTGCGGCCTTGTTGGTGAACGTGATCGCCAGGATCTGGCTGGGCCAGGCCTCGCGCTGACGCAGCAGCAGCGCGATGCGCCGCGTGAGCACACTGGTCTTGCCGGAACCGGCGCCCGCGACGATCAGCAGCGCACTGCCGCGATACGTGACGGCGGCGAGCTGCTGAGGGTTCAGTCCGGCCAGCAGCTCGTCGGTTCCGTCGGGGGTGCGGGGTCCGTCGGAGGAGCGGGAGCTGGAGGTCTCGGGGACGATGAGTGGGGCGTCGGTCATGGCACTTCGAGTCTAGGCGCGGCCTCCGACGCCGGCATCCGGCGCCGGTCCTCGACAGCCGCTTCGGATACCCGCGTGCGAGAATCGGCCCATGCGCACGATCCTCAACATCATCTGGGTCATCCTCGCCGGGTTCTGGCTGTGGGTCGGCTACATGTTCGCCGGCATCCTCCTCTGCATCCCGATCGTCACGATCCCCTGGGCGATCGCCTCGTTCCGCATCGCCCGATACTCGTTCTGGCCGTTCGGCCGCGAGGTCGTCGACAAGCCCACCTCGGGCCTGGGCTCGCTGCTCGGCAACGTCATCTGGGTGATCCTGGCCGGCTGGTGGCTGGCCATCGGCCACATCGTGTCGGGCATCGCGCTGTGCCTCACGATCATCGGCATACCGATGGGGATCGCGGACTTCAAGCTCGTGCCGGTCTCGCTCATGCCGCTCGGCAAGCAGATCGTCCCGATCCGGCGCTGACCGCGGCGCGCGCGCCGCGCCTCCTGTCACGAGGACAGGAGATCCACCCGGGACAGGAGGATTCCTCAGCATCCGTCCTGTTCTGGGCGGATCTCCTGCCCCGGGTGAACGTCCTCAGGCCCGACGCCGCCGGCGGGTCAGCGCGAGCGCTCCCCCGGCCACCAGCATCAGGGCCAGCGCGAGCGCCGCGTACGGCGTCGCGGCTCCCGTGGTCGCCAGCGCTCCATCCGGCGCGGTGGATGCCGTGATCCGGATGTCGGTCCAGCCGAGCAGGGCTCCGGATGCCGAGTACACCGCGATCCGGTGCGCACCGGGCGCAGCATCCTTCGGGATGACGACCGAGATCGCCCCCTGCGCGTCCAGGGCTCCGCCGCCGATCCGCTGCGGTGTGGAGTAGAGCCACACCGAGGCGTCCTCACCGGCGAGCTCGGCACCGGCGGTGACCGTCACGCGCTGACCGGGCGCAGCCACGGCCGGATCCACCGTCACACCGGCGCGGTTGGCGTCGGTCAGGTCGGTGCCGGGCAGCGGGGAGTCATCCCCGCCACCGGGCTCGTCCGTGTCCCCGCCGCCAGGCGTCCCGGCATCCGTACCACCCGGCAGGCTGCCGACGTGCAGTGCCTCCTTCGCGAAGCCGTCCGCGAACCACCACACCGGGCGGTTTCCGTCGATCGACAGCGTGGCCGGCGCTGTCGCGAAGCCCTCGTTGTTGATGTCGGCAAGTCCCGCCGGACGGGCGAACTGCGCGATGCCCGGCTGCGCGGTGCCGTTCAGCGTGATCTGTGCGGAGCGGCCCTGGCATCCGTCGTCGCAGACCGCCCAGAGCACGCCGAGCGCGGAGTCGTAGTCCAGGCCCATCACTCCGGCGAGGCCGGGGGCGATCTCCGCGACCTGCGTCGCGGAGCCGTCCGCGGCGAGCGCGAAGGCGTACACGTGGCCGTTGTCCTCCATGGCGACGAAGAACAGCCCATCGCCGTGTCCGGCGTAGTCGGCCGGGTCGTAGGGCGCCTTCGTGCGGTCGTCGAACAGCTTGCCCGCCAACGCGTCGTCCGAGACCCACTCGACGGCCTCGATGCCGAGGTTCGCACCGACGGCGGGCAAGATCTCGGTGAGGTCCCACTCCTGCACGGCGATCAGGTCGGCGGCATCCGACTCGGGATCCACCTTGAGCACGACATTGCGGTTCACGCCCTTGACGCTGTTATCGCGCTCGGACGCCGCATAGACGAAGCCGTCGTCGTCCACGGTCACGCCCTCGGTGTCGGGTCCGGCCGCACCCGGGTCGTTCGCGTCCTTCTGGTAGCGGATGCGCTTGCCCTGCTCCCAGCCGGGGATCTGCGCGACCGAGCCGTCAGCCGAGGCCCGCAGCTTCCACAGTCGGCCCTCGCCGTTGTCGATGCCCCAGAGCACTGCTCCCCCGTCGATCGTCTGCACGTCCAGACCCGAGCTGTCCTCGAGGAACGTGGGCACGGTGTCGAGCGCGCGGACCTCGGCGGAGCCGGGCCACGGTGCGACGGCGATCTCTCCGGCGCAGACGTTGGCGGCACCCTTGGTGGACTCGGCCGTCACGGCGAACGCCCCGGTGATGTCGGGGCAGCGCCCCCAGGTGACGGCGGCGTGGTCGGCACCCCAGGCGGTCTCGTCGACCAGCAGATCGCCGTCGAACAGGCGCACCGCGTCGTCCTTGCCCAGCCCGAAGCCGAGCTGGTCGCGCTCGATCACGAGGTAGCCGCCGGCGGGAATGGTCGTGCCGGTCGAGATCGTGTACGCGTGTGCGTCATCGTCGTCCCTGACGACGATGCCCGACACGTCGAGCACGGATGCCGTGGGGTTGGCCAGTTCGATCCAGTCGTCCGGCGATCCGCCGTCGGACTCGACCTCGTTGATGCGCACCGGATTGCCGCAGGCGTTGCGCGCACCCTTGGTCGACACCGCCAGGTCGGCGAAGTCGCCCGTGCCGTCGGCGCAGCGTGCCCAGACGCCTTCGGCGTGGTCGGTGTAGACGTGCTCGTCGACGGTCACACCGGTGGCGTTGCGCACGGTCACGGTGTCGCCCTTGCCGAGCCCGAACACGAAATCGCGCGGCTGGTCGAAGACGAACCAGGCACCCGGCTCGAGGATCGTGCCCGCAGGCAGCGGGGTGGTCTCGTCGGCGTGACCGATCGGATCGCCGTCCATCACGGACCAGCCCGAGATGTCGACGGCCGTCGAGCCGCTGTTGACGATCTCGACCCAGTCGGTGGCGTCGCCGTTCGACTCGATCTCGTTGATCACGACCTCGGGCAGCACGCAGGAGTTGGCCGCGCCCGGTGTGGCGTGGGCGAGCACGAACACACCCTGGCCGTCGGGGCAGCGCGCGAGAGTGGCCTCGGTCGAGTCGCCGTCGATCGCGGCGTGCCCGTTCCACGGGAGCGTGTCATCGATGAGTTCGCCGGCGCGATCGAAGAGGCGGATGCGGTCGGCGCTGCCGATGCCGATCGGGTCGCGGAACGCGGTCTCCACTCCGCCGACGATTCCGATGCTGGCCTCGTCGACGACCAGGAACGAGCCCGGCTCGATCGTGGCGCCCGAAGGGAACTGCCAGCGGTGGTCGTCGGAGTTGTCGCGGATCTCGTAGCCCGAGATGTCGAGCGCCTCGGTGCCGGGGTTGACGAACTCCACCCAGTCGGCGGGCTGCGAGTCCACCTCGTTGATGAGGATGGAACCCGCGACCGGTGCGACGGAGCAGTCGTTCGCGGCGCCAGGGGTGGCGGTCGTGGCCGGAGCCCAGGCACCCGTGCCGTCGGCGCAGCGGGCCCAGGTGGACTGCGGCGCCGTGTTGTCATAGGCGTACTCGTCGACCACGCTCCCGGCGGCGTCGTAGAGGACGACCTGGTCGTTCTTCCCGAGGCCGAAGTCGAAGTCGACGCCGTTGACGAGCACCAGGAACTCCCCCGGCGCGAGGACCGTACCGGCAGGGACGCCGCCGAAGCGGTCGCGCTTGTCGTCCGAGATCTTCCAGCCGTCCAGCGACACGGGCGCCGTACCCGCGTTGAAGAGCTCGACCTGATCGGCAAGGCCGGTGGGGATGTCGTCGTAGACGATCTCGTTCAGCGCGATGCCGGCGGTGGCGGCGGGGATGGGTTCGACCGCGGATGCGGCGAGGGGCGCGGTGATGACCGCGGCGGCGCTGAGTGCGCACACGGCTGTCATCGCGAGCCGGCGGGGCAGGCGGGGCATGAGACTCCAGGGTCATCGGACGGGTTCCTGCCAGAGAACCGGCTGCGCCTGACGTCCCGACGACGATCGGGTGTCGGTCAGGTGAACATCGGGGTGTGCGCCGCCGAGCGGTCAGCCGAAGAAGGCCACGCCCAGGTCCGGGTGGTCCACGAAGACGCCGTCGACGCCGGTGTCGGCGATCACCTGCCACTCGGCCTCGTAGTCGCCGAAGGCGGCCTTGCCTCCGCTCGCGCGGAACGGCGCCGACAGGTACACGTTCTCGGGTCGGCATGTCCAGGTGAAGACCTTGAGGCCGCGGGCGTGCGCGTCCGCGACGATCGTGCTGCCCGGCTGCAGCAGCATCCGCTTGTTCACGCTGATCCCGTCCACCTCGCCGCGCAGCCGGTCCAGGCCGGCCGGCGTGACGGTCGACGAGTAGTCCGGCGCCGCCCGCCCCAGCGTGGAGACGAGGTCGAAGGGCTTGCCGTTCGCCTCGATGAGGTAGACGAAGGATGCCGCGATGCCGGTCTCGCGCAGCTGCGCCAGCACCGTGGATTCGAATGCTTCGATCACCAGCGGCAGCTCCCCGTCGGCCCAGCCGCCTGCCCGCAGGTCGCGTTCGATCAGCGGAACCAGATCGAGGCCGATCGATGCGAAATGGGTGGCGTGCTTGATCTCGAGCACCATGCCGATCTCGCGCCCGTGCTCGACGGATGCCGCACGCACCATATCGAGCAGATCGATCAGCCTCAGGATGGGCTGGGTGCCGTCGAAGCTCGCGCTGGACGTGCGGATCTTGGGGAGTCGCTCGCAGGTGCGCAGGGTGGCGAGCTCGTCCCAGGTGAAGTCCTCGGTGAACCAGCCGGTGAGGGGCAGTCCATCTATGGTCTTCGTCGTGCGGCGGTCGGCGAACTGCGGATGCCGCGCCACATCCGTCGTGCCGGAGATCTCGTTCTCGTGCCGGATGACCAGCACGCCGTCCTTCGTGGCGACGACATCGGGTTCGACCGCATCCACCCCCATGGCGAACGCCAATTCGTACGAGGAGCGGCTGTGCTCGGGGCGGTAGCCGGGGGCACCGCGATGCCCGATGACGAGCGGAGATTTCCTGGGCACGCTTTCAGCGTAAAGCACCCCAGTCATAGCTCCGCCGGGTATCTTTGAGGAAAGAGTTGACCGATCCCTCGGGAGCAGAGGCCACACCATGAGCAACTTCGCATTCAACAACCCCGCGTTCCAGAAGCAGGACCCGCGCAAGGCAGCCACGTATCCGGGCGGCCCGCAGGCCACTCAGTACGCCCCGCCGCCCGCACAGACCGCGCAGAACGCGGCCGTCGATGCCGCCGCGAACGCCCAGTTCGAGGGCATGTACGCCGCGCCGTCCGCCGGTGCGATCGAGACCGACCGGATGACGGTCGAGGACACGATCTGGAAGACCGTGTCGCTGTTCGCCGTGCTCCTCGTGACCGCGGTCGTCGGCTGGGTGTGGACGGCATCCACCGTCACGATCGACCAGGCCACCGGACAGCTGACCGCTGACCTGACCCCGTGGATCGTCGGCGCACTCGGTGGCTTCGTGCTCGCCATGGTCGTCATCTTCACCTCGCGCAAGAAGGTCCGTCCTGCTCTGGTCTTCGCGTACGCCGCTTTCGAGGGTCTGTTCGTCGGTGGCATCTCCGCCTACTTCGAGACCATCTGGCCCGGCATCGTCATGCAGGCCACCCTCGCGACCGTGGCCGTCGTCGGTGTGACCCTCGCCCTGTTCGCCAGCGGCAAGGTTCGCGCCTCGGCGAAGATGACCAAGATCTTCATGATCGCCATGGTCGGCTACCTGGTGTTCTCGCTGCTCAACGTCGTCCTGATGTGGACCAACGTGCTGCCCGGCGAGCTGATGTTCGGCATGCGCAGTGCCACGATCGCCGGCATCCCGATCGGTCTGATCCTCGGCATCCTCGTCGTCTTCATGGCCGCGTACTCGCTGGTGATGGACTTCGACCAGATCCAGCAGGGCGTCCGCAACGGCGCTCCCCGCAAGTTCGGCTGGATCGGCGGCTTCGGCATCATGGTCACCGTCGTGTGGCTGTACGTCGAGATCCTGCGCATGATCGCCATCCTGCGTGGGAACAACTGACCCCACCGCCCCCGTTCAGAAGGCCGCTCTCCCCCGGGAGGGCGGCCTTCCGGCGTTCACGGCATCCTTAGCGCAATACCCGACGCGCCCGCAAGGTGGTACCGGTCTCCCGCAGGATGGGGCATTCTTGGTGCACACGCGGCAACCCGCCGTGTCGAACAAAGAACGGAGACTCTCATGGGCTTCCTCGGATTCCTTCTTCTCGGTCTCATCGCCGGAGCGATCGCCAAGCTGATCCTTCCCGGCAAGCAGGGCGGCGGATGGCTGATAACACTGCTGCTCGGTGTCGTCGGCGCCATCGTCGGCGGATGGATCGGCGGTCTGTTCGGTCTGGACATCTCTGGATTCTTCGACATCGGAACGTGGCTGTGCGCCATCGGCGGCTCCATCATCGTTCTCCTGATCTACGGTGCCATCGTCAGCCGACGCAGCGGCTCCAAGGCCTGACCTCAGGTCTTCACAGAAGAGGCAGGTCCCCGTTCGCGGGGGCCTGCCTCTTCTGCGTCTGCTGGTGCGGTCAGGGCTGCCGCGCCTTGAGCTCGAGGAGAGCTCGTTCACGCTCGTTGCCGGCGAGCCGTGCCGCGGTCGCGAACTCGGCGCGCGCCTCGTCGCGACGGCCGAGCCGCAGCAGAAGCTCGCCGCGTGTCGCCGGGAGCAGGTGATAGCCGCGCAGTTCGCCGGCCATGTCCAGCTGGTCGATGATGCGCAGAGCGGATGCCGGCCCCGTCGCCATCGCGACCGCCGCAGCGCGGTTCAGCTCGATGACGGGCGAGGGCGTCAGCCTGCCGAGGGCCTCGTACAGCAGCACGATGCGATTCCAGTCGGTGTCGTCGACGGATGCGGCGACGGCATGGCATTCGGCGATCGACGCCTGCAGCGCGTATCCGCCCCTGCCGCGCCCGAGCGCGTCCACGCGCACCAGTTCGGCACGGCCTCGCGCGATGGCCGCACGGTCCCAGCATGAACGGTCCTGATCGGCGAGCAGCACCGGATCGCCGTTGCGGTCGACGCGGGCGGGGAAGCGTGCGGCTGTCAGCTCCATCAGGGCGAGCAGACCGTGCACCTCCGGCTCGCGGGGCACGAGACCGGAGAGGATGCGGGTCAGCCTCGTCGCCTCGCGCCCGAGATCCGGCCGTATCCAGTCCTCCCCCGCGCTTGCCGTGTGCGCCTCGTTGAAGATCAGGTACAGCACGCCGAGCACACCGCCGAGCCGCTCCCGGAATTCCTCCCTCGGCGGCAGCTCGAAAGGCGCGTTCGCCGCTCCGAGTGTCTTCTTGGCCCGCACGATGCGCTGCTGCACCGTGGCCGTGGGAACCAGGAAGGCCCGGGCGATCTCCTCACTGCCGAGACCGCCGACCACGCGCAGCGTCAGCGCGACCTGCGCCTCGCGCGAGAGCACCGGGTGGCAGGCGATGAAGATCAGGCGCAGCACATCGTCGTCCACGGCATCCGGATCCCACGGCGGCGCATCGGATGACGCATCCTGTTCTCGCTCCAGATCGTGGGCGATCGCGGCGATGCGGTCGTCGTACCGCTCACGGCGACGCCAGGCGTCCACGGCCCGGCGCTTCGCGACGGCGGTGAGCCAGGCGGCCGGGTTGCGGGGCACCCCGGCATCCGGCCACTGCTCGAGAGCCTCGGCGAGGGCCTCCTGCGCGAGATCCTCCGCAAGCGGGAAATCGCCGGTCATCCGCGTGAGCGTGGCCACGATCTTCGCCGACTCGATGCGCCACACCGCGGCGACGGCGCGCCCCGCGTTCGCCGCGGGGCCCGCCGTCGATTCATCCGCGGACACGATCAGCCCTCGGCGCGCTGCGCCTGCTCCTCGCGCCAGCCGGCTTCCTTCTCGATCCACTCGTTGTCGGCCGGGAAATCCGACATCTCGGTGACGCGGCGCACCTCGAGGAAGGACCCGGGGCCGAGCGGCGCGCGGCCCGCCCATTCGGCGGCCTCCTCGCGCGTGGCGGTCTCGATGATCCAGAAGCCGTTGAACAGCTCCTTCGTCTCGCCGTAGGGGCCGTCGGTGACGAGCGGCTTCTCGGCGCTGAAGTCGACGACGAAGCCCTCGGCGGCGTCGGTCAGCCCCTCGCCCGCCAGCAGCACGCCGGCCTTGATCATCGACTCGTTGTACTTGCCCATGGCCTCGATGACCTGCTCGAAGGGCGTCTCCTCGTACGCCTTCACAGCCTCGTCGGTCGCGCGCATGATGAGCATGAACTTCATGATGTCTCTCCTTTGTACCTGTGGGTGGAGGGCCGTTTCTCGACCCTTTCATTCAAGACGTCGAATGAGAAGACGCCGGATCGACATCACGGCGAGAATCTTCTGAGAATCTTTCCCGCATGCCTCCCCTGCCATGATGGGTGCACGGACGAAGCGCTGATCGGGGCACCGGCTGTGCGTGAAGGGGCGGACGATGCGGGGAACACGGATGAGGACGATGACCGTCGGGGGTGCTCTGGCGCTGACCATCGGAATGCTGCTCGGATCCGGCAGCGCGGCGATGGCCGAGACGCCCGTCGATCTGGATCCCGGGTACGTCACCGACCTGTCGGGGGTGCTCACCGACTCCGCGGAACAGAAGCTGGAGCAGCAGCTCGGCGAACTCGCCGGCGCTGAGGACCGGCCGGAGCTGTACGTGATCCTGGTCCCGGACTTCGAGGACCCGGACAACGCACTCGCCTGGGCGGACAAGACCGCGGTGCGCAGCAATCTCGCCTCCGACCAGTACCTTCTCGCGATCGCGACCGACGGACGAACCCTGGCCATCTCGGCCGAGTACGGCGGTGACGGCGTCGACGCCGGCCCGCTCTCGGAATCCCGCATCCTGAAGATCGAGGACCAGCTCGGTGGCGACTATCTGAGCAAGGACGACTGGGCCGGTGGCATCGAGTACGTCGGCTACGAGTTCACAAAGGTGCCGTGGCCGTGGTGGGTGTGGGTGCTGGGTGTGGGCGGGCTCGCGCTGATCGTCTTCATCATCACGAGGATCGTGCTGTTCGTGCGACGTCGTGCCGCACTGGCCGCCGAGCTGCGCACTCTGGAGGGACGGAAGAAGCACGCGGCGCAGCGGCTCGTGCAGACCGACGAGGCCGTGCGCACCAGCGAGCAGGAGCTCGGATTCGTCACGGCGGAGTTCGGTGAGGAGAGCACAGCCGAGTACGCCGCCGTGCTCGCGGACTGCCGTTCGAAGCTGCAGGCGGCGTTCCAGCTGCTGGAGAAGCTTCAGGATGCCGTCGAGGACACCCGCGATGACACCAGGGCGTGGACGAAGGGCATCCTCGACCTCTGCGCGAAGGTCGATCACGCGCTCGAGGATCGCAGGAAGCAGCTCGCCGCGCTGCGCGCCCTCGCGAAGAACTCCGCCGAGACCCTGGAACGGCTGAAGACCGCCCGTGCGGAGGCGACGCGGACGCAGCAGGATGCCGAGCAGCGCCTTGCGACACTCACCGCAGCCTTCCCGCCCGCCGAACTGGTCAGTGTGGCCGAGAACCCCCGCGAGATCGCGCAGCGTCTGAGCGACGCGGACGACGAGCTCATCGCACTCGAGGCCGCTGTCCAGGCGCGCAAGCCGCGTGCGATCGCGGATTCCGTGCACGAGATCGAACGCCTGCTCGCCGAAGCCGGTGACCTGCGCGATGCGATCAGCGCCTACGCGGAGGTGCTGTCGGGCCACGCCACGGCATCCCCCGGCTCAGCGCAGTCCCCGGCGACCGTCGAGCAGGCGGAGCGGGCCGTGCGCGCCGCGCAGGCCTCGGTGCAGGGCCGGACCGGTGGGGTGAGGTCAGCAGCGCTGAGCCGCCTGTACCTGGCGCAGCGCCGGCTCACCGAGGCGAAGTCGGCCACCGACCCCGGTGAGGTGCAGCGTCTCGCCGCGGCGGCGCTCGCCGCCGCCGGTGAGGTGCAGGCGGTGTCGGCACCGGTCGCGGCGTCCGCTGCGGGATCCGCATCGCGATTCGCCGCCTCCGCCCCGCGCTGCCGACGACAGCCCGATCATGTACGACTCGCCGTCCGCGTCCGCGTCCGCGTCCGCGTCCAGCCCGCGCTCGTACGCCGATGACGGCCCTTCCACAGGCGGGAAGGCACTGTGGGGTGCCGTCAGCGGTGGAGTCTTCGGCCTCATCAGCGGCTTCTCGGTGGCCGATGGGAATCCGGGCGCGGTCGTGGTCTTCGTCCTCATCGGAGTCGCGATCGGCGCCCTGTCCGGCGCGTTCTCGGGCAGCGGCGGCGGATCGTCCTCCGGATGGGGCGGTTCGTCGTACCGGGGCGGATCATCGCGATCGTCCTTCAGGAGCTCGTCACGATCCAGTTCGTCGCGGTCCAGCAGCCGATCCGGCGGGAGTCGCTCGTCGGGCCGCTCCGGGGGACGCCGCTTCTAGCATCCGCTCCCCCGATGCGCGAGCATCCGCGAGACTTCTGCTTCTGCATGAGACTGAACGTCTGACGTGCAGTCTCATGCAGAAAGGCAAGTCTCGCGATGGGTGCGGGAGACTACTCCCACTCGATGGTTGCCGGTGGCTTCGACGTGACGTCGAGCACGACCCGGTTGACCTCGCGCACCTCATTGGTGATGCGGTTCGAGATCTTCGACAGCACGTCGTAGGGCAGGCGGGTCCAGTCGGCCGTCATGGCGTCCTCGCTGGAGACCGGGCGCAGCACGATCGGGTGTCCGTAGGTGCGGCCGTCGCCCTGCACACCCACCGAGCGCACGTCGGCGAGCAGCACGACCGGGCACTGCCAGATCGTCTGGTCCAGGCCCGCCTTGGTGAGCTCCTCGCGGGCGATGGCATCCGCCTCGCGCAGGATCTCCAGACGCTCGCGGGTCACCTCGCCGATGATGCGGATGCCGAGGCCCGGTCCGGGGAACGGCTGGCGGCCGACGATGGCCTCGGGGATGCCGAGCTCGCGGCCGATCGCGCGGACCTCGTCCTTGAACAGGGCGCGCAGCGGCTCGACCAGCTCGAAGTCCAGGTCCTCGGGAAGACCGCCGACATTGTGGTGCGACTTGATGTTCGCGGTGCCCGCTCCCCCGCCGGATTCGACGACGTCGGGGTACAGGGTGCCCTGCACGAGGAACTTGACGGGTGCGCCGCCCGTGGCCTTGGCCTCTTCGACCAGGTCGAGCTGCACCTGCTCGAAGGCGCGGATGAACTCGCGGCCGATGATCTTGCGCTTGGTCTCGGGGTCCGTGACGCCGGCGAGGTGGCCGAGGAACGTGTCGACCGCGTCGACCGTGATCAGCCGCACGCCGGTGGACTCGACGTAGTCCTTCTCGACCTGCTCGCGTTCGCCCTTGCGCAGCAGTCCGTGGTCGACGAAGACCGCGGTGAGCTGGTCGCCGATGGCCCGGTGCACGAGCGCGGTGGAGACGGCGGAGTCGACGCCGCCGGACAGGGCCGAGATGACCCGGGCGTCGCCCACCTGCTCGCGGATGCGCTCGAGCTGCTCAGCGATCACGCTGCCGCTGTTCCAGTCGGCGGGCAGGCCCGCGCCCTTGTGCAGGAAGTTCTCCAGGATCTCCTGGCCGTGGTCGGAGTGCTTGACCTCGGGGTGCCACTGCACGCCGTACAGCCGGCGCTCCTCGTTCGCGAAGGCGGCGACCTTGGTTGCATCCGTCGTGGCGAGCACCTCGAAGCCCTCGGGGGCGCGGGAGACCTGGTCTCCGTGGCTCATCCACACGTTCTGCTCCGCGGGCTGACCGCCCAGCAGGGTGCTGCTGTCACCCGCGGCGATGTGCGCATCGGTGGCGCCGTACTCGCGCAGGCCTGTGTTCGCGACCTCACCGCCCAGGGTCTGCGCCATGTACTGGAAGCCGTAGCAGATGCCCAGCGTCGGCACACCGAGCTCGAACACGGCGGGATCGAGCTTGGGCGCGCCCTCGTCGTAGACCGACGACGGTCCACCGGAGAGGATCAGCGCGACCGGGTTCTTCGCGGCGATCTCCGCCGCGGTCGCGGTGTGCGGCACGATCTCGCTGTACACGCCGGCCTCCCGCACGCGGCGGGCGATCAGCTGCGCGTACTGCGCTCCGAAGTCGACGACGAGCGCGGGGCGCTGCTGGGTCTCGGTCTGCTCGGTCAACGGGAACCTTCCGGGGTGGTGGTCGAGGTGCGAGTGGCTGCGTCCGTGGCGGATGCGGCATCGGCGGAGGCGTCGGATGCCTCGCGGCCGGAGAGATAGACCTTCACGTCGCGCGCGACGCGCGTCTCCATGATGAAGGACAGCAGCGGGATGACGCCGCCGAGTGCGAGCAGGATGAAGCGCGGGAACGGCCAGCGCATCAGGCTCCACATCCGGAAGCATGCGAAGAGGTACACGACGTAGAACCAGCCGTGCGCGATGAGGATGCCCAGCGACAGGTTGACGCCGTCGCCGGTCGACTCCAGCTTCTCAGGGCCCTGCACCACATCCGCGAACCAGAGGAATCCGCCGGACCCTCCGAGGAACAGCTCCTGACGGATGGGCGTGTACTTCAGCACCATCTCGGTCACGAGCAGAAGCAGCATGACGCCGGTGATGATCGAGGCGATCTGATAGAACTTCAGCGCACCGCGGATCGCCGGGAAGCTCGCGACTTTCGGTTCAGCCATGCCCCCATTCTAGTGGCCGCCTCCTGAGCGCTCCGCCCGGCGGCCGACGAGTGGAGCGGGGCGGATGCTGCACGGCATCCGTTCCCCGATACGACGGGCGAGGCCGCCGAGATCACTCCCGACGGCCTCGCCTGTTCCTGCTGTCAGCGGATCAGAACCACTGTCCGATGGCGCCGATGAGCCAGCCGACGATCCCGTCGATCAGACCCGCGACGCCGCCCTTGCGGTTGACGTGCACGGTGGCCGTGGCAGCATCCCCGTCGGCCTGCGAGACCGACAGAGTGTACTTGCCGGGCTGCGTGGCCTTGGGCACCGTCACCGTGGTCGTGAACGCGCCGTCGTCGCCGACGGTCACGGTTCCGAGCTCCAGCGCCTCACCCTTCTTCGGCTGCAGCTGCACCGTCACGGTCTCACCGGGCTGGTAGCCCTCACCGCTGACGGTGAGAGCCTTGCCCGCGGCCACCTTCGACGAATCCAGCTCGATGGTGCCGGCGAACTCGCCCGGCTCCTGGTCGTCGCCGGCGATGGTGAACGGCACCTGCACGGTCGTGCCGGTTCCGGCGACCGCGACGGTGAGCTGCTGCTCGCCCGTCACGCCCTCGGGCACGGTGAACGTCAGGCTCGCGCGTCCGGCCTCGTCGGTTGTGTCGACGACAGCAGGGTCGACCGCACCCGAAGCCAGCGCCGTGCCACCCAGCGAGAGCGTCACCTCGCCCGGTGCCGCCTCACCGGCGCTGAACGCCAGCGAGGAGAGGGCGACGGTCACCTGGTCGCCGGCGCTGTAGCCGTCGGCATCGGCCGGGCTGAGCACCACGCCGACCGCGCGCTGGGCGAGGTCGGGGGTCGCGGTGCCGTTCGCGGTGAACCAGTCGACCATGGACTGCAGGTCGACCTTTCCGGTGTCCTTCTTGTCGGTGCCGTCCGCGAAGGTGAAGAAGTTGTCTCCACCGGCGGCCAGGAACGAGTTCGCCCCGACCAGGTAGGACTTCGCCGGATCGATGGCGACGCCGTTCAGCGTCATCGAGGTGATGTGCTCGCCCTGCGCCGCGGCCGGGTCGTAGGTGTACACCAGGCCCTTCGAGACGCCGAGCTTCAGGAACGGACGGGAGGCGTCGGCCGGCTGCCACTGCTCCTCGAGCACGCTCTTCAGCTGCGCGCCGGTGAGGTTCAGCGTGACCAGCGTGTTGGCGAACGGCTGCACCGTCGCCGCCTCGCGGTAGGTCACGTTGCCGTCTGGATCCCCCTCGCCCTTCGAGGCATAGGTGAGGCTGGTGCGGATGCCGCCCGGGTTCATCAGTGCGATCTCCGCGCCGGTGGACCACTGCTGCACATCGGCCACGAAGTTGCCGACGGTCGACTCGCCACCGCGGTTCTCCGTCTTGCCGTCGCTCTGCAGAGCCCGGTTGAAGTCGGCCGTGATGTCGCCGACCTTGACGGCGCCGAGCACATCGGCGCTCTTCTTGGCGTCGTCGACGATCGCCTGCACTGCCGGCACGGCCGGGTAGTTCGGCACCCAGAACGTCTTGCCCGCGGCATCCTTCTCCGCATGAGCGAGGGGCTTGATCTCGTTGGTGACCGAGATCAGGTCCTTCGTCTTGGGGTCGACCTGCAGGTTCATCACGCCCATGTTCTCGCCGTACTGCCCCGCCGAGACGACCGGGCGGCCGTCGATGACGTGGTTGTACGCGAGGTGGGTGTGCGCCGAGACGATCGCATCGACGTCGCCGTCCACGCCGTACACGATCTCACCCAGCGGGGAGTCGGGCGTGATGCTGTCGACGGCCACGGTCGTGGCGCCCTCGTGAACGAGCAGGATGACCACATCCGCTTCGCCGTTGGACGCGTCGCCGTCACGCAGGTCGTCGGCGACGGCGTTCACCGAGTCGACGATGCTGCGCACCTCGAGATCCTTGATGCCATCGGGTGAGACCAGGCTGCCGAGGTCCTCGGTGACCGCTCCGACGAATCCGACGCGCACGCCGTCGACGTCCTTCACCCACGCCGGAGCCAGCGCGGGCTGACCGGTCTCGGTGACGAAGACGTTCGAGGAGATGTACTCCCAGTCCGCACGGTCCTGCACGCGGTCGCGCAGGTCGGCCCAGCCCTTGTCGAACTCGTGGTTGCCTGCAGCGCTGACATCCAGTCCGGCGGCGTTGAGCGCGTCGATCGTGGGGTTGTCATCGTTGATGAACGACGTGAACGTCGATGCGCCGATCAGGTCGCCGGCGGCGGCGAAGATCGTGTTCGGGTTCGCGTCGCGCACCGACTGCACGGCACCGGCGAGCACGGCTGCGCCGACGGCGGCACCGTCGGCCTCGATGCGACCGTGGAAGTCGTTGATCGTGGCGATGTCGATGCTGACCGGCGGCTCCGTCGCCGAGACGCCGACGACGATCGGGTCGTGGTCGCTGGAGCGGAACGGGGTGCCCGACTCGGTGGCGCCGAACGCGTAGCCGCGGTCGCTCCACTCGGGCGAGTTGATCGTCCACACGCCGGCACCGGTGACCGATGCCGCCAGCGAGGGCGACGCGATCACGTGGTCGAGCGAGCCGAGTTCGCCGTCGAACGTGTAGGTGTACTGCCCCGTCGCCTTGGACGGGACCGTGTCGAGCCAGCCCTGCGACGTGAACACGTCGATCGGGTCCTCGTGGCCGTAGGCGTTGAAGTCGCCGATCAGCAGCATGTCTCCGCTGCCGCTGTCGGTCTTCAGCTTGTCGGTGAAGGCCAGCAGCGACTGCGCCTGCTTGACGCGGTCGGCGTTGAAGAAGCCCTGACCATCGGCCGGCTGTGTTCCGGAGCCCGACTTCGACTTGAAGTGGTTCGCGACGACGGTCACGGTGCGGCCGTCGATGTCGAACGCCTGGGCGATCGGCTCGCGGGCGTTGCCCCAGACGGTCTCGTCCGTGATGGTCTGGCTGGCGCCCTGGGGCGTCACCGCCGCCTTCTTGTAGATGATCGCGCTGGTGATGAAGTCGGTGGTGGACGCGTCGTTCAGCGCGGCCGGCGTCGGGACGAACGCCCACACGTCGGATCCGGCCGCCGCGTTGAGTCCGTCGACGAGGTCGCCGAGCGCCGTGTCGACAGGCTCGCCGAGCTTGACCGAGTTCTCGATCTCCATCAGCGAGACGATCTCCGCACCGGTGCCGTTGATCGCCGCGACGATCTTGGACTTCTGGATCGCGAACTGCGCGGCATCCTTCGCGCCGCGTGCGTCGGAGTTCTCCGAGCTCAGCGTCGTGAAGTAGTTGTACACGTTGAACGACGCGATCTGCACGTCGCCGCCGACCGAGGGGACCTCGGGGCGCGGGTTGTTCGTCGTGAACGAGACCTTCTCGGCCGCCGGGGATGTGCTGTCCAGCGGCGTGACCGGCTGCAGGCGCCAGTCGTCGAAGCCGTACTGCAGCACGAAGCCCTTGTCGCCGAAGTCGACGGCGTCGCCATTGCGCACGACGACGTCCTTCGTGAAGTACGGCTGGTCGCCGGTGTGGCCGGACTTGCCGATCTGGGCGTTGTAGCCGTCGTCGAGCAGGATGCGGTCGGCGCGGTTGGCGGCGGCGATGGCATCCGCGTCGGCGCCGGGGCGCTTGAGCTCGGTGCTCTTCACGTTCAGCTCACCCGGGTTCAGCCAGAGGGTGCCGAAGTTGTAGAGCTGGTGGCTGGAGGCCACCAGGTAGTCGCCGGTGGGCGCGACGAGCATGTTTTCGTACTGCTCGCGATCGGCGCCGACGACCGTGGTCGGCAGCGGCGTGGCCGAGGGCACGCCGGCGGCTGGGGTGACGACGGTGACGTCGGCTGCGGAGCCGGGGGTGATCTGCGTCTGCCCGAAGTACTCGCTCACAGCGCCGTTTACGGAGACCAGATCGCCGATGCTGCCGGGGACGGTCTTGCCGTTCAGGAAGACGAAGATGCCATCGGATGCTCCGGGCGTGGCGTCGTTCGCGCCGCCGGAGCCCGCCGTCTGGATGACGATGCCGTTGTAGCCGCCGGTGCGGTAGTCGGCGGTGATGACGCCCTCGACGGTGACGGTCTGGCCGACCATCGGCGAGGCACCGCCCGTGCCCTGCACCTCGGCGATCGAGGCCTTGGTGCCCGGCTGCGGGTCCGTGCCCGGATCGGTGCCGGGGTCGGTGGCCTCGGTCTCGCCCTTGGAGTTGGTCGGGGTGATGGATGCCGAGAGCGTGAAGTCTGCACTGTTGACGTCGGTGTCCGCGCCGCCGGTGCGGTTCAGCGACTTGACGTCGGTGTTGCCTGAGGGCGCGGTCGCGGCGGATCCCTCGAAGGTGTTGGAGGTGCCGTAGCCGAGCACGTCGACGATGTCGGTGGTGCCGGCCGTGTCGCCGACGGGGATCGCCGTGCCGGTCTTCACGAGCGCGATCGTCCCAGAGGATCCCGAGAAGTTCAGACCGCCGGAGACGGCGTCCGCGGTCGGGAGCGCGGCGCCCGCCGGCGTGGTGCCGTTCTGGCCGCCCTGCACGAGGAAGTATCCGCCCGCCGGGATCGAGCCGGTCAGCGCGATGGTGCCCGAGGCCCCGCCGGTTCCGGTCGCGGAGCGGTACTGCAGCGACAGCCCGTCGAGGGCGAGTGAGGCGCCCGTCGGGTTGTGCAGTTCGACGAACTTGTTCTTGAACGCGGCGCCGGCGCTGCCGCCGGACAGGTAGGCCTCGTTGATCACGACGGCGGTGCCGTCGACGCTCGCGAACGCGGGCGCGGCGACGAGCGAGCCGAAGCCCAGCGCGAACACCGATGTCATGGCGAGAGCGCACACGCGCCCCCGACTTCTGGAACGTGCTGCGACGGGAACGTACTGCTTCGCGTCGCCGGGGGTGGACATCTTCACTGCTGTCTCCTCGGGTAAGGCAGGAACGGATCTCGTGAATCCGTCCGCGGACGTGCGCGCATCGCACATGGAATCGACCATAGGGTGACCCTCCGACGTCGGGCAAGTGCATTCACCGAGCGCTAACCGGATGGCCACCCGGGCGTTCCGAACGTCCAGTCGGAGGTCGTCTACGTGTCGGAGCCGTCGCTCTCGAACTCCTCGACCTCGCGCTCCCAGGCGTCCTTGGCGAGCCGGTACCAGAGGTAGAAGGCGAAGCCCGCGAAGACGGCCCACTCCGCCGCGTAGAAGATGTTCAGCCAGTTGATCGGCGACGACTCCCGCGGCGCCGGCGAGCTGATGTCGACGAGCCCTGCGGGGGCGGTGACGGATGCCAGGTACGGCCGGTACACGTCGAGCTGATCGACGTCGTGCCAGCGGCTCAGCAGCGCGGCGGGCGACATCCGATCCAGTTCCCACGGGTCGGCGCCGGACGGCACGACGGCGCCCTCGTCGTCGATGAGGCGCCCGGTGACGTCCTGCTCCACAGGTCCCGCGGCTTCCAGAGCCTTGACGGCGGCATCCGCCTGCTCCCGGGTGTCCGCCCACCCCAGCGCGACCGCGATCGAGGTGCGCTCGGCGACGCGCAGCTGTCCGGTGACCCAGTAGCCCTCGGCGCCGTCGTTGGCGCGCTGCGACACGACGATGAAGTCCTCCGGCACCCAGGTGCCGTGCGTCTGCACCCGCTGACCGCCGAGCGACTCGTCCAGATACGTTCCCGGCTCGATCACATCGGCGAGCGGACGCACTTTCTCGGTCATCCCGGGCGGCGGCGGATCCGTGTCGATCGCGCGCGCCAGCTGCCACTGGCCCAGCCAGGCGAACACGCCGGCGATGACCAGGCAGAGCGCGAGCACGCCGATCCAGCGCCGGCGCAGCATGACCTCGCGCAGGGTCGGCGGGAACACCTGCGGTGCGAGCGGCTCGCCGCCGGTCATCCCAGCTCGTATGGCGCGAGCACGACCTCGACCCGCTGGAACTCCTTCAGGTCGGAGTAGCCGGTGGTCGCCATCGACTTGCGCAGCGCGCCGATGAGGTTGGCGGTGCCGTCCGCGACGGGCGCCGGTCCGTACAGGATCTCCTCGAGGTTCGCCACGCCGTCCACGGCCACGCGGCGTCCGCGCGGCAGCTGCGGGTGGTGCGCCTCGGCGCCCCAGTGGAAGCCCTGTCCGGGAGCATCCGTGGCGCGGGCCAGCGCTACGCCGAGCATCACGGCATCCGCGCCCATGGCGAGCGCCTTGACCATGTCGCCGGAGGTGCCCACACCGCCGTCGGCGATCACGTGCACGTAGCGTCCGCCGGACTCGTCGAGGTAGTCGCGGCGCGCGGCCGCGACGTCGGAGACCGCCGTCGCCATCGGCGCGTGGATGCCGAGCGTGGCGCGGGTCGTGGATGCCGCTCCCCCGCCGAAGCCGACCAGCACGCCCGCAGCGCCCGTGCGCATGAGGTGCAGGGCCGCGGTGTAGGTCGATGCGCCGCCGACGATGACCGGCACGTCGAGGTCGTAGATGAACTTCTTGAGATTGAGGGGCTCGGCGACGCTGGAGACGTGCTCGGCCGAGACCGTGGTGCCGCGGATGACGAACAGGTCGACACCGGCCTCGACGACCGTGCCGTAGAACTCCTGCGTGCGCTGCGGGGTGAGGGAGCCGGCGACGGTGACGCCCGCCTCGCGGATCTCGGCGAGGCGCTGCTTGATCAGCTCGGGTTTGATCGGCTCGGAGTACAGCTCCTGCATCCGCACGGTCGCGCGGTCGGCCGGCAGCGCGGCGATCTCGTCGAGCAGCGGCTGCGGGTTCTCGTAGCGGGTCCACAGGCCCTCGAGGTCGAGCACGCCGAGGCCGCCGAGCTGACCGAGCATGATCGCCGTCTGCGGGCTGACCACCGAGTCCATCGGCGCGCCGAGGACGGGGATGTCGAACGAGTAGGCGTCGATCGTCCACGAGGTCGAGACGTCCTCGGGGTTGCGGGTTCGCCGCGATGGAACCACCGCGATGTCGTCGAACGTGTACGCGCGACGCGCGCGCTTGCCTCGGCCGATCTCGATGTCCATGCTCACCCGTCCAGCCTACCCGTCACCGTCGATGTGCCCCATGCGGTTGCAGCGCAGCATCCGCTCGCTTCTGCCTCGCACGTTCACCCAGCACAGGAGATTCGTCCGACACAGGACGATTCCACAGACATCGCAACAGGACGATTCTCGGGAGAACGCCCTGTTCTCGACGAATCTCCTGTGTCGGGTCAACGGGCTGCGGATGCTGTTCGAATCGCCACCGGTATTCTCACGGACAGGAGACTACTCATGACAGACATCATTGTTATCGGCGGCGGGGTGATGGGGCTGGCGACGGCTTGGGAGCTGAGCCGCCGCGGGCACCGCCCTGTGGTGCTCGAGCAGTTCGCGCGCGGGCACGCGCAAGGCGCATCGCACGGTGCGACCCGCAATTTCAACAACGCCTACGACGAGGCGCACTACCTCGATCTGCTCGTGCGCGCCCGTGACGGCTGGGATGCGCTGGGCGAGCCCGGCGGCGAGCCGCTGCTTCGGCTGCACGGCCTCGTCACGCACGGTCAGGTCGACATCGCGTCGGTGCACGCCCGGCTCGGCGAACGAGGCATCCCGTCCGAGATCCTGGATGCGCGGGAGGCGGGGCGTCGCTGGCCGGGCATGCGCTTCGACACGGATGTGCTGTGGTCGGCCGATGCCGGTGTCATCCGGGCATCCGCTGCTCTTGTCGAATTCGAGCGCCGCATCGTGGCCGCCGGCGGCGAAGTGCGCTGGAACGCACCTGCGCTGAGCATCCGCGAAGACGCCGCGGGCGTCGCGGTGACGCTGCCCGATGGCGTTGTGCATGCCGAGACGGTGGTGATCACGGCCGGCGCGTGGACGTCGAAGCTTCTCGGAACGGGCTTGCCGCGACTGCGCGTCACCGAGGAGACACCCGCCCATTTCGCGCCTCTGTCAGAGGCCCCGTGGCCCTCGTTCAACCACCACGTCGACCCCGCGAGCCATCCCGCGACGGTGTACGGCATGCCCACACCGGGCGAGGGCGTGAAGGTCGGTTTCCACCGGGTCGGCGACGAGGTCGATCCAGACGACCGGCCGCACCGCACCACGCACGCCGACGCGCTGGCGGACTATGTGCGCGAGTGGATGCCCGGGCTCGACCCGGCTTCGGCCGTGCATCTGAGCTGCACGTACACCTCCACCGACGACAGCACGTTCATCCTGGAGCGGCGCGGCCGACTGGTGATCGGCGCGGGGTTCTCCGGGCACGGCTTCAAGTTCGCTCCGGGTGTCGGAGCCGTGCTGGCCGACCTCGTGGCCGAACCGGCCGCGTCGACGCCCTTCGCGGGCATCCCTCGCACTACCGCAGCTGGATGATGCGGTCCGACTCACCCCAGGCTCTGTCAGCAGTGAGTGCCGGCCGACCGAGTCGCGCGGCGAGCGCGAGGCACAGTCTGTCGCCCAACGACAGGCCGGAGCCTCGCCTCCACGACGAGGCGGCGTTCTCGGCATCCGCTGCGGTCACCGGCTCCACGCGCAGGTCGTAGCTCAGCAGCAGAGCGCGGGCCACACCCCAATCGGCTCCTCCCGAGCGGATCTTCTGGGCGATCTCCGACCAGTTCGCGGCACCGATCACTGCGCCGTCCAGGTAGGACTCGACCTGGTCGGCTCCTGGCTCGCCCTGCATGTAGGCGAGCACTGCCGATGCGTCGAGCACCGTCATGCCGCGTCTTCCGCCTCCGACGCCGCGCGTCGTTCGTCGAGCAGATCGGCGACGAGATCCGCTCCGGCGAGCTGAGCGCGCACGATCCGCTTGGCCTGCTCGCGGGTGGCCAGGACGACCCCATTCGCCGTCTCGATGAAGAGCAGGGGCGTCCCGGATTCCCAATGCTGCTGAGCGCGCAGAGTCGCAGGTACGACCAGCCGACCCCGGTCTCCCATCACGCTTCCATATGTCCCACTCATAAATTCACTGTACCACCGTGGGCTCTGTGATGGTCAGCGCGGATCGGACATCCGCGCGAGCAGTTCGCTCAGCAGCGCCTCGGAGACCGGATGCGGCAGCTTCTCGATCAGCGCCATCAGCTGCGCCATCGGCTGATCGGCCGAGACCTTCCCCGCCCCGGCCAGCCGCAGCAGACGCCAAGCGGCCTTCGGCCCCGGCACCCGTCCGTTCTCGCCGTAGCCCAGTGCTCGCATGCCCGCCAGCAGCATCCGTGCGTCGGCCTGCGGCTTGCCGCGGACGGAATCGGATGCTGCGCGAAGCGCCTGCGTGAACTCGGCGAGGCCCTGCTCGAGCACCGGCGTCAGCGTGAGGTGGGCGCTGTGCGGAATGCGCACGCCGTCGCTCTGCAGAACCCCGGGCTGGTGCTGGATCTTCCAGCCGTACGCAGTCAGC
Organism: Microbacterium sp. W4I4; assembly: GCF_030816235.1. Lineage (NCBI taxonomy): Bacteria > Bacillati > Actinomycetota > Actinomycetes > Micrococcales > Microbacteriaceae > Microbacterium > Microbacterium sp. W4I4. Next base: position 1,403,398 of record NZ_JAUSXT010000001.1, read on the forward strand.
GCGTCGGCGAGCCGGTGCGGGTCGACCTGCTCGGCCGGGACGGCTGCGGCATCCGCGACGAGGGCGATCGCGGGTCCGACCGGGTCGCCCATCACCGACAGCCCCGGGATGCCGTCCACCGTCTCCCTCAGGGAGAGCGCCACCCGTCGGATCGATCCGACCAGCTCGGCGTACCCCTGCTCGCCCAAGTGCTGCGTGATCGCCCAGGCCGCGGCCAGCGGCGACGCCGATCGCGAGCCCAGCAGCGTGGGGTTCACCACCGGGTAGCCCGCCCAGCGCGTGGTGGCGAAGAACTGCGCGCGCTGTCGGCGGCGAGCATGCGGTCCGCCGTGCAGCAGCACCGAGACGCCCTTGGGCGCGTAGCCGAACTTGTGCAGGTCGGCCGAGATGCTGGTCACGCCGCGCACCCGGAAGTCCCAGGTCGGCAGCCCCGGCCACCAGGGCAGCACGAAGCCGCCGAAGCAGGAGTCGACGTGGCACGAGATCCCGCGCGCCTCGGCAGCTGCGGCGACAGCGGCGATCGGCTCGAGCGCACCGCTGGGATACGCCGGCGCCGACACCACGACGAGCGCGACGTCGTCGTCCATCCGCGCGATGAGGTCCTCGGCCCGCACCGACCCGTCCACGTCGCACGGCACCGCATCCCAGTCCAGGTCGAACAGGTGCGCGGCCTTCTGAAAGGCGGCATGCACGCTGGTGGCCGTCAGCAGGCGTGGCCGCCCGCCTTCGGGATGCGCCTGGCGCCACAGGTCGCGCGCGGTCTTCACGGCGAGCAGACAGCTCTCGGTCCCTCCACTGGTGATGGTTCCGACCACGGAGCGGCCGCCGTGCAGCATCCGCCTGGTGAATCCGATCAGGTCGCGCTCCATCGCCGCGATCGAGGGGAACACGGTGGGGTCGAGTCCGTTCAGGGGCCGCGCGAGACGCGCCGCAGCATCCGCGAGTTCGTCGAGCTCGTCCCGGCCGGAGTCGTAGACGTACGACAGCACTCGGCCGCCGTGGGTCGGCGCGTCGCCTTCGCGCAGCGCCCTCAGCCGGTCGAGGATCTCGCTCGCGCGACTATCGGTCATGCCGACGTGCCCACGATGTCGCGCTCACGCAACCGGTAGCGGGCGAGCACGATCATGCTCAGCAGCATGAGCGCGGTGGGGAGGATGCTGAACGACACGGCGATGCCGGTCACCGCGGATGCCGGCTGCACGACCTCTTCGCCGACCGTCGTCTCGAGGTAGCCGGTGACGGCCAGCACGACAGCGAGGACCGTGCCGCCGAGCGCCATGCCGGTCGTCTCACCCGCAGTCCACACCCCACCGAAGATGCCGGAGCGGTTCTCTCCCCCGGCGGCGGTGCGGTCGTGGGCGATGACGTCGGGAAGCATCGCCATCGGCAGCGTCTGCATGCCCGCGTAGGCGGCGCCGGCGAGTGCGACCGGCGCGAGAATCCACCATCCCGGCATCCACACCATCACCGAGAGCACGAGCGTCGCCAGCAGGAAGACCGCGCTCGCCAGCCGGAAGGCGCGCTCCTTGCCGATGCGATCGGCGATGAGCTTCCACACCGGAGCCATCAGCACGGCCGGGGCGATGAGCGCGACGAACAGCTGCGTGACGGCGGTCTCGTCGTTCAGCACCCAGCGGGCGACGTACTGGGCGGCGGCGAGCATCATGCCCGTCGCCAGGCCCTGCAGCATGAACGTGCCCAGCAGTGCGCGAAACGGCTGGCTCTCGCGCAGCACGGTGATGCCGTCGCGGTAGTGCTCGCCGATGGTCGCGCCGGGGCGCACGGGCAGCAGCGGGCGGGTCGGGGCGACGGATGCCGAGATCAGCATCGCCACGCCGAGCACGACGGCGGCGACGATCGCCATCACCAGGTAGCCGAGCAGCTGGTCGTCGGGGAACAGTGCGCGCAGCTCGGGCCCGCCGGCGCCGAAGAGCAGGATCGCGATGGTCAGCACGACGACCCGCCAGCTGAGCAGGCGGGTGCGCTCTCGGTAGTGGTCGGTGAGTTCTGCCGGCAGCGCGATGTAGGGCACCTGGAACAGACTGAAGCAGGTCGCGGCGAGCATGAACGCCACCAGCACCCACAGCCCCGCGGGCAGCGGCGAGAATCCGGCCGGCACGGCGAAGGTGAGCACGAAGGCGATCGGCAGGCCGATGGCGCCGAGGCGCATCATCCGGCGGCGGGTGCCGGAGTGCGCCAGCGCGCGGTCGCTGATCCCGCCGATCACCGGGTCGATCAGCACGTCCCACACCTTCGCGGCGGTCACGATGGCGCCCGCGGCGAGCGCCGTCACACCGAGCGAGTCGGTGAGGTAGTAGACGAGGACGAGGCCGGGCAGCGTGGAGAACCCGCCCGTGCCGAGCGACCCGATCGCGTACCGGGAGATCTGCCCGCGCGTGAGCGAATTCGACCCTGAACCCATGTCGCTCACTCTAGTGGTGAGCGGCGACATGCCCCGGTGCCCACGAGAACGCGGGGCGCCTTGCGAAGAGGGGTGCCGTCAGACGAGCGAGCCCGTCACCGGCACGGTGTTCGCGAACAGATCGAGCACGGGGCAGTGCTCCTCGACGACCACGCGCAGCTTCTCGTACTCCTCGGCGGTGTTCGGCCCGGTGATGTCGATCCTCACGCGCACGTCGCTGAAGCCCGCGCGGCCCGACTCGTCGATGCCGAAGAGCTTGCGCACGTCGAGGTCGCCCTCGGCACTCACCTCGATGTCATCGATCGTCAGCCCCAGCGCCTGCGCGTAGAGCCGGAAGACCACCACCTGGCAGGAGATCAGCGCGCCGAGCGCGTACTCGACGGGACTCGCGGCCGCATCGTCGCCCGCCAGGGCTGCGGGCTCGTCCACGAGGAAGGTGTGCTTGCCGGCGCGGATCTCGGTGCCGACCGAGCCGACGCCGCGGCCGCTCACCTTGTAGGTCAACTGGGCGTTGTTCACGTCGCGCGCGATGCGCTCGTTCCAGGTCGTGCCCGCATCGGTGAGGCGCTGCGCGCGCTCCTCGGCGGTGATGTCGGCGATGGCATCGAGAGTGTCGTTGAGAAGAGTCATGCGGCGACCGTAACCGGGCAGGCGGATGTTGCGCACGCCACCGCGTCACGCGATGCAACACCCCGTCACGGGGCGAAACAGTACGGGGCGAAACAGTCAGGCGGCATACCGCCCGGATGCCACGGCGCGGGCACGTGCCTTAGCCGCCTCCTCCTCACGGTTCTTGGGCGGGCGCACCGCCACCAGATCGTTCAGCAGATGCTGCGTGACATGCGCGATCTCGGCGACCGCCTGGTCGAAGACCTCTTGGTTGGCCTTGGACGGCTTGGTCGTGCCCGCGATCTTGCGCACATACTGCAATGCCGCCGCGTGCACCTCGTCGGAGGTCGCGGCCGGCTCGAAGTTATGGAGGGTGTGGATGTTTCGGCACATGCCAGCACGCTACGCCGCGCCTCCGACATGCGTAACCCCTCGGACATGGGGAAGGAGCGGATGCCGGGCAGCATCCGCTCCTCGTCCCGCGCAGGTATCCCAGCCCTGCGCGGGACACACACGTCAGACGCGCGAGCGTCGACGCAGCGCGACCAGCGCGCCTCCCATCCCCAGCAGGAGCGTCCCAGCCGTCCCGGCGATCAGCGCCGGGACGCTGTCGGAGCCGGTGCGCGCGAGCTCCTCCGCCGAAGCCTCCACGGGGCGCGGAGCAGCAGCAGGTGCCGGCGAGACCTCAGGCAGAGGCGACGGCGATTCGTCCGGCTTCGGAGTCGGCTCAGGAGTCGGCTCAGGGTCGGTGCCCGGCTCGGGTTCCGGATCGGTGCCCGGCTGCGGTTCACCATCGGCGATCGCCTCGAGAGCTGCGCAGTTGTTCCGCACACTCGATTCGACGCGCGCCGTCGTGACGCATGCTTCCACCGCCCGGTTCGACTCTGCGGCGGTGAGGCGCGCCGGGAATGTCAGCGTCGCGCTCGTCCCCACATCGAAGCCCGCGTCCGGTGCATACACCGACGAGGTCGCGTCCGCGGAGACCAGCGTCCAACCAGCGGGCGCGGCGTTCGGATCACGGAGCTCGATGTTGTCGGCCCAGGTGATCACCAGTCGCAGATCCTCGACGGGTGCAGCCGCCAGCCCCGCCCCCACGGAATGGCTGTCCACCGCGACCGTGATGTCGAACTCGGTGCCCACCTCGCCGTGAACGCCGGACCAGCCCAGCTCGACCTCGGCGGAGTGATCGATCCCGACGGTGAGGTCGACATCGGCATCCGACACGACCAGGCTGCAGCGCAGGGTCGCTCCCGGCTCCAGGCGCACGGTCTTGCCGTACGGTCCCGACTGACCCGCACCGCAGTTCCAGTCCCCGCCCTTCCAGGCCGAGAGATCGAATCCGGGCTGTGCGGAGGCGGATGCCACCAGCCGCGGCACGTAGTCGCCGGCCGGCACCTGCACCTTCGCACCGGATGCGACAGTGCCGGCGACAGAGCCGTCGGGGCCGACGAGCGCCACGGCGAAGTCCGAGGCCTCCCCGACGTGGACGCGGTCGCCCTCGGCGTCGTAGCCCGGCACCGGCAAGAGCATCGCGAGCTCGAAGTACGGGTCGGGAAGCGGTCCCGTCACCTCGTACGTGAACGAGCAGGCGGTCGTGAATGCAGGGCGGACATCCACGTACCACTGGCCGTCGCGCTGATACTGCAGATCGGGCTCGAACGTGGTGATGTCGCTGATGAGCTCCTGGTACGAGCAGAACACCTCCCGGAAGGTCGTCTGCGCCGCTGCGACGGCGCCCATCTCGACCTTCATCGCGAAGGGGCCGGCGACGGGATCGAAAGCCATGAGCGCCTTGATATCCGGGTCGGACACGTAGGTCACGGGACCGGTCGCCGTGATCGTCCAGGTGAAGTCCTCGGGATACGGGGAGATCGTGTCCCCGTTCGCGTCGACCAGGTTGACGGTCACCGCGAAGAGGTTCGGCAGCACGTCGGGATCGACGACCACGACTGCGGGCGCGACGAGTGATGCGGATGCGGATGCAGATGCGGACGGAGCCACCGCGTCGGCATTGTTCTGCGCGGTCTGCGGCGCGGGCGCCTCAGGAACGACGGCGGGAGTCGCAGGACTGGACCCGTCCCCCTCCGGCATGCCCTCCTTCGCTCCCGGATCCGCGTCGACGGGCTCGTCCACCACGACCGGCTCATCCGCGTCGACGGGCTCGTCCACCACGACCGGCTCGTCCACCACGACCGACTCATCCACCACGACAGCCGCCTCCACCTCGAGAGGCGGATCCGCCGTCACCTCGGCGACGACGACGTCGGTCGGTTCGGTCGCGACGCTCGCGACGGCCTCATCACCCGAGTCCGCCTGGGCCGCCAGCCCGGGCCCCAGCAGCGCCAGCCCCGCCGCGAGCGCGGCGATCGACAACCGGGCCCCTGGCGAGCGGAGCGGCCCGCCTGACCGACGTCTCGCCGTGTGTCTGCGTGCTCGAACCATGTGTGATCCCCCTTGAACGAATGCGAGAAGCGCCGCGGCTGCGGGGGCAGCACTGCGGCGAGCGCGCCGATGGCGCTGCACACACTCTTCCGATCCGCCTGCGTCGCGGCATCCGCCCTGGGATGACACACCATGCGACCAAAGTTGACGATCAGCCGGCGTCCTCCTCGGGGACGAGCCCGTGCTGCAGGGCGAATATCACCGCCTGCACCCGGTCGCGCAGCCCCAGCTTGGCGAGCAGCCGGGTCACGTACGTCTTCACCGTCGCCTCGCTGAGGAACAGCACCCCGGCGATCTCGGAGTTCGAGCGACCACGGGCGAGTTCGATGAACACGTCCAGCTCGCGCTCCGTGAGCAGCCGGAGCTCAGCCGGCGGCTCCGGAAGCGGCCGGGTCTGGCCGAGGAAGCTCTCCACGAGCCGGTCCTGCACGGCGCGCGAGAACACCCGCTCGCCGCGGTGCGCAGCCCTGATCGCCCTGAGCATCTCCTCGGGCGAGGCGGTCTTCAGCAGGTAGCCGGCCGCCCCGGCGCGCAGCGCCTGCTCGATGCTCTCGACCATGTTGAAGGTGGTGAGCATGATCACGACGCAATGCGGGTGATCGGCACGGATCCTCGTCAGTCCTTCGAGGCCGTCGGTGCCCGGCATCGACATGTCCATCAGCACGACGTCGGCCCGCTGCTCACCTGCGGCGATCGCCGCCTGAGCGCCGTCGGATGCCTCCGCCACCACTTCCATGTCGGCTTCGACACCCAATATCGCCACGAGCCCTGCGCGCACCAGGTCATGATCGTCCGCGACGACGATGCGAATGCTCGGCTGCGAGCGCTCCTGCTGTTCAGCGGTCACTGTCGGCTCCCATCTCCTGAGCCCGCGCGCCCTGATCGGCGTCGCCGGCACTGCGCGGTCTGCACCACTCGGCATGGATCTCGAACCCCTGGTCACGAGGCCCTGCCCGGAACCTGCCGCCGCGCTCGGCGACGCGCTCCGCGAGTCCTGCCAGGCCTCGCCCCTGGCCGAGGCTCCGCAGGACGCGATTCGCGCCTGAGGCGGGCCCGTCGATCGACGAGGCCGGCCCGCTGTCCACCACCCGCACGAACCGGCGCGTGCCGCTCTCGCCCGTCTCGATCGTGACGCGCGCTCCCGGCGCGTACCGGGTGATGTTGGTGAGGGCCTCCTGCACGATGCGATAGCTGAGCCGATCGCCCTCGCCCTCCGCTCGATGCCGGATCTGCAGCCCGCTCGCGCGCGCTCCGTCGACGAGCAGATCCAGGCTCACGCCCAGCTCATCATCGGTCGCGCGACCGCGTGCCAGCGATTCGATCTCCACCAGGGTCCGGGCACCCACCTCCAGCGCCGCGGTCATGCTGCGACGGGCACGCGGCGGGTCGACCGTGCCGAGCGCGTGCGCCGCACCGACCTGCAGACTCATGGCGGTGATCCCATGACTGACTCCGTCGTGCAGTTCACGGGCGAGCAGCATCCGTTCCGCTTTCTCCGCCCGCGCGGTCGCCGCGGCGATGCCCGCCATCAGGCGCACGGTTCTGGACTGCTCCCGCTGAAGGATGTCATCGCGCTCCTTCCAGGATGTCGCCGCGACGTGCGTCACGAGGACGAGCACGACCACGAACCCCGCCCCCTGTCGTCCGAACTGCACGCCCAGCAGCAAGGCGGCCGCCGAGACGATCACCAGGGGGACCAGTCCGCGCGCCGTCGGCATCCGGGTCAGCTGCCAGACCAGCGCACCGAGTCCGACGCCCAGCGGCAGCAGCGCGTCCGCAGCGAACGTCGCCTCGCTCGCCGCGAGGGCGAAAGCGCCGCCCGCTGCGAGGGATGCGACATACGGAACACGATGCACCACGAAGGTGCACAGCGACACGGCCACCCCAGCCGCGATCAGGCGCGGATGCGGTCCGGTCAGCGTCGCGGTCAGGATCGCCGCTGTCAGGAGCAGAATCCCGAACCACCGGTTCACCCCGGTCGTCGCCCAGGACGGCCTGTCTGTCATCCACCGCGCGAAGCGCCACGGCAAGCCGCTCCGCTCCGCCGCATCACCCTGATCCGGTTCCTGCTCCGCGCGCCCGCTTCGCCCGGCTGCGGCGCCCGCACCACCGTCCAGCAGAGTGAGTGTGTCGTGCAGCCTGCCGATGGCGCGGTCGCCCTCGCGGCGGATCGCCTCGGCATCCGTCGCCCGGTACGGCACCCCACCGCGCGCCATCTCCTCAGCCAGCGCGTGCATGCGCCCGACGGCGCCGCGCAGCACATCGAGCGCCGCGGTCGTCGCCTGGAAGCGCCCGGCCCTCGCCGAGCGGTTCATCGTGGATTCCAGATCGACGGCCGACAGGCTCGCCGATTCCCGCGCGGCCTCGACAGCCTGGCGTGCACGTCGCCGCACCACGACGCCGAGCAGCCAGGCCGGTGCGTGGGCGAGAAGCGAGAGCAGCGCGGCGTACGCCGGCGCCTCGGCACGACCGGCCAGGACGAGGGCGAATGCCGGCGTGAGCAGCAGGCCGGGCACCACGCTGTCGAGGTTGAGCCCCAGCGAAGCCAGCACGCTCACCGCGGGAAGCAGCATCTCGATCTCGCCGTAGGGCATCCCCGCCAACGTGCCGAGACCGCAACCGGCGAGGACGATGAGGGCCGCGACCTGCGGACGCCATTCCAGCAGCGCCACGCCGCAGACCACGATCGGGATGACCAGCCAGACGAACCAAGGGCGGCCGCCGGCGTGCGGTGCCATGTAGAACGCCGTCCAGGCCCCGCAGAGCAGCGCCGCCGCCAACGGGCGACGCAGGAAATCCGCGACGCTGCTCATGACCCTCATGCTAGGGGTCGCGCACCTATCGGACTCGAGGTCTCCGTATCGCTCATCGAAGGTTGACCGAGGTGTCGACTTTGGGTGACTCGTCGCCACCGTCGGGTGGTAGGCGCCGCACGCCGGCTGCGGTCGGATGGTGCCCGGGGGAATGCGGGCATCCGCCACGGAGCGTGCGCTCATCAGCGCCGTCCGCGATCGCCCGCCCATCGACGGCGAAGGAGCGCACTCATGAGCATGCAGATCCAGGGCACGAGACGACACCGGCACAGTCTGCGAACCCGACGACGCCTCGCGGCCGTCGCACTCGCCCTGGCTGCGACGACGGCGCTGAGCGGATGCTTCGCACTGCCCACCCCGACGCCGGGCGCCACCTCCCAGACGCAGACGAAGGCGGAGAAGAAGAAGGGTCCGACTTCTGTCGAGATCCCGGTGATGCTCGTGAACAGCGGCAGCAAGACCGGCAGTGTCGGCTCGGCCACCGTGAGCATCGCGCAGGGTACCAAGGACGGCATGACCGTCGAGGTCGCCGAGTCCGAGGTGAGCGGCATCGGCGACAGCTTCCGCGCCGCAGCCTGGAACGCCGTGATCGTCGCGACGCTGCTCACCGGCGCCGGGCTCGACACCGACTATCGGATGGAGATGCACGGCAAGGTCGACGGCCCGAGTGCGGGAGGGGTGAGCACCGTCGCGCTGCTCAGTCTGATCCGCGGCGACAAGCTCGACAAGGCCGTGGCCATGACCGGCACGATCACCGGCTCCGGCACGATCGGGCCGGTCGGAGGCATCCCCGAGAAAGTACAGGCCATCGCCGACGACGGACGCTTCACCAAGGCGCTGATCCCGCTGGGCTCGCGCATCTCCCACGACATGTCCGGCAACCAGGTGGACGTGATCCGTCTCGGGAAGGAAGCCGGTATCGAGGTCGTCGAAGTGGGAGACGTCACGCAGGCCTATGAGGAGTTCACCGGCGTCGCGCTGACCCCCGGGACCAAGGCCAGCACCCCCAAGATCAGCGACGAGGGCTACCAGCGGTTCGAGGTGGCCACGCGCAAGCAGCTCACCGCATTCGCCGAGGAGGATTCGCGCTTCCTCGGTCTCGCCGGCGCTGTGCAGGAGATCGGCCAGGGCGCCTACGAGGACGCGCACAGCGACAGACTCGAGGCGGAACGTCTGCTGTCTCAGGGCATGCCGGGCGGTGCCTTCATCAAGGCGGTCAGCGCGAACCTGCTGATGGCGGCGATCACCGGAACCTACGAGGCCATCAACGGCGCCTTCCTGGGCGATGTCTCGGTGCTGGAGCGCGCCCTGTCATCGACCGACACGACGATGTCGAAGATCACCAACTATCTCGACAGCCTCAACTCGTTCAAGGTCAAGACGCTGGCGGATGCCGAGGCGCTCGCCACCAGCTACGGCAACGGGTTCGATGCCCTCACCCTTCACGGGTACGCCGAGAACAGCATCTCCCAGCTGCTGAGCGACCTCGATCGCGGTGCCTACGCGACGATCGAAGAGGTGATGATGGCATCCATCGTCCCGCTGCTGTACCTTCAGATCGCCTCCGCGCAGATCGAGGCGGCCGAGGCCACCTTCGAGATCGGTCGGGGGTTGGACGGTCCGCCCATCGACGGGTCCGTGGACGTCGCCGCTCTCGGAACGTTCCTGCGCACAGCATCCGAAGCCAACCTCGAAGTGTTCGACTCGCTGATCCTGAAGTCCCTCGCCGAGGGATCGGGCATCTCGATGGACATCGCGCGCAACCGGCTGGGCGAACGCGACTTCGGCGTGGCACTCGCGTACAGCGGCAAGGACTACATCCATGCCGTCACCGCCTATCTCGGCGAGGACAACCCCAACTCCCCCTACGCGATGATCGGGCACGGCTGGATCAACTACGCCCGCAACGCGAGCCTCGTCGACAAGTACTACAGCAACGGAAAGGTCGACGGTGCGACGTTCGAGATCACCGGAGCGAAGTCCGAAGCCGTGCTCATGCACACGATCGACTTCTCCCGCACCCAGCTGTCCCACGCGATCGGAGCACTGGACGAGAAGGACTACTCACCGACCCTGATCGTCGGCGCCTTCGAATCGAGCACGCTCGATCGCGAAGGCGACGTCAGCGACAAGTTCATCGCGATCGAGGGATTCACCGGCTCGTACGCGATGGCGAAGATCCTCGCTTACCTCGGCGGCTTCCCCGCCCCGCAGTGACTCTCCGCATCCACCACCGATACAAAGCATCCACCACCGATACAAGGCATCCACCACCGACTCAAGGAGCAGATCATGTCCCATCCCGAATCCGCGCCCACGGCTCCCCCGCAGGCACCGCACCAGGCCGCACCGGCCCCCTCGGCGCCCGGAACCGGTCTCGGCATCGCCGGGCTCGTCCTCGCCTTCCTCGCCGCACCGATCGGTCTGATCCTCAGCATCGTGGCGTTCGTGAAGCTGCGCAAGAACGGCGGAAAGACGGGCGTCGCCCTTGCCGGGATCATCATCGGCGCGCTGTTCGTGATCGCCATCACGATCATGATCATCGTCGCCGTCAGCATGTTGAGCCAGGTCGCGGGTATCTGCTCGCAGCTCGGCCCCGGCGTCTGGGAGCAGGGCGGCGTCACCTACACCTGCGGCTGATCACGGGCCCGCCTGCTGGTCGCGCCGCCACCCTCCCGCGCGCCGACACCCCGTACTGCCGCCGAGACCCCGTGCTTCGAACGTCTGCAGCACGGGGTCTCGGCGAGAAGTCGGGGTGTCGGCGCCCGAGAAGAGCGGGCCTACTTCTTGTAGTTGGGCGCCTCGACGACGATCTGCACGTCGTGCGGGTGCGACTCCTTCAGCCCTGCAGAGGTGATTCGCACGAACTTGCCGCGCGACTTGAGCTCCTCGATGGTGCGCGCGCCGACGTAGAACATCGACTGGCGCAGGCCGCCGACCAGCTGGTAGGCCACCGCCGACACCGGGCCGCGGTACGGGACCTGGCCCTCGATGCCCTCGGGGATCAGCTTGTCGTCGCTGGGCACGTCAGCCTGGAAGTAGCGGTCCTTCGAGTACGAGGTCTGCTTGCCGCGGGTCTGCATCGCGCCCAGCGAGCCCATGCCGCGGTAGAGCTTGAACTGCTTGCCGGACTGGAAGACGATCTCGCCCGGCGACTCGTCGGTGCCGGCCAGCAGCGAGCCGAGCATCACGGCATCCGCTCCGGCGACCAGCGCCTTGGCGATGTCGCCCGAGTACTGCAGGCCGCCGTCGGCGATCACGGGGACACCGGCCGGAGCCGCCGCCAGCGACGCCTCGTACACGGCGGTCACCTGCGGCACACCCACACCCGCGACGATGCGCGTGGTGCAGATCGAGCCCGGCCCGACGCCCACCTTGACGGCGTCCACGCCGGCATCCACCAGCGCCTGCGCGCCCTCGCGGGTCGCGACGTTGCCGCCGATGATGTCGATGTGCTCGAACGTCGGGTCGGCCTTGAGCCGCTTGACCAGGTCGATCACTCCCTGCGACTGGCCGTTGGCCGTGTCGACGACGAGGATGTCCACGCCCGCGTCGCGCAGCGCCTCGGCGCGCTCCCATGCATCGCCGAAGAAGCCGATCGCGGCGCCCACGCGCAGGCGGCCCTGCTCGTCCTTGGTGGCGAGCGGGTACTTCTCGCTCTTGTCGAAGTCCTTGATGGTGATGAGGCCCGCGAGCTTGCCGTCCTCATCGATCAGCGGCAGCTTCTCGACGCGGTGCTTCGCGAACAGCGCGATGACCTCGCCCGCGGCCACACCCACCTTCGCGGTGACGAGGTTCTCGCTGGTCATGACGTCCTTGACCAGCGTGGTCTGACGCTCGAAGCCCGACACGAAGCGCATGTCACGGTTGGTGATGATGCCCACCAGATGGCCCTCATCGTCCACGACGGGCAGTCCGGAGATGCGATACCGGGCGCACAGGTTGTCGACCTCTTCGACGGTGGCGTCGGTGGTGGTGGTGATCGGGTCCGTGATCATGCCCGACTCGCTGCGCTTGACGCGATCGACGTCGGCGGCCTGGTCGGCGATGGAGAGGTTGCGGTGCAGGATGCCGATGCCGCCCTCGCGCGCCATGGCGATGGCCATGCGGGCTTCGGTCACGGTGTCCATCGCGCTGGAGAGCAGCGGCGTCGCGACCGAGATGCGGCGGGTGATCCGCGAGGAGGTGTCCGCCTCGCTGGGGATGACGTCGGTATGACCCGGCAGAAGCAGCACGTCATCGTAGGTGAGTCCGACGAAACCGAACGGGTCGTGCTGCGACATGGAACTGGCTCCTCTGCGCCGGGGGCGCGATCGAGTGACGTGAATGCGCGAGGACGTCTGCAGCCTTGGACGGGAGCGGCGTCCGCCGTGTACCGATTCTAAACGCCGTGCGCCTGCGGATATTCCGAGAGTGACGGATGCCCGAAGAGCCGGTCGCGTTCCGATCCGGACACGGCTGATGCGAATCCGGCCTTCGGCGGGATACGCTCAGTGCGACGTCCATGATCGAACGGCGACCCGAAGTCCGTTCGACGGCACTCGATGTGGAGGATGCGTGGGACTCAGAACGATGACGCTTCGGCGCCCCAAAAACGGGCTGATCGCGTTGCTGGCAACGCTTTTGGCTGCGTTCCTCGTGCTCGGCATACCCGCCGGTGCAGCACAGGCCGATACGACCGATGACGGCCAGGAGATCACCCAGTTCTACTTCGGCGGGAACATCACCTTCGAGGGGAAGCCGATCGACGGCGTCACCGTCTCGGTCGATGGTCACGGCTTCGATGCGAAGACGAAGACGGATGCCGAAGGCAAGTGGCGTCTGTACGTCCCGGAGAAGGAGAAGTACACCCTCGCCATCGACGAGGACACGCTGCCGAAGGGCGTCATCGTCGACGCTGCACAGCTGCCTGCCGGTGTGGCGGCGGTCGAAGGCACCAGTGGATCGTTCGAAGCCGAGTTCGGCCTGACCGGCACCAAGATCATCAACCTCTTCCTCGGCGAGGGAGAGCGCATCACGGTCTCTTTCGCCGATCAGCTGATCTCGCGCACAGTGGGCGGCATCAACTTCGGTCTGCTTCTGGCACTGGCCTCGATGGGTGCAGCCCTGATCTACGGCACGACCCGCCTGTCGAACTTCGCACATGGCGAGATGGTCACGTGGGGCGGTGTCGCGGCCCTGCTGGTGACGTCCTTCTGGCAGCTGCCGCTGTGGCTCGGCCTGATCGCCGCCGTCGTCGGCGGAGCGATCCTCGGCTGGGCCCTGGATGCCGGCATCTGGCGTCCGCTGCGCCGACGAGGCCTGGGCATCGTGCAGCTGCTGATCGTCAGCATCGGACTCTCGCTCGCCCTGCGCTATGCGCTGCAGTACATGATCGGCGGCGGCACCTACCAGCTTCCCGGCGCCAGCCCCGACCCGATCCAGTTCGGGCCGATCTCGCTGTCGTACATCGACCTCATCGGCATGGGCGTGAGCATCGTGATCATCGCCGGGATGGGCTGGTTCCTCACCCGCACCCGCGTCGGCAAGGCCACCCGCGCGATCTCCGACAACCCGCAGCTCGCCGCGGCATCCGGTATCGACGTCGACCGGGTCGTGCGAATCGTCTGGATCATCGCCGGCGTACTGGCCGCCATCTCCGGCGTGTTGTGGACGTACTTCCGCCCCGGTGTGCGGTGGGACATGGGCATGCAGATGCTGCTGCTGATGTTCTGCGCCATCACGCTCGGCGGTCTCGGTTCGACCCTCGGAGCGCTGATCGGGTCGATCATCGTGGGGCTCGCCGTCGAGGTCTCGACGCTGTGGATCCCCTCGGACCTCAAGTACGCCAGCGCGCTGCTCGCGTTGATAGTGATCCTGCTGGTCAGGCCTCAGGGCCTGTTCGGTCGTCGGGAAAGGTTGGGCTGACGCATGGACTTCGGAGCAATCTTCGGCAACACCGCCGCCTACCTGTTCAGCCCGGTCACGATCGCCTATGCGCTCGCAGCGACGGGGCTCGCCGTGCACTTCGGCTATGCCGGCCTGTTGAACTTCGGTATGGCCGCGTTCATGGCCATCGGCGGATACGGCTACGCGATCTCGGTGCTCACCTTCGGTGTGCCGTGGTGGATCGGCATTCTGATCGGTCTGATCGGCGGCGCGCTGTTCGGCCTGGTACTCGGCATCCCGACTCTTCGTCTGCGCGCCGACTACCTGGCCATCGCCACCATCGCGGCTGCTGAGATAGTGCGCCTGTTGTTCCTGACGCAGGTGTTCGACAAGTGGACCAACGGAGCCGAGGGCCTGTACGGCTACAGCGACGGTTTCCGCGCGGCCAATCCGTTCCCCGAGGGGACGTACGGATTCGGCCCATGGTCGTTCACCGAGGTGCAGCTGTGGGATCGTGTCTTCGGCCTGATCATGCTCGTGATCGCGATCCTCGCCGTCTGGGCGCTGATGCGCAGTCCCTGGGGCCGGGTGCTCAAGGGCATCCGTGAAGACGAGGATGCGGTGCGCTCGCTCGGCAAGAACGTCTTCGCATACAAGATGCAGGCGCTCGTGGTCGGCGGCATGATCGGCGCCATGGGCGGGATCGTCTTCGTGATCCCCTCCGCTGCGGTGCCGGGCAGCTACTCCACGTCGTTGACGTTCTTCCTGTGGACGGTGCTGCTGCTCGGAGGAGCAGCAACCGTGATCGGACCGACGGTCGGCGCGGTGCTGTTCTGGATGCTGTTCGCCTTCCTCGGCAATCTGCTGCCGCAGATGGCCAGCAACGGCCTGCTGCCGATGACGAGCACGCAGGCGGAGACGGTGCGCTGGATTCTCGCGGGTGTCGCGCTCATGCTGATCGTGATCTTCCGCCCCCAGGGCATCCTCGGAGACAAGAGGGAGATGACCTTTGTCAAGTGACGAGAGCATCCCGGCGGACCCCCACCCGACCGGCAGCGTCCGACGCCCCAAGACGACAGGGCTTGCCACGGGGCCGGCCAAGCCCGGTGTGGCCAAGGCCGATCCGATCCTCGTCGTCGATGGCGTCGAGCGCCGGTTCGGCGGTCTGACCGCTGTCGATGTCGATCACCTCGAGATTCCTCGCGGCGCGATCACAGCCCTGATCGGCCCGAACGGCGCAGGCAAGACCACCCTCTTCAACCTGCTCTGCGGGTTCGACAGACCGAACGCCGGCCGCTGGTCGTACGACGGCAAGAACCTTGCCGGTGTGCCGTCGTTCAAGGTGGCGCGCATGGGTCAGGTGCGCACGTTCCAGCTGACCAAGTCGCTGTCGCTGCTCACCGTGCTCGAGAACATGAAGCTGGGCGCCGGCGGCCAGCGCGGCGAGAAGTTCTGGTCGAGCTTCTTCCCGTTCCTGTGGCGTGAGCAGGACAAGCAGATCGAGACGCGCGCACTGGATCTGCTCAAGCGGTTCAAGCTCGATGCCAAGCAGGCGGATTTCGCGGCATCCCTCTCCGGAGGTCAGCGCAAGCTGCTGGAGATGGCGCGTGCGCTGATGAGCGACCCCCAGCTGGTGATGCTCGACGAGCCGATGGCGGGTGTCAACCCAGCGCTGACGCAGTCGCTGCTGGACCACATCCTCGATCTGAAGGAGCTCGGGATGACCGTGCTCTTCGTCGAGCACGACATGCACATGGTGCGGCATATCGCCGACTGGGTCGTGGTCATGGCCGAGGGCCGTGTGGTCGCGGAGGGTCCGCCCGACGAGGTCATGTCGGATCCCGCGGTGGTGGATGCCTATCTCGGAGCGCATCAGGACGTCGATCTCGGTCAGGTCACCGGCCGGATGCCGGTGATCACGCGCGATGCTGCTGCGGCGGCGCGAGTGCGCGCGAAGATCGAGGCCGAAGCAGAGGCTGAGCTCGAGGAGGAGCAGAAATGACGGATGCTGCGACCCAGCCCCCTGTCGATGACCGCGATGTCATCGTCGAGCTGAAGGAGGTGCATGCCGGATACCTTCCCGGGGTGAACATCCTCAACGGCGCCAACCTCATCGCCCGCAAGGGCGAGCTGATCGGCATCATCGGGCCGAACGGTGCCGGAAAGTCCACACTGCTGAAGTCGATCTTCGGCATGGTTCAGGTGCGCGAGGGCGAGATCACGGTCAAGGGCGAGAGCATCCTGGGGCTGAAGGCCGACAAGCTCGTCGCTCGAGGAGTGGCGTTCGTGCCGCAGACGAACAACGTCTTCCCCTCGCTGACGATCGCCGAGAACCTGCACATGGGCCTGTACCAGAACCCGAAGATCTACAAGGAGCGCCTGGAGTTCGTCACGGGCATCTTCGCTGAGCTGGGCAGCAGGCTGAAGCAGCGAGCGGGCTCGCTGTCGGGCGGTGAGCGTCAGATGGTGGCGATGTCGCGTGCGCTGATGATGGATCCGTCGGTGCTGCTGCTCGACGAGCCGTCGGCCGGCCTGTCGCCGGTGCGCCAGGATGACGCGTTCATCCGGGTGTCCGACATCAACAAGGCCGGCGTGACGACCATCATGGTGGAGCAGAACGCCCGTCGCTGCCTGCAGATCTGTGACCGCGGGTACGTGCTCGATCAGGGCCGGGATGCCTACGAGGGCACCGGTCGCGAGCTTCTCGAGGACCCGAAGGTGATCGGCCTGTACCTGGGCACCCTCGGCCAGGACGACGCCGCCTGAGCGCGCGCAGCGCCTGAGCGCATACAGAAGAGGTCCCGGATGCGAATGCATCCGGGACCTCTTGTGTATGCGGCTTACTTGATCCGCGAGTTGTTGTTGTCGGCGCCGTACTGGTAGACGCCGATGGCGGCACCGGCCGGGTCGTTGTCGTCGTTGAAGGTGACTTCGCCGGACAGACCGTCGTAGTCGGCCGTTCCGCCGCCGTTGATGATGTCTGCGCACTCGGCGAAGGTGGTGCACTTCTCACCGTCGCCGGAGCCGCCCGAGACCTCCTGCATCTTGCCCGCGATGTCAGCACCCTTGGTCGACCCCGACGCGAGCGTCGCGAGCGAGATGAGGATGACGGCGTCGTAGGCCTCAGCCGAGTAGGTGACGTCGTTGATCGGGTCGTTGCCCGCGGCGGTCCAGACCTCGTTCAGCTGCGTCAGGAAGTCCTCCGGCAGCTCAGCGCCTGCGCGCGTGCCCTTGGAGCCTTCGAGGCTGACACCGAGGTTGTCCTTGGCGTAGTTCGAGAGGTTGCCGTCGACCATGTACAGCTTGCCGGTATCGATGCCGGCGTTGCCGAGCAGTGGTGCGATCGTCTTGAACTGGTCGTAGGAGACCACGGCGACAGCATCCGGCTTCGATGCGGCGATCGTCGACACCTGAGCGTCGTACTGACCGTCACCGACGTTGTACGACGCCTCGGCGACGACCTTTCCGCCGTTCCCCTCGAAGGTGGACTTGATCGCCTCGAACAGGCCCGTGCCGTAACCGTCGTTCTGGTACAGGATTCCGAGCGTCTTCGCGCCGTCCTCGGCGATCTCGTTGCCGAGCACCTCACCCTGCAGGCTGTCGCTGGGCGCGGTACGGAAGTACAGCGGGTCGAGCCCGGTGAAGTCAGCCGAGGTGTTCGACGGCGAGACGGTGACCATACCGGCACCGACGTTGCCGTCGAGGATGAGCTTGGTGACGCTGGACGATGCGGCACCCACGAGAGCGGTCACGCCGCCGCTGCGCAGCTTCTCGATCGAAGTCTCGTACGCCTTGGTGTCGGTGTCGCCCTCATCCTCCTGGCTGAGTTCGATGGTGACGCCGGCCTTCGCCTCGTTCACCTGCGACACGGCCAGCTGAACACCCGCCTCCATCGGAGCGCCGAGGAACGCGAGGCTGCCGGTCTTGGGCAGCAGCGATCCGAGCTTGAGGGTGACGTCGACGGCGGCGGGCTTGTCGCCCCCGGTGGTCGGCTTCTCGGTTGCAGCCGGAGTGCTGGCGCAGCCGGCGATGATCAGTGCGGTCGCGCTGACCAGCGCGATCCCTGCGAAGACTCTCGCGGGTCGCGAGCCCTTCATAGCGTTCATGTTGCTCCCTTGCGTAACTGAACGTGGATTCCCACCTTCGGGTTTCTCTCACCCTATTGGCTGGGATGCGCGCGCGGACCCGGAGAGGATATCGGTCCCTTAACGATCCGCGCCCGGCGATCCGCCGGTCGTCTGCCGCCTCAGACCAGCGCCGGCGGAGCCTGGCGCCTGCTGCGTCCCTTGTGCAGCACGATGTCTCCGACGAACACGGCGATCGCGACCCAGACGAGGATGAAGCCGACCCAGCGCTCCGCGGGCATCGGCTCGCCGAGCACCGCCCAGCCGAGCAGGAACTGCATGATCGGGGTGATGAACTGGATCATCCCGACCAGGCTCAGATCCACACGTCGCGTCCCGGCGGCGAACAGCAGCAGCGGGATCGCCGTCGCGATGCCCGCGCAGGACAGCAGCACGGTGTGCAGCGGGCTGATGGTTCCCATCGTGATGCCGCCGTCACCGGCGACCAGGAACAGGATCACCGCGGCGATCGGGATCATCCAGAAGGATTCCAGCGTGAGGCCGCTGACGGCATCCACCGCCGGTCCGATCTTCTTCTTGACCAGACCGTACAGTCCGAACGAGGCGGTCAGAGACAGGGCGATCCATGGGAACGAGCCGTAGGCGACGATGATCACGCCCACCGCGACGGCCGCGATGCCGATCGCGACCCACTGCGCGGGGCGGATGCTCTCGTGCAGAACCAGCACGCCCAGCAGCACCGTGAAGATGGGGTTGATGAAATAGCCCAGGCTCGTCTCGACGATCTGCTCGTTCATCGTGGCGATCACGAAGACCTGCCAGTTGATGTAGATCAGGATGCCGGCGAGGGCGGTGAGGGCGAGGGAGCTTGGGCCTGCGCCAGATGGTGATCAGGCGCTGCCATCCGCGGGTGACGAGCAGCAGCAGCACGCAGAAGACCAGAGTGAGCAGCAGGCGCCACGCCACGACCTCGAACGGCCCGGTGGGAGCCAGCACGATGAAGTACAGCGGGAAGACGCCCCACAGCAGATACGCGGCGATCGTGTAGAGGGTGCCGGCGGACTTCGTGCTCACCGACCAAGCCTAGTGTCCGGGAACGACGAAGGGTCCGGATGCTCAGCATCCGGACCCTTCACGACCCGTGGGTCGCTGAGCTTGTCGAAGCGCGTCAGCGGACGACGACCGCCAGAACGTCGCGGGCCGAGAGCACGAGGTACTCGTCAGCGCCGAACTTCACCTCGGTGCCGCCGTACTTGCTGTACAGCACGCGGTCACCCACGGCGACGTCGATCGGAACGCGGTTGCCGTTGTCGTCGATGCGGCCGGGGCCCACGGCCACGACCTCGCCCTCCTGGGGCTTCTCCTTCGCAGTGTCGGGGATGACCAGACCGCTTGCGGTGGTCTGCTCGGCCTCGACCTGCTGGATGACGATGCGGTCCTCGAGCGGCTTGATGGAAACCGACACGGTGTACCTCTTCTTTCTTGACTGAGAATCAGAAGACTGGTTAGCACTCTCATGCCGAGGGTGCTAACTCCAGTCTAGGACGATGATTGGCACTCATGCAATGCGAGTGCCAATCGCGCGGGCTTCCCGTGCCGGACATGTGTGCCACATGGGTGCATATCCGCGGCGGGATGCGGCCATGTGGCACACATGTCCGGGCCCGTAGGCTGGGACAGTGGAGATGACCGAGCTCGCCGCCCTGCTCACCCGCGACGGGCTCGCCCTGCTCGACGAGGTCGGGCCGATCGCGTCCACTGCCAAGGTCGCGCAGACCGTTTCGCGGTTGCGCGCGGCGGGGCACTCCCCCGATCTCGTCTCGGCGGTCGTCGGCCAGGCGCACCTGCGGGTGAAAGCGCAATCGAAGTTCGGCGAGTTCGCCGAGCGGATGCTGTTCACCCGGGCCGGCCTGGAGCAGGCCACCCGGCTGAACGTGGCGACGCTGCATGCCGTGCGGATGCGGCAGGCCGGGATCCCCGCGGTATCGGATCTGGGGTGCGGGATCGGCGGCGACAGCCTCGCCTTCGCCGGCGCCGGCCTCCAGGTCACCGCGGTGGATGCCGACGAGGTCACCGCCGGGATCGCGGCGTACAACCTCGCACCGTTCGGGGAGGATGCCACGGTGCGCACCGGGCGCGCGGAGGACAACGTCCCGGTCGGCGGCGGCGTCTGGCTGGACCCCGCCCGTCGCACCGCGGGTCACAGCGAGACACGGCGGCTGACGGCATCCGACTGGTCGCCGTCGCTGGACTGGTGCTTCGAGGTGGCGGGGCAGCATCCGACCGGCATCAAGCTCGGGCCCGGCCTGGATCGCGACCTCATCCCCGACGACGTCGAGGCGCAGTGGGTCAGCGCCGACGGCAGCGTCGTCGAACTGCTGCTGTGGAGCGGCGCGCTCGCGCGCGACGGCATCCGTCGTTCCGCACTGATCGTGACCGGTGGGCAGACGCACGAGCTGACGGCGGCGGCGGATGCCGAGGATCTGCCCGTGCGCGAGCTGGGCGCCTTCCTGCACGAGCCGGACGGGGCGGTGATCCGGGCGCGGCTGATCGGAGATGCCGGGCGGATGCTGGAGGCCGGCATGCTCGACGAGCAGATCGCCTACCTCACCGGCGACGCCGCGGTGACGAGCCCGTTCGTGCAGTCGTTCCGAGTGCGCGAGACGCTACCCGTGCACGCCAAGACCATCAACGCCGCGCTGCGCAAGGGCGATATCGGTCGCCTGGAGATCAAGAAGCGCGGGATGGACATCGACCCGGCGGCGTTCCGCAAGAAGCTCACGCTGCGCGGATCGCAGGAGGCGACGCTGATCCTCACGCGCACGCCTGCCGGGCGCATCGCGATCCTCGCCGACCGGGTCTGACGGGCTTCCGGGCGCCGGCGCTCAGCCGACGTCGACGGGCGTGTCGTCGACCCACGTGCAGTCCCCGGTCTCGATGTCGCACGTGACTTGTAAGGCGGTCGCCTGCTTCAGGATCGTCAGCACCGGACCGCGCTGATCCGACCAGACCGCCTGGTAGACGCTGTCGCCGAGCGCGATCTCCAGTGGGCCCTCGGAGTAGTCGTCCGTGCAGTGCTGCTGCACGGCCGACGTGGCGGGATCCACGACGGCGATGCACCTCTCCGGACCCCACGTGCTCCACACCGGGATGTCGCCGTCGTAGCCGAGGATCTGCAGCTCGGATCCGTGCAGCCCGGCCTTCTCGAGGATGTCGATGAGCGCCAACTCTGCCGAGGAGTACTGTCCCTGCCAGTCGCCGGCGGTCAGCGCCATGTGCTCGATCACAGGTGCCCAATCACCGGACAGCGTCGGAATGAGAAGCCCCGTGACGTTGGCGCTCGTGTCGCCGTCCTGCGTCTGCACCTGCGCGACGGGGTAGTCGATGCCTCCATCGGATCGTTCCCCCGATACGCAGCCGGTGCTGCGCTGCCCGTCGACGCTCAGGACGACGCACGGCTTCTCCTTCTGCGTGGCCGACCAGAGTGCGGCACCGTCCTTCTCGCCGCGGAACTGCACGCTTCCCGCATCGAAGTCCCCGCTCGCGACGATCTCGGCGTCGATGGTCTGCTGTTCGACGGTCATGGTGGGCGCCGCGTCCAGCGTCCGGGGCGAACTCAGCCAGCCGATGCCGGCGCCGAGGACCAGAGCCGCGACCGTGATGACGACGGCGAGCGCGCGGCGCGGACGTCGAGCGGGTGCGGCTCCGAACTCCGTTGCCGGGTCGGGTTCGGGTTCGGATGCTGGAGCCTGCTCTACGGCATCCGAACCCGCCGCATCCGTCATTCCGGGGGTCGGAGCGACGGCCGGCGGTTCCGGCAGGGAGGCTGGTGCTGGTGCTGGTGCGGGTGCGGGTGCTGACAGCATCCGCAGTTCTTCCTCCTCTTCAGGCGTCAGGCTGCCTTCGACGGCGAAGGCGCGACGTTGCAGTTCCCGCCGGCGTGCGGCATCGGCGTGATCGGTCATGCGTCAGCCCTCCTTCACGACGTCGGGCATGCGGGTGATGGTGAGCACCGGGCCGCGGTTCTCGGTCGGCTGCACGGTGTACTCCGCGTCGCCGATGTCGAGGCTGAGCGTCTGACTGCTGTTGACACCGGATTCTCCGCACTGCTGCGACAGGTTGCCGTCGCGCACCACCATCAGGCAGTACCGCTCGTTCTGGTACACCCACACCGGGACATCGCGGTCGTAGCCGACGATGCTCAGCGACGCTCCGTCGAACCCGGCCGCCTCCAGTGTGTGCGCCGTCGCGAGCTCGGCATCGCTGAACATCGACCGCCAGTCCCATTCCTCATTGGCGTAGCGTTGCACGACGGCGATCGAGTTTCCGGCGATGTCGCGCCGGACCGTGGCGAACAGCGAGTAGTCGACGCCGTCCTCGTTGTAATCCATGTTGGCCTGCCGCTCGAAGCCGCCCGACGGCTCCGGCTCGGGCGAGCCGCACGCCTCGGTCAGCTCCTCATCGCGAGTGAGCACCAGGCACTGCACATCGGACTCGCTCCGCTGCGCCGCCCAGATGTCCACGCCGTACTTGCTGCCGAGCAGGGATACGGAGCCCGGCGTGTACTTCTCGGAGGCCTCCAGCTGCGTCCATGCCTTCCGCTGCGCGGCATCCATGGCGATGGTGTCGGCTCCCGACCCGAGTACGAACCGCCCGAAGGCGAAGCCGGCCAGAATCGCCACGACGGCGATCACCGGCAGCAGCCAGCGGCGCAGCAGCATCCCCGCTCCGATGCCTCGCAGGGCGCGACTCGCCGTGACCTCAGGCTCCGATGCGGCGTGTTGCGCCCCGCGAAGGAGCTCGGAGGCTGGTGCGGGCGCGGGCACGAGCGCGGGTGCGGGCGCGGAGGCTGGTGCGGGCGCGGGATCAGCGGATGCCGAACCCTCCCCCGCTCGCAGGGCGCGACTCGCCGTGACCTCCGGGTCCGACGCGGCGTGTTGCGCCCCGGGAACAGGGGCGGGCCGCACAACGGGCTCCGGCGCGATCAGGTTGCGGTTGTCGAGGTCGTGCAGCTCGGCGATCTCGGCATCCGTCAGCGCACCACCAGGTGCGTACACCCGTTGGTGAAGCTCATGTCGTCGTGCGGCTTCGTCGGCATCCAGCATCCGTCACCCCAGGATCTCGAACTGCATGGCCGCCCAGATCAGCCATCCCGTGCTGAACAGCGCTGCGAACACACCCAGCACAAGGGCCCACATCGCCATGGCACGATTCTCGATCGGCCGGCGCAACGACATGATCGCCGCGATCACGGCGACGACCGCGACGGGGATGCCCCAGCCGACGAACATCGAGGTCGCCAGAGCCACGATGGCCGCGAACAGCGCCCAGGGCGCGAGTCGGGCATCGTCCGTGTGCCTCGCGTCCGCAGACGGGGCCCACCCGCTCGCGGCGAACTCCTCCGCATCCGGAACGCTCTCCCGCTCGACCGGCACGGGGGCCGTGGGCAGCTTGGCGTAGCCCTTCGACGCGCCGGGCACCGACGCCGTGCCTTCGGGACGCTCGACCTCGGCACTGGGCTGCTCGACGCGCGGCACCTCGGAACCCTCGCTGCGCGGATCGGTCATGCCGCACTCACCTGGATCTCCGTGACCGGCAGCGTCGAATCCGCGCCGAACTCCAGCGTCGACGCACCCCGCCCGCTGGCGATCAGCTCGGCGGCCAGGCCCGCGATCATCGCACCGTTGTCGGTGCACAGGCTCAGCGGCGGGATCCGCACGGTCACTCCGGCGGCCGCAGCGCGCTCGAGGGTCACGTCGCGGAGGCGCCGATTGGCGATCACTCCCCCGCCCAGCAGCAGGCGCGGCACACCGCGGTCGGCGCACGCGGCGAGCGCCTTGGTGACCAGCACGTCCACTACGGCCTCGCGGAAGCTCGCGGCGACATCGGCGACGGGGATCTCCTCACCGTTCGCCTCGGCCCGCTCGACCCACCGCGCGACGGCGGTCTTCAGGCCCGAGAACGAGAAGTCGTAGCGGTGCTTCTCCAGATCGG
Source organism: Microbacterium sp. W4I4 (assembly GCF_030816235.1). Classification (NCBI taxonomy): domain Bacteria; kingdom Bacillati; phylum Actinomycetota; class Actinomycetes; order Micrococcales; family Microbacteriaceae; genus Microbacterium; species Microbacterium sp. W4I4. The sequence continues at coordinate 1,427,631 of NZ_JAUSXT010000001.1, forward strand.
ATGCCTTCGACAGCCCCCGCGGGAAGCGGATCGCCTTCGGGTCGCCCTCGGCCGCGACCCGGTCGATCTGCGGGCCGCCGGGATAGGGCAGTCCGAGCAGGCGGGCGACCTTGTCGAAGGCCTCCCCCGCTGCATCGTCGATGGTCTCACCGAGCAGCTCGACGTCGGTGGTCAGATCGCGCACGTGCAGCAGGGAGGTGTGCCCGCCCGAGACCAGCAGCGCAATGGTCGGGTACTCGAGCGGCTCGGCATCCGCGCTTCCGTCGTGCGCCAGGATGTCGGCGGCGATGTGCCCGACCAGATGGTTCACGGCGTACAGCGGCTTGTTCAGCGAGACCGCCAGCCCCTTCGCCGCACCGACGCCCACCATCAGCGCGCCGGCGAGGCCCGGGCCGCTGGTGACCGCGATGGCATCCAACTCCTCCAGGGTGACCTGCGCCTCGGCGAGCGCCTGCTCGATCGAGGGCTGCAGCGCCTCGAGGTGGGCGCGCGCGGCGACCTCGGGCACCACGCCGCCGTAGCGGGCGTGCTCGTCCATGCTGGACGCGATCGTGTTGGACAGCAGAGTGCGGCCGCGCACGATGCCGATGCCGGTCTCGTCGCAGCTCGTCTCGATGCCGAGCACCAGGGGTTCGGTCATGCGGTGGCCTCCTGTGCGGCATCCGTCGTGTGTTCCTGGTCTGCGCGCCCCGCGCCCTCACCCGTTCGGGAGGAGTTCTCTGCGATGGGAGGAGCTTCTGCAGGAATCTCTCCTCCCGAGCGGGAGTTCTCCTCCCGAGCCTGCGGGGCAAGGGCGGCACCCGGGGCGGGGGCGGCACGCTCTGCCCACTCCCCCAGGTTCAACCGCATCACGATCGCATCGACGTTCCCGGGCTGGTAGTAGCGCGGACGGCGTCCGAGCTCGGCGAATCCCTCTGACGCGTACAGCGCCTGCGCGACGGGGTTGTCGGCGCGCACCTCGAGGAACAGCTCGCGCGCCCCGCGGGCGACGGCCTCGTCGGTCAGGGCGCGCAGCAGGGCACGCCCCCGGCCGCGTCCGCGGAACTCCGACGCCAGCGCGATGGTCTGGATGTCGGCATCCGACCCGCCCTGCAGTGCCCGCACCCCGCCGTAGCCGACGACGCGGTCGCCCTCGACGTCGACCAGGTACCTGTTGTGCGCGCTGGCGACCTCGGCGGCCATGGTCTGCTCGCTCCACGCGTCATCGGGAAAACCGCGACGTTCGAGCTCCATGATCGCGGCGAGGTCGTCGATCGTGGCGGTGCGCAGCGTCATCCGCTCACCCGCTTCGGTGGGCCGGGCTGCACGACATCCGGCGAGCGCAGGTACAGCGGCTCGGCGTCTGCGAGTGTGCGTCCGGCGGCGATGGCGCGCGCGCCGACCCTGGCCAGGGCGGATGCCGAGAGCTCGGCGGTCTCGTCCACGGGGTCGGTTCCGCGCTTCTCGAGGCGGGTGGGTTCGATCAGGTGCGGGATGCCGTCGGCATCCGTCCCGTCGAACACGCTCACCGCGATCTCTCGGCGGCGCGCATCGGTGATGACCGTGACGGGCCCCTCGGCGTCCAGCGCGATCGCGAAGTGGCTGGGGATCGGGATGACGGGGATGCCGCGGCCGAGCGCGAAGGTGCGCGCTGCGGCGATGCCGATGCGCAGGCCCGTGAACGGGCCGGGCCCCATGCCGGCGACGACATGGGTGATCCCTGGACGGGCGACCCGCGCGAGCAGGTCGCCGATGACCTCGGCGTGGCCGAGGCGGCCGGGCGCGGATGCTTCGGCGACCACGGAGCCGTCCGCGTCGATGACGGCGACGGCCGTGCCCAGGGAGGTGTCGACGGCGAGAATCACCCTTTCAGGGTAGTCGTCGCACCAGCACTGGTGCCGCCATGGCGGCGACGCGGATGCGGGTCTCAGGCCAGCAGCGCGCGCAGCGGAAGATCCTGGTCATCGAGGATCAGCTGCGCGCATGCGCCCGTCGCCGAGTTCACGACGATCGGTGCCAGCAGGTTCACGTGCACACCGTCGGAGGTGTGGCCCACGACGAGCAGCAGCATGGCCTGCTCGGGCCCGGTCAGACCGAGCGCCCGCACGTCGCTGTCGCTGATCGTCGGCGCATAGTCCGCCGCCACACGGCGCGATTCGACGACGTGGAGCCGCAGCGCCTGATCGTCGACCGCGTCCAACGAGAACAGCCCGTCGGCGTCGGCGACCGGCTCTAGCAGGAACCGCGTGTGCGGTGCGAAGCCGGGCGGCGGTGTGACGAAGGTCAGGACGACGCTCATCGCAGGAAATCCATCAGCGACGGCTGCAGCACGCGCCCTGTGACGGCGAGCGCCGACCGGTAGACGAGCTCCTGCGCCTGCAGCTTCACGAGCACCTCGACCGAATCGACGTCCTCGACCGCGGCCCGTCGCGCTTCGAGTGATACCGCGTCCTGCATCGTCGTCTCCTTCGCGCGCTCGATCTGCGCCTGCCTGGCGCCCACTGCCCCCTGCGCACTGAGCATAGTGTCGCGCCGCTGATCGATCTCCCCGACCCGGGTCCCGACGTTCACGCCGGTGCGCAGGTCGGACACGATCCGGTCGATCAGCGAGAAGACCGAATCCGCTCCGACCCCGAACACCGCGGCGCCGTCGCTGTCGACCCGGATCGATCCGGCGTCGGAGATCCGGCGCACCACCTCGGATCCGGGAATGCCGCTGTGGTTGCCGTCCTCGTCGAACGCCGCCTTGTCTGAGGTGCCGGCGAAGACCGAGCGCCCGACGATGGTCGTGTTGGCGGTGGTGAGCATCTCCGCGCGGATGCTCTCCAGCTCCACCGCAATGGCCTCCTTGGCGGTCGCGTCCATCGCGCCGTCATTCGCGCCCTGCAGGGTCAGCGTGCGCACGCGCCCGAGCAGCGCCGTTCCGGCGGTGATCGCGGAGTCCGCGGCCGTCAGCCATGCCAGCCCGTCGCCGATGTTGCGGGCGTACTGCTCGTTGCGCTGCTGTTCGCCGTGCAGTCGCAGCGTGGTCGTCGCCGCGGCCGGGTCGTCGGAGAGCGCGAGGAACGCGCGCTGCGAGGTGGCCTGCTCCTGCAGCCGGGACAGCTCGGACAGATTCGTCTGCAGCTGCCGCATCGCGGAGGATGCCATCGATGAGGTGGTGACACGAGAGATCATGTGCGGCTCCTATCGGCCCACGAGGCCGGTGCGATTGATCAGTACGTCGAGGGATTCGTCCACCGCGGTCAGCACTCGTGCGGCGGCCTGATACGCGCTCTGGTAGGTGAGCAGGCTGATCGTCTCCTCATCGCCGTCGACCGCGGCGACCGAGCGCTGCGCGGTCACGGCCGTGACGGCTGCGGCATCCGACAGCCGCGCCCGCTGGATGTCTCCTGCGGTGCTGACCGCGAACGCGCCCACGGCCCCGGTCCAGCGCGCATCGGGTGAGAGTGCGTTCCGTCCGATCTCGGAGATCGCGTTCGCGTTGCCGGCGTCGAGGGGGCCGCCGCCTGCACTGGCGAGGGCGAGATCGGATGCGTCGTGCACGGCCAGTCCGAGACCCAGCGCCGCCGGGCCCGTCGTCGAGAGTGTGAAGAAGTCGCCGCCGGGCTGTCCGGTCGCGGTCTCACCCTGGCGGTGCTGTGCGTTGACCATCTCGGCGAGGGCCGTCGCCACAGCGCTGTACGACTCGGCGATGCCGGCGAGGGTGCCGCCGTCGGCCGCCGGGGCGAGCACGCTGAGCATTCCGCCCAGCTCGCCGCCGTCCACCGCGACAGGGAAGCCGGCGGCACCGGACCACGACACCGTCATCCTCCCGTTCTCTCCCATCGACATGGGTCCGTCCAGCGTCAGGGAACGTGCGCTGTCGCCGGAGACGAGCGCGTTGCCGTCGATGCGCACGGTCATCGTGCCGTCGGCCTCGAGCGTTCCGCGTGCGCCGACGAGGCGGGCGGCCACCTGCACCAGGCCGTCACGACGGTCGATGATCTCGTTCGCCGATCGACCGGATGCCAGCGCATCGCGGATCTCGGCGTTCAGATCCGCGATCTGCGTCGCGGTGGCGTTCACCTGCGCAACGGTGCGCTCTGCGGACGCCCTGGTGTCGCTCCACTGCGTGGCCACCGATCGATAGCCGCCGGCGATCTGGGCGGAGAGCTGCGCGGCGCTCTCCAGCACCACGGAGGCCGCGGCGCCGGAGTCCGGGGCGATGGCGAGATCCTGCCAGCCGGCCCAGAACTTCGACAGGCGGGCGGCGAGCCCGTGCTCGCTGGGTTCGGACATCGCAGTCTCCGCCGTGGTGGCGGCGAGCGCCCGGGCCGACCAGAAGCCGGCAGAGCTCGACGACTCGCGCACGCGGGCGTCCAGAAGCGCATCCCCCAGCCGCGTGATGCCGTCCACAGCCACGCCGTGCCCCGGCGCCGCCCCGACGCTGAACCGGGTGGACAGCCTCGCCGCGGCGATGGCCGAGGTGTCGACGCGCTGCCGCGTGTACCCCTCGGTCGCCTGGTTGGCGATGTTCTGCCCGACGACATCCATACCGCGGCGTGCTGCCGCCAATGCGCTGGCCGCAGTGCCGAGCCCGCTGAAAGTGGACATCGTGCCTCACATCTCCGTGTCGATGATGCGGGCGGAATCGCCGCGCGCGCGGTCGCCCTGGGTGGTGTATTCGCCGGTGGTCTCGCCGACTCCCGCGAGCGTCTCCTGCGTCGCCCGCAGCACCGCTCGCAATCGCTCGGAATTCCCCTCGCGAAGACGGCCGACCTCATCGGTCAGCGTCGTCAGGGCGTGCAGGTGGCCGGTCAGAACGTCGCGCCAGGCCTCCGTCGGTGCGATCTCGATCAGTTCACGGATGCCTGCGCCTTCAGCCGCACCCCACTCCGCTGCGACCGTCTCCGCCTCGACGACGCGCGTGACTCCCGCCTCGCTCAGACCCGCGAGGACCTGCTCTATCTCGCGTGTCGCGAACTGCGTCCAGCGCGATCGGCCGGCCGCGAGAAGCAGCTCCTGCTCCTCGAGTTTGAACAGCAGCATCTCCAGCAGTTCACGTTCACGCCACAACAGCATGGACAGTTCATTCGCTCCCATTATGCTTCTCTCCCCAGTGAGGACCGCTCGGTTGAACGGTCAGCGACGACTATCGACTGCCTCCAGAATATTGTTATGCCAGGGGTATGGGGAGTTCTCCCCATACAGCTATCATTCAGGTTGTGGTAGGAGGGGAAGCTTGCCACAGGGACGCCCCAGCCCACCTGTCCGGAGGATAAACGAGCCCCTATGTCGACGTCTGACGAGCGCAACCGCCTCATAGTAGAGAACCTGCCACTGGTCGGCTATCTCGCTTCGGAGACCCACGCTCGCGCAACGCATGTGCCGCGTGAAGACCTGGTCTCCGCGGGCGCACTGGCTCTGGTGACCGCCGCCGACGCCTTCGACCCTCATCTCGGCGTGCCGTTCGGCGCGTATGCCCGCAGGCGCATCCTGGGCGCGTTCGCCGACGAGATGCGCTCGATGGATTGGGCGCCGCGCGGCGTGCGCAGTCGCATCAAGGAGACCACGCGCGTTCAGGAGGCCCTGTCCTCGGCGCTGGGGCGACAGGTCTCCCCTGCGGAGATCGCGACGACGATGGGCGTCTCGACGGCCGAGGTCTCCGGCGCTCTCGCCGATGCCGCCCGCACGGTGACCACGATCGATGACGCGTACGATTCCGACCTGACCTCACTCACTCCCCTGCCCGAGGAGTCCGCGATCGTCGCGGAGCGACGCAACCTGCTGGAGCACGCGATTCACGCGCTGCCGGAGCGGATGCGGGCGATCGTGCACGCGGTGTACATCGAGGAGCGTCCGGTGAAGGACATCGCCGAGGAACTGGGAGTCTCGCACTCCGCCGTGTCGCAGCAGCGGGCCGAGGCGATCCGTCTGCTGCGCGACGCCCTCGAGCAGTTCTACCGCGAAGGCGGGGAGGCGACGGTGAGCTCGCGCGTCTCGGCATCCGTGCGCGACGGATTCTTCGCCCGCATCGCGGATGCCGGCGGCAGCCGCATCGCGCGCGCTCTCGCGCCCGCCGGCGTCTCGCCCTGACGCCTTACCCGCCACCTCGTCCTGCCGATAGCTCTCTGCGGAGCCCACGGACGGGCTCCGTACGGATCCCATCACGGAGGAACACATCATGGGTATGCAGATCAACACCAACGTGTCGGCGCTCAACGCCTACCGCAACCTGTCCAACACGCAGAACGACCTGTCGAAGTCGCTCGAGAAGCTCTCGAGCGGTCTGCGCATCAACCGGGCCGCGGACGACGCGGCGGGCCTGGCGATCTCCGAGGGCCTGCGCTCGCAGGTCAACGGCCTGAACGTCGCGGCACGCAACGCCCAGGACGGCATCTCGGTCATCCAGACCGCGGAAGGCGCCCTGTCCGAGGTCCACTCCATCCTGCAGCGCATGCGCGACCTCGCGGTGCAGGCCGGTAACGACTCGAACAACACCGAGTCGCGCACCGCGATCAAGACCGAGATCGACGGTCTCGCGTCGGAGCTGAACCGTATCGGCGCCAACACCGAGTTCAACGGCATCAACCTGATGGACGGCACCTCTAAGTCGTTCCAGGTCGGCGCCAACGGCAACGAGGCAGGCGTCAACGTCTCGAACGTGATCACCGTGGACCTGACCGACCTGTCGGCCGCGCTCACCGGCGTCGTCACCACCGAAGCCACCGGTGCCGACCTGACCGCGACCATCACGGTCGACACTCAGGACAACGCTGCTCTCGCCATCGAGGCCATCGACACCGCGATCACCGCGATCAGCACCTCGCGCGCTGAGCTCGGTGCGAAGCAGAACCGGTTCGAATCGGCCATCAACTCGCTCAACGTCTCGTCGGAGAACCTGGCTGCTGCCGAGAGCCGCATCCGCGACACCGACATGGCATCCGAGATGGTCAAGTACACGGCTGCGAACATCCTGTCGCAGGCGGGTACGGCGATGCTGGCTCAGGCGAACCAGTCCACCCAGGGCGTCCTGCAGCTGCTGCGCTGATCATCAACGATTCCCGGGTGAGGGGCCCAGCGTCCCTCACCCGGGGTTCAACCGACGGGAAGGGCTCGCATGGGACTCTCACTCGACGGCCTGGTCTCGGGCCTCGACACCACCAGCCTGATCAAGGCGCTGATGGATGTGCAGGCCATCCCCCGCAATCTGCTCAACTCGAAGATGACCGACAAGGGCGTCATCATCTCGAATCTGCAGTCCCTCAACTCCACGATCCAGGAGCTCGCGACCAAGGCCAAGGACGTCGCCGCACTCGGCGCGCTGGCCCGCTTCACCACGACATCCTCCTCCCCCGCCGTCACCGTGACTGCGGGCGCGAAGGCCAGTGCGGTCGCCACCGACCTCGTCGTCGACCGCATCGCCTCACGGCACACGGTCGTCACCGCCGCGTACTCCGCCTGGCCGGATGACCCGCCCGTGCTGACGCTGCAGAACGCCGCGGGCGAACGGATGCAGATCACCGCCGATTCGACGTCGCCGCAGGATGTCGCCAAGGCGATCTCCGGCGCGGGCTTCGGCATCACCGCCCAGGCCATCGCGGCGGGAACCGACGTAGACGGCAACACCGTCCATCGTCTGCAGCTCACCGCGTCCGAATCCGGCGCTGAAGCGGCCTTCCAGGTTTTCCGCGGCGACATCGCTGCAGTGGACGGCGGCACCGCGACCGACGTGGCGGGCGAAGCCGGCGCGGCGATCGTCAACACCGGAGCCGACGCGCAGATCCGGCTGTGGGCCGGCACCGCGGCTGAGCAGACCGTCACCTCGGCATCCGGGACGTTCACCGACCTCTTCCCCGGTGTCGACCTCACCGTCACCGCGGTCACGGCAGACCCGGTCACCATCACGGTCGCCGGCGACGCACCCGCACAGGCGAAGGCGCACGGCGAGTTCGTCACCGGCATCGCGAAGATCCTGGAGCGCATCGCCAACGGCTCCACCGCGACGATCGCCGACAAGGCCGGCGACACCACCACACTCGGGGTCTTCACCGGTGACAGCACCATCCGGGCACTGCGGCTGGCCCTGTCGGATGCCGTGCAGCATCCGGTCGACGGGGTATCGCCCTCCACCATCGGCGTCTCGATCGACCGTTACGGCGTGCTGACCTTCGACGAGGAGCGCTTCACCGCCGCCCTCGCGGACGACCCCGCAGAGGTGGCGGCGGTCTTCGCCGGCATCGCCACGCGCGTGCAGGGCGTCGCCGAGACCTACTCCGACAAGTACGACGGACTGCTCACCTCGCGCATCAGCGGACAGGAGCGCGAGGTGAACTCGCTGGGCGAGCAGATCGAACGGTGGGACGTGCGGCTCGCGCAGCGCAAGGCCACGCTCGAGCGCACCTACGCCCGCCTGGAGACGCAGCTGGCGCAGCTGCAGTCGCAGTCGTCGTATCTCACCTCGCAACTGGCTTCGCTGCCCACCTCGCAGAAGGACTCGAACTGATGAACGCCGCATTGAAGGCTCAGCAGCGCTATCGCGACGACGCGATCCTGTCGGCTGCTCCGGAGCGCCTGCTGACCATGCTCTACGACCGACTGCTCCTCGACATCGAGCGCGGCGAAGCCGCCCTTCGCCGCGGTGACTGGTCCGAGTCGAGCACGCAGCTGCAGCACGCGCAGTCCATCGTCGCGGAGCTGAACGCGTCGCTGACCGATGCATGGGACGGTGCCGGGCAGCTGCGTGCGGTGTACACGTTCCTCACGCAGACTCTCATCGGGGCGAACATCGGGCGCGACCCCGAGCGCGCACACGCCTGCCTGGAGATCGTCGCACCGCTGCGCGTCGCCTGGCACACGGCATCCGAGTCCCTCGTCGCGCGCCGGGCATGACTCATTCCGGGTGGGAGACGCTGCTCAACCGCTTCGAGCAGGAACTGGACGGCTCCCAGGACGCCGCTCCGTGGCATCCGCCGGCCGAACCGCTGCCCGAATCCCTCGCCGATCGCGCCCGTGCGGTGCTGCGCCGCCAGCAGGAGCACATCGCGATCGTGCGCGCCGAGCAGGATGCCATCGCGCACCAGCTCGTCGCCCTGCGCCGCGTGCCGGACACCAGTGCCGACGTCCCCGCGTTCCTCGACGTCGCCGGCTGATCGCACCGCGCGCCTTACGCGCACGCCGGACATGCCGATAGAGAACCTCGAGCAGGGAACGCTCATCGAGATCGGCCACGGATAGGCCTCACTCCGACGACGGATGGAAGCGGTTCGTGTTCGACTCTGTGACCTTCTCCGCGCTCTCGAGCGCGCTCGATGGCCTGTCTCTGCGCCAGCGCGCCATCGCCGACAACATCGCGAACGTCAACACCCCCGACTACCACGCCAAGCGCGTGCAGTTCGAGCAGGCTCTGGCGGATGCCGTCCAGGCCGGCCACGGCTCGGCCGTCGCCACCGTGGGCGAGTCGCTCGAGCCGACGCGCCTGAACGGCAACAACGTCAACCTCGACACCGAGACGCTCTCCAGCATCGACACGATGCTGCGCTATCAGTTCGCGACCCAGGCGATCAACGGCTCGTTCTCGTCGGTGCGCACGGCCCTGAGGACCACATCATGACCTTCGACGCCATCGGGATCGCCAGCACCGGACTGACCACTCACCGCAAGTGGCTGGACGCGATCAGCGACAACATCGCCAACATCAACACCGCCGTCACCCCGGCAGCGCCCGCCTTCCAGCAGCGCTACGTGCTCGTCGAGAACAGTGCGACCTCCCCCGGGGTGTACGTCGCGGGCACGGAGCTCGGCAGCGACGAGGGACGGCTGGTGCATCAGCCGGATCACCCGCTCGCCGACGCGGACGGCTACGTGCGCTACCCCGACATCGACCTGGGAGACCAGATGAGCCAGCTCATCCTCGCGCAGCGCGGCTACCAGGCCAGCGCGGGCGTGGTCGACCGTGCCCGCAACGCCTACGAGGCGGCCCTGCAGATCGGACGTGGCTGATGGATGCGATCTCCGGGATCGGCGCCCTCTCGTCCGGCCTGCCCGCCGGGCTGGTCGGTGCGACTTCGTCGGTGCGCGGCACCTCCGCCGGCGACGACTCGTCGTTCGCGTCGAGCATCACGGGCGCGGTCGACGAGCTGCGGAGCCTGCAATCCGAGTCCGACCTGCTCAAGGTGGCCGCGGTCACCGGCGATCTCGATGACATCCACGCGTCGATGATCGCCTCGACCCGAGCGGCCGTCACCCTCGAGCTCGTCGCCGCCGTGCGCAACAAGGGCGTCGACGCGTTCACCGAGATCATGCGGATGCAGGCCTGATGCCGCAGGCTGTCTCCTCCCTGTTCCAGCGCGCCCGGCGGACCGTCTCCGGGTTCACCATTGCGCAGCGCACGATCGCGATCATCGGCATCGCGGTGCTCGCCCTGGGCATCGCGGCGTTCGCCAGCTGGGCCGCACGCCCCACCATGACTCCGCTGTTCACGGGTCTGAGCGCGACGGACGCCAGTGCCGTCGTCGAGCAGCTGCGCTCGGCATCCGTCTCCTACGAACTCACCGACGGAGGCACGACCGTGCTCGTGCCCGAGGCGCAGGTCTACGACCAGCGCCTCGCCGCCGCCGCCGCGGGTCTGCCGAGCGACAGCAGCGACGGTTACTCGCTGCTCGATGACCTGGGTGTCACCACGTCGGAGTTCCAGCAGTCCGTCGCCTACAAGCGCGCCATCGAGGGCGAACTCGCGGCGACGATCTCCTCACTGGACGGGGTCTCGGCGGCATCCGTGCGTCTGGCGATCCCCGAGGAGAGCGTGTTCGTCTCGGAGACCGTCGACCCGACCGCCTCGGTGTTCGTGGAGACCGGTCGGTCCTCACTGAATCCGTCGCAGATCGAGGCGATCGTGCACCTCACCTCGGCCGCCGTCAGCGGGCTTAAGCCCGAGAACGTCGCCGTGGTCGATCAGACCGGCCGCACGCTCTCCACGGTGGGCGTCGGCGCCACCGGCGGCGCCGACCGGCAGGCGAGCGACTACGAGGCGCGCGTGGCCGCCAGCGTGCAGCAGCTGCTCGACAAGGTCGTCGGCGTCGGCAACGCGACCGTCACCGTGGTCGCCGACATCGACCGCGCCGCCAACGAGCGACTCGACGAGACCTACACGCCCGTCGAGGGCGGGGTGCCGTCCTCCGAGCACACCCGCACCGAGACCAGCACCGGCGGCAAGAGCAGCGCTGGCGTGCTCGGCCCCGACAACATCGCCGTTCCCTCCGGCGACGGAGACGGCTCGTACGAGGTGACCGACCAGACCCGCAACAACGTCATGAACAAGTCCACCCAGACCACGTCGACCCCGGCCGGCTCGATCACCCGCCAGTCGGTGTCGGTCGCGGTGGATGCCGAGGCGGGCGCGGACATCGGCCCCGGTCCGCTCAACGATCTCGTCGCCGCCGCTGCGGGCATCGATCGGGAGCGCGGAGACGCCCTGACCGTCGAGATGGTCTCGTTCAGTCAGCGCGATGCCGAGGCCGCCACGGCCGCACTGCAGGCATCGAAGGATGCCGCCGCGGCCGAGCAGCAGGCCGAACTCCTGAGGGTCTCGCTGACCGCGGTGGCGATCGCGCTGCCCGTGCTGGCCGTCGTCATCTTCCTGATCGTGCGGATGCGGCGCCGCAGGAGCGCACCGGATGAGTTCGACCGGATGTTCGGCGAGCGCGCACCGTCGGTGGCCGCGTACGCCGGCGCCCTGCCGCTGGAGCAGCAGCCGACCGTCCCGATGTCGATCAGCGCTCCCGCCCCCGTGATGGAACTGGAGATCGAGGAGGAGGAGCCGGCGCAGGTGAGCCTGGAGCGACGCCGCAGCGAGATCGAGGCGCTCAGCCGGCGCGACCCGCAGCGCACCGCCGAGCTGCTGCGCACCATGCTCTCCGATCGGGTGGGCGTGTGACGATGCTGACCGGACGACAGACCGCCGCCGTGGTGCTGATGAACATCGACCGCGCCGCGGCGATCGAGGTCATGAAGCACCTGTCCGAGCCGGAGGCCGAGGCGATCACCGCCGAGATCATCGGCCTGCAGAGCCTCGACGCGGCGACCACCGCCCGGGCCCTGGGCGACTTCCAGCGGATGGCCGCCGGCCACCTGCCTCCGGCGCGAGGCGGTCGCGACATCGCCACCACGCTGCTGGAGGCGTCGTTCGGCGCCGAGCGCGCGGCTGCGGTGCTGGGCCGGGTGGGATCCTCGAACTCGGCGTTCGACTTCCTCAACGCGGCCGACCCCGCGCAGGTGGCGAGCCTGCTCGACGGCGAGCTGCCGCAGACCGCCGCACTCGTGCTGGCGCACCTGCCCACCGACCAGGCAGCCGCAGTGCTGGCCGTGCTGCCCGAGGGCGTCCGCACCGACGTCGCGCACGCGATCGCCGTGATGGGGACCGCGACGCAGGATGCCATCGCGATCGTCGCGGAGTCGCTGAAGGCGCGGACCGGCGTCCTCGCCGCGCGTGATGCGCCGGAGCGCCTGGGAGGCGTCGCTCCCCTGGTGGAGATCATCAACCGTTCGGACGCGTCGATCGAGAAGGCGCTGCTGGAGAGCATCGAGAGCCGCGACCGCACCCTGGCCGACGACATCCGCTCCCGCATGTTCACGTTCGCCGACATCGTGCGCATCGACGACCGCGACGCCCAGCGCGTGCTGCGCGGCGTGGACCTGCGCACGCTGGCGCTGGCGCTGAAGGGCGCCAACGAGGGCATCGCCGAGATCATCCGCCGCAACGTCTCCGAGCGCAACCGCGAGAATCTCGAGTCCGAGTCCCGCGCATTGGGCCCGGTGCGCGTGTCCCAGGTGGAGGAGGCCCGTGCCGAGATCGTGCACATGCTGCGCGGCATGGAGGCCGAGGGGGAGATCTCGGTGCAGCGCAGCGAAGAGGACGAATATGTCTACTGACGCGTTCGCCCCGGCGGTCTACCCTCGGCTGCGCGGTGCGGATGCCGAGAGCGAACGGCGGCTCGCCCGTCAACGCGGCTACGCCGACGGACACGCCGAGGGCTTCCGTGCGGCGATGGCCGAGGCCGCCGAGACGGCGACGCGTGCCGAGGCCGAGCGGGTCGACGCGCAGACCATTGCGCGACTCGAGGTGGCATCCGCCGTCTCGGCTCTCGACGCCGCCGTCGACGCGCTCCGGGTGCGGGCGGAGGAGCTGACTCGGCTGGACGAGCAGCGGATCTCGGCACGCGCGATCGAGTTGGCGGAGACGATCCTCGGCGAAGCGCTCGCCGATCGCGAGCTGTCCGCGACGACCGCCCTGCGCCGTGCCGTTGCCGCCGGGGGCGCCGATCCGGTCGCCGAGGTGCGGATGAGCACCGACGATGTGCGCACCCTGCAGCGCAACGATGCCGTGCCCGCTCACGTCCGCGTGGTCGCCGATGAGTCGCTCTCCGCGGGCGAGTCGCTCGCGATGCTGCGGCACGGCTTCGTCGACGCCCGCATCGGGCAGGCGCTGGATCGCGCCCGGCGCGTGCTGGACGAGGTGTCGTCGTGACCGGCTGGAGTGCTGTTCTCGATGCGGCACGACCCGAGCGTCGTGGCCTGGTCTCGCGGGTGCGCGGCCTGGGCGTCGAGGTGCGCGGGCTGGACGGTGCCGTCGGGGACCTGGTCGAGCTGGCCGACGGCATCGAGGCCGAGGTGGTCGCGACCGGACCGGACGGACTCAGCTGCATGCCGCTGTCGTCGACTGCGGGACTGACCATCGGGATGCCGGTGCGCAGCCTCGGCGGTCCCCTGCGCGTGCCTGTCGGCCGAGGTCTGCTGGGCCGGGTTCTGGATGGACTCGGCCGTCCGATCGACGGCAAGGGCCCCCTGAACGCACCTCGGGTGAGCCTCGCTCATGAACCGCCGTCGGTCCTGGGCCGCGACCGCATCGACACGCAGCTTCCGCTCGGCGTGCGCGTGCTCGACACCATGGTGACCGTGGGACGCGGCCAGCGCGTCGGCCTGTTCGCCGGATCCGGTGTCGGCAAGTCATCGCTGCTGTCGATGGTCGCGCGCGGCACCGCTGCGGATGCCACGGTCATCGCCCTGGTCGGCGAGCGCGGCCGCGAGGTGCGCGAGTTCCTCGAGGACGACCTGGGCCCGGAGGGCCTGGCACGCTCGGTCGTGGTCGTGTCGACCTCGGATCAGCCCGCCATGGCGCGCATCCGAGCCGCGTACACCGCCACCCGCCTCGCCGAGGCGTTCCGCGACGAGGGAGCGCACGCGATCCTCATGATGGACTCGCTCACCCGCGTCGCGATGGCCCAGCGCGAGATCGGACTCTCCGCCGGTGAGCCGCCGGCGACCCGCGGCTATCCACCGTCCACGTTCTCCATCCTGGCGGGACTGCTCGAGCGGGCGGGCACGGGCAGTGGCGGATCAGTCACCGGCATCTACACGGTGCTCGTGGACGGCGACGACCACAATGAGCCGATCGCGGATGCCGTGCGCTCGATCCTCGACGGTCACGTGGTGCTGGATCGCGCGCTGGCGCTGATGGGCCACCATCCGGCCATCGACGTGCTGGGGTCGGTGTCCCGCGTGGCGGGCAAGATCATCACTCCCGAGCACCGCGCGCAGGCCGCTGCACTGCGTGCCGTGCTCGCCGCCCGCCGCTCCGCGAACGACCTGATCGACATCGGCGCCTACCAGTCGGGAGCGAACCCGCGGGTGGATGCGGCGCTGGCGAACGAGCGGTCGATCTCGCGCTTCCTGACCCAGCCGCTGGAGGAGACGAGTGCCGCGGACGAGTCATGGCAGCGGCTGGCCCGGCTGGTCACCGACCTCGGAGGTGTGTCATGAGCCGCCTGTTCTCGCTGGCCGGCCTGCTGCGCGTGCGCTCGATCCAGGAGCGCCAGGCGGCGCAGGAGCTGTCGCGCGCGGTGATCGACGCGAACCAGACCCGCACCAGGGATCGTCATCTGCGCGCGGCGCTCGCGGCGACCGAGTCGGATGCCGTGGACGTGCGCACCCTCGCCTCCCTGGCCGCCGCCCGGGTGGCCGGCCGCAGCATGCTCGCCGACCTGGAATCCCTCTCGGCGCAGCAGCAGGAGGCCGTGGAGTCCGCTCGGATCGCGCACGAAGAAGCCCGACGCGCGGTGCGCGGCCTGGACCGGCTGGCTGTCGCGCACCAGATGCGGATGCGGGTCGAGGATCTGCGCGTCGAGCAGCACGAGCTCGACGAGATCGCCCTGCGGCGCGGAAGCGGAGGTTCGGCATGATGCCTCTCACCCTCGCCCCCGCCGCACCAACGGCGGGCATTCCCGCCCCCGCCCCGCGCGGTGGCGCGACGGCGTCCGCCAGCTTCGCCGACGCGGTCCGCGAGCAGCAGACGCTCAACGCCGACGCCGCCGCGCACGGAAAGCCGGGCGCGGAGCAGGACGCCATCGCGGCGCAGGCCGGGACCATCGCGGCGGAGGAAACGCCCCCCGAAGTCGGGACCACGACCGGCTCGGTCCCGGATGCCGCGCCTCTCCCGCCCGCGGGCCGGGCCGCGGGGCCGGCTACCACCGACACGGCGATCACAGAGGGCCCGACTGCCGAGGATCCGACCGGAGCCGCGGAAAAGCCCTTCGAAACGGCGCCGACGGATGCCGCGGATGCCGCGAGCCCGACGGATCCGACGGCAGACCCGGCAGACCCGGCGCCCTCCCCCGGCGGCACGGCCCCGACCGTCACGCCCGTGCCGCCTGCACCGGCCACGGCCACGGCCACCGCGGCACCTTCCGTCGCCGTCGCCCCGTCCCCGTCCGCGTCCGCCGAATCGTCGGCCTCGTCCTACACGCCGGACCGAGCAGTCACGGCATCCTCCGCTCCCGACGCACCGGCGTCACCCGCACCCGCACCCGCATCCGCATCCGCATCCGCATCCGCATCCGCATCCGCATCGTCGCTCACGACGTCTACGGCACGTCACGCCGTGGACGTCGCCGCGCAGGCCGCACCGACCACGGTGCCCGTCGAGATGGCCGTTCCCGTACAGGCCACCGTCGTCGCCACGAACACCGTGACCGCTCCCGCCGGAACCCCTGCTCCCGCTCCGAGCCCCGCTCCGAGCGCGGGTCTGCTGCCCCAGGTGACGACACCGATCATCGCGCTGGCGCGCTCGGCGGAGGGCCAGCACAGCATCACGCTGACCGTGTCGCCCGAGAACCTCGGACCGGTGACCGTCCGCGCGCACATCGCGGGCGGCAGCATCCGACTCGAACTGCACGCCCCCTCCGACCTGGGCCGCGATGCGCTGCGCACGATCCTCACCGACCTGCGTCGCGACCTCGCCGTGGCAGCACCCGGGGCATCGGTGCACGTCGCCGCCGGCGATGCGTCATCGGCCTCCTCATCGCAATCCCAGGCCCGCTCCGACGGCCAGACCGGCCCCAGCAGCCAGACCGGCACCGGCGCGCAGTCGCAGCGCGACGCGCACGGCCGACCCGCGCCGGAGAAGCGCGGCCCTCAGATCCCCGATGCAGCGCAGACCGCACCCCCCGGCGTCCCCCGCATCGGCTCATCCCTGACCTCGTCGTCGCCCTCGAGCATCGACGTGTACGCCTGACCGAAAGGAGAACGATGACCTCCGTCGAACCCATCGCCGCGACCGGGATGCAGTCCCGCAGCACCGTGCCGCCGAGCACGCAGAAGAAGACCCTCGACTCGGAGGTGTTCCTGAAGCTCCTGGTCACCCAGCTGTCGAACCAGGACCCGAGCTCCCCCATGAACACCAACGAGATGATCGCGCAGACCACGCAGCTCGCCTCGATGGAGCAGCTCACGCAGCTCACGACGATGACGTCGGAGAGCTTCGCGCTGAGCATGCGTCACACTGCCGCCGTCCTGATGGGCCGTGAAGCGCAGTACACCGACGCCGACGGCGTCTCGCAGACGGGCACCGTCACCGCGGTCTCGTTCGCGGGTCCCGTGCCGCTGGTCACCATCGGCGGGAAGCCCGTCCCTCTCGATGCCCTCTCCGGGCTCACCCTCTCCTCCTGATCCTCCCCCTCGCTCGAAAGGCATCTCATGCTCCGCTCTCTCTTCTCCGGCATCTCCGGACTGCGCACGCACCAGACCATGCTCGACGTGACCGGCAACAACATCGCCAACGTCAACACCGTCGGCTTCAAGTCGTCGGCCGTGCAGTTCCAGGACTCGCTGTCTCAGCTCGTCAAGAACTCCACCATGCCGCGGCCGGACGCAGGCGGCTCCAACCCCGCGCAGGTGGGTCTGGGGGTGCAGCTCGCCGGCATCCGCACCAACTTCAGCTCGGGCGCCCCGCAGCCGACCGGTGTGCCCACCGACCTGATGATCGCCGGCGACGGCTTCTTCATGGTGCGGAACGGCGGCGAGACGCTGTACACCCGCAACGGCGGATTCTCCTTCGACGCGGGCGGGCGCCTGACCACCGTCGACGGCTCGCTCGTGCAGGGCTGGACCGCCCAGAACGGCGAGATCGTCGGAGGCCAGGCCATCGGCGACATCACCCTGCCCGTGGGCGCGGTCGTTCCGGCCGTCGCCACCACGAGTGCGGATGCCACGGGCAACCTGCCCGCCGAGACCGCCGTCGGCGAGCAGCTGATCCGCGACATCGAGGTGTACGCGGCCGACGGTTCCACCTCCACTCTGCGCCTGACCTTCACCCGCACCGCCGGGGGATGGAACGTGGCCGACCAGGCCGGCACCAGCACCGCGCTGACCTTCACCGACGGCAGGCAGACCGGCACTTCGTCGATCGTTTCGGGCGGCATCGCCGTCGACCTGTCGTCGCTGACCGGCTTCAGCGACGTCAGCACGCTCGTGCTCGCCGGTCAGGACGGACGGCCCGCCGGCACTCTCTCGTCGTACGCGCTCACCGAGGACGGCAGCCTGATGGGCACGTTCAGCAACGGCGAGTCGAAGGTTCTCGCGCGTCTCTCGCTGGCGGCGTTCACGAACCCGGGCGGACTGGAGAAGTCCGGCTCCTCGCAGTTCCGTCCGACGGCGAACTCCGGTGCGGCCACGGTCGGACAGGCGGGCCAGGACGGGCTCGGCGGCATCATCAGCGGTGCGCTGGAGATGTCGAACGTCGACCTGTCGCAGGAGTTCACCAATCTGATCGTCGCGCAGCGAGGCTTCCAGGCGAACGCGCGCATCATCACCACGAGCGACGAGGTGCTTCAGGAGCTGACGAACCTGAAGCGCTGACCCTGACCGAGCCCGTCTATATGGCGCGAACCGCCCCGTTTCACTCCGATCCGGGGCAGTTTGCGCCATATAGACGGGTGGTGAACTTACTTGGCAGTCGGCACTGCCGACAGTCAGAGACGACGGACCAGGATGGGCCGTCGCCGTCTCCCTCATCGGAGGCCGATCTTCCAGGATGGAGCTCATGATCGTCGTCACGCGCCTGAACCTCACACGGTTCGCGGTGAACCCCGACCTGATCGAACGGGTGCAGGCCTCGCCTGACACCACGATCATCATGGTCGACGGCGCGCGTTTCGTCGTCCAGGAGAGCATGGAAGAGCTGATCGCGCAGATCACCGACTTCCGCGCGCGCGTGCTGCACTCGGCCCTGCGGATGTCGTCCTCGGCGGCGGACGGGGGCATCTGATGGACATCGCACTCATCCTCGGACTCGTCCTCGCGTTCGGCGCCCTCCTCGCGATGATCGACATGGAGGGCGCGTCGATCACGGCCCTGCTGCTGCCTGCACCGATGGTGCTCGTCTTCGGCGCCACGATCGCCGTCGGCATCGCCAGCGGCACCCTGCGCGACTTCCTGACCGCCGCCGCCGCCCTTCCCCGGGCATTCCGGGGCCAGCGCGGGTCCACGCAGAGCGTGATCGACACGATCGTCTCCTACGCCGACAAGGCCCGCACCGAGGGCCTGCTGTCCCTGGAGCAGGGCGTCGCCGACGAGAAGGATCCGGTCATGCGGCAGGCGCTGCAGAGCATCGCCGATGGTGTGGATGCCGAGGACCTGCGCATCCTCTTGGAGGACGCCATCGCCTCCGCCGCCGCCGGTGGTCGGGCCGCATCGCGTTTCTACATGACCCTCGGCGGGTTCGCGCCCACCATCGGCATCATCGGCACCGTCGTCTCGCTGACCCACGTGCTCGAGCAGCTGGACAAGCCCGAGACCCTGGGTCCGATGATCGCGACCGCCTTCGTCGCCACACTGTGGGGCCTGCTGTCCGCGAACTTCATCTGGCTGCCGATCGGCGGGCGCCTGCAGCGCCTGGGCGAGCTGGAGCTGGAGCGCATGACCGTCGTCATGGAGGGGATGCTGGCCGTGCAGTCCGGCGCGACCCCCGCCTTCGTGCAGGAGCGGCTGAACGCCCTCGTCTCCGACGCCGGATCCACGAAGAGCAGGAGCCGCAGGGCGGGGAAGGGCGCCGAGCAGGTCTCCGACGCGTCGGAGACCGCGTCATGAGCGTCCGCCGACGACGACGCCTCGCGCCCGAGGGGCACAGCGGCCCTGACGAGCGGTGGATGGCGTCGTACCTCGACATGATCACCGTGCTGATGTGCATGTTCATCGTGCTGTTCTCGATGTCGAGCATCGACATGAAGAAGTTCGAAGCGCTCAGCGCCTCGCTGGCCACCGGCTTCGGCCAGACGCAGACGGACAAGGCCGATGTCTCTCAGGGCGTCGTCGTTCCGGCGGAACTGGTCGACGAGAAGGGTGAGGGCTTCGCCGCCATCGAGCTCAGCGCGGCCCAGAGGGAGCTCGACGACCTCTCCGCCCTGCGCGACCGCATCCGGGCCGCCCTTCGCCAGCAGGGGCTCGCCGACACCGCCACGTTCACGATCGACGACCGCGGGTTGACCATCAGTCTGGTCAGCGCCGAGACGTTCTTCGCGACGAACAGCACGACGCTGTCGCGCCTCGCCGTCAACATCCTCGACGCACTGGGGGCCGTGCTCGCCGGCATCCCGAACGAGATCTCCGTCGAGGGGCACGCCGACACCCGCCAGTCCGCCGCCCCCTTCGCCACCAACTGGGAGCTGTCCGCCGGCCGCGCCACCCAGGTGCTGCGCCATCTCGTGGAGGCGTGCGGGATCGACCCCGGGGCGATCAAATCGGTCGGCTACGGCGACGCCAGACCGGTCGCCGACGGCACCAGCACCGAGGCTCTGGCGCAGAACAGACGCGTCGATGTGGTCGTTCTCTCGGATGCCGATGAGGAGGTGCGCCAGCTGCTGCCTGCCCTGCAGGCGAAAACGCCTTCCCGCTGATTCAGCGAACTGCTTACACCCGCGGACTGTCGCCCGATAGTCCGGGGCGTGGTGATGGATGAGGGCGCGCGCTCAGCCGTGCGTACGGAGACCGAAGTCGAACTCTACGACTTCGGTCGTTCGACGACCCTTTCCCGCGAGCACGCACGCATCCTGGAGATGTCCTTCGAGGCGTTCGCCCGCCAGTGGGGCTCGCTGCTGTCCGCGCGCACGCACGGCCGTTCCCAGGTCGGCGTGGCGTCGGTGTCGATGCAGACCTACGACGAGTACGCCCGATCCCTGCCGCCCGCGACGACGCTCGTGGTGTGCGCGCTGCCGGGTTCCGACGCGCGTGCGGTGATCCAGTTCCCCGCGTCGCTGGCGACCGCGTGGGTCGTCCAGATGGTGGGCGGTCGGCTGGGCGGCGAGCCGCAGGAGCGGCCGTTGACGCACATCGAGCAGGCGCTCGTCCGCGGCATGATCACGGATGCCATCGACCATCTGATCCGCTCCTTCGACGGCGTGCTGCCGGAGGGGATCTCCATCACCGGAATCCAGCACAGCTCGCAGTTCAGTCAGGTGGCCGCGGCGAACGATCCGGTGATCGTCGCCGTGCTGCCGATCGGATTCGCCGGCGGCTCCGCGAACGCGAGCGTGATGCTGCCGGCATCCGTGGTGGTGCGCTCCCTCGCCGGCGGTCCGGCGAACACGCCCGAGGTCACCCCTCCCGGCACGATCGACCGTCAGGTCGAGCGCGCGCCCGTCGACCTCGCGCTGCGCCTCGCGCCCCGCTCGATCCGCCCGCATGAGGTGCTGGATCTCTCCGTCGGCGACCTCATCACCTTCCCGCACACCGCCGACCGTCCGCTCGAGCTCATGGTCGGCGATCAGTCGATCGCGACGGCCGCCGTCGGCACGAGCGGTGCTCGCCTCGCCTGCGTCGTCACCGCGACGACACCCGAACCCGCACAGGAGCACCCGTGACCAGCACCATCGCGTACGAATCCGCCGTCGCCGCCGCTCTCGCGGCTCGTCTGCCCACCGCCGCCCCCACGGTCGCGGTCGCATCGCAGGCATCGGGCGACACCGGCGACGCCGTGATCGTCGGCTACGTCGGCGAGGCCAGCGCGCAGCTCGCCGTCCAGATCCTCGAGGTCGACGCGCTCATCGACGGGCTGACGGATGCTGCGCTCGTCGAGCGCCTGCACGGCCCGCTCGAGGCAGCCGTCAGCGCGCTCGGCGCCGGCCGCCTCGACGACGCCACCGTCGGGGACGCCTCAGCGGTGTTCTCGCACCCCGCGGCCCAGGTGTTCGACCTGCAGGACCAGGACGGTCACGTGATCGGGCGCCTCGCCGTACGCGTGACCCGCAGCCCTGTCACCGCGCCGACGGCCTCCCGCAGGCTGCAGCGCATCGCGGGCGTGGAGATGGATCTCACGGTCGAGATCGGCCGCACCCGGATGGCGGTGCGCGATGTGCTCGGTCTGGAGCCGGGCCGCATCGTCGAGCTCGACCGCTCCGCGGGCGCCCCCGCCGACGTGCTGCTGAACGGTCGTGTGATCGCGCACGGCGAGATCGTCGTCGTCGACCAGGACTATGCCGTGCGGATCACCCGGATCCTCGAGAACGCCGAGGCCTGACCTGGACGATCTGCTTCTCCTCCTGCGCGTCGCCCTGTCACTGGCGGCGGTGCTCGGGCTGCTCTGGTACGTGCAGCGCCGGGTGGGGAAGCGGATGCAGCGGCGTCGCGACGACGCCGAGATCTCGGTGATCGGCAGGCGCGCCCTGGGCTCGAAGGCGCAGATGGTGATCGTCGAGACCGACGACCGCCGATACGTGCTCGGGGTGACCGAGCACGGCGTGAATCTCATCGACAGCCTGCCCGCCGGCCACGTCGCCCGTCCACTGCACAGCGACTTCGCGAGCCTGCTCTCCGACGAGCAGGCGGAGGCGAGCGCAGAGTCGCAGACATTGCGCCGCCACCGCCGGCCGACTAGGCCGGACCAGCTGAGCGGTTCGATCCTCTCCCCGCAGACCTGGCGGCAGACCGCCGACTTCCTGCGGCGCACGCGATGAGCGCCCGCTCCCTGACAGACCGTCTGCTGCGCAGGCGCGGCGTTCACGGGATGCTGCTGCTCGTCTGCGCGACGCTGCTGGCCGCGGGCGCGGTGCTGGGCACCGGCGTGGGCGCTCAGGCGCTGGGTGCTCCGGCTCCCGGTGCGGCGTCGCCGGTCGCGGCCGCCGCGGCCGCCACGACCCAGGCATCCGTCGCGACACAGGCATCCACGGCGACACAGGCATCCGCGGCATCCGCAGTTCCGACGGCCGTCGATCCGGACGATCCCGACGCGCCCACCCCGCCCGCCTCACCGGAGGGCGAGGGCATCACGATCGGCATCAACGGGCTGGACGGCACTCCGTCCACGTCGATCCTCACGCTGCTGGGCATCACGCTGCTGTCGGTCGCGCCCGCCCTGCTGCTGATGATGTCGTCGTTCACGAAGATCTTCGTGGTGCTCGCGATGACCCGCAACGCGCTCTCGCTTCCGACCATCCCCCCGAACCAGGTGCTCGCCGGGCTGTCGCTGTTCCTGTCGCTGTTCATCATGTGGCCGGTGCTCACCGACATCAATCAGAGCGCGGTGCAGCCCTACGTCGACGGGGCGATCACGTTCACGCAGGCGATCGATCTGGGTCAGCCGCCGCTGCGCGACTGGATGCTGCACTTCACGCGCGAGGAGGACCTCGCGCTGATGACACGGATGGCATCGCTGCCCAACCCCGAGGATGCGCAGAGCGTGCCGCTGTACACGCTGATCCCCGCGTTCATGATCTCGGAGCTGCGCGCGGCGTTCATCATCGGCTTCGTGATCTTCGTGCCGTTCCTGGTGATCGACCTCGTCGTCGCGGCGGCGCTGATGTCGATGGGCATGATGATGCTCCCGCCGGTGATGATCTCGCTGCCCTTCAAGATCCTGCTGTTCATCCTCGTCGACGGGTGGGGGCTCATCATCCGCACCCTGCTGGAGAGCTACGGGGGTGCGGGATGACTCCCGAGGCGGTGCTCGACATCGGCATGGAGGGTCTGCTGGTGGCGGCGAAGCTGGCGGCTCCCGTGCTCATCACCGCGCTGGTGGTCGGGTTCGCCATCTCGCTGCTGCAGTCCATCACGCAGGTGCAGGAGGTGACGCTGTCGTTCGTGCCGAAGATCGTCGCCGTGGGCATCGCCCTGCTCATCGCCGGCAACTGGATGATCTCCGAGATCGTGCAGTTCACGCACACCATGTTCGACCGCATCCCGCAGCTGCTGAGCGGCGGCTGACGTGAACATCCCGATCGACTTCGCGTGGCTCGAGGCGACGATGCTCGCCGGCGTGCGCACCACCGCGTTCGTGATGATCGCCCCGCCGTTCTCGTACGGCGCGATCCCGGCGCGCATCAAGGCGATGCTCGCCATGGCGCTCGCGCTCGCGATGTCCGGGGCGGTCGCCCCCGGGTACGCGAGTCTGGACACAGGGCCGTTCTTCGCGGCGCTCACGCTGCAGGTGCTCACCGGAGCCGTGCTGGGTTTTCTCGTGCTGGTCTGCTTCTCGGCGGTGCAGGCGGCGGGCAGCCTGATCGACGTGTTCGGCGGCTTCCAGATGGCGCAGGCGTTCGACCCGCAGGCGATGATCAACGGCGCGCAGTTCACCCGGCTGTTCCAGATGACGGCTCTCGCGCTGCTGTTCGCCTCGGGCGGTTACCAGGTGGTGCTCGCAGGTCTGGCGCGCAGCTTCGAGGTGATCCCCGTGGACGGGCTGCTCTCGCTCGCGTCGCCCGCCGAGCTGCTCGTCGACGGCGTGGTGCAGATGTTCCTCGCCAGCGTGCAGATCGCCGGCCCGCTGATCCTGGTGCTCTTCCTCGCGGACGCCGGCCTCGGCCTGATCACCCGCGTCGCGCCCGCGCTGAACGCGTTCGCGATGGGCTTCCCGATCAAGATCCTGCTCACGCTCGTGCTGGCCGGCTTCACGTTCGTCGCCCTGCCCGGCATCGTCGACGCGCTCGTGTCGCAGGCCGTGCACATGATGCAGGGGGTGAGCCAGTGAGCGACAGCGGCGAGCGCAATCAGAAGGCCACCGACAAGCATCTGCGGGAAGCGCGCCAGAAGGGCAAGCTGTCGCGAAGCCAGGATATGACGGCCTGGCTGGGGATCGGTGCGGCGGCTATCACCATGCCCGCGGCGATGGCCGCAGGCTCCGCGGCGGGCACCGAGCAGCTCATCTCCCTGCCGGCGATCATGCGCGCCCCCTCCCCCGACGCCGCCCTGGGCGTGCTCGGGCTCGGGCTGGGCTCGGTGCTGCCGACGCTCGGCACCCTGCTCACCAGCGTCGTGATCGTCACCCTGCTCGGCGCGGTCGTGCAGGGCGGGGTGCGGATGCGGAAGTTCTCGGGCCGCTACGACCAGTTCAACCTCGTCAACGGGGTGAAGCGCATCTTCGGCCTGCAGGCGCTGTGGGAGGGCGCGAAGGCGCTGCTGAAGACCGCGGCCATCGGGATCGCGCTGTGGGCGGTGATCTCGACGCTGATCCCGGTGCTCTCAGCGAGCGGCGCGCACTCGGTGACGCGGCTGCTGGGCACCGCCGCCGAAGGCACCGCCACCCTGCTGCAGGTGGCGATCCTGGTGGGCCTGGCGCTGGCCGCGATCGACATGTTCGTGGTGATGAAGCGCAACACGAAGCACACCAGGATGACGCATCGCGAGGTGACCGACGAGCACAAGAACTCGGAGGGCGACCCCCTGATCCGCCAGCAGCGGCGCTCCCGCCAGCTGGCGATGAGCCGCAACCGCATGATCGCGGCCGTGGCCGGATCGGATGTCGTGATGGTCAACCCCACGCACGTCGCCGTCGCGCTGCGCTACGAGGTCGGCCGGGCCGCCCCCAAGGTGGTCGCCAAGGGCAAGGGCGTCGTCGCCGAGAAGATCCGCGAGCGCGCGCTGGAGGCGGGCGTGCCGCTGGTGCGCGACATCCCGCTGGCCCGTGCGCTGCATGCCGCGTGCGAGCTGGGTCAGGAGATCCCCGCAGAGCTGTACACGGCCGTCGCCCGGGTGCTGGTGTTCGTCGACATGCTGCGCCGGCGCGGGTCCGCGCGCGGGGTGCATTCGCTGCCCGAGAGGACGACGGCGTGACCGAGGCGGCAGGTATGAGAAGGAGGACCGCATGCGCGGAGTGCTGAACAGGATCGTCGTGCCGATCGCGGTGGTGGGCATCATCATGCTGCTGGTGGTGCCGGTGCCGCCGGTGCTGCTGGACCTGCTGATCATCCTGAACATCCTGTTCGCGCTGGTGATCCTGCTGAACACGATGTTCATCCGCAAGCCGCTGGACTTCTCGGTGTTCCCGTCCCTGCTGCTGGTGGCGACTCTGTTCCGGCTCGGCCTGAATGTGGCATCCACCCGGCTGGTGCTGGGCGAGGCGTACGCGGGGCAGGTGATCGAGGCGTTCGGAACCATCGCGGTGGGCGGGTCGCTGATCATCGGCGCGGTGATCTTCCTGATCCTGGTGGTCATCCAGTTCGTCGTCGTCACGAAGGGCGCCGAGCGCGTCGCCGAGGTGGGCGCGCGGTTCACGCTGGATGCCATGCCCGGAAAGCAGATGGCGATCGACGCCGACCTGAACGCGGGGCTCATCACCGACGCGCAGGCCCGCGAGCGCCGTGCCGAGGTGGCCGCCGAAGCCGACTTCTACGGTGCGATGGACGGCGCATCGAAGTTCGTCAAGGGCGATGCGATCGCGGGGCTCGTGATCATCATCATCAACCTGGTCGGCGGCATCGCGATCGGCATGGTCTCGCACGGCATGTCGATCGAGGAATCCGTCAGCACCTACAGCCTGCTGACCATCGGCGACGGACTGGTCACGCAGATCCCGGCGCTGCTGATGGCGGTGTCGACGGGCATGATCGTGACCCGTTCGAACGCCGAGGCCGACATGGGCAGCGAGGCGTTCGCGCAGCTGGGCCAGTCGGTGAACGCCCTGAACATCGCCGGCTGCGCGGCGATCGTGATGGCCTTCATCCCCGGGATGCCGATGCTGCCCTTCATCGTCGTGGGCGCACTGCTGATCCTGGCCGCGCAGCGCGTCAGGGCGAAGCAGGCGGATGCCGCGGCCTCGGACGCGACGCCGGCCGAGGCCTCGACCGCGGACACCCCGGAGGACCTCATGGAGCGGATGCGGGTGCACGCCCTGGAGATCCAGCTCTCCTCCGACGTCGTCGACCTCGTCACCGGCGGGCCGGACGATCTGCTCGCGCGCGTCAAGGCGCTGCGACGGCGCATCGCACTCGAACTGGGCCTCGTCGTCCCGCCTGTGCGCACGCGCGACAGCGTGGAGCTGCCGGCATCCACCTACGTCATCCGCATCGCCGGTGTCGAGGCCGGTCGCGGCGTCGTGCCGCCCGGACGTCTGCTGGCGCTCGGCGCGGGGCTGGACGCCCTGCCCGGGGTCGCCGTGCACGATCCGGTCTTCGGCCTGGAGGGCAAGTGGATCCCCGTCGAGATGCGGCACAGCGCCGAGTTCGCCGGCGCGACGGTCGTCGACCGCGCCAGCGTGGTCATCACGCACCTGTCGAGCGTCATCCATGCCGGGGCGGCGCGACTGCTGAGCCGCGAGGACGTGCGTCAGCTGACGGATGCGCTCAAACAGGTGTCGCCGGCCGCGGTGGAGGAGCTGACGCCGGCGCTGCTGTCGCTGGCCGAGGTGCAGCGGGTCCTGCAGTCGCTGCTCGCCGAGCGGGTGCCGATCAATGACCTCAGCCGCATCTACGAAGCGCTCGCGGTGCGCGCGAAGACCTCCACGGACCCGGAGGGCCTGGTCGAGGCCGCACGGGCCGCACTCGGACCCGCCATCGCCGCACGCTTCGCGGAGGACGGCAGGCTGCGCGTGATCATGATCAACCCGCTGCTGGAGCAGGCGATGCTGGAGAGCCTGCGGATGGGCGACGACGGTGCGCAGATCGTGTTCGAGCCGAACCGCATGGAGGCCGTGGTGGAGTCCGTGCGCCAGGCCGTGACGGCCGCGTCCGCGGGCGACGGCGGCGAGCCGGTTCTCGTCTGCGCGCCGACGCTGCGTGCGGCGGTGCGGCGGATGGTGTCGGCGCAGACCGACGGGCTGCCGGTGCTCTCCTACACCGAGGCGGGCGGTTCCGGCGCGTTCGGCATCGAGACAGTGGGCGTGGTGCGCGACGCCGCTGCGCCTGCAGTGACCGCGCCCGCCGTGACCGGCCTGGTCGGCCCCGCCGAGTAGGCTGATCGAATGCTGGTGTTGACGAGACGAATCGGCGAGAGCGTGCTGATCGGCGACGATATCGAGGTGACGCTGCTCGACATCAAGGGCGACAGCGTGCGCATCGGCATCAACGCTCCGCGCACGACCCGCATCCAGCGATCCGAGATCGTCGACGCGGTGAGCACCGAGAACGTCGCGGCGGTCGATGCCGGCGCCGATGCCACGGCCGCCATCCTCGACGCCCTCACCCAGAAGCGCAGCGCCGAGGACTGAACGGCGACGCGGGGCAGCCGGGCTCAGCTCTCGATGCGCTCGATGCTCACGAAGCGCGGTGCGTCGGCATCCAGATCCTCGTCGGCGACCCCTTCGGCTCCTCCGACGGGTCGCTCGATCTCGACGTCCCACCAGCTGTCGGCGACCGCGGATGCCATGCCCCGCCCCCACTCGATGACGACCACGGAGCCGGCGAAGTCGATGTCGAGGTCGTCCAGTTCGGCGGCGGAGCCCAGCCGGTAGGCGTCGACGTGCACGAGCGGCGCGCCGCCGACGAGCGACGGATGCGTGCGGGCGATCACGAATGTCGGGCTCTGCACGGGTCCGCGCACCCCGAGTCCTTCGGCGAGCCCGCGCGTGAACGTGGTCTTTCCCGCGCCGAGCGGACCGGTCAGTACGAGCAGATCGCCGGCCTGCAGCTGCTCGCCGAGGTGCAGGCCGAGTCGCTCCATGGCATCCGAGGTCGAGATCTCGTGGCGCCCGAGAAAGGCCGGATCGATGCTCACGAGGTGGTCCTGCGCGGCACGCGGTCGCCGATGCGCGTGACGATCTCGTAGTTGATGGTGCCCGCGGCATCCGCCCAGTCCGTGGCCGAAGGATGCCCCAGAGTCGGGTCGCCGAACAGCACCACCTCGTCGCCGACCGCGACCTGCTCCTCGCCCACGTCGACGACGAACTGGTCCATCGCGATGCGACCAGCGACCCGATAGCGGCGACCGTTGATCAGCACGGGTCCGCGCTCGGAGGCCTGCCGCGGGATGCCGTCGGCGTAGCCCAGCGGCACCAGGGCGAGGTTCGTGTCGTGCTCGCAGCGGTAGGTGTAGTCGTAGGAGACGCCGGAGCCGGCCGGCACGCGGCGGACGGCGGCGACCGAGGCGCGCAGGGTCATCGCGGGGCGCAGTCCGAGGTCGGCCGAGGTGCGGTCCGCGAACGGCGAGAGACCGTACAGGCCGATCCCGATGCGCACGGCGTCGAGCCGCGCCTCGGGGATGTCGATGGCGCCGGCGGTGGCGGAGAGGTGGCGGATCTCGGGACGGATGCCGAACGACTCGGCCTGCGCGATGATCTCCTCGTACCGGGCGAGCTGGGCGCGGTCGTCCTCAGGGCTGGCCCCGGAGAGGTGGCTGAAGATGCCGACGATGCGGATGCGGCCGATGCGCTCCAGGGCGGGCGGCTTCGGCGAGCACGCGCTCGAGATGCTCGGTGGGGATGCCGTTGCGGGAGAGGCCCGTGTCGACCTTGAGGTGAACGGATGCCGGGGCCGCCTCGGATGCGGCGACCAGCTGCTCCATCGACGAGATGCCGACCTCGATGCCGGCGGCCACCGCGTCGTCGAATCGCTGCCCCGGTGCGTGCAGCCACGAGACGAGCGGCGCCGTGATGCCGGCGCGGCGCAGGGCGAAGGACTCCTCGAGCGTGGCGGTGCCCAGGCGGGTGGCTCCCCCGGCGAGCGCGGCCGTCGCGACCGCAGGGGCGCCGTGACCGTAGGCGTTCGCCTTGACGACGCCGATCACCTGCACGCCGGTCAGCGTGCGCAGATGGCGGGCGTTCTCGGCGATCGCGGACAGGTCGATCGTGGCCTCGCGGAACGGATGGGTCATGCGGCATCCGTCCTCTCTGCGACGACGTACGCGGCGGCGAGGCCGGCGTCGTGGGTGAGGCTGAGGTGCAGGGCGGTGATGCCGCGCGCCTGGACCACATCGGCGGTGGAGCCGGAGAGGACGAAGTAGGGGCGGCCGGATGCCTCCGACGCGATCTCGATCTCGGACCAGAACACGCCGTCGCTGCCTCCGAGGGCCTTGATCAGCGCCTCTTTGGCGGCGTACCGCGCGGCCAGGGAGCGCAGTCGCAGCTGCTGCTCGGTCGGAGTGAACAGCCTCTCCAGCAGCCGAGGCGTGCGCGTGACGGAGCGCTCGAACCGCCCGACGTCCACGAGATCGATTCCGGTGCCGATGATCACCTGTTCAGCCTACTCGGAGGCCGCGGGCCGGCCCCGCGGCCTCCAGCCCTCTCAGAGCGACCCGAACCGCGCTTCGTACTGCGGCGAAAGCTCCGCGAAGCGCGCATCCCACTCGTGCGGGTGCTCCTCCCCCGCGATGTGGGATGCGAGACGCTCGAGGTAGGTCTGCCAGCCGGCCCCGTAGAAGATCGAGCGGATGCCGGTGTGCACCAGGCGCATGCGGGTGCCGCCCTCGACCTCCTCGAGCGTGACCACGAGGTCTGTGGGCTCCTCGCCGGTCGCGTGCCAGGTCGAGGTGAAGGACCGGGGCGGGTCGCACTCGGTGATGGTGCCGGTGGCCCAGGACTCCTCGCCGTCGTCAGCGGCGACCGCCCAGGTGCCGCCGAGCCGGAGGTCTCCGGTGTATCCGACCATCCAGCGGGCCAGACGCTCGGGCGTGGTGATCGCCTGCCACAGGTCGTGGATGTCAGTGGCGTAGACGTCTTCGTAGACGAGACGGAATCCGGACGGATGCTTCTCGATGACGGGACCGCTGATGCTCATGATGCGTTCCTCTCCGTGATCTTCGTGGTGTCGGATGCCGCACGGCGACCCCGCGCGACCTCCGTGTGCAGGGCGTCGAGTCGCTGACCGAGCGGATCGCTCATCTGCGCGAGCGCTCGGGCCGCGGCATCCAGCCCCGCCCGGTCCAGCGCGTACACGCGTCGCGTGCCCTCGGCCCGCACCGTGGCGAAGCCGTTCTCTCGCAGCACCTTGAGGTGCTGCGACACCGCGGGCTGCGAGATGCCGAACTCCGCGCGGACGATGTCGGTCAGCATCCCGGCCGGCTGCTCGCCGAGGGCGAGCACGCTCAGCATCCGCCGCCGCACGGCATCCGCGAGAACCTCGAACTCATGCACAATGCCACTATATAAGCCACCCCTTATATTTACAAGAGCCAGCTGTCGGTCCGACATCCGCCCCCACACCTGTCGGCTCAGAAGACGGATGTCGGCGGAAACGGCCGACCTGCGCCGACATCCGTCGTTTGAGCCGACATCCGTCGGCGAGATACCTCCTGCACAATTCACCCACCCCGCGACTTGTCCACAGTTCCTGGGTTGCGGCCGCTCCCGTCCCCGCCCGCAGCAGGATGCTCGGAGCATGCTCACACCGACAGAACTCCTCACGCGGTTCGGCGGCATCGCCCGCGGCACATATCTGCAGCGGTACGGATGCACGCGCGATCGTCTTGCGTCAGCAGTGCATCAGGGCCTGATCCGCCGTGTGCGTCCAGGCGTCTTCGCTCTGCCGTCCCTGGACAGCAAGGTCAGGACCGCCGCAGCTCACGGCGGCGAGCTGACCTGCGCGGATGCCCTGCGGGCACGGCAGGTCTGGATCCTTCCGGATGCCGATGACGAGGTCCATGTCTGGCTGGGCAGAGCCGGCCGACGGCATCCGCACTCCGGATGCGCATGCACCTCTCACCGTTCCGCGGGCACCGCTCAGGTCGGCTATGCCTCCGTGGCGACCGCGCTGATCCACGCCTACCGATGTCTCAGCGAAGAGGCGTTCTTCGCCGCATACGAATCCGCGTGGAACTGGCGACTCATCACGGCATCCGATCGCCGCAGAATCAGAGCCGAACTTCCCAGGAAGGCCGCCTGGATGCTGGATCTCGCGCGATCCGATTCGCAGAGCGGGCTGGAATCGCTGCTGCGCTTTCGACTGCACCTGCTCGGCATCAGCCTGGACT
This sequence comes from Microbacterium sp. W4I4, assembly GCF_030816235.1. Classification (NCBI taxonomy): domain Bacteria; kingdom Bacillati; phylum Actinomycetota; class Actinomycetes; order Micrococcales; family Microbacteriaceae; genus Microbacterium; species Microbacterium sp. W4I4. The sequence continues at coordinate 1,459,029 of NZ_JAUSXT010000001.1, forward strand.
GCCAAGTGGAAATCGACAGCGTCGGGCGGGTCGACTTCGTCGCGGGCGGACGCCTGATCATCGAGGTCGACGGACGAGAGAACCATGCCGCCGCCGAACGCCGTCACAACGATCTGGTGCGGGATGCAGCAGCATCCGCCCGGGGATACGAGACGCTCCGCTTCGACTATTCCCAAGTCATCTACAACTGGGACACGGTCGTGGAGGCCATCCTGCCGGCGCTGGCCCGAATCGGCGACTGAGCCTGCCGAGCGCCTCACCTGTCAGCCGAAACGACGGATGTCGGCTCAAACCGCAGTTCTGAGCCGACATCCGTCGTCTGAGCCGACAGGTGTCGGCGGGGAATTACTCCACCGTCACGCTCTTGGCCAGGTTGCGGGGCTGGTCGACGTCCAGGCCCTTGGCCGTGGCGAGCGCCATGGCGAAGATCTGCAGCGGCACGACCGCGAGGATCGGCTCGAACAGCGGCGAGGCGAGCGGGATGCGGATGACCTCGTCCGCGTAGGGCAGCACGGCCGCGTCGCCCTCTTCGGCCACGACGATCACGCGGGCACCGCGGGCGCGGATCTCCTGGATGTTCGAGACGACCTTGGAATGGATCAGCGCGGAGTGGCGCGGCGACGGCACGAGCACGAACACCGGCTGACCGGGCTCGATGAGCGCGATCGGGCCGTGCTTGAGCTCACCGGCGGCGAAGCCCTCGGCGTGGATGTACGAGATCTCCTTGAGCTTGAGCGCACCCTCGAGCGCGATCGGGTAGCCCACGTGGCGACCGAGGAACAAGACCGAGCGGGTGTCGGCCATCCAGCCGGCCAGCTGCTCGACGTGATCCTTCTCCTCAGCGAGGACGTGCGCGACCTTCTCCGGCAGAGCCTGGAGTTCGGCTGCGGCGTCCAGAGCATCGGATGCCAGGGTGCCGCGCACCCGGCCCATGTGCAGTCCCAGCAGCAGCAGGGCGGTGATCTGCGCGGAGAACGCCTTGGTCGACGCCACGGCGACCTCGGGTCCGGCGTGCGTGTAGACGACGGCATCCGATTCGCGCGGGATCGTCGCACCCTGGGTGTTGCAGATCGACAGGGTGCGCGCGCCGCGCTCACGGGCGTACTTGACGGCCATCAGGGTGTCCATGGTCTCGCCGGACTGGCTGATCGAGACGACCAGGGTGTCGTCGCCGATCACCGGGTCGCGGTAGCGGAACTCGTGCGCGAGTTCGACGTCGGTCGCGACGCGCGCCCACTGCTCGATCGCGTACTTGCCGACCAGCGCCGCGTACGAGGCGGTTCCGCAGGCGGTGATGATGACGCGGTTGATGCCGACGAACAGCTCGTCGAGTCCGTCCAGCTCGGGGATGACGACCTGACCCTCGTGGATGCGGCCGCGGATGGTGTTCGCGACGGCCTCGGGCTGCTCGGCGACCTCCTTGGCCATGAACGACGGCCAGCCGCCCTTCTCGGCGGCGGCGGCGTCCCAGGACACCTCGAACGGCTGCGCCTCGACCGGGTTGCCCTCGAAGTCGGTGACGGTGACCTCGGCGGGGGTGATCGCGACGATCTGGTCCTGCCCGATCGCGAGCGCGTTGCGGGTGTACTCGACGAACGCGGCGACGTCGGAGCCGAGGAAGTTCTCGCCCTCGCCGAGGCCGATCACGAGCGGCGAGTTGCGGCGGGCGCCGACGACGAGGCCGGGCTGGCTCTCGTGCATGGCGAGCAGCGTGAAGGCGCCCTCGAGGCGGTTCACGACGGCGCGGAACGCCTGCTGCAGGTCACCGGATGCCCGGTACTCGCGGCCGAGGAGCGCGGCGGCCACCTCGGTGTCGGTCTCGCTGAGGAAGGTGACGCCCTCGGCGGTCAGCTCGTCACGGAGCGCGGCGAAGTTCTCGATGATGCCGTTGTGGATGACGGCGAGCTTGTCGTCATCGGCCAGGTGCGGGTGCGCGTTGACGTCGGTCGGTCCGCCGTGCGTGGCCCACCGGGTGTGCCCGATGCCCGTCGTGCCGTCCGGGAGGGCGGCATCGGCCAGCGAGTCGCGCAGTACGGCGAGCTTGCCGGCCTTCTTGCGCATCCCGAGGCTTCCGCTCTCGTCGATGACGGCGACTCCTGCGGAGTCATAACCGCGATACTCGAGACGGGCGAGCCCGGCGAGAAGGATGTCCTGGCTCGGGCGAGGGCCCACGTATCCGACGATTCCACACATGGTCTCAAGAATAATGGGCGTAGTTTGCGAGGACGCCGTACGAACCTGGTTTCACCCGCAGGTCGTGGCGGCGGCTCCCCACGTGAAAGTCTCGGGAGCATCGACCACGACCCCCGAGACCTCCCCGCTGTCGGGCGTGATGCTGCGCACCATGACCTGGTGCGTCAGAAGATCGAGCCAGCCCGCGGGCTGATCGCTGACCTCGGCCTCTTCGGTCCAGGCGAACCGGCTGCCGGTGCCGATGCGCTGCCCGGGCTCCAACGTTCCCCGGAAATTCGAGAACCGATTCCCGCGGTACCTGTTCCCCGGGAAGTTCCAGGTGAGCGGAACCAGAGTGCCGAGCGTGAATCGATGGCGGCTCAGGGTGAACGCGTACGGGATGTTGCCGACCAGCAGGCTCGTATCGATGTCCAGGAACTCCTGGAGGTTGATGTGCCCGCTGAACGGCACGCTGCCGATGTTCTGCAGCTGGAATCCTGCGCCGTAGTACGTCGTGTCGTCGAATGCGACGCATCCCGCACGCAACTGCAGTAGAGCGGTCGGTCCGGTCTGGCTCGCGGCTGCGAGCGGCGCGGACGCCGCGGCTGCGATCACCGGGACCGCCCAGGCCGACGTCCTCATGAGCGTTCGGCGACGGATACCGGTTCCACTGTCTTCGGCCATGATGCCTCCCCCTGTCGCGGTGCTTCGAGCCTCGACAGACGAAGCATCGACACACGGCTTCTCACGCTAGGGACGGCTCACTGCCTCCGGAATCACCTGCGGGTGACGCCGAATCAACGAACGGTGACAGTTCTGGGGAGACGCGATCAGACCTTGCGCAGCTGCACGCTCTCCACGGCGTGGTCGGCGCCCTTGCGCAGCACGAGCGTCGCGCGGTGCTTGGTGGGCATCACGTTCTCGACGAGGTTGGGCATGTTGATCTCGTTCCAGTAGCCCAGCGCGGTGGTCACCGCCTCGTCGTCGGTGAGGTGCGCGAACACGTTGAAGTACGACGACGGGTTGCTGAACGCGCCCTGTCGCAGGGCGAGGAAGCGGTCGATGTACCAGCGCTCGATGTTGCGGGTGTCGGCATCGACGAAGATCGAGAAGTCGAACAGATCGCCGACAGCGACGTCGTTGGGCGCGGGCGGCGGCTGCAGCACGTTCAGCCCCTCGACGATCACGACGTCGGGCCGGCGGACGACCACGTGCGCGTCGGGGACGATGTCGTACCGCATGTGCGAGTAGAACGGTGCGCGCACCTCGGCAGCGCCGCTCTTCACCTCGGTGAGGAACGAGATCAGCGCGCGACGATCGTACGATTCCGGGAAGCCCTTGCGATCCATCAGTCCGCGCCGTTCGAGCTCGGCGTTCGGGTACAGGAATCCGTCGGTGGTCACGAGCTCGACGCGCGGGGTGTCGGGCCAGCGGCTCATCAGCTCGCGCAGCAGACGCGCGATGGTCGACTTGCCGACGGCGACGGATCCCGCGACGCCCACGATGAACGGCGTCGTGGAATCGTCTTCCTGCAGGAACTGGCTGGTCGCGGCCCCCAGGCGCCGGATCGACGATGCGTACAGGCTCAGCAGGCGGCTGAGCGGCATGTACACCTCGCGCACCTCGTCGAGATTGAGTCGGTCGCCGATGCCGCGGATGCCGACGATCTCGGTCTCACTGAGCGGCTGGTCCAGGCCCGCCGACAGACGCGCCCAGTCGGCGCGGTCGATCTCGCGGTATGGAGACAGCGGCAGGTTGGTGGCGGCGGTCACGGGGTACATCGTATCCGGCATGCGAGAAACGGATGCCCTCGCCGTCGCGGCGCAGGAGGTCATAGGCTGTCACCATGCATCGATCTGAGGATCGCGGCCTTCTGGGGAGGCCAGGCAGTGGAATCGACGCACCCGTGGCACGAACACGTCGCGAGCGTCGTCTGCTGAGTGCGACCCCCGAACCGCCGCAGCCTGCTCTCATCTCCGACAGTCGGCCGCCGACACCGCCGGAGACGACCATGGCAGATTCCGAGTTCTCACTGGCGGCGCTGTTCGCGAGCACTCACGAGGACCTGCCGGACGCGCAGCCCAACATCCTCACCGTCTGCACGGGCAACATCTGCCGGTCACCGCTGGCCGAGACGGTGCTCGCCACCCGGCTGGCAGGCCTCGATCTCCGCGTGCACAGCGCGGGCACGCAGGCGCTCGTCGGGCACGGGATGCCGTCGGAGGCCCGCGAGCTCGCCGAGCGCAACGGCGTGCCCCTGCAGCGCGCCGCCGGCCACCGCGCCCGCCTGCTGAACGAGCAGCTCATGGATGACGCCGACCTGGTGCTCACGATGACTGCGCAGCACAGCACGGCGGCCGTGCAGATCTCGCCGCGCCGACTGCATCGCACCTTCACCGTGCGGGAGTTCGCCCGCCTCGCCGCATCCCTCGATGACGGGGTGCTGCGAAGCATCATCCGCGTCTCCGGAAACCCGCGCACCCGGCTCAACACGCTGGTGCAGGCCATCGCCGATCAGCGCGGGGTGGCGCCGCGCGCCGGCGGCGACGAGGACGTCATCGATCCGTATCGTCAGTCGACCGAGGTCTACGAGCAGTCGGCGTCCCAGATGCTGCCTCCGCTCGCGCAGGTGGAGCGCGTCGTGTGCCTGGCCCTGCAGCACTGACCGGACCAGACCTCGGCTCCCGCCGGTTCGCTCTGCACGAGCAGGTTCCGTGCGAGGAGATCCTCGATCAGCCGCTCGACGTCGGCGCGGATGAGTGTCCGATCGCCGTCGAACGTGTCGTAGAGCTCCTGCAGCAGAGCTTCCAGGGTGATCTCCTCGGCCTCGGCGATCTGCTCCCAGACGGCGGCGGCGGTGTTCTCCAGCGCGAACGGGGTGGCGGCGGGGTCGACGAGATCGAGTGCGACCACGCGGGCGGCATCCGACGTCCACGCGACATCCGCACCGATCCGCAGCGTGTGATCCGCAGCACCGCTGCCCTCGGCGGAGCTCATGACGCGTCTCCGCGCCGGCCCAGCAGGTCTGCCGCGATCAGCTCGTCGAGAGCGTCGGCGACGATGTCGCGGGCCTGTCCCTCGGGCGGCGCACCGAACTGCGCTTCGACGACGGAGACGATGCCGTCGAGATCGTGCCCGGCGCGAGCGGCGAGCCAGATCGTCGGCGCGATGCCGTCGAGCACCTGCACCTGCGCCCCCGCCATGACCACGGCGTACCCGTCGGTCAGGATGGCGTCCTGCACGTCGTCCGAGTGGAACGGCCCGGACTGCACGGCATCCTCCACCGGGTCCCAGGTCGACGCCGTGGACGGCGCATCCAGCAGCGCCGGCAGCAGCGCGGGCACCGTGGACGCGTCGGGATAGCGCAGGATGCGCACCCCACCGACCGCGTCGGCGAGTTCGGCGATCGCCTGCAGCGGCCGCTCGTGGTCGCGCAGGTAGCTCATCTGCGGCACGAGTTCGGGCAGTGCCGCAGCAAGGGAGATCGGTTCGAACCGCGGGGCGTCCAATGACGCGTCGCGATCGAGCAGCGCGAGCGCGTGCAGCGTCAGCGGCACGGCGGGCAGGTCGCGCAGCCCGGCGTCGACGGGCGCCACCTGCTGCTTCGGTGCGCCCTCGCGGACCACGGAGAGCGGCTTGCGGTACGCGTGCACCGAACGGTCCGGCTCGACGGCGATCGTCTCGTCGGAGACATAGCCGAATCGGGCTCCCAGCATCCGGCTCAGTGTCGTCTTGCCGCGGCCCGACGGTCCGACGAATGCCGCGACGCGTCCGCGCTCGTCGGCGACCCCGGCCGCATGGAACATGAGCGAGCGCCCGCGCAGCGCGTCCAGGGCGATGAGTGTCACCTCGACGGTGAGGCGCTCCATCGCTGCGGCGAAGTCGTCGCCTGCGCGCAGAGTGCAGCTGCGCTCGGCATCCGCACCGAAGTCATCCGCTCCAAAGCTGCCGGATCCGCTCAGTGCTCCGGACCAGGCCGCCACGGCCTCCGCGCGCTGGGCCTCGTCGAGGTCGTCGGCGAACTCGATCCGCACACGCAGCCCGAGCGCATCGACGTCGAAGGACTCCGTCACGACGCTCGGTGCGTGCTGCGCCGCGGCCCCGGCTCCGACACGGAGTCCGTGGGCAGTGCGTCCAGCACAGGTGCGAACTCGGTGGCCTCGTCCTCTTCCTCCTCGGCGCGGTAGTAGTCGCCGTGGTACTGGTAACCGTAATAGGCCGCGCCGCTGCCTCGACGCGGCACACGGTTCAGCACGATTCCCAGCGCGCGGGCGCCCGCACGGTCCAGGTTGCCGAGCGCCTTGCCGAGCACCTCGAAGGTCGTCTTGCCGACGGATGCCACGATGATGGCGCCGTCGGTGTGATGCGCGAGCACGGCGGCGTCGGTCACCGGCACCAGCGGCGGGGCGTCGACGATCACGATGGCCTCCTTCGCGATCGCAGTCAGAAGCTCCTTCATGCGCGCGGAGCCGAGCACCTCGCTGGGGTTCGGTGGGATCTTGCCCGCGCCGATCACCAGCAGTCGGCCGCTCTTGCCGACCCGGTGCGCCACGTCGGCGAGCTCCGCGCGTCCTGCCAGGACGTCGGAGAGTCCGGCACCCTTGGGAAGACCGAAGATCGTATCGATCATGGGCCTGCGCAGGTCGCCGTCGATGAGCGCGACCTTCTGCCCGCCCGACGCGAGGGTGATGGCGAGGTTCGAGGCGGTGGTCGACTTGCCGTCGCCGGGCAGGGGGCTCGTGACGACCATCACCCGCGGCGGATTGTCGACATCCATGAACTGGATGTTGGTGCGCAGCTCGCGCATGGCCTCGGCGATGGAGAAGAGGTGAGCGTTGGCGCTGGCCATCGAATTGCCCCCGTCGAACGGGACGAGGCGGTTCTCCTGGGTGAACGTCTTCTCCTCGGGGATCGTGCCGACGACGGCGACCCCGGTCTCCCGCTCGACGGATTCGACGGAGCGGATGCGACGGTCGAGCGTGTAGCGCAGCAGGGCGTACCCGAACGCGATCGCGATGCCGAGCAGCGCGCCGATGGCGAGCGCGAGCCGCGTGTTCGGGGAAGAGGGCGACTGCGGCAGTCGCGCGGAGTCGATGGGGGCCAGATACACGGCGCCCGTGGTGTCGGCGTCCTTGCCCTCGAGCAGGTTCACCTCGGCAGCCATGCCGCGCACCCAGGCCTCGGCCAGGTCCCGGGCGTGCTCAGGCGAGTCGGCGTTGGCCGTCACCTTCAGCGAGACCGTGTCGAGGGGGTTGGTGACGGCGACCTGCGTGACCAGACTCTCCGGGGTCGTGTCGAGCTGCAGTTCGTCGATCACGCGTTCGGCGACCAACCGCGACTGGCCCAGGTTCACGAACGTCTTCACGCTCGACGCGGCGAGCTGGTTGCCGAGCACCTTGGCTCCTGCGTCATCGCTGGCCTGCCTGGACTGCACGATCGCGGTCGCGTCGGCGGTGTAGACCCGCGGCTGCAGCACCGTCCATCCGAACGCGATCATCACCGCGGCGACGATGATCACTACCATGCCGAGCCAATGCGCGCGGAAGATACGCAGATAATGGCGCAGATCCATTGAATCGCCCTCTGATTCCCGGGGCGACGCCCACTCTCGTGGCCCCGTATCGATATTCCACGAACTTACTACAGCATCCGATTCCGGCCCGGCCGGGCCGATAGTGTGGCACTCGCCGGAACAGCACGAGAGTGGGGAGTACGCGTGAGCGCTGAGACAGCGGATGCCGCACCGCAGCGTTCCCGTCTGCGTCGCGTCACCGGCAGCGCGGGGTTCCAGTTCGTGCTCGCGTTCGTCGTGGTCGGGCTGCTCCTCTCCTTCGTCGCCAAGCCGTACTGGGTGCCGTCGGGGTCGATGGAGCAGACCCTGGAGCCCGGTGACCGCGTGCTGGTGAACCGGCTCGCGTACCTCGGCGCGCAGCCCGCCACGGGCGATGTGGTCGTGTTCGACGGCGATGAGACCTGGGGTGAGACCGGTGCGGCCGACGACGGCCCGGTGAAGGCCGCGCTGCGCTGGCTGGGCGAGGTCACCGGCTTCGGCCCCTCTGGCGCGCACACACTGATCAAGAGGGTGATCGCCGGGCCCGGCCAGACGGTGTCGTGCTGCTCCGCCGACGGGCGGATGCTGGTGGACGGCGTCCCCCTCGACGAGCCGTACCTCTTCGAGGATTTTCCCTTCAGTGACGTGCAGAACTGCGGCACGACGCCGGCATCCGCACGCTGCTTCACCGAGATCACGGTTCCCGAGGACTCCTATCTGGTGCTGGGCGACCACCGTTCGGCATCCGCCGACTCGGCCGTGCGATGCCGCATCCCGGAGGCGTCCTCGGACTGCTGGCGGTGGGCGAAGCGCAGCGACATCGTCGGCAAGGCCGTCGTGATCCTGTGGCCGATCTCGCGCTGGAGCGGGCTCTGACCGGTCGGGTCTGACACAGCCCTATCGCGACGCGCCCGAGCGGGTTAGACTCAGCGCGGGACTTCGCCATCCGGCGAAGAGAGAAGTGTGCCGCCGTGTGGGACGGGGGTGCACGACGTTTCTGCTGGGGCAGAGACGATGCGGTAACTGCTGATCCTCTGGGGAGGGGTTGTGGCACTATCTGGGGACCTTGCTCTGCCTGGGCGGCACAGCAAGACGATTCGACGTCTGCGTACGGTTGCGGTCGACGGTGTGACCGTCGAGCCTGCGACAACCGATCGCAGGATTGCGACTGAGGTCGCGCCCGCTGCTGACCCGCGCGCGGCACGCTGGCAGCCGTCGTATGCACGCCGGCTCGCGGTGACCGACACGGCCATCGTCGTCGCCGCTGTGCTCGGCGCGCAGCTGCTGCGCTTCGGCCAGACCGGCGCCGATCTGCAGATCTCGGGCCTCTCGGGCGCCGACTTCGGCGTCGCCTACACGACCGTCTCGCTGATGGTCGTCGCCGCGTGGCTGCTCGGGCTGCGCATGCGAGGCACGCGCGCGGCGCAGAACATCGGCGGAGGCTGGGACGAGTATCGGATGGTGGCGGATGCCAGCATCCGCGTCTTCGGATTGCTGGCGATCGCCGCATTCCTGCTGCACATCGATGTCGCTCGCGGGTACCTGCTGGTCGCGATGCCGGCCGGCATCGTCATGCTCGTCGCCAGCCGCTGGGCCTGGCGCCAGTGGCTCGGCCGGCAGCGCACGCAGGGCCGGTACCTGGCGCGCACGGTGCTCGTCGGCGAGTATGCGAAGTCGCTGCACATCGCTCGCGAACTGATGCGCGATCGCGCTGGGGGGATGGTCGTCACCGGCGCCATCACCGAGCGGTCGGACGGGATGCTGACCACGGGGGTGCCGCTGATCGGGAACCTCGACGACGTGATCGGCGGTGTCGAGTTCGCGGGGGCGGACACCGTGGTCTACTGCGGCTCCGACCTGATCTCCCCCGCCAAGCTGCGCCAGTTCAGCTGGGATCTGCAGTCGCGCAACGTCGACCTGGTGGTCGCGGCCGCGCTGACCGATGTGGCCGGTCCTCGCATCCACACCCGTCCGATCGCGGGGCTCTCACTCATCCACGTCGATTCCGCCGAATTCACCGGCGCGCGGTACGTGACCAAGCGTGCGTTCGACATCGTGGTCGCCTCGCTGGGTCTTGCGCTGCTCAGCCCGGTGCTGCTGGTACTGGCGACGATGGTGCGCACCGACGGCGGCCCGGCGCTGTTCCGTCAGCATCGCGTGGGCCTGGACGGGCGGCAGTTCCGCATGTTCAAGTTCCGTTCGATGGTCGTCGACGCCGAGGACAGGCTTCCTGAGCTGCTGGCAGGCTCCGACGGCAGCGGTCTGCTGTTCAAGATGCGTGAGGATCCCCGAGTCACTCGACTCGGGCGCATCCTTCGCCGGACGAGCCTGGACGAACTGCCGCAGTTGCTCAATGTGCTCCGTGGCGAGATGTCGCTGGTCGGACCGCGCCCGCCGCTGCTCAGCGAGGTGGAGGCGTACGAGAGGTCGGCTCAGCGCCGCCTGCTCGTGAAGCCGGGCATCACGGGTCTGTGGCAGGTCAGCGGCCGCTCGAACCTGTCCTGGGAAGACAGCCTGCGCCTGGATCTCTACTACGTGGAGAACTGGTCGCTGGCGAACGACCTGGTGATCATCTGGCGCACACTGCGCGCGGTGGTGCAGCGCCAGGGCGCGTACTGACCCGCTCACATCATTCGCCCTGCACGGTGAATCTACGATGGGATCCATGACGACCCGAGCCGAGCGCCGCGATGAGATCACGCAGCGCCGACCCCTGCTGCGCAGCTTCCGCTTCTGGATTCCGATCGGCATCATCCTGGTGCTCATCGCGGTGCTGGTTGTCGGCGCTGTCGTCGGCAAGCGCGTCTACGACCAGGCGATGTCGGCCAAGACCTCGCTCGAGCAGGCGATGCCGCTGGCCTCGAAGGCCGCCGATCAGGTGCTCGCCGGAGACAATGAGGGCGCCAAGGCCACAACGGCGAAGCTGGCCTCGCTGACCGCGAAGGCGCGTGCGCAGACGAACGGCCGACTCTGGAAGAGCATCGAATGGGTGCCCGTGGCCGGCCCCAACCTGTACGCCGTGCGCACGGCGGCGTCGGTGACGGATGACCTGGTGCGCGATGCGCTCACCCCCGCGACCGGTCTGTCACTGGATGCGCTGAAGCCCAAGGACGGCGCGATCGACATCGCCGCCATCGCCGGGATGCAGAAGGTCGTCAACCAGGCCGACACGGCGGTGAACAAGGCGTCGAAGGACCTGGACTCCATCGATCGCGACGGCCTGATCGATCAGGTCGACGGGGCGCTGGCCAAACTGACCGGCGCGGTCGATGAGCTCAAGCCGATGCTGGGCCCGGCTCAGGAGATCCTGGGTGTGCTGCCGGAGGCGCTGGGCGCGGAGAAGCCGCGGCACTACCTGATGATGTTCCAGAACAACGCCGAGTCGCGCGGGACCGGAGGCAACCCCGCTGCGCTCGTGATGATCGACGTCGACAAGGGCAAGATCAGCATCGGGCAGCAGGCCGCCAGTGGTGACTTCAAGAACGCCCGGCCGAAGCCGGTCACCCAGCTCGACCCTCAGACGGTGGCGCTGTACGGCGACAAGATCGGGCGCTGGATCTCGGATGCCTCGCTGAGCCCGGACTTCACCGAGACCGCGGGCATCGTGCGCGCGTGGTGGGCCGAGGAGTTCGACACCCCGATCGACGCGGTCGTCTCGTTCGACCCGGTCGCGCTGAGCTACCTGCTGAAGGCGACGGGCCCTGCCACCGTGCCGAACGACCCGGTGGAGATCAAGGGACACGAAGTCCGCATCCTCGACAAGCCGCTGAAGCTGACCGCCGAGAACGCCGTGCCGTTCCTGCTGAACGAGGTGTACTGGAAGTACGAGCCCGTCGTGCAGGACGCGATCTTCGCGGCATCCGCCCGCTCGGTCTTCGACGTGATCACCTCGGGCGCCGCGAACCCGAAGCAGCTGATCGAGAGCCTCACCCAGGCGGTCGACGAGGGTCGGCTGATGTATCAGCCCGCCACCGAGGCCGAGGCGAAGCTCGTCGGCGAATCCAAGCTGTCGGGCAAGCTGCCGACGTCGAACAAGGACCTGACCACTGTGGGTGCCTACGTGAACGACTTCACGCAGAGCAAGCTGGACTACTACCTTCAGCTCGACCTGGCGGCGTCGTCCACCCAGTGCACCGCACCCGATGCGCCGACTTTCACTGTCGCCGCGACCCTGACCAACACCGTCACGCCCGAGCAGGCGCCCAACCTGCCGCGTTCCATCGCGCCGGCGAAGTACTTCACGAAGGGCAAGATCGCCACCGACCTGGTGATCTACGGGCCGGTCGGGGCGACGAAGGCCACGGTGACCGTGAACGGCGCGTCGTCGGACAAGAAGGTGTTCCAGCACCTCGGTCGCCCGGCGGTCAAGGTGCCGGTGTACAGCGACCCGGGTTCGAAGCACACCGTGTCGGTGGTGTTCGATGCACCGAAGGGCGAGTACGGCCCGCTCGACGTGCGCCACACGCCCATGGTCCGCGCGACACCCGTCACGCTGGACACCCCCGGCTGCAAGTAGCGCTCGCACCTCTCTCCCCCCCTTTTTCCGCCGAGCCACCAAGCAATCGCCGACCCACCACGCAATCTGCGCGGAATTGCTTGGTGGGTCGCGGATTGCTTGGTGGCTCGGCGATGGAGGCGCGCGGCGCGGGCGGTCATCGGCGGGCTAGGCGGTAGCCGTTGGTGACGGGCACGTGGAACGCCGCGAGGCGGGTCGCGAACGTGCGGAGTGTGCCGATGTGGGTGCCGCCCCAGCGCAGCATCGGCCGCCCTGTGCGCCCACGGATCCAATCCTCACGCTGCTTCTCATCGAGCACCGCGTCTTCGATGTCCCGCTCGCCGCGCAGCTCGGGATCCGTGTACTTGCCCTCGCCGTCATACTCGCCGAATGCGTTGATGTCATCCAGACCGAAATCGACGAACCAGTCCGAACCGTGTGGTGACCGGACGGGCACCTGAAGATCGACGCTCCTGAAGCCCATCTCCCGCAGTCTCAGCCTGCTCACGCTCTCCCCTGGCAGTTGCGCGCGGCCATCGGCGAACGCGATCACCTCCCGCGCCCGGCGCACACCACGCGCGCCGGTGAGATGAGCGAGACGGCGCTCCATGTCATCCCGCCACAACTCGACCAGGTCCGGATCGGCGCGCTGGTGTCGCACGCTGACGGCGCGCAGTGCAGCATCCGCAACGCTCTGCGCCGCCTCGACTCTGGTGGTCCGGATGACGTCTAGCACCGTCCGCGCGGCACTCGTGACGCGCAACCCGTCGAGCTCGACGATGTCGGCATCCGGCAGAGCGACCTCGTGGCGCAGCAGGTCACGAACGCTGCCCGCATGCCCGGGAGTCGCAACGATGACGTGCACTCGTTCCGGCGACAGCTGGTACAGCGGCAGCCCGTGAACGGCTGCGGCGGACACTCCCGACAGCACCGGAGGCGCATCCGCATCCGCCACGACGGCCAGGACGTGCAGCAGGTGGCGCCCCTCCGACCACAGGCTGTCCCACTCCGCCTTGTCGACGAAGTGTCCCCGACGAACGCGATGGAGATCACCGTTCGCGCGCTGTGCCCGGATGTCGCGGTCGTCGAGGCCCGTCTCCCGCAGGTCGGCAGTGGTGCGCAGCAGGTCGCGGGCCTGTGCGAGCGTGATCTTGTGCTTGGCCGCGGGGCGTTCGGATGACATGGATCCACACTGCCCACCACTGGGTCCGCCTGCGAGTTGTCCACAGCATTTCTGCGATCTCCCCGAAAGTCGCCGATTGTGGAGAACAGTCACACCAACCGCGGGCCACCAAGCAATCCGCGACCCACCAAGCAAGCGCGCGTAGTTCGCTTGGTGGCTCGGCGATAGCTTGGTGGCTCGAGGGAGGAGGGAGGGAGGGAGGGAGGGAGGGAGGGAGGGAGGAGGAGAGGGGGGTCAGGCGGGCGGGCGGATGCCGTGCAGCGACTCGTACACGTCGCCGACGAACTCCTCGATGGCGGGCTCGCCGGTGACCGGGCCGCCGGCGAGCAGGCCATCGATCCCCAACAGGAGGGCGGTCGGTGTCTGCCAGTCGGCGATGGAACTGCGCACGTAGTCGTACGGGTCGTGCAGGGTCTGCGGCTCCTCCGCGCTGGTCAGTGGGCTCTGCTCCGGCATGGTGCGCACCAAGAGCCGCACAGACAGCTCGGGCAGCAGTTCACGCCAGCGCGGCGCGCTCTCGATCACCGGTCGGCACGCGCCGCACGTCTCAGACACCGCCAGCAGCAGGATCGGCTGGCGTGCGGCGAGGGTTCGCAGGTTCACGGCGCTGCCGTCACCCAGCGTCAAGGACACGGCCGGCGTGCGAACTCGGATGTATTCCTCGACGTCGTCTTCAACGGCCGCCACCGGAGGCTCGACATCATCAGGCTGATCGATCAGCACGAAAGTCACGGCCACCGCGGCGAGCGCGAGCACCCACGGCCATGCGGCCGGCATCGCGAGCACACCGCCGAACAGCGGCGCAGCGCTCAGCCCGACTGCGGCGAGCACAGACAACAGCGCCAGCCATCCGTTGCGCAGCAGCGTGCGGCCGGTGATGGGCTTGCGAGCCCCGAAGCAGGCGCACGACGCGTCGGGAGTGCGCCGCTTGGCCAGCCACACCATGACGAGGTAGACGAGGAACAGCAAGGTCGCAACGATGGCTGCGAGAACTCCGAGCACACCGCCGAGCAGCAACAGGCCCAGAGCCAGAACGATCTCGGCGATCGGATGCAGTCGCATCAACCACGGCACGCGCAGAGCTGCCGGCACCCCGAGCTCTTCCCACCCGGCTTCGTCGTCGGGTGTGCGCAGTTTGGCGATGCCGCTCACCAGAAGCACGACGGCCACGATGAGCGCAGGAGTGATCGTGAGGGCGAGGTGCATCAGGATTCCTTCTCGATGGTGAGCAGTCCGGCGTCGACCAGTGCCGCGACATACCGGTCTTCCGCGGCATCCGCCCTCGCGACCGCGCGCCAGGCAGCCGCCGCGTCATCCGTGAGCACGAAGATCGGTCCGTCTGGCAGTACAGCGGCATAGACGATGCCGTTCTCGTCCACGGAGCCGACGTTCGCCGCACGCACCGCCGTCATCGCGTCCCCCATCCGGGGACGAGGTCGCGCAGCGCACGCCCACCGCGGCGCACCGCGGCCATCGCGACGTCACGCCAGGTGGGCGTGCGGCCGAGCTGGTGCGCGAGCCGGCTGCGGTTCACCCGGGGCGCCCGCAGCACCACCTGCATGGCCTCCTGCGGCGATCGTGCTGCGCGCACGCGCCCCCACCACTCCTGCGTGCGCGTGCCGCCCTGGGAGACGGCGCGCCACAGCCGGTAGTCGCGATGACCGTGCCAGTTCTCGAGTTCGCCGGTGACGACGGATGCCGCGACCTCGGCGTGAAGTTCGCTTACGAGCTGATCGATCGAGCGCAGTTGTTCGGCAGCCAGTCCGCGTCGAAACGCCAGGGCCGCGTCACGATCGCCCTGCGATCCGCGCGCGGCGTTGAGAAGGAACAGCGCCCCCTGAGCAGCGAGTTCCGGCACCACCAGATCGAGCCCGGCGGCAGTACTCGCGGATGAGTCCCGCGCGAGCACGTCGAACGCCGTGGCATCCGCCAGCCCGATCCCGGGGAACCGGCGGTGAAGGTCGATGTAGCCCCAGTCCGGATGCCAGTAGGTCTGCGCATGTCCGAAGGGAGACCCCTCGTCGAAGGTGCTGTAGACCGTCCATCCGTGGGCGAGCAGCGCGCGGTGCATCTCGACCACGCG
Organism: Microbacterium sp. W4I4; assembly: GCF_030816235.1. NCBI lineage: Bacteria > Bacillati > Actinomycetota > Actinomycetes > Micrococcales > Microbacteriaceae > Microbacterium > Microbacterium sp. W4I4. Next base: position 1,474,513 of record NZ_JAUSXT010000001.1, read on the forward strand.
GCGGGGGTCGACGATGACGTCGACGTCGCTGCCTTCGCGTGCATCGGGCCGGATGCGGGCATCGAGCGTTGCGCCCTTGATGTGCAGCATCCGGATGCCGAGGCCGTCGGCGATCACCTGAAGACCGGCGCGGCAGAGCTCGATCCGCACCGACAGCGGAATCGTCGTCTCGGGCATCTCCCCCACGGCGTCAGCTTAGGCCAGCACGGGGCTGGTGCGGCGGGCGAGAACCTCGCCGTAGGCGTTCGCGTGCGCGCGGGCGACTGCGGTGTCGTCCATGAGGCCCGGGGTGCGCTGCCCGACGTCCGAGAGCCGTCCGCGCAGTGCCGGATCGTCGCCCAGGCGCCCCAGCGCGACGGCGAGCGCCGGCACATCGCGCGGCACGACCCGAAGGCCGTTCACGCCGTCGTCGATCCACTCGGTGGGACCGCCCTCGTCGGCGACGACCGTGGCCGCTCCCCCGGCCAGGTACTGCAGCACGTTCTGTCCGAGCGGCTCGGGGCGGGTGGAGTACTGCACGGCGATGTCCCACCCGGCGATGCGCGCCGCGGTGTTCTCGACGTGGCCGAGCAGGTGCACGCGGCGGCCGATGCCGAGTTCGTCGGCGCGGGCGCGCAGTTCGGCGGCGAAGGTCTCCTGCCCGAAGGGCGCGCCGCCCGCGAGTTCCAGGTGCGCGTCGCCGGAGCCGAAGGCCCGAGCGAAGGCCTCCAGCAGCTCCCGCTGTCCCTTCCAGGGGTCGATGCGGGCCAGCATCCCGACGCGCAACGGGCCTTCTCCTCGTGTGGCGGGTACCGGCCCGGAGATGCCGGAGGCGCTCGGGATGCTGACGGCGACGGTATCCGTGCGCAGGAAGGGACGCGCGCTGTCGAGCGTCGTGCGCGAGTTGCCGATCACGCCGTCGGCGCGCGGCAGGATGAGCCGCGTCATCAGTCGGTACCCGAATCCGCCGAGCGCGTCCGGCGTGATCAGGTCGCGCAGATGCACGACGAACGGACGCGACGAACCTCGCACCGCCAGCGCACCGTAGGCGGCGGCCCGGGTGCTGTTGGCCACGACCACATCGCTGCCGCGCACGCTGCGATGCCAGCGGGTGGCCGCGGCCTGCGCGAACAGCCGCGCCGCGAGGTCGGCGAGGCGTGCCGGTGACGAACCGCTGCCACCCGCCCCCTGACGCACTCCGGCGACGAACCGTGGAACGCCGGCAGGCAGCTCGGCGAAGACATCATCGGGCTCGGATGCCGGCAACAGCACCGTGGCATTCCACGACGGTTCGGCGCGCAGCAGGCGCAGCAGAGCCAGCTCTGCACCGCCTCGAGCACCGGTGTGGTCGAGATGCACAATGCGTGGCCGAACGTCCCCAGAACGCGCGCTATCCATTCCCCTTCGATCCCCAGAATCGACCGTCGCGGTGCACTCCCCAGTGCGTTCCACGACGGATATGGTTGCTCCTGACAGCATATCCCTGGGGAGGCCATGTGCGCGTGCTGCGAATCTCGCACAGCGCCACGATCACGGCGTGGCGCGGTCGTGAGCGCGCACTGCGGGATGCCGGGGACGACATAACCCTCATCACCGCCCCGCGCTGGCACGCCGGCGGGGTGTGGGTGGACCTCGACGCGCAGCCCGAGGAGCAGGTGCGTCCGGCGCGCACGTGCTTCGGCCGGCATCCGGCCCTCTTCGTCTACGCGCCGGGTCCGCTCTGGCGGGCGCTGGGCGAGCGCTGGGACGTGATCGACATCCATGAGGAGCCGTTCGCGCTCAGCACGGCTCAGGTGCTGCTGATGCGCGCGCTGCGCCGCAACAGCGCCCCGATCGTGCTGTACACCGCGCAGAACCTCGACAAGCGCTATCCGGTGCCGTTCCGATGGCTCGAGCGGTGGGCGCTGCGGTCTGCCGCCGGGGTCTCCGCGTGCAATACCGAGGCCGCGCGGATCGCGATGCGCAAGGGCTTCGCGGGTCGCGCGCGGGTGATCCCGCTGGGCGTGGATGCTGTGACGACGGATGCTGCGGCACCCCAGCGGACAAGTGGCACACATGGCTCCCTTGCTGCCCGGGAAAGCGACCATGTGGCGCACATGTCCGGGCGGGCGGACGGCGACGGCGTCGTCATGGTCGGTCTGCTCGGTCGACTCGTGCCCGAGAAGGGCGTGCTGACACTGTTCGAGGCGATGCGAGAGCGCCCGGCTCTGCGCGCTCGCATCGGCGGTTCCGGGCCTCTCGCGGACACACTTCCCGACCTGGCCGCCGCGCACGGCATCGAGGATCGCGTGCAGCTCCTGGGCGCCATCTCACCCGACAAGGTGATCGATTTCTACCGTTCGATCGACGTGCTCGCCGTGCCCTCGATCCCCACCGACTCGTGGACCGAGCAGTTCGGCCGGGTGGCGGTCGAGGCGATGGCCGCCGGAGTGCCGGTGGTCTCCAGCGATGCCGGTGCACTGCCGGATGTCGTGGGCGGGGCGGGCATCGTGGTGTCGGTGGGCGGGGCGGGCATCGTGGTGTCGGTGGGCGACCCGGAGAGACTCGCCGAGGCTCTCGAGACCGCAGCAGGCCCGCGCCGAGCCGAGCTCATCGAGGCCGGTCTGAAGCGGGCACAGGAATGCTCGTGGGAGTCGGTGGCCGCCCAGTACCAGGAGCTGTATCGCTCGGTTGCGCACGCGACGACGACAGAACGCGGCCTGGAGATCATCGTGGTCGCCTACGGCGCGGTCGACATGCTGCGCCGGGCGCTCACTCCCGTTGCCGCCCTGCCGGTCACCGTGATCGACAACTCGTCGATGCCCGAGATCGCCGCGCTGTGCGCGGAGCTCGGCATCCGCTACCGCGATTCCGGTGGCAACATCGGTTTCGGCTCCGCGGTGAACCTCGCCCTGACCGACCGCCTGGTGCCCGGCGGTGACGTGCTGCTGCTGAATCCGGATGCCGAGATCGACGCGGATGCCATCACGCGCCTGCACACGGCGCTGCGCGCCGAACCCGACCTGGCCAGTGTCGGCCCCGCCCAGGTCGACGATGCCGGCCACAGCGCCCGGGTCCTGTGGCCGTTCCCCGCGCCGCATCGCAGCTGGCTCGAAGCAGTGGGCCTTGCGCGCCTGATCCGCGGCCCGCAGTTCGTGATCGGCTCGATGCTGCTGCTGCGCGCCGAGGCGCTGGACCAGGTCGGCGGCTTCGACGAACGCTTCTTCCTCTATGCGGAGGAGACCGATTGGGCCTACCGCGCGCACCTGCTGGGCTGGCGTCACACGTCCGTCCCCGCGGTGCAGGCCGTGCACGCCGCCGGCGGGACCAGCACGGATCCCCGACGTCGCGAAGCGCACTTCCATGCTTCTCAGGAGCGCTACTTCCGCAAGCACTTCGGCGCGGGCGGCTGGCAGAGCGCACGGCTCGCGGCCTGGGTCGGCGCGACCGCCAGATCGATCGTCCTCCGCGGCGAGCGCGGCGCCGCCGCCCGTCGCCGCGCCGCTCTGTACTGTCTGGGCCCGGTGCGGGTCGAGCAGCGGTTCCGGAGGGCGGGCTGATGCACATCGTGCAGATCGCCTCGCGGGTCGGCCCGGGCACCGGCATCGGCGCGGTGGCATGGAACCTCGAGCGCGAGTTCCTCGCTCAGGGGCACACGGTCGAGCGGTTCACGATGACGCCGAAGGCGGCTCGGACCCGCCTCGGACACCAGCTGCGTCAGGCCTGGTCGACCGTGCATCTCACGTTCACCGGCACCCGCCGCGCACGTCGTTTCCTCGCCGAGCGAGCGGATGCCGTCGCCATCAGCCACAATGCTGTGATGGCCGGAGATCTCTACGTCGATCACGGCCTCGCCATCGCGGCGGTGTCAGCCCGCGGCCGTACCCCGCTGCGCGTGCTGCGCAACCCCGCGATCGGCTTCGGGTGGGTGCGCGACAGCATCCGCTTCCGCAACGGCACGCACCGGATGATCATCGCGCCGACCACGGCCGAGGCCGGCGTGCTGCGACGAGTGCACCGCGGCATCCGCACCCCGATCGAGGTGATTCCGCACGGCGTCGACCTCGAGACGTTCCGTCCGCCGACGCCAGACGAGAGGAGCTCTGCGCGCGCGGCACTGGCGCTGGACGACGAGCACCGGGTGGCGCTGTTCGTGGGACATGAGCTGCGTTGGAAGGGCGTGCCGCAGCTGATCGATGCCCTGGTGCACGCGACGACGGTGATGCTGCTCGTCGTGGGCGGCGACACGAAGACCATTCCCGAGATGCGACAGCGAGCGCAGCAGCGCGGAGTCGCCGAGCGGGTGCTGTTCGCGGGGATGCACGCCGACGTACGCCCTTTCTACTTCGCCGCCGACATGTTCGTACTGCCCAGCGGCTACGAGTCGTTCGCCCTGGTCATCGCCGAAGCGCTCGCCTCCGGTCTGCCGGTGATCGCGACCCGCACCGGATGCGCCCCTGACCTGATCGTCGAAGGCGAGACCGGGTATCTGGTCGACCGGGACCCGGTGATGATCGCCGACCGCTTGGAGCGCATCGCGGCAACAGATGTCGAGGAATGGCGCGTGCGCTGCCGGGAAACGGTGGCGGGCCTCGCCTGGCCGATCGTCGCGGCGCAGTACCTCTCGGTGCTGCGTGGCCTGGCGGTGACGAGGTGAGCGACGCGCTCCGGATCATGCATGTCGTCTGCTCCGACCGCTTCGCGGGCGTGGAGCAGTTCGTGCTGCGGCTGGCGGTCGCGCAGGCCGAGGCGGGGCACGACGTGCATGTCATCGGTGGCGCAGAACCGCGGATGCGAGAGCCGCTCGCCACCGCGAATGCCACCTGGGCTGCGGCGACGGGGGTCCGGCAGGCGTTCTCCGCGCTGCGATCTCGTAGCAATGATGTGGATGTGGTGAACGCGCACATGACGGATGCGGATGCCGCTGCCGTTCTCGCGCTGGGCAGGCGCGGTCCCGCACTGGTGTCGACCCGGCACTTCGCCCTTCCTCGCGGGCGGGCACTCGGAGTGCCGGTCGACCTGCTTGTACGACGGCGAGTGGATGCCGAGATCGCGATCAGCACAGCGGTGGCCGGCGCCACCGGCATCCCCTCGACGGTCGTGCACTCCGGCGTGCCAGAGGCCGCCCCTGACACAGGAGCACCGCGAGAGCGCGTGGTGCTGATGGCGCAGCGTCTGCAACCCGAGAAGCGCACCGACGTCGGCATCCGCGCCTTCGTGTCGTCCGGTCTCGCCCGCGACGGCTGGCGGCTCGACATCGCGGGCGCCGGGCCGCTGCACGGCGACCTGCAGCGGCTCATCGATGAACTCGATGCGGGCGAATCGGTGCGGCTGCTGGGCTTCCGTGACGACGTCCCTGAGCTGCTGAGGACGGCCGGACTGTTCCTCGCCCCGTGTGAGGTCGAGGGCCTCGGCCTGGCAGTACTGGAGGCGATGTCCGCCGGCATCGCCCCGATCGCCGCGGCCGCCGCCGGTCACCGGGATGTGCTGGCCGGGCTGGATGAGCGCAGCGGCTACCGACCGGGCGACATCGAGGATGCTGCAACAGCCCTGCGCACCCTGGCCGGCGACGACGAGCGACGAGCTCGCCTCGCGGCCGCAGCCCGCGACCGCGCCCGCACGGAGTTCTCGCTGGAGGGTCAGGTCGCCTGCACGGACGCCGTGTACCGCCGGGCACTGGAGCGCACCGGAGGGCGGCGCGCGTGAACGCCTCCAAGGATCTCGTCGTGCTGTCGCTGGAGCGCTGGGACGGAGTGTGGCGCCGCAACCAGCATCTGATCTCGGGCCTGCTCGCCGCCGAGCCCGAACTGCGGGTGCTGTTCGTCGAACCGGCAGATGACCCCGCGCACGACCTGCGCAGCGGGCGCCGCCCCGACCTCGGCAGTGGTCTGCGCCGCATCGATGACCGACTGTGGGGGCTGCGCCCCGTCAAGTGGCTGCCGCGCCGTCTCGATCGCCGTGCAGACGACCGGCTGGCACAGGCTGCGGCTCGCGCGGCAGAACAGCTCGAGATGCAGCATCCGATGCTCTGGGTCAACGATCCGGCTTCAGTGCAGCTCGCCCAGCGCACCGGTTGGCCGGTGCTCTACGACATGACCGATGACTGGTTGGCCGCTGATCGCCCGGAGGCCGAGCAGCAGCGCATCGCGGACGGCGAGGCCTGGTTGCTGGAGCACGCCACGACGGTCGTCGCCTGCTCGCCCGAACTCGTCCGACGCAAGTCGCCGCAGCGGGTGGACATCGCCCTGGTGCGCAACGGCGTCGACACTGCGCGCTACCTGACGCCGATGCCGCGACCTGCGGATGCTCCCGCCGAGCCGTACGCGCTCTACGTCGGCACGCTGCACCGGGATCGCATCGACGTCGACCTGTGCATGGCGACCGCGAACGCCATACACGGCAAGGGCCGGCTGGTGCTCATCGGGCCCGAGGCATGGAGCGCCTCGGACGCCCAGCGCGTGCGCGACGCGGGTGCGATCGTGCTCGGCGCTCGGCCGCACGATCAGGTGCCCGCCTACCTGCAGCATGCCGACGTGCTGGTCGTGCCGCACGTCGTCGACGCATTCACCGAGAGCCTAGACCCGATCAAGCTCTATGAGTATCAGGCCGTCGGCAGGCCGGTGGTGTCGACGCCGGTCGCGGGGTTCCGAGATACCCCGAATGCACAGATCGCCGGCGGCGCGGCATTCGCGGCTGCCGTCGCTGCCGCGATCCCCGCGGGGACGCGCTTCCCCCAGGATGCGAATGCCACGAACGCCGACTGGTCGACGCGCGTCGCGCAACTCGTCGCCCTGCTGTCACCCTGAGGGGAGTTCGTATGACAGCAGAGGACGCACGACAGGCGCCGACCAGTGTTCGACAGTCAGATGATCAGCAGGGCGGGTAGCCGCACTGACCGTAACCGGCCGACGTCGGAGTCGGTGTGCTGGACACGTGCCAGTCCTTGGTCACAGGCGCGTGGTTGTCAGGGTCGGGGCCGGGCCAGTTGTGTCCCCAGCTGATCTCGGCATGCGCATCGAAATTGATGTTCCCACTGTCGCTGCTGTTCGCCCATACGTGCAGGCAGACGCTGTCGCCCGGTGCGATCGGCGTGCCGAACGCGGGGTCTGCACCGTAGACCGAGAACGTGATCCCGCTCGACGTCGTCAGCGTCACCCCGTAGATGTAGATGACGCTGGAGGTGGTGTTGTCGACGTGGAACGTGAACATGTACGCCTTGTTGGCGTCGAGCGGTGCGCCCGGCTCGTTCGTGCAGCTCGCGCCGGGCCACTTCAGCGCAGGACCGACGGTGACTGTGGGCGGCGGGCCCGATGCAGCGAAAGCCGGAATCGGTGCGGCGACGGCGATCGCGGGAACCGCCCACGCCATCGCCTTGGTCACGGTACGGCGACTGATTCCGTCGCCGGTGGTCTGCGATTTCTCGCTCATGTGAGCATCCCCAATTGTGCGCCCCAGCGCGGCTCCCCCATAGAGCCGTGAACGCCAAAGGCATTACCGACTAAGACTAGCTCAATCGTCCTCTGCTGGGAAGACGCCGATATAACGGATCCGCTTCGGCGCAGAACGTCGATGTTAGATTCATCGAAGCTGTCGCCGCGATGCGCGCCGACAACTGCGAGGGGACGGGGATCACAGTATGGGGCGACAATCGGAACTGGCGCAGCTGCGTCGGCTTCTCGAGACCACAGGCGCCGCTCCGGGCCGCTGGATCGCCGTCACCGTCACCGTCTCGCTGCTCCTCGCCGGTCTCGACATGGTCGGCGTGCTCGCGATGCTTCCGCTGATGCAGTTGATCACCGTCGGGACCACCGACGGGCCCTTTCTCGGCACGATCTCGTCGCTGACCGGGGCGACCGAGGTGAGCTCGCTGCTGCCGCTGGTGGCTGCGCTCGTCACCGTGGCCTTCCTCGTGAAGAGCATCGGTGCGCTCGTGTTCCGCTGGTGGCTGCTCGGCCGCACCACCAGGGTGTCGGCCCTGGCCGCGTCCGAGCTGATGCGCCGGTACGTGCTGGCCCCGTACGGGGCGCATCGCAAGCGCAGCTCGAGCGAGATCTACCGCAATGTGAACGACGCCACGAATCAGGCGTCCAGCGTGCTGCTGGCGACGGTGAGCATCTCGACCGATCTGGTGACCATGACCGCCATCATCGTGGTCCTGGCGTGGAGCTCGCTGCTGTCGACGATCTTCGCGGCCGTGCTGTTCGGCGTGATCGTGTTCGGTGTGCAGCGCGCGCTGCGCCGCCGACAGATCGGACTCGGCGAGGTGACGGCATCCGCTTCTCTGCAGGCGTGGCAGGCCCTCATGCCGGGCATCGAAGGCTTCCGCGAGACCCGGCTGACGGCCAGCTCGGCGCTCTTCGTGAGCCGTTTCCGCGCCGCCCGCCTTCGTGCCGCGCATGCGCTGCGGCAGATGGGCATCCTCAGCGACATCCCGCGCTATCTGCTCGAGATCGCCTTCATCCTCGCGATCGCCGGCATCGCCGCGATCCTCGCGATGACCGGACAACAGGGTGAGATCCTGCCGGTGCTCGGCGTCTTCGCCGCCGCCTCGATGCGCCTGCTTCCCACGCTCAACCGCATCACCGCGAACGTGGCGACGACTCGCGCCGGCCGTGCCGGTCTGCGGATCATGGTCGAAGCGCTCGATCAGCTCGAGTCCGAGGGACAGCACGCAGAGGCGTCCGCGAACGCCCGTGCGCTCACCGGCGACATCAGCGTGGAGGATCTGAGCTTCCGCTTCCCGGACTCCAGCGAAGACGTGCTGCGCGCGATCACCCTGACCATCCCCGAGAACCGCACGACAGCGTTCGTCGGCTCCAGCGGCGCGGGCAAGAGCACACTGCTCGACCTGCTGCTCGGTCTGCTCACGCCCACCGGTGGTGAGATCCGCTGCGGCGACCGGTCCATCGACACCGATCTCGCGAGCTGGCATGCGGGACTCGGCGTCGTCCCGCAGGACGTGTTCCTGTCGAACACGACGCTCATCGAGAACATCGCGTTCGGGCAGCGTCGCGAGCAGATCGACGAAGAACGAGCACGCGAAGTCGTGCGGATGTCGCTGCTCGACGATCTGGTGGCCGAGCTGCCCGAGGGCCTGGACACCATGGTCGGCGATCGCGGCGTGCGCCTGTCAGGTGGCCAACGACAGCGGGTCGGTCTGGCGCGCGCGCTGTACCGTCGACCGCGGGTGCTCGTACTCGATGAGGCGACCTCGGCGCTCGACAACGCCACCGAGTACGAGATCGCCCAGACCCTTCAGCAGCTGCAGGGGTCGATGACGATCATCGTCGTCGCACACCGGCTTTCCACCGTGCGCCACGTCGATCAGCTGATCTTCATGCGCCATGGCGAGGTCGCCGTCTCCGGCACGTTCGACGAGGTGCGTGCATCGGATGCCGAGTTCGCACGGCTTGTGCAGCTCGGCTCGCTCGACTGATCGGGCGGCGCCCGACGCTAGGCTGTCGCTCGTGTCGAACCCGTCGTCTCTGCCCCTTCGCGTCGTTCATCATCTGGCGTGGCGGGGTCGGCGACTCCGCCGGACGACGGTCGACTTCTTCCGGCGCGGAGACCGCACGGTGATCATGACTCCGCCGGTCGGGCTGCGGTTCGGCAACTGGCTGTATCTGTGGCTCGATGCCCATCAGCAGACAGCGCTGGGGCAGCCGACGTTCGTGCGCGAGGCACCCGGCATGGCCGAGTGGTTCGACACGTTCCCGGAACTGCGCGCGCTGACCGTCGACGACGCCGAGATCGGCTTCCATGATCGGCGCGATTGGGAGGAGACGACCTTCCGTCAGCGGTTCGGCATCGACTACTCGCGGGAGACGCTGCATGAGTTCGCCCGCGACGTGCTGGCGCCCCGCATCCCCGTCGGTCCTCCCGGCCGGCTCGTGATCAACGTGCGCCGCGGTGACTATTACTCGACGCCGTTGAAAGCCGCCAGTTACGGCTTCGACCAGGTCGGCTACGTCCGCGCGGCTCTGGCACTGCTCGACGACGTCGTCGACGTGCTGGTCGTCTCGGACGACGACGTGTGGTGCCGTGAGAACCTCGACGGCCCGATCCGCGAGCGGGCGAGCAGCGTCGCCTACGCGAAACCCGATCCCGCTGCGAACTTCCTGGCCGTCGCGGGCGCCCGGCGCATCATCGGGATGAACTCCACGTTCACCTACTGGGCTGCCTACGTCGCGGATGCGATGAATGTCGACGCGAAGATCATCATGCCGAGCTTCCACGCCCGTCTGGGCGGCAGTTCGACGGCCGATCAGCTGGATCCGGCTTGGACGGCACTCGACGGCTTCGGCTGATCGCCCGATCCGCGCGCTCGCGTGACCACGGCCCGCACCGACTGCAGCGCCACGTGCAGCAGTCCCCATCCGGCGATCCGCAGGGCATAGCCGCGCTCGCCCCGTCGCACGGCGGTGATGAACTCACCGAGGTTCTCCGCGGCCGCATAGCGGCGAAAGGCCGCTCGGTGCCGGCGCAGCATCCGGGTCAGCCGCTGATCCGATCGAGCGCTGTCGAGCAGGTCGGCGAGTACCCGCCGGTTCGCCTCTCGACCAGCCAGGCCGCGCTGAGTGACGTTTCCGCGGTGCCTCCGATATCCGACCAGCTGACGGTCGACGCACGCGATCTCGCCGCGCTGCAGCAGGCGCTGGATCAGGTCGTTGTCCTCGGCGGGTTCCATCGCGCTGCGGCAGCCGTCGACGGCCAGATAGGCAGTGCGACGGATCAGCAGCGTCGTGATGCGCGGCGGAATCGCGTCGTACGCGATCATCTGCGCGGACGATGCCTGCGGGGCACCCCATCCCGATCCGAACGTCACTCCCTCGGCATCCATGTACCAGCCTCCGGTGCAGGCGGCGATCGCGTCGGGCATCGCATCGAGCGCCCTCAGCTGCTCCTCGATGCGCTCCGGATGCCAGACATCGTCGTCGTCGAGGTAGGCGATCCAGTCCCCGGTCGCGGCGACGGCGCCGTTGTTGCGCCCGACGGACAATCCCGAGGGCTCCTGCCGCAGGTATCCGAGTCCGAGCCGCTCGGCGACGCCACCGAGACCCGGTGCGGGAGAGCCGTCATCGACGAGCACGATCTCGTGCACGGGGACTGTCTGCGCCCGCACCGATGCGATCGCCGCATCGAGGTACTCCCCACCACGATTCGTGGGGACGATCACCGTCACCCTGGGCTCCGTCATCCCCACACCTTTCGGCCGCCTGCCGCGAGCCTATCGCCCGGCGCCGCCCAACTAGGCTGAGCGGCATGCCAGACCCGCTTCTGACCGTGTGCGTCGTCACCTATGAGCGCACCGCGTTCCTGGTGAGGTGCCTCGCCTCGCTCGCGGCGCACGCCGGCGATGTCGAGGTCGTCGTGGTCGATGCGTCCGCCCGCGACGACCGCGCCGCCGCGGAGACGGCCTTCCCTGGAGCGCAGTACGTGCACCGCCCTGATCTGGCCGGCTGGATGACACGCTCTCGCAACGCGGCGCTGCTGCACGTGCACGGCGACGTCGTCGCGTTCCTCGACGACGACGTCGTGATCTCCGAAGGCTGGCAAAGCGGACTTCTCGCGGCCTTCGCGGCGACGCCTGCGCCGGATGCTGTGGCGGGCCGCACTCGCAACCTCCAGCCCGGCGAGGAGACATACGAGCTTCCGATCGGCAGGCTGCGCGAGGACGGCACCCTGACCGCCGGGTTCGCGTCTCTGCCCGCTGGACCGGTGCCGGTGGATCACGGGATCGGGGCGAACATGTCGTTCCGCCGCGAGATGATCGCCCGACTGGGTGGATTCCGCGACGACTACCCCGGTACCGCGATGCGCGAGGACACCGACATGTTCCTCCGGGTGAAGCAGCTGGGCGGGCTCACCGTGTTCGCTCCGGACGCCGTCGTCGATCACCTGCCGGCACCGCACGTGAAGGGCCGCCGTTTCGACACCCGATACAAGCTCTACGGCCGCCGCAACCATCTGGTGCTGCTCGCGCGCCATGCGGGTCTGGGATCGCGCTTGGTGCGTCGCTGGATCGCGGCCGATCTGCGCGCGGTCGGCGCGGCCGGCGGCCTGGGTCGTCGGATGCAGCGTCTGGGCGTCACCGTTCCCGGCATCCTCTGGGGCATCGGGGCCGCGTTGCGTCAGGCGCGTCCGGCCCCGCTGGCTCCGGAGCGCCAGGGCCCGGCGGCGGATGCCATCCGCCTGGCCCTCAGGCGCTGAACCGGGCCGCGACGCACGATCGACGCGCCCCTAGACTGTGAGGCACAGCGAGGGGAGCGCGGATGCAGGGGACGCTGGGGATCGTCATCCCGGTGTGGAACACCGAGGGCGAGTTCCTCGATGAGTGCATCGCCTCCGTGCGTGCTCAGACACTCGAATGCGTGGTCGTGATCGTCGACGACGGCTCGACGAATCCGTCCACGCTCGACGCGCTCGCGCGTTTCGAACAGCAGGGTCTTCGGGTGATCCGTCACCCCGAGAATCGCGGCACGAGCAGGGCGCTCGACACCGGTGCTGCCGCCCTCGACACCGACTACCTCATGCCGCTGGGCAGCGACGATCGCATCCTTCCGACCTTCGCGGCGAACGTCGTGCGCGAGCTCGATTCGGATCCCGAAGCGGGAATCGTCTCCGTCGACCTGCGGTTCTTCGGGCGGGCCACAGGCGTGCAGCGACTGCCCGAGGTGAACGGCGTCGCAGACCTGCTCTTCGGCAACATCATCCCGGGCGCATCCGCGTTCCGCCGCAGCGACTGGGTGGCTCTGAACGGGTTCGCCCCGGGTCTGCGTCTGGGGCAGGACTGGGAGTTCTGGGTGCGCCTGCTGGCAACCGGCAAGAAGGCGCATGTCGTGCACGAGCCGTTGTACGAGTACCGCCGTCACAGCGGTCAGGCCACTGCACGCACGCCGTACGGCGACCGGATCGCTCTCAGCCTGGACGTCGTGCGGATGAACGCCGACATCTGGGGCGCGCATGTCGAGGAGATCATGGCCCGGTACTGGAAGGTCGATGCCGAGCGGCAGAGCCAGGCCGACCGACTCGAGGTGCTCGAGCGCCGCTACGGCGCGGTGAACCGGCTGCTCGGGCGGATGGCGCGCTTGGCACGACCGAGCCGACGATCGTCATGAGCAGCCCTCGTCTGAGCATCGCCACGATCGCGACGACCACGCCGATGGGCGCGCAGGCGTATGAGCAGCAGATTGTGAGCCGGATGCCGACGGCGCTGGCCGAGGTCACGTCGACGCCGTGGCGCACGCGACAGCTGGTGGTGCGTTCGCTGCGATCGCCCCTGGCCGGCACGCGGCGGCTGCCGATAGGCTACCTGTCTCGGGCATCGGCTGCGGTGCGTCGGGAGGCAGGACGGATGCTGTTCGCCGGCGACACCGTCTCGCATCGGATGGGCCTCGAGCTGCCGCCGTCGCCGCACGCAGACGTCGTGACGCTGCATGATGTGGTGGCCTGGCGGTTCACGGACGAGTCCGCGCCGGTGCCCGCCGCCGTCGAGGAGCTTCGGCGAGCGGCTGCGGTGATCTGCGTCTCGGAGTTCAGCGCCCGCGAGGCGGTCGAGGTGCTCGGCATCCCGCAGCCGCAGGTCGTGCACAACGGGGTCGACCCCCGCTACTTCGACGCCGCTCCGCTGCTCGACGAAGAACTCGCCGCACTCGGACTGCACCGCCCGTACGTGCTCCACGTGGGCGGCGCGGCTGAGCGGAAGAATCTTGCCGGACTGGCTGCGGCGTGGCCGCGCGTGCGGGCCGAGCGCCCGGAGCTCACTCTCGCGCTGGCCGGTCCACCGCATCCGCGTCGGACCGCGCTCTTCGAGGGGATGCCGGGTGTGGTTCTGCTCGGACGCGTGGCCGATGAGGCGATGCCGGGTCTGGTCGCGTCGGCGAGTGCGATGGCCGTCCCCTCGCTCTACGAGGGCTTCGGACTGCCGGTGCTCGAGGCGATGGCGGCGCACACTCCAGCGGTGGTCGCGAACACGAGCAGCCTCACAGAGGTGGCCGCGGGCCATGCGCTGCTGGTCGAACCGGATGGAGACTCGATCGCATCCGGCCTGCTCGAGGCGACCTCCGGCGACTCCGCCCTCTCCGCGTTGGTGCGCGACGCCCGGGCGCATGCCGGCGAGTTCACCTGGGAGCGCAGCGCGCTGGGACATGCCAGGGTCTGGGAGTCGCTGCGATGACCCGCATTCACGAGGCCGACGTGATGGAGACCTCACCGCCGCGACGCGACGAGATCGACGGCCGGGTGAGGGTGACCACGGACGTCGGCGGCCGCGCGCCTCTGTGGTTCTCGGTCGACGAGCTGTTCGGCGACCTGGTGAGCGATCGCGCCGATCACGTCCTGATCGCCCTGCTCATGCCCGCCATGAAGGAAGGGCTCGATCTGCATGTGGGCGGCACGGTGAGCGACAGCCTGCTGCACTACGCGAATGCCGACCTGCAGCGGCTGCTGCGGATGGAGCATCCTGATCTGTCCGTCATCCAGGTGACGGCCGACGCGCCGGTCGCTCCCGCGCCGAGAGCGGCCGGTGTCGCCACGGGCTTCTCGGGCGGGGTGGATTCGTTCTCCTCGCTCGCGGAGTACCTCTGGGGCGACGATGTGCCGCAGTCGCTGCGGGTGACGCATCTGCTGAACAACAACGTGGGCGCGCACGGCCATGGCAGCATCGCCGATGAGCTCTGGCATCGTCGCCGCGAGCCGCTGGCGCGGATCGCCGACGAGCTGGGCCTGCCGTTCGTCACGGTGGACAGCAACCTCGACGAGCACTACCCGCGCATCGGGTTCATCGAGTCCGTCACCATGCGCAATGCGGCCGTGCCGCACCTGCTCGGCGCCGGCATCGGCCATCTGCATCTCGCCTCGGCGATCCCGTTCCCGTACGTGCGGGTGGACGACACCGGCGAGATCGCCCGCATCGACACGATGCTGGTGCCGCTGCTGTCCACCGCTGCGGTGACGATCGCCTCGGCGAACTCAGGACTCACCCGCGTGCAGAAGACCCTGTCGCTGATCGGTCGACCCGAGTCGCAGCACCTCGATGTGTGCACCGACGGCGACCCGGCTCGGACCCGCAACTGCTCGGCGTGTTCGAAGTGCATGCGCACGATGCTGACGTTCGAGATCGCCGGGCACCTGCAGGAGTACTGCCCGGGAACGTTCTCGTACGAGCGCTATGCCGAGCGGAGAGACGCTTTCGTCGCGAAGGTGCTGTCATCCGACGACCCGTACCACCGGGAGATCCGCGCCTACGCGACCGAGGTCGGGTGGCAGTGGGATGCGGCCGACCGTCGTCGAGCAGCGCTGGAGGCCGCGCGCACTGCAGCCTCGCGCGCGATTCGAAGCGCCGCCCGGATGCCGCTGCTGCGGTCGCTGCGCCAGCGACTGAAGGGCTGAGCCGGTTGACGCGCTGAGACGATCAGCCCCCGAGCAGGGCGCGCACGGCTGCCACGGGGAAGGCGCCGATCGCGGATGCCATGACGCCATCGAGCGCATCCTCCAGCGAGTCGCTCAGCCGCGTGACCACCGCCGGATCGGCAGCCCACGCGCCGTCGACGAACTCTTCGAGCGAGCCCGCCCCGTCGAACGCCCGGTAGCGCGTGCGGCCCGGGGTGACGGCGGCCTCGTAGTCGCGGAACTTGAAATCGCCTCCCCCGAGCGGCGGCTCGAGCATCGTCCAGACCGCGGGGATGCCGTATGCGTCAGCCGTGATCAACCCGTGCAATGACGTGGTGACAACCGCGCGGCTCGCGGCGATCTCCCGCACGGCGGCGGCCGCACGCTGATGCACGTTCACGATGCGCACGGCATCGCCCTCCGCGGCGATCAGGCGCGCGAGCCCGGCATGCGTGCGGTGATGTCCGTGCGGAACCACCGCGATGCGCCCGTCCTGCACCGGCCTCGGCACGTGCCGCGCCACGAGCAGCCCGGGATCACCGTAGGCCGGCTGCTCGCGCAGTCCGATGCGCTCGGCGGTGAGCGGGCCGCGCACGGCGAGAACTGTCGCATGGGGCAGCGGGTACGCGGCGTCGTTCATCAATCCGGTCCCCCAGATCGCCCCGGCGAAATCCGTGGGCAGGAACTCGAGCAGGCTGCCGACACCGATCAGGCGGGCCGCACGAGGTTCGCGGTAGAGGGGGACGATCCCGTACCGGGGCAGCAGCATCGGCGTCAGGTCGTCGCCGAAGTTCGGGTGACCGTCCCACCAGAATGCGGGCACGATCACCCCGTCGCGGCGCGCACGAGGTTCGGCGAGCGCCTCTGCGAACCGTCGCACCTGCCTGCCCCGCCGTCGCAGCGCGCCCTCATACCGCGGCATGCGCATCGCCGTCACCGCGGCTTCCGGGAGCGGCGAACGATCGCGTCGAGCATCATCTCGTACAGCAGGGCGACGCGCGGCCAGCTGAACGCCTTCACCCGCTCGGCGCCCTTCCGCGCCAGGCGCTCGCGCAGTCCTGCGTCGTCGAGCATCCGGCGCATCGCATCCGCCAGGGCGTCGATGTCGAGGGGGTCGACGAGAAGACCGCCTTCGCCGTCTTGCACGAACTCCGCGGCTCCCCCGCGCGAGGTCACGATCAGCGGTGCGCCACCGCGCCAGGCTTCCAGGGCGACGATGCCGAACGATTCGGATCGGCTCGGCACCACCACGGCGGTGGCCGCCGCGATGCGCTCGGCGACGCCTGCGGCATCCCGAGCACCGACCAGCCGCACCCGATCCGACAGTCCCGCCTCATCGATCTGCTGCTGCAGCGCGTCGCGCTCGGGACCGCCACCGACGATCTCGAGCCGAGCCCCGTCGACCCGCGTGATCGCGTCGATCAGCAGGTCGAATCCCTTCATCCGCCCGAGCCGACCGACGGCGATGATCAGATCGTCCGCCCGCACGACCGAGCCCAGCCGAGGCAGCGGCGCGACCCCGTTGGGAATGATCGTGCCCTCCCCTGCACCGAATCGGGCGGTGAGGTCGTCGAGCACGTAACGACTGGGGGCGGCGTGGGCGGATGCTGTGGACAACGCTTCGCGCAGCGCCGTGCGCAGCTGCCGCGAGCGCACGAAGGCGCCGTTGTCGTCGCCGAGCGTCTCACCGTGCGACACCACGACGAGCGGGATGCCCGTCCGCCGGTGCAGGCGCAGCGCATAGATGCCGTTGGGCCCGAAGCACTGCACGACCAGCACGTCGGGCCGCAGGTCGCCCGCGGCGGCCGCCCACCTGCGGCGAGCGCCGATTGCCGTGGTCGCGTAACGCAGCATGGCCGAGATGCTGCGGGCGGGCAGCGGCGTGGGAAGGTAGCGCACGGGGAACGGGGCCGAGTCCTGGGTGCGCTCACCCCGATCGACCGTCCACACCTCGACGACGTGCCCGTGGGCATCCAGCGCGCGCGCGACCTGCGCCACGTGCTCTTCCACTCCGCCCACATGCGGCGCGTAGGACGAGGCGATCAGCGCGACGCGCAGACGCCGTCCGTCTTCAGCGACCGCCATCGACGCGGTGCTCGGCTGGTACGGGACCCGCTGGAGTTCCCCGGAACAGGTCGTCCAGCAGATCGGCGTCCTGCTCGATCCCCGCATTCGCCTGGCGACGAACGCCTGCAGCCGGGCGCGGCTTCCTGGTCGCGGACTCCGCCGGCGTGGCCTTCCTCGGGCGCGGAACCGGCTGCGGCGCTGCCTCCTGCACGCCCGCCTCATAGGCGTACACCCCGCCATAGGTGCCACCCGTGACCGGCAGCCTGTTGAGCACGATGCCGAGCACGTGACCATGGATCTTGTCCAGGACCGCAAGCGCGTCGTCCACGATGTCGTAGCTGGTCCGGCCGGCAGAGACGACCACGAGCGCACCATCGGCCTGGCGCGTCAGAATCGCCCCGTCGGTGACGGAGAGCAACGGAGGTGCGTCGATGATCACCATCGCGTGCTTGGCCAGGTCGTTCAGCAGCGCGTGCATCCGCTCCGACCCGAGCAGCTCACTGGGATTCGGCGGCAGGGTGCCGGCCGGCAGCACCAGCAGGTTGGGGATGCCGTTCACGCGGCGCAGCGCGTCGGTGATCTCGAGCCGTCCGGCCAGCACGTCGGAGAGACCGATGTCTCCGTTGACCCCGGTGGTCTCGGCGACGGTCGGTCGACGCAGATCGCCGTCGATCAGGATGACGTGCACGCCGTTGGCCGCCAGCGTGCCGGCCAGGTTCGCGGCTACTGTCGACTTGCCCTCGCCGGGCATGGCGCTGGTGACGACGATCGTGCGCGGCGGGTCGTCGACGTTCATGAACTGCAGGTTGGTCCGCAGCATGCGCAGTGACTCGCGCACGGCGAAGTCGGCGCGCTGCGCCTTCATGCCGTCTGCGGAGTCCGTCGGCCTGTAAAGCCGGTTTCCGCCGGACAGTGCTCCCACATCGGGGAGTGTGCCGGCGACCGGGATGCTCAGCCGCTGCTCCACATCCGCAGCGCTTCGCAGGCGACGGTCCGCCATCGCACGGACGAGCGCGAAGGCGATCCCGCCCCCGAGCCCGAGCATGAGCCCGACGATCATCGCCATCTTCTCATCGGGGAACTGCGGCGCGGTCGGCAGGGATGCCGATTCGCCGAGCTGGATGGTCATGTCGGCGCTTCCTGCGCTGCCGTCGCCTTCTACGCGATCGATCTCGGCGGACAGGGCGGTGACCCAGGCCGAGGCGAGGTCGCGGGCTGCGGCCGGCGAGTCACCGGTGGCGGAGATCTTCAGGATCGCGGTGCCCTGCGGGTTGGAGGTCGAGATGCGCTGCACCAGTGCCTCGGGCGAAGCCGACAGCTTCAGCTGTTCGACCGCCCGCTCCGCGACGGTTCGCCATGTCGCCATGTCGAGGTACGTCGGAACCTTGCTCTTGGCCAGACTGTCGGCCTGTCCCAGTCCGAAATTCGTCTGGTCGACGTTGTCGCTGACGCTGATGTAGCCGCTGGCGTCGGCCTGGTAGACGGGGGTCTGCAGTTTGGCCCAGCCGTAGCCGACACCGATGCCGAGCGCGATCATCAGCACGATGGCGAACCAATACCTGCGGAACGCGCCCGCATAGTCCCGAAGCCTCATCCCCATGCCCCTCTGTTGCGGTTGATCATACGCTGACGTCCTTCTCGCGGATCCCTGCTCTGGCCAGGGCGCGGTCGATCTGCGGCCGTGCGCTCGCGCGCCGGGTTCTGCGCTGACGGGGCGCCCAGATCTTCTCATCGGGATCGCGCTCATGCGCGAGCGCCTGCGCCCCCAGACAGATCCCCGCCACGAAGAACGGAATCGACACCTGCGCGGCCACCCAGAACAGGTCGAACTGCGCCTGGACGATGCGGGAGAGCACCAGACCGAAGGCGAGCATGCCGTACTGCGGAGCCACCCGCCACAGCGCGACGAGCATGACGACCCACATCGTCAGGAACCCGACGAGTCCGATGATGCCCGCCGAGGCCGCCACCTCGATCTCGGCCTGCGGCGGCTGGAAGTTCGCCTGCGGACTCACATACCAGTAGCGCAGCCCGTGTCCGAAGATCGGCGAGTGCTTCCAGAAGGCGAAGACCTCGCGCATCCAGTCCAGGCGCTGGTAGAAGGAGTTGAAGCGGTTCTGAGAATCGATCTGCTCGATCACGCTCTGCACGATCAGATAGGCAGCGGGCACCGCCAGCACGACGACGAGAGCGATGTGCTGGCGCACGCCGCGGCGCAGGGTGTGCACGAGAAGTGCGACGGCGAGCCCGATGCCGGCCTGCCGAGATTGGGTGAGCAGCAACGCGATCAGGAAGACGACGAACCCCGCCTTCATCCAGCGCGGATCGATCTTGGCCCAGGGCGGGTTCACGTAGGCGATGAGGGCCGCGAAGGCCAGCATGCCGCCCGCGAAGTTCTTGTGCATCGGCCACGGCCAGGTCGGGTAGACGGCATGAAGCGGCTCGCCCGAGACGGCCTGCAGCAGTGCCGTGCCGAAGGTCCCGGCTGCGATCACCGCGGCCGCGCCCAGGATCAGGATGAGTGCCAGCCGCGCGTGCCCGGCCCGGCCGATCGCCCAGCCGACGACCAGTGCACCCGAGATGAGCACCCACGCATGCACCCATTCGACGGTGTTCTGCGGGAAGGGGTTGACGATCACGGTGAACAGCGTCGCGAACTGGTAGCCCAGGTTCGCCCACAGCATCGCCTTCATCGGCGGGGTGTAGTCGTGCTTGCCCAGCAGCACGACCGCACCGAGGGCTGCGGCGAGTGCGGCATCCGACACGGTGAGGTCCACCCCACCCGCGCCGAGGCGTTCGGTGATGAGGATGGCGGGCGTCGCCATCAGCGCGATGGCGAGGGGCTCGGCCGCGGTGAGTACGACCCCGACGACGAGCACGGCGATGGCGGATGCCATGACTGCGCCGTTCGGGATCGCGCGGTCCAGCAGAAGATAGACGGCGAAGACGACACCGCCCGCGAACAGGCACCAGCGCCAGATGTTCGCCCACCACGCGCCCAGTCGGGAGGGCGCGGCGAAGGGTGGCGTGTGTCGCAGCAGCCCCATCCCCATGTGCGCCCCCTCAAGCGTTCCCTCAGTATCGCACTGCGACCCCCTGCACCGCTTGCGTCAGTATGCGCTCGACGAGCGCGTCGGCGGTCTCGTCGTGGGCGCTCTCGTCCTCGAGCAGGGTCGCGACCAGCGCGCGGATGCCGTCGGTGTAGGCGCCGGGCGCGACGAGCCACCACGGGGCCGCGTCGGCCTCCTCGTGAGTCTCCGAATCCTCGCGGGACGAGGCCCCGCCTGTCGCAGGAACGCTGACGGCGACCACGCCGACGGCCGTGTGCGCGCGAAGCGTCACCTCGCCGGCGGGCCCTACGTAGACGATCGGATCCGTGATGATCGTGGCCGAGCCGGCTCCCACCGACACGGTGCCGGCGCACAGGAGCAGCGTCGCGCTCGGCACCGTGGCTTCGCCGAAGTCCTGAACGGCGCCGGGAGCCAGCTCTCCGCTGACGATTGCGGCCGCTCCCCAGGTGCGGCGAACCGCCCGGCCTCGAGATGTCGGGCCGGTTTCGGAGTCGCCTTCACTGGTCATCATGATGGTGTCTGCGGCCGGAGCATCCGCCCCTGCCCCGCGCCAGCCGGTAAAGAATAGCTGAATATCCTGGTATAACGGCTGACCTTCGCGCCTCGCGGCAGCGCGGATGCATCATGATGAACTATCGACGTCCTCGGGGGAAAGGAAAGCCGTCGTGAGAATTTCTGTCATCGGATGCGGTTATCTGGGGGCCGTGCACGCGGCGGCCATGGCTTCGATCGGTCACGACGTGGTGGGCATCGACATCGACGCCGACAAGGTTCGCGCGCTGTCGCGGGGTGACGCACCGTTCTTCGAGCCGGGGCTTCCGGAGCTCCTGCAGCAGGGCGTGCGCTCGGGTGCTCTCACGTTCACCACTGACATGTCGGCCGCCGCCGGCGCAGCCGTGCATTTCGTCGGTGTGGGCACGCCGCAGCAGCAGAGCGGGCACGCCGCCGACCTGTCGTTCGTGGATGCCGCCTTCGATGCGCTCATTCCGCATCTGCGCGAGGGCGACGTGGTGGCGGGCAAGTCGACCGTTCCGGTGGGCACGGCCGCCGTGCTGGCGGAGCGCGTCGCTCCGACCGGCGCGACGCTGGTCTGGAACCCTGAGTTCCTGCGCGAGGGCTGGGCCGTTCAGGACACCATCGACCCGGACCGCCTGGTCGCCGGAGTGCCCGCGGGCGCGGAGGGTGAGCGCGCCGCCGACCTGCTTCGTCAGGTGTATCACCCGGCCGTCGCCAAGGGCACTCCGTTCATCGTCACCGACTACGCCACGGCCGAGCTCGTGAAGGTCTCGGCCAACGCGTTCCTCGCGACGAAGATCTCCTTCATCAATGCGATGGCCGAGATCGCAGAGGTGACGGGTGCTGATGTCACGCTGCTGGCCGAGGCGATCGGCCATGACAAGCGCATCGGCCGTGCATTCCTGGGTGCCGGCATCGGGTTCGGCGGTGGCTGCCTGCCCAAGGACATCCGCGCGTTCGCCGCCCGCGCCGAGGAGCTGGGCCGAGGCGAGTCCGTGAACTTCCTCCGCGAAGTGGATGCGATCAACCTGCGACGTCGCGATCGTGCCGTGCAGCTGGTCGTCGAGGGTCTGGGCGGAAGCGTGTTCGGCAAGAAGGTCACGCTGCTGGGTGCCGCCTTCAAGCCCTACAGCGACGACGTGCGCGACTCCCCGGCCCTGGAGGTCGCGGTGCGGCTGAACGGCCTGGGTGCCGACGTGGTCGTCACCGACCCCGAGGCGATCGAGAACGCCCGACGTCTGCACCCTCAGCTGACCTATGTGGAGAGCCGGGACGAGGCTCTGCAAGACGCGGATGCCATGGTGCTGGTCACCGAGTGGGATGAGTATCGACGCGAGCTGTCGCCGGAGCATGCCGCCTCGCTGGTGCGCGGCCGCGTGGTGATCGATGGACGCAACTCCTACGACGCGAGCGTCTGGCGTGCGGCGGGCTGGGACTACTACGGGATGGGCAGGCCCTAGTGACGGGCCTTCTCGTCCACGAATGGATCGAGAGGTCCGGCGGCGCCGAGCGCGTGCTCGATGCCATGGCCGCGGCATTCCCGGACGCCGGGATCCAGTGCCTGTGGAACGATGCCCCCGAGCGCTATGCCGACCGCACCGTGCGCGAGACCTGGCTGGCACGCACTCCCCTGCGCAGGCACAAGGCGCTGGCGCTGCCCTTCATGCCGGCCACCTGGCGGCGGCTGTCAGACGGCGACGAGTACGAATGGATGCTGATCAGTTCCCACCTGTTCGCCCACCATGCCCGCCCCCGCGATTCCGGCACCCCCAAGTACGTGTACGCGCATACGCCGGCTCGGTACATCTGGTCGCCTGAGCTCGATGAGCGCGGCAGCAGTGCGGTCGTGCGCGCGGTCGCGCCCGCTTATCGGCGTCTTGACCGCACGCGAGCACAGGAGGCTACCGCGATCGCTGCGAACAGTCGGTTCGTGCGAGACCGGATCGCCCGGACCTGGGACCGGGATGCGACGGTGATCCACCCGCCGGTGGTTACGGAGCGCATTCTGTCGACTCCGGACTGGCGCACGTCGGTGACGGACGACGCCGAGCGGCGGATGCTGGAGCAGCTGCCGCCTGTGTTCGTGCTCGGTGCGTCTCGCTTCATCCCCTACAAGAGACTCGACCTGGTGATCCGGTCCGCGGCTCGCGCCGATCTGCCTGCCGTGATCGCCGGCAGCGGCCCTGACGAAGCCCGTCTGCGGGCTGTGGCGACGGATGCCGGCGTTCCCGTGATGTTCGTGATCTCCCCCTCGGATGCGCTGCTCTACGCCCTCATGCAGCAGGCGAGCGCGTTCGTCTTCCCTGCCGTGGAGGACTTCGGCATCATCCCGGTCGAGGCACAGGCCGCAGGCACGCCTGTCGTCACCGGCCCCGTCGGCGGGCAGCGGGAGACCTTCACGGATGGCGTGAGCGGAGTGGCCGCCGCGTCGACCGGCCCGGGTGACCTTGCCACGGCGATCTCCGCGGCAATGGATCTGCCGCCCTTCATCGCTGCGAACGTCGTCGCGCCGTTCAGCGAGTCCGTCTTCGTAGACAAGATCAAGAACTTCGTCCTCGGTCGTTGAGCGAGCGCCAGCGAGTCGAAACGCCCACCAGTCCCTCAGATCGTCCGGATACGCTCGTCCTCATGCCGACATCTGCCCCTCCGAACTGGGTCCCTGAGCCTATGGAAGGGCGCGAGCCTGTCGAAGGGCCCGTCTACATGTGGGCCCCGCCGGCCCCGCGCCGCCGGCCGCATTTCCGTCTTCTCCCGAACGTCCTTCTGCTCCCCTACGCGATCGCGCTGTTCCTGATCACCTGGCTCCCTGCGTCGCAGGCGGGCAAGGTGACCGGGATCGTCGCCTACATCGCCCACTACCTCGACCCGCGTATCCCGTTCTCCGTCGGCTACCCGGTGCTCGAGTTCCTCGCGAACATCGCCCTGTTCGTGCCGCTCGGGCTTCTGCTCAGCGCAGGCTGGCCGCGCGTACCCGGGTGGGTGGTGATCCTGATCGGCTTCGCGACCACGGTGACGATCGAGTGCGTCCAATGGGGCATCCCGTCGCGCTTTCCGGCGATCTCCGACATCGTCTCGAACACACTGGGCACCATCATCGGCGTCGCTCTCGTCGCGTTGGTGACCGCCTTCGCGCCTCGGCGTTCTAATCTGGTGCGATGACCGATCCCGACGGCGAGACTCGCCCTCGCGTCAACCGCGCCGAGCTGCGGCGGCTCCGTGAGGCGCTCTCGCGCGACGATGTTCCGCTGAAGCTGCCGGTCACCGTGCCGACTCAGGTCGGCCCACGCGGCAGCATCCTCACCGTGTGCACGGGCAACATCTGCCGCTCTCCGATGGCCGAGGTGCTGCTCCACGCCGGCCTGCGGGATCTGCGGGTGCACCTGCACAGCGCGGGCACGCACGGTCTGGTCGCCCATGAGATGACCGAGCAGGCTCAGCAGCTGGCCGTGTCTCACGGCGCAGATGCGGCGGATGCCGCCGCCCATCGGGCGCGGCGTCTGGACGACTCGATCCTGCAGAACGTCGACCTGGTGCTCGCCATGGCTCGGGAGCACCGTTCATTCGTCGTGCAGTCGGTTCCGGCGCTGCTGCACCGCACCTTCACTCTCCGCGAGTTCGCCCGGCTGTCTGCGACGCTGACGGATGACGAGGTGCGTCGCGGTGTCGCGGGCTCGGGTCCCGACGCGGGCGGGCGCCTGCGGGCGCTGGCGAGGCTGGTCGGTTCGCAGCGAGGAATGGTCCCACCTGCGCCCGATGACGACGACGTCGTCGACCCGTATCGTCGCTCCATGGCGACGTACGAGCTGTCGGCATCGCAGCTGGTTCCGGCGGTCGACGAGGCCAATCGGGTCATCCGCGCCGCCCTGGTTTGAGTCCACACGGGTAGATGCCGATATGCTGTCGGCACACGGCGTGACTCGCCCGGCCTACCCAGCCGATGAGTGACGTCTCAGCTGTACAGGTCTGAGGGACGATGTCGGCGAACCAGGGGAACGTCGCGAGCGCTGTCCGCGTATTGGGAGCGCACGAGTTTCGTGGTGCCATCGGGGCGTCGCGCATCAGGGCGTCGGAACTCGCCTGCGGCAGCGTGACGATCCTGGATCTGACAGCCGATGCGGCCGAGTTCGACGTGCGTCCCTCACCCGAGCATGCGGACCTCGTGACCTTCACGTTCATCGAACACGGTGCGGTGCTCTCGAAGCATGCCGACGAACCGTGGCTGTCGTTCGGCGTGTCGATGGTGGTCTCGCCGGAGGGCATCGAGCGTCGCGTGCGGTTCGACTCGCCCACTCGATTGCTGTCGGTTCGCGTTCCCTCGTCCGAGCTCGCGGGATTCGTCAGCGACCTGCCGCTGCGGCCGATCGCGCACGATGATCAGCGGATGCTGGACCGCGCCCTGAATGCCTTCCTGAACGCGGTGATGAGCAGTGACCGCCCCAGCTCGGCCATCGACAAGTACGCCATCGAGCACCTGGTGCTGGAGATGTGCGGAGCGATCCTGCTCGACCGGATGGGATCGGTGTGGACGCACGGCGCTCCCGGCACCGCGCTGCGCGATCGTGCTCTGGCAGTGATCGCACAGCAGTGCGAGGATGCCGAACTCACTCCTGCGCGGGTCGCCCGCGCCGTGCAATCGTCGCTGCGGCAGCTGCAGGCGGTGTTCGCCGAGGTCGGCTTGACCATCGCGACCGAGATACGCCGCCATCGCGCCCGCCTAGCGCGTGCCACCCTGATCAACAGCCGCTTCGACGTTCTCACGATCGCACAGGTGGCGCATCGCTCGGGGTTCGGTAATCCGATGAGCCTGCGGCGTGCGCTGCACGACGTCTACGGCATCGGCCCGAAGGAACTTCGTCGCACGCGCGACCAGTCCGCGTAGCGCAAAAGGCACAATCCGCGCACGAATCGTGCACAGTACGCGGTCTTCTTGACTGCGCCGTTTTCGCTCGCGACCCGCTCCTATCGTGATGGCCAGGAGGGGCTTCGAGGGGACTTCGCGTCACACGGCTCCACCTACTCCCCATTACGCGCGACCTGTCGCGCACATGACTAGAGAAGGTATCACTGTGACTGAAGAGAACAAGGGTCTCTCCCGCCGTACCGTCGTCAAGGGCGCCGCCTGGTCGGTTCCCGTCATCGCCGCCGCTGTCGCCATGCCGCTCGCCTCGGCGTCCAACATCAACCAGGCACTCGACGTCACCGTGACCGGAAGCTGCACGGGGCAGTACGACATCGCCGATCTTCAGACGCTGCTGGCTGGTGTGAGCCTCGCCGGACTTCCGATCGGTTTTGGCGCATCCCAGCTTGTCGATGTTGTCAAGGCCGCTCTGGCGGCTCTCCCCGTCCCAATTCTGGACGGGGCAAAGCGGGGATTCAACATCAGCGTCGCCGGCGACGTGCTCCCCCAGGGCGCGACATTCGTGCTGAGCACCAGCCCCGGGACGCTTATCAATGCTGATCTCACACTCCTCAGCAGCCTGTTCAACACCCAGGCGCAGGCAGCATTCATTGCCAACGTCAACGGCAGCACGGTCTCGCTGACGACGACACGCCCCATCGACCCAGGCGAGTCGTTCCCCTTCGAACTTGTCGAAGGGCTACTGGACGTGGATGCTCTCACGACCACCACGCTGACGTACGCGCCCGCACTGGATACGACTGCCGCCGGCGAGGGTGCAGATGCTGGCAGCTTCACCACGCTGGTGGGGACTCCGGTCAACATCGGTTCGCTGAACCTCGCAGGCGTTCTGGACTCTGTCCTTGGTACGGCCCTCGCCCTCCTTGTGGGACCTCTGCTCGGGACGTTGCTGCTGCCCCAGCTGACCACCCTCTCGCTGCGAGTTCAGGTCTGCCAGTAATCTGAACTCTATGCACACGAGCCCGGTCGATTACGTTGCCACGTGGTCGGCCGGGCTCGTTGCATACACATTCATCCTTGCGGGATTGTCCAAGCTTCGATCCCCGGATGCAGTGGTCGCGGCCTTCAGGACGCTCCAAGCACCGAAACTCCTGGATCGGCGATTCTTCACAGTCGCCCTGCCCTTGGCGGAGGCTTTCCTCGGGCTCGCGTGGATGTTCACGTATGGCGTCCCACGCCTATTCGCCGGCGTCATCACCATTCTGGTTCTCGTCGTGTTCACTTGGTTCTTGATCAGTGCGATACATCGAGACGAGCAAGGATCATGCAACTGCTTCGGCGCGCTCGGCGACGATGTCCGTATCACGTACTGGTCAGTGGCCCGCAATGTCGCGCTCATGGTGCTTACCGCCGTCGCCCTACTCGTCAGCCCACACCGCGGCTCGATGCTCACGGAGACCCTCAGCGGCCCTCCAGCCTGGACTCTCGCCCTTATGCTCGGTTGGATGCTGATCCTGGTCGCGCTGCTCATTCGTCGAGTCGCGACTCTCTCCCAGACTCGCGAGACACCTTCCGACCTGCCCGTCACCGGAACCGCCCACCCGCTGCTGATCAATGAAATGGGCGACGCCATTCCAGCCGCCGAACTCGTGAGTGGCCAGGGCGTCACTGTCCCTCTGAATCGCCTTGGAAGAGGCGCACCAGTCATGCTGATCTTCGTATCCGCAAATTGCAGCTCGTGCCAGCCGGTCATGCGACGCATCGACGAGTGGCAGAGACTCCTTGGGCCGTTGCCGATCCGAGTAGCGACGTCATCCCGGCCTGATGAACTGGAAGCGGCACTTCCGGGCATTGCGCGCTATGCCCGCTATGGTGCGAGCGGCGCGCGTGCTGCGCTGGGTGTGACAAAGAGCCCCGCGGCAGTGGTCCTGGGTGATATCAACTTGCCGGTCATCGCTTCCCCGGTCGTGTACGGCCTAGAGGAGATCGACGGGCTCGTTCACAGCCTGGCGAGCGCTCGGGCGTGAGCTTGCGGTGAGCAATGGCTTGCGCCGGCCAGTGACGAAGCCCATCACCCACTCCACTGGACCGGTACCTACGTAGCGCCACCAAAGCCACGCGACCAGGCACATTCCGGGCACGATGAGCAGCCAGCCAACGTAGTTGTTGTGGTCGGGCCACCCATAAGCACGGCTCCATAGCGCGATGACACCCACATGCAGCAGGTACAGGCTGAGGGCGAGCTGCCCCAAGGCTCTGAATGGCGTGAGAACCGCGTCTCGCACACGAGCGCCAGGTTCTCGCAAGTTCGAGGTGGATACCAGCACCACCACAACGTAAGTCGCAAAGACGAGGCCAACATCGTGCAGGGTGTCGAGATAGTCGCCGGTCATCACCCGACCGAGATCGCGAGCGTTGACGCCTGCGGCCGGCAAATATGCGATCGGGGCGATGACCGCCATCGCCCACATCACGCGGTCACGCTTCAACCCTCGCCTGATCAGGAGTCCGCCAAGCAGGAAGAACGGCAAAAGGTTCATCAGCCGGTAGTGGGCACCGTTGATCGTCCAATCCGCGAGGGCTCCAACAGCTGGCCCCTGCATGACGAACCACCAGGCTCCTTCACGGGCCGCTGAGACTACGGGCTGACTGACCAGGAGAACAAGTACCGCGGTCGCCGCGACCATCCGGCTGCCGAGCAGCAAAAGCGGCACCCCGACGATCAACAACAGCCCGAGCGGCTGCAGCACGATCGCCACCCACGAGCCCCACGTCGCCATCCAGATACCGAGCGCGATCAGGATAATGCCACGGATCGCCTGCTGAACTAGATTGATCGGCACTCGCGCGGAGCGCTTCCACACCAGCTGAGCGGACATCCCCATCACAAGCGCGAATAACGGAGAGGCTAGGTCGTTGATGTTGCCGCTGAGGAAAGCAACGGCCCACGGCATATCCGGAATCAACGGCACGCCGTGCGCAACAAGCATCGCAACGATCGCGAGGCCCCTCAAGAGGTCGGGAATGGCCTGGCGTACTCTCACTGAGACATGCGCAGCATCAATCGACACCATTGCACTCTACCGAGGCCGCAAGATCACAAGCCAGGCGCTCTTACGGCCCGTTGTCAATCTCGTCGAAAATAGACTCGCATACCCCTCTTCCAGCGTTCCAATTGATAATCCCAATGCTCACGCCGAGATGGCAGTCGCGATACAAGCGACCGGGGTACATCCGCCCGTCGGACCCACAACGCGCGCCACAAGCGCGACAGCTGACCTGTGCGCAGAGCGCGCACGGTCTCGCTACGCCACAAAAACGCCGACTTGTCAGCAGTGTCGAGTTGAGTCAGTCTCCAGAGCCGCTTCTCTTCGGGACTCGCATCATCGATCATCTCGACCCCTGGGATGCCGCGTAATAGATCGTTGAGTATCCACCGCGAACGGCACGCGGAGGCCACGTCGAGAACCTGAGCGAGCTCAGGTTCGGAAAAGGTGTTCGTAAGTGCGTCCCTGATCCCGGGGAGCTCCCTGCGGTTGCGTGGTTCCGCAGGACTCCTGAGCGCATGTAATGCAACTATCAGCATCATCCCGCTCCGCGAGGGCGCAAAGACGGGCTGTCGAGCTATCTCGTATTGCTCACGCACCGCCCAGAGCGCATCAAAGCATATGTCTGGCGGGGCGAGCAGTCCTGGGAACGACCGATGTACGTCAATCGCGCACGGCCACTCGTCGTGTACCAGAGTCGTCGAGTGCGGGTCGAGAATACGAGGCACCTCGCGTGTGATGGGCGGGTGCCAACCCCGAGACGTCAGTGCCGCGCATAGCCCATCTACCGAGCTGGGCTCCACAAGCACGTCAACGTCAGCAGACACGCGGGCCGGCCGTAGCTCTTGAATGGCCGCGATCGGCCCCTTGATGAGTAACGCTCGAGCTCCGATGCCTAGCGCCATCCTTGCCACGAGGGCGTGAGCCAGATCCACCCCTTCGGATTGTGACATCGTCCGAGCCGACACCGTCAGTACCGGCCCGCCAGATCTGTCGGGAGGAGCGACACCCGGGGAGCGGTAGATCATGTCTCAATGTTACCGACAGCGACAGGACGCGCGATTCAATGTGGAACTCCCGTGCTGAGGTGAAGCTCCGGCAATTCACAGGCACATTCGTGATCACACGGAGTGCCGGATTGAGCCCAATGGTCGCCTGCCCGGCCCACTACGCTAGATAGACTCTTCCGAGGAAACGTGCGCGTGCGGCGCCCCGGACTTGCTGGGCACCGCCGTCACCTCACGCTTGAGGAGAGTTGATGACTGAGTCACAAAAGGTCGTCGTTGTCGGGCAGGGATATGTGGGACTACCTGTTGCTATGCGAGCCGTCGACGCCGGCTTCACGGTGATCGGTCTCGACATCGACGAGCATAGGGTCAACGCTCTAAACAACGGCATTTCATTTGTCGAGGACATCACCGACGATGAGCTATCCACCGCACTAGCGAGCGGCCGTTACACCGCGTCGAGGAACTACGAATCAGCGGCAGGCTTCGATGTTGCGGTCATCAGCGTGCCAACGCCTTTGCGTGAGACCCTGCCGGATCTCACGTTCATCGAAGATGCAGGGCGATCGCTCGCCGCACACCTCACGCCGGGCGCGACCGTCATCCTAGAGTCGACCACCTACCCTGGAACCACGGAAGAGTTGTTGATACCCATTCTTGAGGATGGCAGTTCTCTGAAAGCAGGAGACGATTTTCATGTCGGCTACTCCCCTGAGCGCATAGACCCCGGCAATAAGCGCTGGAACCTCAAGACGACACCTAAGGTCGTTTCGGGAATCGACGAAGCATCGCTCGCCCATGTGAAGGGCTTCTTCGACCGCATCGTGGACCAGACTGTCGCGGTCTCTGGTACCAGAGAGGCCGAGCTCACCAAGCTGCTGGAGAATACGTTTCGCCACGTCAACATCGCACTTGTGAATGAGCTTGCAGTGTTCGCAAACCAACTTGGCGTTAACGTCTGGGAGTCGATCGATGCCGCCTCGACAAAGCCCTTCGGCTTCATGAAGTTCACTCCGGGCCCCGGCGTCGGGGGACACTGCCTCCCGGTAGATCCGAGCTACCTGTCCTGGCAGGTGCGCCAACAGTTAGGTCAATCATTCCGCTTCGTTGAGCTCGCCAATGACGTCAACGAGCACATGCCCAATTACGTTGTGGAGCGCACAACAAGCATATTGAACGACGACAGAAAGGCCCTGAACGGTGCCCGCGTACTGATCATCGGGCTTGCATACAAGAAGAACACCGGTGACGTCCGGGAGGCGCCGTCGCTCCGACTTGTCCCGCTTCTCACACAGCGGGGAGCGAAAGTAGTTGCTGCTGATCCCTATGTCGTAGAGCACCGCTGGCCCGCAGGTGTTGAACGCGTGGACCTTAGCCAAGAGGAAGTAGACGGGGCTGACATCGCAATACTCGTCACTGAACATGACGAGTTCGACCTGGCAATGTTGAGTAGGGCTGCCACCCCAATCCTCGATACGCGTAATGTCGTTACTGGCGATCACGTGACGCGCCTCTGAGCCGCCCGCACGCTTCAAGGGACGTAACGCGAGTCGCCTAGCTGTACGATCAAGCGGTTCGACTATCAGCCAGCGCTGCCCTGGCAAGCATCCACACGTGCGCATCTGGTGTTCGCTTGGCCCAGTTTTCGTAAGCGGTTCCTGCCGCGGCCCGGCGCAAGCGTCGCTCCGCCGCCGGCTCGGTGGCGAGACGCTGCAACTCCTCCGCCCAGGCGCCCGCTGAACGGGCGATCACCAAACCTCCCCCGCCCTCCAGTATCGGAGTCCAAGGCGTATGTGGAGTTGTTGCTACGGCACAGGATGCACACAGAGCCTCTGCGATCACATGACCGAAGTTCTCGCCCGCCGTCGGCATAAGCATCACGTCGTATCCAGACAGGACCGTAACAACATCTCCTGGAGCGACCGGACCATGAAAAGCCAGTTGGATATGACGAGGAATTTCAGCTGCTCGGCTCTGGCACTCGGCGAAGTATGCTTCTTGCTCACGTGATCCATAGACATGGAACTCCAGCGGCACCGTGACGCTCTTCAGCGCTTCCAGAACGATATGCAAGCCCTTGTGTTCCACAATCCTTCCGAGAAACACGGCTCGAAACGCGTTCGAAGGGGCATCGGTGATCTCACGCGCGTGACGCGGCAAAAGCGTGTCGTTGCCACGTTCCACTATATGGACGCCATCGCCCCACTGTTGAATGATCTCAGCGGTTTCACGCGGAGCTGTGGAGTGCCAGATCACCCTCTTGGGGAGTCCAAGCAAACAGAACGCGCGCATGTACGCGCGCTTCTTTTGTGCTCGCCGCGAGAGAGCGCCTTCACCGAACTCACCCCGCGGCGCCAACAAGACTTTTGCGCCACGAAAGAATCCTAACCGCCAAAGCATTAAGGGAATTATGGAAAAGAGTGGATTCATGAAGCTATTCAAGTGTATGAGATTTGGTCGCTTGCGTCTAACTTCCCGCATCGCGTGCATGTACCCTAACCACGAGCCTATCGTGGCGTAATAAACATCCACCCCGTCTTTTTTCACCCAAGCGTTAGCAACGACCGGAAGCCGCTCTTCAGCGCCAAGGTCACGATCGCCTGTCAGCACCGAAACGGTCATGTCTTTGGGCGCGAGTTGCGCCATCGCGTGGATCGACCGAATCGGTCCGCCGCCATTGAACGCGGGAGGATAGAACGGGACAATGGCTACTACTCGGTATGTCGTTGTCATCTGCATTCTATTCTCTCGCCCGTCTGCATTCTTGGTTTCCGGGTGCACACGACGGCTCCGGACCGACCTTTGATCAACGGATACGCACCTTCTCGGAGTCGGCAGATCTCCGCCCACGTGCCGCGCGTCTCAAGAAAAGCACTAGGACGAGAGGCAGCGACGACACCAGGTCCTGAAGCATGCCAATTATCGTGTCGGGGAACGTCGAGAACCACCCCAGGGGCCCACTCATCACCAAAGCCAGCAGCATCACTCGGAAGGGCGTAATTCGGGCACCTCCACGCCAAATCAGGTTGACATATACCGCCAGCAGGAAATAGTACACGAAGACATAGAGCGGACCCTCTAACGCGTACGCGGTCGTAACCGGACCAAATGTATAAGCTGACGTAACATTCCCTCCCAGCGCAACATTGATCACCTGTCCAGTCGAAACCACGGGGCGGGCGGGGTCGAGGATGCGTGGAATGACCCCAAATCGAAGAATGTCTAGAGGCGTCGGATGCACCAGATGGGTGGGAATCTCGATGTCTAGAGGAACCTCAATATCCTGCGCGCGCGCGAATTGCAAGTCGAACCGCAAGCGATCGAACGCCTCCACACCTGCGGTTACCTGGACCCCCTCTTGCGCACGGAGATCGTTCCGGATGTCAAAGATCACTGGCCAGACAAGAAGAACAGCAAACGCTCCAATCAGGACGACCTTGACCTTGATGATGCCGAACAGCAATGTGACCATTGCTAGGAACGTGACGAGCATGAGCAATGGCGCGGTTATTTGAGTGAAATACGCGTTGACGATGCCGGCAACAACTGGCACCGAGAGGATCAGAAAAAAGAACCTGGTAGAACACATGCCACCTACGTGTGCAGCAAGCAACAGGCCTATACCAACATACACCCAGCCGCCAATGAGCGAATCGAGACTGTCGACTAACCCGGTCGAGACTTCAGCAGCACCAATTTGTACCGCAACAGAACCACGACCTGCATATGAGGCCAGCATGCTTGTAATGCTACTGGCAACGATCGCGAAAACAGCGACATAAAGCAACGCGCGCCCGTATTCACGCGCATTACTGGTTGCCGGCGCGGAGTCCTTTGCTTTCGGCCGAATCACTTCCGCGATGAAGGCACCCGCCAGTGCAATGAGAGCGACGCCGATCAGGAACCAGACTCGTGGATTCTCAAACACGAACGCAGGGGGGAGGACAAGCAGAACATACGGCGCCAGGAGCGAGATCGTAACCGGAAACCGGCGATACAGGGAGACGAAGCTGGTGGGATTCGTATACTGTTGCCAGCCACGTGGCGCATTCGGTCGCGCCTGCTGATCGCCCTCGGCGTTGTGGCTGCGAACCTGGGCATGGGTCATGGTCGGACTTCCTCCAGTTGCGTGCGCGCAACTGGTGGGTACTGCAGACCGTCCACAGACCCATGGTTGGAAAGTCTACGCCGCCAGTTCCACCCAAACGAAGCACGAGCGGACACCTCACGTTACTGTCCGAGAAGGTCGCGCCTCCTATACTGGCCTATCAGGCCCACGTTCGTGGGACTAGACAGAGTCCATCAGAAGGCGATGATGAAAACTGCACTGATCACCGGCACCACGGGCCAGGACGGGAGCTACCTCGTTGAGTTGCTTCTCAGCAAGGGGTATGAAGTACACGGAACCAAGCGCCGTTCGTCGTCCTTCAACACGTCCCGGCTAGAGGAGGTCGCTCGCGCCGAAGGACATCGACCAGATGGGCTCTCCCTCCACTACGCGGATCTGTCGGATGCCAGTTCGATCACGAACCTAGTCCGCGACATCCAGCCCGACGAGATCTACAACCTCGGCGCTCAGAGCCATGTTGCCGTGTCTTTCGACATTCCGGAGTACACAGCCGACGTCACGGGCGCTGCGACCATCAGACTGCTCGAAGCGATCCGCGCAAGCGGCGTCGACACCCGTTTCTACCAGGCATCCTCCTCAGAGATGTTCGGTTCAACACCGCCTCCACAGAACGAAGCGACTCCGTTCCACCCGCGGAGCCCATACGGCTGTGCCAAGGTCTTCAGCTACTGGTCCACCATAAATTATCGCGAAGCTTATGGGCTGCATGCATCGAACGGAATCCTCTTCAATCACGAGAGTTCCCGTCGCGGCGAAACCTTCGTAACTCGGAAGATCACACGAGCGGTGGCGCGTATTGCCGAAGGTGTTCAGAACAAGCTCGTGCTCGGAAACCTGGACGCGGTGCGCGACTGGGGATACGCGCCCGAGTATGTCGAAGCGATGTGGATGATGTTGCAGCAAGACCAACCCGACGACTACGTAATCGCCACTGGCGAGGCACACAGCGTTCGGGAGTTTGTTCAGGCAGCCTTCGAACGGGTGAACCTCGACTGGGAACGATACACGGAGACCGACTCGCGCTACGAGCGTCCCGCCGAAGTCGACGCGCTGATCGGGGATTACAGCAAAGCGAAACGTCAGCTCGGCTGGTCACCGACCACGACGTTCACTGGGCTTGTCCACCGTATGGTCGACGACGATGTGCAGGCAGTACGTGATGAGAAGGCTGGGCGCAACGTACGGGTGGAACTCTGAACGTGCGTGAGCACAATGCTCGCATGTCCTCGTCTGAGATAACTCTTGATTTTACATCTGTAGGACCAGACGCCGGAGGCGTAGGAATCGTAGCAGCCGGCACAGCACAGGGGTTATATGACTTAGGAGTGCGTTTCTCTTGCGTCGTGAATGAAAGCCAGTTCTCACCCTGGGCTCAGCATCTTCCGATGTTGAAGGAGCGAATTGTTCCCGTCAAAGTCGCGCTGAGTGCTACGAGCTTCTGGCAGAGTTTTCTCCGGCGTCATATTCCTCGCCGGATGCTTTCCGCGACCCTTCTCGGTAAAGTTCGCTCAGCGCGAGCACTGTCTACGGCTCGGACCGTGGACCAAGGTCAAGGTGTCGTCTGGCTACCGTTCCATAGATCACCGCTCACGTCGGATAAAGGCGTTGTGACTGTTCACGATCTCCGTGTTTTCGAGAATGGACTCGCTTCACCGGCTGACCAAAAAATTATTGAGGAGAACGTTCGAAAGGCTGCTGCAGTCGTTTGCAGCTGGGTTCATCCTTATCAATCGCTCCTAGAACGTTTCCCGTTCGCGAGAGAGAAGACGTTCTTAATCCCACTTCCTGTCCTCAATCCGGGCACTGCGCGTGTGCGTCAACAACCGAATTTCGGTCACGTACGGCTTCTGACACCCGGATTCATCACGCCGCACAAAAATCAGGAGGTGATCGTGAGGGCGCTTGCTCACCTCCCGAATGCTATCGCAGTCTTTACCGGAGCCGAGGATGGTCGATATGGCGACGAATTGCGCGCGCTCGCATCAGAACTCGAAGTGTCCGCACAAATCGAGTGGCGAGGTTACATCGGAACGTCCGAACTCGAAGATGAGTATTCCAAAGCCGATCTTTTGGTCATGCCGACCCGTTGGGAAGCAGCCAGCGGGCCCGTCTTCGAGGCAATCGCACGGCAGTTACCCTTCGTCGCCAGCGATATTGCGCCAATTCGTTCACAACTCGCAGCGATCCCGCTGGAAGCAGAACTGTTCGATTGCGATTCGCCGGACGCTCTCGTGAGTGCTATAAAGGCTGCAGTCCGCAATTACAATGCGTCGGTGACGAGGTTAGCGATGGTCTCAGGCCCCATAGTCAACCGCACATGGACAAATCTTGCCGCAGACTACAAGCGCGTTTTCGACTTCGCTGCGGGAACAGGTCCCCGCCCGTCGGACCTGATGATTGGAGTGTCCGATGATCCCAGTTTCTGAGCCAAGCCTTGGTCCCTTGGAACGCAGCTATCTCCTCGACGCTTTCGACAGTGGATGGATCTCTTCGCGAGGAGAGTACATCGGACATTCCGAGAAGATCCTTGCGAGTGTCGCAGGTACACCTTATGCGGCGGTTTGCAGTAATGGGACGACCGCGCTACACCTCGCGCTGCTCGCAATCGGGATCGCGCCTGGGGACGAAGTGATCATCCCCAGCCTCACGTACATTGCCACCCTGAACGCTCTTTACTACGTCGGAGCGACTCCGATCATCGTTGACGTGCTGGATGACACGTGGTGCATCGATCCGACTGCAGTCGAGTCGGTCATCACTGCCCGCACCAAAGCTATTATCGCTGTCGATCTGTACGGCCAGCCCGCCGACTATACCGCGCTGGCTCAGGTGGCGAAGCAACACGGCCTACGACTTATTGCTGATGCTGCCGAGTCAATCGCGGGATCCCTCCACGGAGTACCGACAGGAGCCCTCGCCGATGTGAGTGTCTTCTCATTCTTCGGGAACAAGGTGATCACAAGCGGCGAAGGGGGAGCGGTCACGACCGCTTCGCCTGACATCGATCGGCTCGTACGCCAGCTACGCAATCAGGGAAATCATCCCACGCAGCGTTACGTCCATGACATGATCGGCTACAACTACCGGATGACGAATCTGTCTGCGGCAATTCTCACCGCTCAGCTTGAGCGAATCGACGGACTGGTCTCTGAGCGTAGACGCGTAGTCGACACCTATACCTCTCTGATCGGGGGTTCAAACGCCTTTCGCCTCCAGGAGGTATCACCGGGAGCGGTGCCTACACCGTGGATGATTTCTGTACGGATCACTGGATTGGACTCGGCTAGAAGGGACGAGGTAATCCAGCGTCTCGGCGAAGTAGGCATTGAGTCACGACCGGTGTTCCCTCTCATTCAGACCATGCCGTTCGTGCCCAAGGAACACCGTCGATCGACACCTGTCGCTGAACTCATCTCGCAGGAAGGTATCAGTCTGCCTACGTTCCCGCAGCTCTCGGACGATACCATCCAAATGATCGTGGATGCTCTGCACCGTACGTTGGCCCAGATCTAACTGACCGACGACCGCCAAACGTGAACCGAAAACGCATCGCTTTCGCGGTCCTAAGTAACAGCGCCGCAAGCGTCGCTACCTTCTCATTATCAGTATCTGTGGCCAGGAATTCAACGATCGACGGGTTCGGTGCATTCTCTCTCGCGATGATCATTTTTCTGTTCGGGTCAGGCTTGCAACGGGCCGGTCTGACCGACTCTGCACTATCTCGCCCCGCGTCGAAAGGCGCATTCGTTCGAAACAGTCAAAGGGGATCGGTTGTTGGCGTGCTCGGCGGGATCTCACTCGCCGTCATCGGCACCCTTTCGGCGAACACGTACCTGATATTCCTCGGGATTGCCTTCCATGGCCTGCTGGCACTGGACTTTTTGCGGACGTATGATGCAGCAGTCGGCAACGTCACGCGGGCTTTCATGACGACCATTCTGTGGTCCGCGACCACAATCTCCTTTGCCGTCGTGTCGATCGTGTCCCCCATACCCTCCCCAGTCGTATTCGGATCTTGGGCATTCTGTGGCGCCACCATCGGTTATATTAGTGCGCTCATTGCGAGGATGCCGCTGGTCCCCCGCTGGCCCAAGAATCGATTCGAATCGCGTATCGCGGGACTGTTTGGCCTCGATTACATCGTCGGTTCCGGCGGTTCGTCCTTGACGACGGCGCTACTCGGTACTTTTGTCAGCCCGCAGGTAATCGCCGCAATCCGAGGCGGCGGCACTCTTCTCGGTCCGGTAAACCTTATCTCTGCCACCGTTCGTTCTCTGTCTCTACCCTTTCTAGCAGCAGGGGAACGCAGAATTTCCGAGTTCGCGAAGG
This sequence comes from Microbacterium sp. W4I4, assembly GCF_030816235.1. NCBI lineage: Bacteria > Bacillati > Actinomycetota > Actinomycetes > Micrococcales > Microbacteriaceae > Microbacterium > Microbacterium sp. W4I4. The sequence goes on from NZ_JAUSXT010000001.1 coordinate 1,512,885, forward strand.
CAGTTCGGCTAACACTCGCAGTCAGCGTGGTGATCACCCCGTTGCTGGGTTTCCTTGTCTTTCTGCCCGACACGTGGGGGGCAGAACTACTAGGCGAAAGTTGGACGGTTGCACGACCTGCTCTGCTCCCCCTAAGTATCGAGACGTTGCTTGCGCTTGTGGGTGGCATCGCTGCCGCCGGGCATCGCGTCGCCTTCGCCAGCGTCCGCACGTTGGTATTGCGTCTTTCTGTCGGCATCCCCCGACCATTTATAGTCGTGTGTTGCGCGGTAGCCTGGGGGATCCCTGGGGCCGCCTGGTCCATGGCGATAATCGCGGCGGTCAATGCTGTTCTCTGGTGGACCAGCTATCGTCTACTCACGCGGCCGGCTTAAACTACCACGTTACCGATTGAACACTCGTCCGGGTACGCCGACGACGACCACACCCGCGTCAACATCCTTAGTAACACATGCCGACGCCCCCACAGTCGCATCATTCGCCACGCGACGGTTTTCAAGGATAACGGCTCCCGCGCCCACCAGTGCTCGCCGACCTACCCTCACATCCCCCGAGATAATTGCACCAGGATTGATCGATACGAAGTCTTCAATTGTCACATCATGGCCAATCGTGGCATTCGGATTCACGGTCGAATAGCGGCCAATACGAACGTTCGTGGAAATGACAGCACCTGCGCAGACGATGGAGCCTTCGGCGATCGTCGTGTAACGCCCAACGTGGGCCGCTGGGTGTACGAGCGTCAGAGGTCTGATGCCCGCGCGAAGGAATCTATTGACCACCAATTCACGAATCCTGGGATCCCCCAGCGCAACAACGAAGTAATCCGCGTCCGGATTCGTTAGAAACTCGTCGTCCGTTCCTAGGTGACGCACTCCTCGCTGACGCAGCCTCGTTAGATGGGCGGCCATGGGTGACGGATCCGTCACCCCGACGACCGTGAAAGCTGCCTCGGACACCTCTGAAAGGTCATCTAGCACGTCAAGAGTCTCTCTGGCAAATCCTCCGGCTCCCGCGACTACAACCCTCCGACCAGCCGATTCAATATGCTTCCCGACCATTTTGACTATCCCTCGAGTGAATCGTTCCCGCGCACTCCCGTACGCATACGATGGGAGTGCGAGACGGAGCGGATGAAGGCGAGCACTCGTCTAGACGTGTCGCCAATCTCGTACTCTGCCGGGATCGATGCAGTCGTGCAGTGCTCATCGAGACTCAAACTCATTCGGACGGCATCGAGGATAGCGTCCTTCTCCAACCCTGTCGTGATGATCGTACCGACGTCGAGCGCCTCGGGACGTTCAATGAAATCCCGCATCGTGACGGCAGCGAACTTGAGGATGCTGGATTCTTCGCTGATGGTTCCGCTGTCCGAGAGCGTGAGCCGCGCGTTCAGCTGAAGTTTAATGTAGTCATGAAACCCAAACGGGGGATGAAAAATCAAACCTTCGCTATTGATTGAGCCGAGGCCCTCAAGCCTTTTCCGTGTGCGTGGATGCGTAGAGACGAGAACCGGCAGCGAATATTCCTCATGAAGCGATTGCAAGGCACGCACTGCAGAGCGAAGACGAACGGGGTGATCGACATTCTCCTCCCGATGCAAACTCACCAAAAAGTAGCCGTCTCTGGAAAGGCCCTGCTGCTCAAGTACGCCGCTCATCTCGATCTGCGATCGGTTCTGTGCCAGAACCTCCTGCATCGGAGAACCGGTCAACAGAATCCGGGAGGGATGAATGCCTTCTGCGAGGAGATTCCGTCGCGCATGCTCAGTGTAGACCAAATTGTAGTCAGAGATATGGTCCACGAGACGCCGATTGATTTCCTCAGGAACGTTCTCGTCAAAGGACCGGTTGCCCGCCTCCATATGAAATACCGGGACCTTCAAGCGCTTTGCAATCAACGCGGATATGCTGCTATTCGTGTCCCCAAGGATCAAGAATGCATCAGGCTTCTCCGTGAGAATAAGCTTCTCTATCTTGATCATGATGCTGCCCAAAGTCGAACCGAGGGAAGATGTATCCGCTTCGAGGAAATAATCTGGACGACGTAGACCCAAATCCGAGAAGAACACCTCGTTTAACTCATAGTCGTAGTTCTGACCGGTGTGCACGAGCACATGGTCGGCGTGATCGTCGAGTAACTTGATCGTTTCGGAGAGGCGGATAATCTCCGGGCGGGTGCCCACGACCGTCATAATCTTGAGCATCATTGATCTTCCCCTTGAACTCGTTCTAGATCCTTAACCATGTCCGCAATAGTAGGCAGAACCGTGTAACCACCGGCGGCCCATAGCGCTTCGTTGCGCGCTGGATCCGAGGATGCCAACGTCCGATTCACTGGGCTCCCAGTCTCAGTTGGCACTACTTCGATATCGTCACGTCCGAATGTTCGCAGGATCAGTCCCAGCAACTCATACTTCGAGACAGAATCTGCTGGGACAAGGTGAGCGAGCCCCGGTCGCCAGATGCCGTTCCTCACCACTCCTAGCGCCACCCGTGCGAAGGCCGTAGTAGTCACTCCGTTCCAGAAATGATCGGTATATCCGCGAATCACCGCTTCCTTAGGTTGTAAAACTGCCCAATCAACGAGCGATCGGTGCTCGCGCAGTTCACGCCCAATGATTGATGCACGGATATGCATAATCTGGGGGCTGGGAACTTCCCCGAGAGATTTCGTCTGCCCGTAGACATCGCCCTCATTGTGGGAGGATTCCTCAACGTATGACCCGAGCCTGCCGTCGTACACACAGTCCGTCGCAATTTGAATGATTCGGAACCCTCTTTCTCGCGAGGCCCGATCTAACTGATGCGGCAAGTTGGCGTTAAGGGCAATTGCACGCTCACGACTGTAGAGCGACGCGTCGTCAATCAAGTGTTTGATCAACCCGACGCAGTTGATCACTAGGTCCTGCTCAGCCAAACTACCAACGACTTCTGCCACGGGCGTAGTGGCGGCATCGAAGTAGATCAGTTCATCCGGCGATCTGTCGGCGACCTCGCGCTGAGTCGTAGTCCCGGCAACATCCAGTCCGAGCTCGGATGCGTGCGCCATCACTGCAGACCCAAGCATTCCAGTCGCTCCAAGAACGAGGATCTTCGACATCAGCGGTCGACTCTACTTGATTCCGCTTTACGCTCCGACGGCGTGATGCCTGCGGACGCAAGCACGGCTCGGATTTCTGGAAGCGTAAGCAGCAGCGCTTCGACACCCTCTACACTAAGCCTGTCGGCGGTGTGAGAGTCATAGTCCTCGAACTGGGATTGGCTAGGATCACCTTCCTCGAAGTATGCAGAGTAGTTCAGATCCCGTTTGTCTGCAGGAACCCGAAAGTACTCTCCCATGTCGTACGCCCTCGACAACTCTTCACGGGTGGCAAGTGCCTCGGAAAGCTTTTCTGCGTGCCTTGTGCCGATCACTTCCACCTTCGCGGAAGACTGGAACAGGTTGATCACTGCCTGCGCGAGATCACCGATCGTGCACGCTGGCGCCTTCCGAATGAACAGATCCCCCTGGGCGGCGTTCGTGAAGGCGAAATCGACAAGATCGACCGAATGGGCAAGTGACATCATAAATCGAGTCATGGCGGGATTTGTGACTGTCAAGTTCTTTCCCGACTGCAATTGTTTGATGAACAGAGGGATAACCGACCCTCTCGAGTACATCACGTTGCCATAGCGGACGCAGGAGACCGTAGTAGCCGTCTTCGGATTGTTAAGTCCGTGAGATTGCGCAACCTTTTCCATCAACGCTTTGGACATTCCCATCGCGTTGACCGGGTAAACCGCCTTGTCCGTGCTAAGACAAACCACCGACCTTACGTCATTCTTTTCTGCTGCCCTGACGACGTTTTCACTGCCCATGACATTAGTTCGAACAGCTTCCATAGGGAAGAATTCGCATGAGGGCACCTGCTTCAGAGCGGCCGCGTGGAACACATAGTCAACATCGCGGGATGCGCGTTCGACGCTTTCATAGTCCCGCACATCGCCGACATAGAACCTCAAACGGCTATCACTGACTTCGTGACGCATGAGGTCCTGTTTTGCCTCATCCCTGCTCAAGATCCTGACTTCACCGACGTCACGTCCCAATAGTTGAGCCGCGACGGTGTGGCCGAACGACCCTGTGCCTCCTGTTACGAGAACCCGCTTGCCTGTGTATGAGTCGTTCACCCTCGGCCTCCATTGCTGTTTATTACATTCGAAAGGGAATCGACGATCGCTGCCGTCGTGGACCGCACAGACAAGTGGGAATCGTAATAGCGACGCCCTCGTTCACCGTACCCTGCCCATTGAGAGGAGCCGGCATCAGCCATCCGGGTGATGGCAGCGGCGAGCCCCTCGGTGTCTCCCGGGCGTACCACGAGACCTGCCTCGGCATCGCTGATCATACGAGCGCCATCTCCGGCGAGGTGGCCGATTATCGGAACCCCCGAAGCAAGCAGGGATGCGATCTTACTCGGTGTCGTGTAGGCCAGGAACGGCGCATCGGAAAGACTCACAAGCTGGACCTGCGCACGCGCGATGAGCTCTGGGATCGTGTCCTGCGATACTCGGCCGAGGAACCTGACATTCGTGAGGCGCTCCTCCTGAGTGCGCCGCTCAAGTCGTTGTCGGCTGATACCGTCGCCCACGATCGTCACGCGGATGTCAGCTCGACCTCGGAGGAGTGCAGCGGCGTCGAGAAGCGTGTCGAGCCCCTGTACGTCGCCCACTGCGCCCGCATACATGATCTGCACCACGTCTGCCGCCTTGGCTGGAATGCCCTTTTCGGCACGGATGGCGTCCACAGGTCGGAAGAGGGCCTCGTTCGTCGGATTGGGAGCGTAAACAATCTTCTGCGGATCGATCTCCGGGTGTCGTGACAGCAAGATGTCGCGCACGCTGCGCGAGCTGACCCCGATGACTGCAGCATGCCGTTCGGTTACGCGCACCACCCTCGCCATCACAGATGCAGCGATGGTTCCCACGAGCCCTTGTGGCAGCATTCCGCTGTCGATCATCGAATCCGGCCAAAGGTCCTGCACATGGAGGAAGAACGGCTTGCGCCCCCATCTCGTGTGCCAGAGCAGCGGAAGCCCTACGGTCGGAGGCGAGTTATACACCCAAACCGCATCTGCGTCCTTAAGAGCTGCGCCCGACAGGGCTGTCGCCGACGCGAGAAAGGACACATAGTTGGCAATGCGTCCGAACGACGAGGAACTGTGATTCGGGTAGAGGGCGACCCTTGTGACATCCATACCCGGGCTGTGCTCTCGAGTCCGCGGGCGAATGCGAAAGCCGTCGTAAAGCACTCCATCGGGATAATTGGGAAACCCGGTGAGCACACGAACTTCGTGGCCTCGCGCAATCAGCTCGCGGGCGTAGACACCGGGTAGCGATGCCGGCCCGGGCTCTGGGTCAAACCACTGGCTGAGGATGCCGACTTTCATGTTGCTGCTCCCGATCCCGTCTCATGGTGCACGCCGTCCGAGAGAATACGCTCCAGTCGCTCACGCTGAACCGCAGGGAACGAACTCGAGAAGGAGGACACTTGCCGTTGCCCTAGCCACATCAATTCCAAACGGCGGGCTGCGCCGGCGATCTCCGGGACGACAACGCCGATGGTACGAGCGATCGTGATCAGCGCCCGACACAGAACAGGAGGCAGGCTACGTGGCACTCGGCCTCCTGCGCTGCGGAGCACATCTGAGGCCGAGAATCCCTCCCATGGCTGCAACATGATCGGACCGAGCTCCTGCTCGCTTCGCGCAACGCCAGTGACGAAGGCGACTAGCCCATCAATGCTACTCACCACCGTTGGTTGACTCCCGGTGCCTGCCACACTGGCCAGCGGAGACTGCGCGACCCTGCGAAGCGTCTCTGTCGTTCGTCGCCCAGGACCTTGCACAGAAGTCGCTCGAACCACGATCAGGTCCGGAGCGGAATCCGCTAGACACGAAACGAGAAAGGCTCGTTCCCCCAGCGCCTTGGATCGCGAATAAGGCGAGAACGGCGAAACCTCGAGGCTCTCGTCGAGAACGGCACGACGGCCCTGCGTGGCGGCAGAACTGAGGTGAATCACCCGTCGTGCTCCCGCAGCTGCCGCGGCCTTGGCTACGAGTACAGGCAGAAGCGCATTGGCCCCATAAAGCTCCTCGCTAGCGGTGGCGTCTGGCGTCGCAAGCCCTGCGGCGTTAATCACGACGTCCACCCGTCCGATCATTCTTGTCAGATCAGCGACAACGTGTTGATCCCCGATCGCTGAGGCGATCTCGAATGGGTCGTGACATTGTGGCGATAGCTTCACGCGAGGTCCGCGAACCCCGACGACGTCGATGTTCTGAGCGCGAAGATACGCAACGACGGCTGCCCCAACGAATCCTGTCGCCCCGATTACCGCATAGCGCTGCGGGCGGAAGCTCTGTCGTGGCGCGACCGCGAGAGGCTGCTCAATCTGGCCTACGGGGTGTGTAGACCGCAACGGGAGCTTGCTTCCGCGTAACCGCGGCAGCAGGAGGTAAAGTGCACAGACAAGGCAGATGCCAACTAGCGCTCCCCAGAACCAAACGCCGCCGCGCATTGCCACTATCCCGAGTCCAGCGTTGATCCCAGAGAGCAACGCCACGAGTATCGAGACCTGAACGTGTGATAGACCCGTGTCAGTCAGACGCTGGTACGCATGCGTCCGGTGCGCGCTAAGGACCGCCTCACGGCGGCTCGCCCGCCGGACAAGCACCGAGATCGTGTCAACAAGGTATATCGACAGTGGGGCGAACACCGTGAGCAGTGGCGCCCCGACGAATACTGCGGCGATGGTCGCGGCCGCCACGAAGCTGCCGAGCAGATAGCTGCCGACATCTCCGAGGAACATTCCCGGCGGCAGTAGATTCCACGGCAGGAAGACCGCGAACACGACGGCGATCAGCAGCCCCACAGCGATGAGCCATGAGAAGTCGAGCATTACGCCGATCGTCGCGAATGCCCCGCCGACAACCATCCCGTGCAGTCCTGAGATGCCATTAATTCCGTCCATGAAGTTAGCAAAATTGACGTATGCCGCGAACAAGATAATTGCGACGACGACAAGCCATCCTGCTGCTCCGAAGAAGTTACCCAGCCAAACCGCAGCGAAGCGCTCCGATCAGAAGCTGACTACCTGCGCGGACGGCAACGTTAACACCTCGCAGGTCCTCGGCCGCACCGACCATGCTCATCATCACGGCGCTGAGCGCCACCGCGACGAACGGTGCTGCCGCGTCAGTGCCTATGAACCCGGCGGTGACTACTCCTCCACCCACCATGACTCCGGCAAGTGGACCGATCCCGCCTCCGCGGAGCGTAGGCCGCACGTGTGATGAGCGTTCGTTGGGAACATCCAGCACACCAAGACGCGTCAGCGCCGGTCGCAGGAAGACGGGGACTATCCCCGCGACGAGCAGACCCAGGCCAACCCCGATCAAAATGGGCCAGGTCATCGATCATCTCTCCATGCAGACCCCTCGCCACCACATTCCGCCCTGCTCAGTGCTGAAGACTTCCGAGGTACAACGACGACCATACGACGATGCGCGATCGCCCTCACGGATTCAGCCCAGTACTCATCGCAGACGGACTGATGTCGAGAGCATCACGGTGGGATTACGGACGTGTCGTTGTTCCTGGGCTTCTCTGCCATCCGTGCTTTCCAGCCCGCGTTGTCCAGGCGCTCCGGCGAGATCGGGTCGGCATGCGTGTGGGAGATCTTGGGGTGGAACGGACGTTCCAAGTGCTCCTTCGCGCCCACGAGAACCTCGTGCAGCTTCTCGCCGGGCCGCAGGCCGGTGAAGATGATCTCGATGTTCTTGCCCGACATCGAGATCATGCGCTTGGCGACCTCCAGAATCGACACGGGCTCTCCCATGTCGAGGATCAGCACCTCGCCGGGGCGACCGATGCCGCCGGCCTGGATCACCAACTGGCACGCCTCGGGAATGGTCATGAAGTAGCGCGTCGCCTCGGGGTGCGTCACCGTGATCGGCCTGCCCTCACGGATCAGCGTCTGGAACGTCGGCAGCATCGAACCGCGGCTGCCGATCACGTTGCCGAAGCGCACCGACACGTAGTTCATACCCGTCTCCTGAGCGGCCCATGCGGTGAGCTTCTCGGCCACGCGCTTGGAGTGCCCGAGCACGCTGGAGGGATTGGCCGCTTTGTCGGTCGACACGTTCACGAAGTGCGTCACGCCCACTCGCCGAGCGGCATTGAGCACGTTCAGTGAACCGAGCACGTTGGTCTTCCACCCCTCGTCGGGGTACTGCTCCAGCATCGGCAGGTGCTTCAGCGCCGCCGCGTGGAAGACGACCTCCGGGCGGCGGTCGTCGAAGATGCCATTGATCACATCCGCCTCGCGGATGTTCGCCAGAACAACCTCGCGATTGTTCAGCAGCCCGTGTCCGGAGACACCGAGCTGCGCGACCTGCAGACCGGTCTCGTCACGGTCGAGCATGATCAGCTCGGCCGGGCCGAACTTCGACAGCTGACGGCACAGTTCCGACCCGATCGAGCCGCCGGCGCCGGTGACCAGCACGCGCTTTCCCGTGACATAGCCGGCGATCAGCTCGACGTTGGTGTCGACCGGATGCCTGCCGATCAGGTCTTCGATGCTGATGTCCCGCACATCGGTCGGCGCCTCCTCGCCCGACATCATCGCGTTCAACGTCGGGGTGACGGCGACGCGGGCGCCGACGCTCTCGGCGTGGTCGCTGATCCTGCGCAGCATGACGCTGTCGGCCTGCCCCATGGCGACGACCACCATCGTCGCGCCGGTGCGCTTGACCACATCAGCGACGTCGGAGGTGCGTCCGAGCACGGGCACCCCGCGCAACACGAGGTTCTTCTTCGCCGGGTCGTCGTCGAGCAGACCAACCGGCCGGATCGGGGATGTCGGGTCGGTCGTCATGTTGTGCAGCATGCGATCGGCGATAAAGCCGGCGCCGACGATGATCGCCGGCTCGGCATCGGCACCCGGCTTGCGCGAGTGGTCGAGCACCAGACGGGCGAAATAGCGCACCCCGAACATGAGCAGCAGCACGATCGGCGCCGCCAGGAACACGGTGCCGCGCGGCACGTGCACGGCATTGCCGATCACGGCGATGACGAGCCCCAGCACGATCGTGATGCTGAGCACGATCATGGCGAGCAGACGGACTTCGTCGAACGAGCCGTAGGTGTGGCGTCCGCGGTACAGCTTGGTCGCGTAGCCGATGGTCACGTGGATTCCGGCCGCGACCAGAGCGAGCAGCAGGGTGACCGTCCAGCCTTCGGGCGCCATCGAGAACTCGAAGCGCAGCGCCACCGCGAGGAGCACGCCGGTTCCCCACGCCAGCGCATCGACCACGGCCGCCCAGGCCCGACGCCGTCGCTGCGCAAGGGAGACGGCAGGTACGACGGTGATCTCACCGGTCGGTGGCACGGCTAAATTGGCTTCTTCAGCCCTCATGAGTCAACCCCTCAGTCGACGAACTCTGCTCACAGCATATTCCCACCCAACGCCGCGCCCTGCCCCGTGTCACGCGAGGTCACCCTTCGGGAATCGTGATGGGTGATCCGAGGTCGGCGGCCGGATCGGCACCCTGATCACTCGGGTCTGTCGGAGTCGGAGTGGGCGATGGGTCTGGCGTCGAATTCCTCGGCGGATTCTGCTGCTGCTCGCGTCTACGCTCCTCCTCACGCAACTGATCCGCGCGCACGCGGTCCTGATGCACCTGGTCGGCGACGAGCTCGATGAGGGCGGTGCGATAGCCCGACAGCGTCGCAAGGCCATCCGGCGTCGTGAGGTCGGCGGCGGCAACGGCTCCCGCGGCCACGGTCAAGGCGTCCTTGACATCCTGACCGGCATCCGGATTGTCGTCGATCGCCGCCTGGGTCGTCGGGACGAACGTCGCAGTGAAGGTCTTCAGCTGCGAGGCGAAGGCCTCGCCGCGGGACTGCACGGCGGCGCGCACCTCGCGCGCAGACGCCGTGGCACGATCCAGCTCGGTCAATTGCAGCTGAGCCGCGTCGATCGCCGCAGCGACCGAGGTGAGCGATCCCTTGTCCATGCTCTTGCGCTTGTAGGCATCGGGTAGCGACGGCGGTTCGACGGCCGCGAGGTCCTTGCGATACCCGTCGACGGCGGCGAGCGCGGCATCCAGCGCCTTGCCGTCGGCGATCGGAATCGTCCCGGCATCCGCGGGCGGCTCGCTCTGACCGGGCGGGATGTCTTCGGGATCGGGTGCCTCACGCACAGCCTCCAGCGCCGTTCGCAGGGCCGCGGCCTGCGCGTCGGCGGCGGCGATGTCGTCCGCGATCTGGGTCTGTCCCTCCACCAGACGCGCTTCGACGCTGCTGATCGTCCGCTCATCGGCGGTGAGCACTCCCAGCGCTTCGCTCGCCGGGCTGGCCGTCGCCGCCTGCATCCCCCCGACGACCCCCGCGGTGACCACTGCGACGACGGCGAGCGCGACGACGCCGACATTCAGGAGGTCGATCCGTCGGCGAACGGGCTTCTGCTTACCCTGCGGCCCCGGCGACGCCGACCGCGTGGGTTTCGCGTCGGCGGCGGCCTGGTTGACCAGACTCACCAGTGCAGGGCGCGAGGAGGCCCGATGGGTCAGATCGAGGTCGGCACGACGGTCACCGAAGAGCTGATCGAGCCGGCGCATCGTGTGGTGGTCGTCGAGCACCACCTGCGCGTCGCGATGCTCTTTCGCGTCGGGAAAGATGTCGTCAAGAGTGCTCATACCTGGTTCCGGGATCGAGTGCCTGCGGGCGGGTGCGCCGTCAGCCGATATCCTCAGACGATACCCGGGGTACCTGCCCGGTGTCTGGATCAACGGGAGCAGCATGGATCTTCGCGACCTCATCCGCGTCGCTCGACGCCAGATGGCCGTGCTCGTCGCCGCCACCATCATCGGTCTGTGCGGCGGTCTGATCTACTCGATGCTCACCCCCGAGCGCTACCAGGCATCCGTGCAGCTGATGATCACCGTCGACACCGCCGACGCGTCCACGACGGGCGAGCTGAACCTGGCCAACAGTTATGCCGTGCAGGTGGCCGAGAGCTACCGCGCCGTGCTGAACAGCACCCTCGTGCTGCGCCCGGTCATCGAAGACCTCGGGCTGGGCTACACCGCCGGCGCTCTGGCCTCCAAAGTGACGACGAGCCTCGCCCCCCGCGGCGTGATCATCACCGCCACCGTCAGCGACGGCAACCCCGGGCAGGCGGCGCGCATCGCCAATGCGATCGGCGAGAGCTTCAGCACCGTCATCGCCGATCAGGTCGAGCGTCGCGATGAGGCGACCGCCTACACCGTCAAGATCGTCACGGTGCAGCCCGCGAGCGTGCCAGTCACACCCGCAGCGCCGAATGTGCCCCTCTCGATCACCCTGGGCGCGATCCTCGGACTTGCGGTCGGCATCGGCCTCGCGCTGCTGCGCACCGTGCTCGACCGGCGAATCCGCACCCTCGACGACGTCGACAAGGCGGTCGACGCGCCCGTGATCGGCGGTGTTCCGTTCGACGCCACGTCATCCAGCCGCCCGCTCGCAGTCACCAGCGACCCGCACGATCCGCGCGCCGAGGCCTACCGCACCATCCGCACCAACCTGCGGTTCCTGTTCCCGCCGAACGAGGTCGGCGTCTTCGTCGTCACCAGCGCCGGACCCTCCGAAGGCAAGTCGACCACCGCGGCCAACCTGGCGATCGCGCTGAGCGAGTCGGGATATCGCGTCGCGCTCATCGATGCCGATCTGCGCAAGCCACGCGTCGCCGGCCTGTTCGGTGTGGAGGGCACGATCGGACTGACCGACGTTCTGGTCGGCCGAGTCAGCATCTCGGACGTGATGCAGCGCTGGGGTCGGGGAACGCTGTTCCTGCTGCCGGCGGGCACTCGTCCGCCGAATCCCGCCGAGATGCTGGGGTCATCGGCGATGGAGATGCTCGTCCTCGACCTCAAGGCGGCGTTCGACGTGGTGATCATCGATGCTCCCCCGGTGCTGCCGGTGACGGATGCCGCCGTCATCTCGCGCATCGCCACCGGGGTGCTGCTGGTGGCGGCAGCCGGAGCGACCACCACCGACCACCTCTCCGCCGCCGCAGAGCGGATCCACACAGCGGATTCCCGTGTGCTCGGCACGATCATCACCATGCTGCCCACCCGCGGAGCAGACAAGACCGCCTATGGTCGATACGGCTACAGCGCCGCGCACGCGGGGTCGACCACGTCTCACAGCACACATGTGTGAGAATCGAAGGACGTGGGGACGATGCATCACAGGCACTGGGGACAACTGAAACACAGACACCGGGTCTGGAACTGAGGAGAACGAACGCGTGGAGCTTCGCGACTACGTCCGCATCCTGCACAAGAACTGGATCCTGATCCTGATCCTTCTTGTGCTGGGTCTCGCGGGAGGCGCCGGATATGCGGCGCTGCAGGCACCCAAGTACGTCGCCTCGACACAGCTGTACGTGTCGGTGCGCACGGAGGGAGCCGCCACAGGCGACCTCGTGCAGGGCACGACCTTCGCGCGGCAGATGGTGACCAGCTACGTTGACGTCGTCAACACCGCCCTCGTGCTCGATCCGGTGATCGAGCAACTCAAGCTGGACACCACCGTCGCCGCCCTCGCACCCCGAGTCAGCGCGACCACGCCGCTCAACACCGTGCTGATCGACATCTCCGTGACCGACGGCGATGCCGAACGCGCCGCGAAGATCACCAACGCGGTCGCCGAGAGCTTCACCGGCGTGGTGCAGGGCAAGCTCGAGGCGCGCGCCGAATCCGCCGACGCGAGCCCCGTGCTGGTCACGATCACCGAGCCCGCCGTCGCGCCGAAGTCTCCGTCGAGCCCGAACGTGCGGATGCTGATCCTGCTCGGCGGACTGCTGGGCCTGGCCGTCGGCATCGGCCTGGCCATGCTGCGCACGGTGCTAGACACTCGCATCCACACGCTGCATGACCTCGAAGACATCACCGAGCGGCCCATGCTCGGCGGCATCGCGAATGACCCCGATGCGCCCAAGCGCCCGCTGATCATGCACGCCGACCCGCACAGCCCGCGCGCCGAGTCGTTCCGCACCCTGCGCACGAACCTGCAGTTCCTCGACGTCGAGGGCGGGCCGCGCATCTTCGTGATCTCCAGCGCCGGCCCCGGCGAGGGCAAGTCCACCACCTCGGCGAACCTGGCGATCGCCCTGGCCGAGACCGGTGCCCGCGTGGCACTGATCGATGGCGACCTGCGACTGCCGCGCGTGGCCGACTACATGGGCCTGGAGGGCGGCGTCGGGCTGACCGACGTGCTCATCGGCCGGGTCGACGTGGCCGACGCCCTGCAGAAGTGGGGCAAGAACGAACTGTTCGTGCTCACCAGCGGACGCATCCCGCCGAACCCCAGCGAGCTGCTCGGCTCCACGGCCATGACGCAGGTGCTCAAGCCCCTGGGCGAGTACTTCGACTACGTGCTGATCGACGCACCGCCGCTGCTGCTCGTGACCGACGCCGCCGTGCTCGGGCGCAAGACCCGTGGCGTGATCCTGGTCGCCGCATCCGGCAAGACCAAGAAGCAGGAGCTCACCGGAGCGGTGCGCAGCCTGGCCACCGCCGGCGTCGACCTGCTCGGCACGGTCGTCACCATGCTCCCGACCAAGGGTCCGGACAGCTACGGCTACGGCAGCTACACGTACGGCGCCAAGCACGTCGTCGACCAGGCCGAGCCGGAGCTCAGCGAGGCACAGGCGAAGCCGAGGCGACGAGCCACCGCGAAGGTCTGAGCTAACCGCCGCGCATCCCACCATGCCACGATGGAGGGATGAAGGGGATCATTCTCGCCGGCGGCTCGGGCACGCGACTGCATCCGATCACGCTCGGCGTCTCGAAGCAGCTGATCCCGGTGTTCGACAAGCCGATGATCTACTACCCGCTGTCGACCCTGATGCTCGCCGGCATCCGCGACATCCTGGTGATCACCACCCCACACGACGCACCGTTCTTCGAACGCCTGCTCGGTGACGGTTCGCACTTCGGCATCTCGCTGACCTACGCGCAGCAGGCCTCACCCGACGGTCTCGCGCAGGCGTTCACGATCGGTGCTGATTTCATCGGCGACGACTCCGTCGCCCTCGTGCTCGGCGACAATCTGCTCTACGGTCCGGGCCTCGGCACCCAGCTGAAGCGCTTCTCGGGCATCGACGGCGGGGCCATCTTCGCCTACTGGGTGTCGGAGCCCACCGCCTATGGAGTGGTCGAGTTCGACGGTGAGGGCCGGGCGGTCTCGCTCGAGGAGAAGCCGACTGTACCGAAGAGCAACTACGCGGTGCCGGGACTATATTTCTACGACAACGACGTGATCGAGATCGCCCGTGGACTTCGGCCGAGTGCGCGCGGCGAGTACGAGATCACCGACGTGAACCGCGAGTACCTGTCGCGGGGTGCACTGCAGGTGGAGGTGCTCCCCCGCGGAACGGCCTGGCTCGACACCGGCACGTTCGACCAGATGACGGATGCCGGCGACTACGTGCGCACCATGGAGCGTCGCACCGGGATGAAGATCGGGGCGCCCGAAGAGGTCGCCTGGCGACAGGGATACCTGTCCGACGACGAACTGCGCATGCGCGGCGAGGCCCTCGTGAAGTCGGGCTACGGGACGTACCTGCTGGGGCTGCTGGAGAGAGGCGAGCGGTGAGGCTTCTGGTCACCGGCGGTGCCGGGTTCATCGGATCGAACTTCGTGCACCACGTCGTGGAGCACACCGATCATCACGTCACGGTGCTCGACAAACTCACCTACGCCGGCAACAGGGCGTCACTCGCGGGCTTGCCATCCGACCGGGTCGCATTCGTGCAGGGCGACATCGCGGACGCCGAGCTGGTCGATTCGCTGTTCGCCGAGACGGATGCCGTGGTGCACTACGCCGCCGAGTCGCACAACGACAACTCGCTGCACGACCCGCGCCCGTTCCTCGACACGAACATCATCGGCACCTACGTGCTGCTCGAGGCCGCGCGCAAGCACGACGTGCGCTTCCACCACATCTCCACCGACGAGGTCTACGGCGACCTCGAGCTCGACGATCCGGAGCGGTTCACCGCGACCACGCCTTACAACCCGTCATCGCCGTACTCGTCGACCAAAGCCGGCTCCGACCTGCTGGTGCGCGCCTGGGTGCGCTCGTTCGGGTTGCGCGCCACGATCTCGAACTGCTCGAACAATTACGGTGCATTCCAGCACGTGGAGAAGTTCATCCCCCGTCAGATCACGAACGTCATCCGCGGCATCCGCCCCAAGCTGTACGGTGCGGGCCTCAACGTGCGCGACTGGATCCATGCCGACGACCACTCGTCCGCAGTGCTGCGGATCCTGGACGCCGGCCGCATCGGCGAGACCTACCTGATCGGCGCCGACGGCGAGAAGGACAATCGGTCGGTGATCGAACTGATCCTCACCCTGATGGGCCAGCCGTCCGACGCCTACGACCACGTCACCGACCGCGCCGGACACGACCTGCGCTACGCCATCGACTCCAGCAAGCTGCGCGACGAACTCGGCTGGACGCCGCAGTACGCCGACTTCGAGAAGGGACTCGCCGCGACCATCGACTGGTACCGGACGAACGAGGACTGGTGGGCACCCGCGAAGGATGCCACCGAGGCCCGTTATGCCGCACAATCGGTCGTTGAGCGAGGGAGCGCAGCGACCGAGACGAAACGCGACCACGGAGAGACCGCATGATCCGCGAGACGCCGATCCCCGGCCTTCTGCTCGTCGACCTGGGCGTGCGGCACGACAACCGCGGCTGGTTCAAGGAGAACTGGCAGCGCGAGAAGATGGTCGCCGCTGGCCTGCCGGACTTCGGCCCCGTGCAGAACAACATCTCCTTCAACGACACAGTCGGCACCACCCGCGGCATCCACGCCGAGCCCTGGGACAAGTTCGTCTCCCTCGCCACCGGCCGCATCTTCGGCGCCTGGGTCGACCTGCGCGAAGGCCCCACCTTCGGCACCGTGTTCACCGCCGAGCTCGATCCCTCTCGCGCGATCTTCGTACCCCGCGGCGTCGGCAACTCGTACCAGACGCTCGAGGCGAACACGACGTACGCGTACCTCGTCAACGACCACTGGTCCCCCGACGTCGACTACGCCTTCCTGAACCTCGCGGATGAGACCGCCGCGATCGCGTGGCCCATCCCCCTCGACCAGGCCGAACTGTCCGACAAGGACAAGGCGCACCCGCGGCTGGCGGATGTCACACCGATCCCGGCTCGCAAGATCCTGATCACCGGCGCCGACGGACAGGTCGGTCGCGCACTGCGGATGCTGTACGGCGATGCTCCGCACGTCGAGTACGCCGACCGGGCATCCCTCGACCTCACCTCCGCGGACCTGGCCACGGCACGGCGTTGGCGCGACTACAGCACGATCATCAACGCGGCCGCCTACACGCGCGTCGACGCCGCCGAGACCGCCGAGGGCCGGGCCGATGCATGGGCGGTCAATGCCGCGGCATCCGCTTCTCTCGCCCGCATCGCGGCCGAGTACGGGATCACCCTGGTGCACATCTCGAGCGACTACGTCTTCGACGGGGCCTCCGAGCAGCCGTACTCCGAGGCTGCGCCGCTGAGCCCGCTGGGCGTGTACGGGCAGACGAAGGCGGCGGGCGATATCGCCGCCTCCACCGCAGCGCGGCACTACATCGTGCGGACGTCGTGGGTGATCGGCGACGGCGCGAACTTCGTGCGCACCATGGCATCCCTCGCCGAACGCGGCATCGACCCGCGCGTGGTCGATGACCAGACCGGCAGGCTCACGTTCGCCGACGACATCGCCCGCGGCATCCGACACCTGCTCGACACCGGCGCTTCCTACGGGACGTACAACCTCACCGGGTCGGGTGCTGCCGTTTCGTGGGCAGACGTCGCCCGCTCTGTCTTCGAGATCGCCGGCCACGATCCGGCGCGGATCACGCCGGTCAGCACCGAGGAGTACTACGCGGATGCCACCGGGCCGATCGCCCCGCGCCCCCGCAACAGCGTGCTGAAGTTGGCAAAGATCGAGGCGACCGGGTTCGTCCCGGGGGATTCAGCTGAGGGGCTGCGGGCGTACCTCGGAGGTTGAGGAGCCTGTTCTCCACATTCGACGACTGGCACGGGTTGTCCACAACCGCCGGGATTCCGACGATGGGACATCCCACTGCTTCGTAGGATCGTGACAGGCCCCGAGATTCGAGGCAGAATGGAGGCATGTACATGTCCGCCGAACTGATTGCGATCCTGAGCTGCATCGTCACGCTCGGCGTCGGCATGTTCGCGGGCTTCGCCTGGATGGTGCGACGACTTGACCGAGTCGAAGACAAGCTCGGCTCACGGATCGACGGAGTCGAACAGAAGCTCGGCGCGCTGACCGGCGAGGTGACCGATCTGAAGATTGCGGTCGCGCGATTCGAAGGACCGCCGCGGCACCTGATTCAATCGCGCTGAGCGCTGACGACGTTTGGTGAGACGCTGAGAATCAGGGCGCGGCACACACCCGATAGCGCGCGCCCTCGACGAGCGTCGGAGTCTTGCAGGGGAAACCCGTCAGCCGTGGCACGCCGGCCATGGCGTTCGCATCGAACAATCCCACGTGCGCACCCGACAGCACAATTGGAGCGACCGCTGCACCCCACGGGTCCGCAGCCAGCCAGGTCGTACCGGTCTCCCGCACCCAGTCTGCGATCGGAGCGACCGCCACCCGCTGGGTGGCGAGCGTCTCGGAACGCGGCAGCGCAGTCTGCTGCACGTGTCCGACCACGCTCCACGCCAGCGACGCGCTGAGCAGAGCCACCAGAAGGGCCCCCAGAGCGCGTCTGAGGCCCCCGTGAGCGATGAGCGCCCTCGTGCCCCATACGGCGCAGATGACGAGCACAGGGAAGAAGGCAGGCACGCCGGCCGCCGGATGCCGCACCCACAGCGGAGTGTGCGCGGCCGTCGACCACCAGCCGACGAACGCGAGAGCGCCGACGGCCGACACGGCGATCAGCATGACGGCGAGCCGATCGGCATCCGTCGCCCTGCCCCGGACCGCCAGCAGCCCGCCGACGATGAGCAGCACGCAGAGCACCGCGGTCGCGATCCCCACCCACGACGGCACGAACCACGCCCCCGCGAGAGTCTCGAGCTTCTGCGGCACGGTGGTCGGCTGCACGTGCTGTCCGCCGCCGCGTACGAAATGCGCCAGACCGCGCAGATGCTCGACGAACTTCGCCGACCCCATCGACAGGAACGCGGCGACCTCGACGAGCAGGGTCGGCACCCCGGCCAGCACCAGCGGCAGCCACGACCGCTTGAGCGTCTGCACGATCCGCTGCCACCCGTGCCCAGGCGCGAGCACCCACAGCGCCACCGCGAAGCCCGGCAGCGCGAGCAGCGCGATCAGCTTGGCCTGCACAGCGAGCCCCACGAGCAGCCCCGCGAGCCATGCCCGGCGCGGCAGCACCACCAGCGCCCACACCAGCAGAGCCGCCGCCGGAACCTCACCGAGCAGATCGGTGGGGCCCTGGATGGGCGAGACGCTGCCGAGCCCGTTGAACGCCAGCGGCACGGACGCGGCCAGGAGCGCCGCCCAGCGGCCGGCGGTGCGCCGCCCGAGCACGATCAGTCCGGCGATCAAGGCGATCCAGAACGCCAGCGGGATCATGCGGGCGCCGATCACGGCATCCGCCCCGAAAGCCAGCACCGCCGTCACCGGCAGCAGCACGGTCGGCCCGGTGGAGATGCGCGGATCGAACAGGGTCAGCGTCGAGCCCGACAGTGCACCGTCGCTGGCGTAGCCGAGCCCGGCGAGAAGGTTGCGTGGCACGGTGAGGTTGAACGCCTCGTCCTCCCAGAAGCGGGCGCCCAGGCTGTGCTGGATCACGATCACGTGGCAGACCAGCAGCGCCGCCGCCAGCAGCCAGAAAGCGACCGTGCGGGCGAGCCTCATGGCCTGCGGTTCTCCAGGCGGAGGCTGCGCAGCGGCGCCCCCGGGCGCAGCGACAGACGCCACGCTTCGCGCAGCGCCTCCGCGACGAACTTCCGCAGCCGCGGCGGCGGCACAAGGGCCTTCACTCCCCCGCCCCACATGGTCCCCTGCGTGGACGAACCACGACGTGGAATGCTGCGCACGGCCACATACCGCACGACGAAACCGCCACGAGCCTCGGCCAGCGAGAAGTGCACGTGCGGCACCAGCGCATCGGCCGGCACGGCATCCATCAGCATCCGCAGTGCTGCCGGCCGGTAGGCGCGCAGCGGCGTGTTCACGTCGGGAACCCGGTGCCGCGCGACCGCGGCGATCATCAGACCCACCGCTCCGGTCAGCACACGGCGGTACCAGGGGTCGGTGCGACTGTGGCGCACGCCATGAACGACATCCGCCCCGGTGCCCTCGATCGCGTTCACCAGACGGGCGAAGTCAGGGCCGAGGAACTGCCCGTCGCCGTCGACGTGCACGAGCAGATCGGGATCCAGCGCCAGACCCGCACGGTACGCCGCCAGCGCCGTCGGCCCGTGGCCGCGGTTCTGCGCCTGCGGCTCCACCTGCACGTCCTGGATTCCCGTGAGCGCGGCGACTGTGGCATCCGTCGACCGGTCGTCCGCGACGACGAAGGTGACCCGATCGGCGAGCGGCGCGACGTGCTCGCGGATCTCGTCGATGAACCCGCGGATACCCTCGGCCTCGTTGTAGGCGGGCATCACGATGGCGAGATGAGCTGCGGACACACGGTTCCTCACAGTACGACGAGAGCGGACGGTCGCACTCCCCCGGTATTCTAAGGGAGCTATGAAGATTCACCCCCGACTGCGTCGGCTCGCCTCTGTCGGGAGTCGCTTCCTCGTCGTGGGCGGACTCAGCACCGTCATCGAGATCGCCGTGTTCAACCTGCTGGTCTACGCGATGGGCGTCGACGTGGTGTGGGCCAAGATCATCGCCTCACTCGTCGCCCTGATCAACGCCTACTTCGGCAACCGGGAGTGGACCTTCCGCAACCGCGACCGCCGCGGGCGCGTGAACGAACTCGTGCTGTTCCTGCTCACCAACGCCGCCTGCACCGGCCTGGGAGCACTGCTGCTGTGGGCCGGAGTGCAGGCCGTGAGCGCATTCCAAGGCCATGCCGCCGGGCCGTTCGCGGTCAACATCGTCAACCTCGCGAGCATCGCCATCGTCGTGCTCGTGCGCTTCGTGCTCTACCACTGGGTGGTGTTCCGCGTCAGCGCGTCCAAGCGCTGAGGCGGGGCCTGTCGCATACTCGTACGCTGTCAGAGTCGCCGCACGGTGATGTCCGTCTGAGCCCCGTAGGGGATCGCAGCCTGGACCCACTTCCGTCGCCACTGCGCCAGGAGCTTCTGGTCGTCTTTTCCCGGCTTCGCAAGTCTCGAGATCAGCTTGAACATCTCCTCGACGTAACCAGGAATCGCTACCACTTCGCCTGCCGTGGCTTCAGCGAGAATCCGCAACGCAAGGTCCGCATCGACTCCCTCCTTGAGGAGTGCAAGGATCTCGCGGGCGTCCTTCGCGCCTTTCTCGGAATGCGATCGGTCGAGTAAGTCGGCGAGCTTCGTCACGGCGTGAGCCTCGACTGTCAGCAGGAGCCACGGCGGCGCGATCTCACGATCGACGTGGTTCGCGAGCGCTTCGACCCGCAACCGCAGGCGCATTCCGAGCTGGGATTCGTGCGGAATGTAGATGTCCAGGTGCACGCCCTCGAGCTCACCACTGAACTTCCGCCCTTGGTGGACGGTATTGTCAGAGATTTCCGGAACGACCTGGTGGATTCTGTGCCGGCCCCTGTTCAGCCATGAGCCTTCTGGTCCCAGTCCGCTTCGCTGAACAGTTGTCGATGCAGCGCCATCCGGAACTCGGTGGCCTGCCACCCTGGAAGCGCGAACAGGTCAGCATATGTCTGCGCCCGGCTCGCATATCCCGAACTCCACGTCCGGCGCGCAACCGCATCCCGGACGACGACACGTACTTCGTCACCGGGAGGAAGAGTTGTCGCCGGATCTCCGTCTGACTCCTGATCGACGTACACCAGCCGGATCCCTACTGCGGCTACGGTGTTCCTGCCCCCCAGCCAGTGGACCGCGGCGTCGGCCCCACCTACTGTCACGCTCTCGGGGTCTTCAGCCAATAGGTCGTTGATCGCTGCGGCCGTCGTCATGGCGAGAGTGTCGTTGACGAGGTTGCGATAGCCGCTCATCTGAATCAGGATCTTCTCCGGCGAGAGCACCGTAAGCCCTCCGCGGCGCCGTATCGACACCGCGCCGATGTCGACGAGCCGTCGAAGCGCATGGTGCGCGTTTCCGCTGGTGAGGTCAGCCATGTCGGCCAGCGTCGTGACATCGGGCCACTCCCGCCGGCCGTCGAGCGCCGCGTCGGCAAGCGTGCGCCAGAGCCTTTCCGTCTGCTTCACAATCACAGCTCACCTGGAAAAGCTTGATTCTGGATCAAGTTTTTCCTTGATTCTGAATTGAGGTTTTCCTGCTCCAGGGCTGTTCACCCCACCGAAACGAATGAAGGCGGCCACCCCGGAGGGAAGCCGCCTTCAGACGTGTTCTGCGGTTCAGAGTGCCAGGTGCTGTCTGACCACCGACGCCAGCGATTCCGCGTGGGCGTGAGCGGTCTCGGCATCCGCTGCCTCGACCATCACGCGCACGAGCGCCTCCGTGCCCGACTTGCGCAGCAGCACACGGCCGGTCGAGCCCAGCTCGGACTCGACGTGCTTCACGGCATCCTGCACGTCGGCGTGATCCGAGACGGCGTCCTTGTCGACATCCTTCACGTTGATCATCACCTGCGGGTACACGGTCATGACCGACGCGAGCTCCGCGAGGGTCTTCTTCGTGCGGGCCATCTCCGCCACCAGGTGCAGACCCGTCAGCACGCCGTCACCGGTCGTGGCGAACTCGCTCATGATCACGTGACCGGACTGCTCGCCGCCGAGCGAATAGCCGCCGGCGTTCATGTCCTCGAGCACATAGCGGTCGCCGACACCGGTCTGACGCACGGTGATGCCCTGCTCGTGCATGGCGACGTGCAGCCCGAGGTTGCTCATCACCGTGGCGACGAGCGTGTCGTCGACGAGCTTGCCGCGGCTCTTCATCGCCACGGCGAGGATCGCCATGATCTGGTCGCCGTCGACGATCTTGCCGTCGGCGTCGACCGCCAGGCACCGGTCCGCATCGCCGTCATGAGCGATGCCCACGTCGGCCCCGACGCGCACGACCTCGGCGGCCAGCTTGTCGAGGTGGGTCGAGCCCACGCCGTCGTTGATGTTGATGCCGTCGGGCTCGGCGCCGATGACGGTCACCTTCGCGCCGGCACTGGAGAACACTTCCGGAGAGGCGCCGGATGCCGCGCCGTTGGCGCAGTCGAGCACCACGTGCATGCCGTCGAGCCGATGCGGCAGAGACGCCAGCAGGTGCAGGACGTAGCGATCCTCGGCATCCGAGAAGCGCTGCACGCGACCCACATCGCCACCGGTCGGCTGCAGCTTGATACCCGACAGCATCGTCTCTTCGATGCGCCGCTCGACCTCATCGGGCAGTTTCACTCCGCCACGGGCGAAGATCTTGATGCCGTTGTCGGGCGCCGGGTTGTGCGATGCAGAGATCATCACGCCGAAGTCGGCGTCGATGTCGGAGATCAGGAAGGCCGCCGCCGGGGTCGGCAGAGTGCCGGCATCCAGGACATCCACGCCCGACGAGGCGAGACCCGCCTCCACAGCGGCGCTGAGGAAGTGACCTGAGATCCGCGGGTCGCGAGCGACCACGGCGGTGAGCCGCTTGCCGGCAGCCTTGCGGGCCTCGGCAATACGGCCCTGGCCCAGGACGACAGCAGTCGCCTGGGCCAGGGTGAGCGCAAGTTCGGCGGTGAGGGTGCCATTGGCCAGCCCTCGCACGCCGTCCGTACCGAACAGTGCCATGTAGGGACTGCGGATCAGCGCTTCGAGTACTGAGGAGCCTTGCGGGCCTTCTTGAGACCGGCCTTCTTGCGCTCGATGACGCGGGAGTCGCGCGAGAGGAAGCCGGCCTTCTTGAGGGTCGGACGGTTGTTCTCGGCGTCGATGTTGTTCAGCGAACGGGCGATGCCGAGACGCAGCGCGCCGGCCTGACCCGAGTCGCCGCCACCCGAGATGCGGGCGATGACGTCGTACGCACCCGCGAGGTTCAGCACGGTGAACGGGTCGTTGATCAGCTGCTGGTGCAGCTTGTTCGGGAAGTAGTCCTCGAGAGTACGACCGTTGACCGTGATCGTGCCCGAGCCGGGGACCAGACGCACGCGGGCGATGGCCTGCTTGCGACGGCCGACGGCTGCGCCGGGAACGGAGAGCACGGGGCGGGGTGCGGACTCCACTGCCTCGGCCTCAGGGCTCGAGGTGGTGAAGTTCTGCGGGAATTCTGCGGTGTCCTGAATGTCAGCCACGAGTATGTCCTTAGTCTGGGCGGCGCTTACTGGGCGACCTGGTCGAGGGTGTACGGCGTGGGCTGCTGTGCGGCGTGCGGGTGCTCGGCACCGGCGTACACCTTCAGCTTCGACAGCTGCTCACGGCCCAGGGTGTTCTTCGGGAGCATGCCGCGGACGGCCTTCTCCACGGCGCGAACCGGGTTCTTCTCGAGGAGCTCGGCGTAGCTGGTGGACTTCAGGCCGCCCGGGTAACCCGAGTGACGGTAGGCCATCTTCTTCTGGAGCTTCTGACCCGTGAGGGCCACCTTGCCGGCGTTGACGATGACGACGAAGTCGCCCACGTCCACGTGCGGAGCGAAGGTCGGCTTGTGCTTGCCACGCAGGATTGCTGCGGTGTGCGAAGCGAGGCGGCCGAGAACGACGTCAGTGGCGTCGATGACGATCCAGTCACGCTGGATCTGCCCGGCCTTCGGGGTGAATGTGCGCGTCACAATAGTGCTGCTTTCTTGATTCGAACGGAGAGGTTCGTGAATCCCACTCCGGGGTGGTTCTCTGTCTCTGAGCGAGACGGGGAACACGCCAGTGGAGGGCTCACGTTCGTCGTGCAGGCACCTCGGCAGGCCGAAGCGCAGGCACCAAGGAGCCAGCTTACAGCATCCCGGGCGTGGCGCGGTATCCGGTGCTGGTGCTTCTTCCCTCCTTGGCAGGGTCTCTTCCTTCGCAGGATCTCTCCCTTCGCAGGTGCTCTCCTTCGCAGGTGCTCTCCTTCGCAGGGCGCAACACGCCGCGTGCTCCGGTGCGAAGCGGCCACACGCGCCCTGGGAACCCGTTCGACCTGGCCTGGCATTTCTTTCTCTTCTTTCGCAGGGCGCAGCACGCCGCGTCATCCGCCGCGAAGCGGCCACACGCGCCCCGCGAGTGGGCGCGCGTTCGCCCTGCACATTCCCGGCTCCGCGCGGGTTGTGCACAGATCGTGGCTCCCGGCGGCTTCCGCGTCGGCGCACCCGCGCACAGTGGACGGATGCCGAAGAAGCCATCTCCCCTGCCGACGACCCTTGGCGGGCATTTCAGCACGACGATCGCGCTGCAGTCCGGCGTGAATCGACGTCGTCTGCGCTCCAAGGACCTGACCGCTCCATTCCATGGGACACGGCGCACACAGGAGGACATCAACGCCGAGAATGAGGAGATCGAAAAAGATGCCTCGCCGCTCGCGCTCAGCCGTGCGGTCGCCCGTCGCATCCGGTCGAAGGCGCTGTCGTTCCTTCATGTCATGCCCGAGGGCGGCTTCGTCTGCGGCAAGAGCGCCGCGGCGCTGCGCGAGTACCCCATCACTCCTGGCGATGATCTCGACATCGGCACCATCACTCCACACCGCTCTCCTCGCGGTCGTGGCATCAAAGGCCGACGTATCGAAGCTCACCTTGTCGAGGTCGAACTGCTCGATGGCATCCCGGTCACCACACCGGCGAGCACCTGGGCGATGCTCGCGAAGGATCCGAGCGTGCGGGAGCTGACACAAGTCGCTGATGCGATCCTTCACATCCCTCGCGACAACCATGGCAGACCGCATCCTGAGCTCGCAGGCGGTACCCGCGAGGATCTGCAGGCGATGATCGATGCCGGCCGCCGCATCGGCGTGAACCGACTGCGAGAGGCGCTGGCGTGCGCGAGGGTCGGAAGTGCCTCACCGTTGGAGACCGATTACCGATTGGATGCCGAGGCTGATGGCCTGCCCGAGCCGGAGCTCGATGTCGAGATCCGTGATGCCCGGGGCAGACTGATCGGCATCTCGGAGATCGTGTACCCCGCGTATAAGACGGTCGTCGAGGTGGAGGGCGATCATCATCGAACCTCGCGCCGGCAGTGGAACCGGGACATCCAGAAGTACCGGGATTATGCCGAAGCGGGATGGGAGGTCGTGCGACTCACATCCCAGCAGATTCGAGTGGATCGCACCGCTACGCGCATCGTCCGTGCAGTGCTGAATCGCCGCCGCGCGGCATGAGCGCAGCTGCGCGCCCCGCTCGCAGGTCACAACACGCCGCAACCCACGCCGGGAAGCGACCATATGCGCCCTGCGAACGACATGGGGTCTGCAGCACGCCCGCCCGCACCCCGCTCGCAGGTCACAACACGCCGCAACCCACGCCGGGAAGCGACCATATGCGCCCTGCGAACGACATGGGGTCTGCAGCACGCCCGCCCGCACCCCGCTCGCAGGTCACAACACGCCGCATCCCACGCCGGGAAGCGACCATATGCGCCCTGCGAACGACATGGTTGCCGACCCCGACCCCGCATCTACACGGCCGCGGCGGTGACCAGGATCGGGCGGTGGTCGCTCGTGCCCTGGGGCAGGGTCGTGATGTCCGAGATGTCGAAACCCGAAGAGGTCGCGAAGTCGTAGTGACCGCGGAACACCCGGTAGCGGGTGTACGTGCGGTCGTCGCTCAAAGTCAGGCGGTATCCGTGCTCGCGCACCGTCTGGCCCAGGTTCTCCTTGAACACCGGGTAGTTGTAGTCCCCCACCATCAGCACCGGCAGGTCGGGGCCGAGCGCCTGCAGCGCGTCCAGTCCGGCACGGATCTGATTGCGCCGCAGCGAGTTCAGCGCGGTCAGCGGCGCGGCGTGGAACGACGCCACGATCAGCCCGTGCCCGGTGTCGATGTTGCGAAGCCGGGCACCGAGCACCCGTTCGTGCGCGGGCTTGAGCACGCGGTCATGCAGCGACTTCTTCAGCCCGATCGTGCGCGTCGCCTCGACACGGTACTGATTGCTGCGCAGGTACATCGCCAGCCCGAGACGGTTGCCACTGGTGGCCCGCACCAGCGAGAGCCCGTCGATGACCTCCGGCAGGGCCGTGGTGTCGCATTCCTGCAGGCAGAGGATGTCAGGATCGTGCTCTCCGACCAGCGCCGCCAGTTCCGTGGCAGCCCGATGCTTGCGCAGGTTGTACGAGATCAGCCTCATACCGCCACGGTACCGCCGTCACCTGAAGGCGGAACCCCTCTTGACGAGACGCCGTGTCCCGGGCTCACGCCTCCCGGCCGCGACGGTTGCGGGTCTGCTCGGCGCGGGATGCCAGCAGCTCGTCGGCCGGATACCCGACCTCGGCCAGCGTCAGCCCGCGGGCGGGCAGAACCTTGAACGCACTCGTGCGGGTCAGCTCGTCACGCAGGCGCACGACATCATCCACCGACAGCTTGCCCTCCCCCACCGCCGCACACGCGCCGACCAGCGCGCGCACCATGCTGTGGCAGAACGCGTCGGCCTTCACCTCGGCGACCAGCACACCCTCGGCATCCCGCTCCCAGCGGTAGTCCAGCAGGGTACGGATGGTCGTCGCCTCGTCGCGCGGCTTGCAGTACGCGGCGAAGTCGTGCAGCCCGATGAGCGTGCGCGCGGCGGCATCCATGGCATCCGCATCGAGAGCTGCGCGCACCGTCGTGGTGTCGTCGCGACGCATCGGGTCGTACCCTACGGTCAGGTCGGCCAGGCGATACCGGTAGCGCCGCCACACCGCCGAGAAGCGCGCGTCGAATCCTTCGGGCGCGAGCGAACTGCGGCTGACGGTCACATCGGGGTACTGGCCGAGAACTCCGCGGATGCGACGGGCGAGCGACACCGCTGGATCAGGCACCGCTGGATCAGGCACCGCTGGATCGGACGCTGCGCGCCCCTGCCGTGACTCGATGCGGGCCCACTGCCCCTCGTCGAGGTCCACGTGCGCCACCTGACCTGAGGCGTGCACTCCGGCATCCGTCCGTCCTGCGACGACGAGACGTACGTCGGAGCCGAGGATGCGAGCCAGGGCCGCCTCGAGCGTGCCCTGCACCGTGCGCAGCCCGGGCTGGGTCGCCCACCCGCGGAAGTGGGTGCCGTCATAGGCGATGTCCAGGCGAATGCGCACCCACTCAGCCTAAGCTGGAGCTTTCCCCTCCTCTGTGAAATGCGCCCCTCCACGTCGTGATGTCTCCGTCCTCGCCCCACATTCCGCGGTACGCGGGGCTCGATGGACTCCGCGCGATCGCCGTCTGCCTGGTGCTGCTCTACCACCTGTTCCCCGGCGCCGGCCTGCCGAGCGGATTCGTCGGGGTGGACGTCTTCTTCGTGGTGAGCGGTTTCCTCATCACCTCGCTCCTGCTGCGCCCGACCCGCCACACTCTCCGCCATCGTCTGGTCGACTTCTGGCGCCGCCGCGCACGCCGACTTCTGCCCGCGCTCGCGCTGATGCTGACGGTGTGCGCGACCGCCGCCTGGCTGATCGGCGGCGACGTCCTCGTCGGCATCGGACGACAGCTGCTGGGGGCGGCGACCTTCAGCTACAACTGGGTCGCACTCGCGGGCGGTTCGGACTACTTCGCGGCGACCGAGCCCGAGCTGTTCCGCAACGTGTGGTCGCTGGCCGTGGAAGAGCAGTTCTACCTGCTCTGGCCGCTGCTGCTTCCCGTGCTGCTGCTGGTCCTTCGGGTGCGTTGGATGCTCGTGGCGTTCGCGCTGGCGGCCGCCACGGCATCCGCGTGGTGGATGTCGATTCTGGTGGGATCGGATGCCGTGACCCGCGCGTACTTCGGCACCGACTCGCACGCGTTCGGCGTGCTGCTCGGCATCGCGCTGGCCTTCGCCCTGCGGAATATGCCGGAGCGGGAATGGATGCGCTCCCGCACGGCGCGACTCGGCGGCATCGGAGTCGGGATGCTGGGACTCGGGCTGATCGTGACCGCGGCTGCGCAGCCGGATCCGGCGGTGGGCTCGGCGTTCCCCTGGACGCTGCTGCTGGCATCCGCAGGCACCCTGCTGGCGATCATCGCGGGCGTGCTGCCCGGCTCCTGGTTCGGGCGTGCGATCGACGTGCAGCCGCTGCGCTGGATCGGCGATCGCTCGTACGGCATCTATCTGTGGCATTGGCCCGTGCTCGTGCTCGTCACCGCCGCGAGCGGGCTGGGCGTCTCGGGCAGCGTCGGCGAGGTGCCGGTGTGGGCGGGGGCACTCGCCCTCGCGCTGTCGCTTGTCGCCGCGGCCGCGTCGTACCGGTTCGTCGAGACTCCCCTGCGCCGGTACGGGTTCCGCCGCTCGCTGAGAGCCGTGCGCGCCCGGCTCGCACGCGGTCCGCGGAGCCGACTGGCGATGCTGGGCGGCGTACTGGCGGGAGCGCTCGCACTCGGCGGCACGACCGCCGCGGTCGCGAGCGCGCCTCCGATGACGACGTCGGAGATGACCATCCGGGCGGGCCAGCGCGCCATGGATGCTGCCGACCGGCGCCCCAGGCCCGCACCGACGCCTGAGGCGATCACCGGCGATGACATCACCGCCGTCGGGGACTCGGTGATGCTGGCATCCGCCCCCGCCCTGTACGAGAAGCTGCCCGGCATCGCCGTGGACGCCGCCGTGTCGCGCTCGATCTGGGCCGGGCCCAAGATCATCGATGCGCTCGCCTCATCAGGGCACCTGCGCGATCACGTCGTGGTGGCCCTCGGCACCAACGGCTCGGTGGACGCCGGGGTGCTTCAGAAGATCGCCGACACCGTGGGACGCGATCGCGACCTGGTGCTCGTGAACGCCTACGCGCCGCGCGACTGGATCCCCGGTGTGAACAGCGACCTCACCGCGTTCGCCGACGCCCGCAGCGGTGTGGTCGTCGCCGATTGGGCGGACGCCATCGCCCCGCACGAGGATCTGCTGGCCGGCGACCGCATCCACCCCGGCATGGCCGGGGGCCGCATCTTCGCGGACGTCGTGGAGCAGGGCATCCGCGCATCCGAGATCGAGCGCGCGGGCCGCGCCGCACCCCCGGACCGGGTGCCGACCGCGCCGTGAGGGTGCCTGTGCTCAGACGCGGGGCGGGTTGAAGACCACGTACTCGGTGTTGGAGTTCCGGTTGTTCGTGCTGTCCGTGTCTGTGACATCGGCCCCCGGCTGCAGCTGGAAGTCGGACCTCATGAGCACCCGATAGAAGTCCGTCGCGTCGTCGCTCAAGTCGTTCAGATCCACGGTGAAGTTCACGGCAAAGCTCGCACCGGCCGGGAGCTCCTGGTTGAGCACGAAATCCCAGATGCGGCGCAGGGCGAGTGGATTCGTGGCTATGGTCTCTGTGCGAGTTCCGGCTGGCGCCAGCGAGTACCCGTCCGAGTTGGTGATGGCCAGCGTCGCGGTGTTCCAGATCAAGTCGAGAGGAAGGCCGAGTGAGACCACTGCGCCGCCGGGCAGTGGATCTGGCCCAAGATTCCCGAACGTGTAGGTGAACGCCAGGGTTCGCGGTCCTTGGTAGTAGGGAAGAGTGTTGCCGCTCTCGGTGATGACACCGTCGGGGGGGCTATCGGGCAAACGTGCCGTCGACCACAGATTCACCTGTGATTGCGTGGAAGCAGCGGCCAGTGGCATCGCGACGGCGGCAGCCACCACCGGAACCGACCACATAGCGGCCTTGCTCACCGTGCGTCGGCTGAAAGACGCCGAATAGGCTGCGGGCGCGGGAGTACTGCTGTTCAGACGATCTCGCACGGATCAGTTTCCCCACTGCTGTCGAGACGTCATGGCGATCGCCTTCTGAGCTCAACGTACGCGAAATAAGCCCTGCGAGCATGTGCGGGCGCCAAGAAGTCCGCACGAACCCTGTTCAGCCCTGCTCCGACTGCCGCTCCGGCAGATGCAGGCGGGTGAGGTACCTCTCCGCCCGCGGCGGCGCACCGCGCTTGTCCAGGCGCGACACCAGCACTATCACGCCCGTCACGAGCGGTATCGCCCAGGCAGCGGGCTGCACGAGCAGGGGTGCGATGGCGCCGGCATCGGCCCCGAGGAGTGCCGACGCCAGCAGCGAGATGCCGACGGTCACGGCGCCCACCAGCATCCCCGCCAGCGATCCTCGCGCGGTGAGTCCGCGCCACCACACACCGAGCAGGATCACCGGCGTCAGACTCGTCGCCGCCACGAGGAACACCGTGCCGACGCTGGAGACCAGCGCCTCGGGTCCGGTCAGCAGCGCCACCCCGAGCGGAGCGAGCACGCACAGCACCGCCGAGAAGCGGAACGAGCGCACCGAGCCGTCGAAGACGTCCTGACTGATCACGCCCGCCAGCGAGACGACCAACCCCGACGACGTCGCCAGGAAAGCCGCGAACGCCCCCGCCACCACCAGGGCTGTCACCACGTCGCCGAGCGGTCCGGGAAGGATGCGGGAAGGCAGCGCCAGCACGACGGTGTCGGCGAGCCCCGGCTGTGCGAGATCGGGCGCCGCGGCCCGCGCGATCAGCCCCATGGTGCCCGACACGGCGTAGAAGACCCCGATCATGCCGATCACCAGCACGGTCGTCCGGCGGGCCGAACCGCCGTCGGGACTCGTGTAGAACCGCACCAGGACGTGCGGCAGACCGATGGTGCCGAGCAGCAGTGCGATCATCAGCGACGTCGTCGAATACGGGTCGGTGGCGATCGGGCCGACCTCGACCGGATAGGCGAGCACGGGGTCCCGCGAGGGCTCCCGCCCCGACAGGGCGATGAGGATGAGCACCGCCGGCACGAGCAGGGCGATGAGCTTGACCCAGTAGTGCATCGCCTGCACAGCGGTGATCGCGCGCATGCCGCCGGCGGCGACCAGGCCTGTAACCACCACGGCGACGACGATCGATCCGACCCAGGGCGGCACGTCGGCGACCACCTGCAGGGTCAGAGAAGCCCCGTGCAGCTGCGGCACGATGTACAGGCAGCCGATCACGATGACCAGCAGACTGGTCAGCCGGCGCACTGCCCTCGATTCCAGGCGGGCCTCGATGAAGTCGGGGATCGTGTAGGCGCCGCTTCGTCGCAGGGGCGCGGCCACGAAGAGCAGCAGCAGCAGGTACCCGGCCGCGTAGCCGATCGGGAACCAGAACCCGTCCGCCCCCACCAGCAGAACGAGCCCGGCGAGCCCGAGGAACGTGCCGGCGGACAGGTACTCGCCGCTGATCGCCGAGGCGTTCCAGACCGGCCTGACGCTGCGGGATGCCACGAAGAAGTCACCCGTGGTGCGGCTGAGCCGCACGCCCATTCCGCCGACCACGATCGTGGCGCCGAGCACCAGCACGATCGCCGCGACGCCGAGCACGACGCTCATCGCGGCCGCCCCTGACGCTCGTCGTCCTCCGCGAGTCCGCGGTAGCGGCGCTCGTTCCTCGCCGCGTTTCGGGCGAACACCACGGCGAACAGCAGGATGATCGGGTAGTACCCGTACGCCTGCATGATCCACGATGCGGGAACCCCGAACACGGGTGGGTCGGCGGTACTCGCCATGATCATGATCACCGCGGTGAACGCCAGAGACACCAGCAGGAAGCCGATCAGGCACGCGCCCGCCAGGCGCAGCTGGGCGCGCATCAGGTCGTTGAGGAACACCGCCCCGGCTTCGTGCACCGGCGCCCCCGGCAGGGCGATGCCCTGCGTGCGCGTGGAGTCGGCGGCTGCGGTCCGGCTGTCGAGCGAGACCCGCACTCGCTGCGGTTGCTCGGCGGCGTCCGGGGTCATCGCCGGTCGCCTTTCAGCAGTCGGGTGCGCACCGCGGGGATCAGGCGACGGCTGACCGGCAGTTCGACCTCGGCCAGGACGACCGTGGGCGCCGAGCCCGTCAGCCGCACCTCGCTGACCGCGTCGACATGCACCAGGTAGGACCGGTGCACGCGCACGAAGCCGGCGGCATCCCACCGCTCCTCGAGCTCCGAGATCGGGATGCGCACGAGATGGCTGTCACCCGACTCGGTCCACAGCCGCGAGTAGTCGCCCTCGGCCTTCACCCAGCGCACGTCGTCCCGGCGCACCAGACGCACCGCCTGCCCCACCGAGACGGGCACGGTCTCCGCTTCACCGGCATCCGCGACCTCCCCGCCCCGGCCTGCGGCGATCACCCGATCGACCGCCCGTCTCAGCCGCTCCGGACGGATCGGCTTGAGCACGTAGTCCAGGGCGCGCACCTCGAAGGCTTCGAGGGCGCCCGCCTCGTCGGCCGTCACGAACACCACGGCCGGACGCTCCGCGAACCGATCCAGTGCGCGCGCCAGGTCGAACCCGCCGACGCCGGGCATGTGGATGTCGAGGAACACCGCGTCGATGGCCTCCACCGACAGCATCCGCAGCGCATCCGCCCCGCTGGATGCCGCGTGGATCGCGCCGATCCGCGGGTCCGCCTGCAGGAAGGCGACCAGCTCGGCGAGCGCGGGCGGCTCGTCATCGGCGACCAGGACGTCGATGATCACGGCGCATCAGCCTCGTGCATGGGCTGCGACTTCGGTACCCGCATCCGCACCATCGTACCCGCGCCCAGATTCGTGTCGATGACCAGTCCGCCCTCCGCCCCGTACAGGCGACGCAGGCGCGTGTCGACGTTGCGCAGCCCGATATGGGTGGTCTGCACAGGACCGGCCAGCGCATCCTGCACGAGGGCGGGGTCCATGCCCACACCGTCGTCCTCCACTGAGATCTCGGTGTGGGTTCCCTCGTCCTCGGCGGCGATGACGATGAGACCACCGGATGCCGTGGGCTCCAGCCCGTGACGCACGGCGTTCTCGACCAGGGGCTGCACCGACAGGAAGGGGATGACGGTGGACAGCGTCTCGGGGGCGATCCGCAGACGCACCTCCAGCCGGTCGCCGAAGCGCGCGCGCTCCAGCTCGAGGTAGTTCCGGATGCTGCCCAGTTCCTGCGCGAGCGTGGTGAACTCGCCCTTCTGTCGGAACGAGTACCGGGTGAAGTCGGCGAAGTCCAGCACGAGGGTGCGTGCCCGTTCGGGGTCGGTCGTGATGAACGAGGCGATCGCGGCGAGGGAGTTGTAGATGAAGTGCGGGCTGATCTGCGCCCGCAGGGCACGCAGCTCGGCCTCGGCAAGGCTGGCCCGGGAGGCCTCCAGCTCGGTCAGCGCGATCTGGGCGGCGCACCAGTCCGCGACCTCCCCGGTGGCGCGCACGAGCGGACTGCGCACGTTCTCGGCGAACGCGATCAGAGCTCCGCGGTACTCCCCGTCCACCGTGACGGGGGCACCCACGGCCTCGTGCACGGTGTCGGTCCCCCGGCGCCGGGGGAACACCTGACGGCGATCCGTCTCCCGCACGCGTGCGGCGACACGCAGCGCCGAGGCGTCCAATCCGCTGATGGAGCCGTCGAAGACCACGGCCCCCTCGGCGGTGACGAATGCGACGGCCTGCACGCCGAGCAGTGTTCGCACGTGTCGGGCCGCGCGCACGAGATCCGGACCATGCGCGGCCCGCAGCTCGGCGGCGGCGAGGCCCGCGAGATGCAGCGTGCGGCTCGTCGCGCGCTCGGCCTCCCCGCCGAGGTCGCGCGATCCTCGTGCGAGACGCACCACCCCGATCAGGATCAGAGCGAGGAGCACGCCGGCGACGACGCCGAGCGAGCCCGTGAGGAGCGCCTGATCCGTCATGCGCTCAGCCTACGGTTCGCCGGTCGTCGCCGCCGTCTGCGCAGTGCTCAGCAGCACCTGGCGCCGGGGTTGCGATCCTGTTCCGCCATCCGCTCGCACCAGAACTGCCTCTCGGTGGGAACGGGAGCATCCGGATGGTGTGCGCGATGGTGCGCGACGTACACGTCGTACGCGCGGTCTCCCATCAGGGTCGTGACGTACCAGCGGACCTTCGCGGCGGCGCCCCGCATCCGGCGCCACAGGGCGACGGATGCGGGGCGGACGCTGAACTCGGGAGCGCTCATCAGTGCCCTGCCGGGTTGCGGATCACGCCGTTCGCGGCGTCGTGAGCCTCCCACTGGCCCTCGATCTCGCGCTCGGCCCTGGTCGCGAGGAAGCCGGCCGGTGCGAAGCGGCGCGAAGCCACCGCGGCATCCTCACCGTCCTCAGTCAGCCCCCTGCGGATCGAGTTGATCGCCGATCCCACCGCGACGACGATCACGACGATCGTCAGCACCACGAAGATGATCGACAGCGTCCCCTGCACCGAGGTGTTGCGGATGACGGCCTCCACGACCTCCGGCGCTCCCAGGCTGCCGTCGCCGGCGGCCTGTGCGGCCCGGTACTTGGCGTTGTTCGCCCAGTATCCGATGGCCGGCACGGGCGAGAAGATCTTGTACATGGATGCCGTGATCGTGACGACCGCGGCGAACGCCAGCGGCACGCCGATGATCCACAGCCAGCGCACGTAGCTCCGGCCGCGCTTGGCGACGATGGCGAACACGACCGCCAGGGCGATGGCCGCGAGCAGCTGGTTGGCGATTCCGAACAGCGGGAAGAAGGTGTTGATGCCGCCCAGCGGGTCGGTCACACCGAGGATGAGGATGTAGCCCCAGCCGGCGACCATGATCGCCGTGCAGATCCAGACGCCGGGGCGCCAGCTGATCTCGCGGAACTTCGGGATCCAGGCGCCGATCGAGTCCTGCAGCATGAACCGGGCGACACGCGTTCCCGCATCGACGGCGGTGAGGATGAACAGCGCCTCGAACATGATGGCGAAGTGGTACCAGAACCCCATCATGGCGGTGCCGCCGCCGATCTGATGCATGATGTGCGCGAGCCCGAGAGCCAGCGTCGGCGCCCCACCGGTGCGGGAGACGATGCTCTCCTCACCGACCGACTGCGCCGTGGACGTCAGCATCTCGGGTGTGAGGTTCACCCCGGTGAGCCCGAGAGAGTTCACGAACGCGACGGCACCCTCCACCGTGCCCTGCGTGGCGGCTGCGGAGGAGTTCATGGCGTAGTAGATGCCCTGGTCGATCGAGATCGCGGCGACCAGCGCCATGATCGCGACGAACGACTCCATCAGCATCCCGCCGTATCCGATGAACCGCGTCTGGCGCTCCTTCTCGATCAGCTTCGGCGTGGTGCCGGAGGAGATCAGGGCATGGAATCCCGATAGGGCGCCGCAGGCGATCGTGACGAACAGGAAGGGGAACATGGGGCCGGAGAACACCGGGCCCAGGCCCGTGAAGGCGAAGTCGGTGAACGCGGGGACGGTGATCTCCGGCCGCACCAGCACGATGGCGCCGGCGAGCATGACGATCACGCCGATCTTCATGAAGGTCGACAGGTAGTCGCGCGGGGCCAGCAGCAGCCACACCGGAAGGATCGCGGCGATGAAGCCGTAGACGATGATGCCCCAGGCGATCACCGAGCGGTCCAGGTGGAACATCGCCTGACCCCACTCGGTGCCGGCGACAGCACCGCCGCCGGCGATGGCGGCGATGAGCAGCACGAAGCCGATCAGCGAGACCTCGGTGATGCGGCCCGGGCGCAGGAAGCGCAGGTACAGCCCCATGAACAGGGCGATCGGCAGGGTCATCGACACGCTGAAGACGCCCCACGGGCTCTCGCCGAGCGCGTTGACGACGACGAGGGCGAGGATCGCGATGATGATGACCATGATGAGCAGCGAGGCGATGATCGCCGCGGTGCCGCCCACCTTGCCGAGCACGTCGCGGGCCATCTGCCCGATCGAGCGCCCGCCGCGGCGCATCGAGAAGAACAGCACCGTGTAGTCCTGGACGGCACCGGCGAGGACGACGCCGATGATGATCCAGATGGTGCCGGGAAGGAAGCCCATCTGCGCGGCGAGGACCGGCCCCACGAGAGGGCCGGCGCCGGCGATGGCGGCGAAGTGGTGCCCGTAGAGCACGCGGCGGTCAGTGGGGACGTAATCCTTGCCGTCTTCGCGGATCTCCGCGGGGGTCGCGCGGCGGTCGTCGGGTCGCGTGATGTAGCGCTCGATGACCTTGGAGTAGAACCGGTAGCCGATCAGGTAGGTGCAGACCGCGGCGAACACGAACCAGATCGCGTTGACGGTCTCGCCGCGGACGATCGCGAGCATCGTCCAGGCGACGGCGCCGAGCAGGGCGATCGCCGCCCACAGGATGATCTTCGGCAGGTTCCAGCGGGACTCCCGCTCGAGCTCGGCCTCGGGGACGGCGACGGGAGGCAGGTCAGGATCCTGCACGATCGCGCCCTTGCCCCGTCGGGATTCAGGGGTGGTTGTCATGGGTCTTCTCCTTGGTACGCGGCGTTGCGTAGGTGAGCGACGTTGCGTCGTGTGCGGGGTAAGGATATGGGGGTTCGGCATCCCGAATCGGGGTCGCCGTCACGGGTGATCCACCCGTGCGACGAACGGATGCGGATGCGCGACGAACGGCGGCGTCCGCGGCGCCGCGAGGGGTGCGATCGCCGGCCGGACGTGGGACGCCCGGCCGGCGATCGGTACGGCTCAGGCCATCTTCTTCGAGAGTTTCCAGGCCGCGTCGATCAGCCGGTCCACGTCGCTCGGCTGATGGAACAGATGCGTGGACACGCGGAGCGGACTGTGCTTGGCGGAGTCGCCGATCACCGACAGCGACGTGTTGCGCACCTCGATGCCGTACTCGTCGAGCAGCCGCGAGACGAAGGCAGCGGACTTCGCGGAGTCCTTGACGTCGGCGGGATTCTGGAACGGGTTGAACCCCGTCAGCGCACAGGTCAGACGGGTGTCGCTCTTCGCGGAGTACAGGGACTGGATGCCCCAGCGTTCCACGATGAGCTCCTTGGTGCGATCGGCCAGTCCGACCACACGGTCCTGGATGCGCTGTCGGCCGATCTCATCCCAGATCTCGCCCGCCTTCTTCACCCCGGCGTTCAGCGCCTTGGTGCCGTTGCCGATGCTCTGGGCGTACTTTCCGATGTCCTGCGACTCGTCGCGCGAGCGCAGGTCGACGGACTCGTCCCGCGGGTAGCCGGACGACACCATCGGCCAGAACTCGGGCAGCGGGGTCGGATTCGCGGCGGTCACACGGTTGCGGATGTAGAGGATGCCGGTGCCGCCCGGTGCGCACTGCCATTTCGCGCCGGCGCCGGCGAGGAAGTCGACGCCCAGCTCCCGGAAGTCGTAGGCCATCATGCCGGGGATGTGCGCACCGTCGACGACCGTGATGATCCCGTGCTGCTGAGCGAGCTCCGCCAGCATCCGGATCGGCAGCATGGTGCCGGTGAGGTAGGTCGGCGCCGAGAACATGATCACCTTGGTGCGGCCGGTGATGCCGGCGCGGAACAACTCGACGTAGTCCTCCGCAACCTGATCGTCTCCGATCGGCAGCTCGACGCGCTTGATCACCACGCCGTAGCGGTCTCTGGCCAGCGCCAGCGGGGTGTCACCGCCGGAGTGCTCGTGATTGGTGGTGAGGATCTCGTCGCCCACGCGGAGGTTGAGCCCCAGCAGCGCCTTGGACATGCCGTCGGAGGTGTTGTGCGTGATGACGATCTCGTCGGTGTCGACGCCGTGGGCTTTCGCGATGACAGCGCGCACGTCGGCGAAGTCGCTGTACGACGCCTCCGCGTCGCGCGCCACCTGCCGGTGCACGGCGTCGACGACGTCGAGCACCTGGCGCGGGGGCGATCCGACGGTTCCGACGTTCATGTACAGGATCCGCTTGTCGAGGGTGAACATCTCCCTGACCTTGTTCCAGTACCCGGTGTCGGAGGCCGCGGGGACGACGGTGGATGCCGCCGCCGGGGATGCGATTCCGAGGGTTCCGAGGCCCACGGTGCCGGCACCGGCGCCGAAGAGCTTGAGGGCGGTGCGGCGGGAGAATCCTGTGCTCTGTGCAGTGTTCGAAGACATTGTGTTCACTCCTTATCGGACGGCGATCGCGCTGATCTCGACTTTTGCGCCCAGCGGCAGTTCGGCGACCTCGACGGTCGCGCGAGCGGGGGCTGCCTCGGTGCCGAAGTATTCGGCGTAGACGACGTTGAACTCGGCGAAGTCGGCCATGTCGGCCAGGTACACGGTGGCGCTGACGACGTCGCCGAGGTCGAGCTTCGCCTCCTTCAGGACGGCCTCGATGTTCTGAACCGACAATGCGGTCTGCTCGGCGATCGTCTGGCCGTTGTCGATCGCGCCGACCCTCGGATCGATGGGCAGCTGACCGGAGACGTACACCGTGCCTCCCGCGGCGATGCCCTGAGAGTAGGGCCCGATCGCCGCGGGTGCGTCGGGGCTCTCGAGAACCTTCTTGGCGGAGGATCCGCGGTCGGGCTGAGCGGGTGAACCGGCGTGTGCCGAGCCCCCGATTGCAGAGGTCACGGCGAGACCCGTGACCACGACGACCCCGGCGACGGACAGTGCCGTGGTTCGGGGTCGAGAGGCGAAACTGAACAAGATAATCTCCTTCGAGTTCGGTTCGAGCGCGACGATGCGACTCGCAATGCGGCGGCACGTTCAGAACGGGACGTCGCGTGCCGGCCACGTTAGGGAGGAGCCTCCTGGGGCACCATGACCGCCGTCGGACCCTGCGCGACCATGCGACGAACGGTGCAGGAGACGCGATGAGCGGTATACCGGTATACGGCGGGCGTTGCGCAGGGCGCCTCACCAGGCGCTTCGCAGGTCGCAACTCGCCGTCTCGTCGGCGGGGACGCGGCGTGCTGCGCCCTGCGAGCGAGGGTTGGGCGTGGGCCGCAGTGCCTCAGGCCGCGCGGAGCGAGGCGGCGATCAGCACCTCGGCTGCGGCGAGCGCCTGGTCGGCCGCGACGGGGCTGCCGGAGATCGCCGCGGTGCTCTGAGCCCCTTCGGCGAGGATGGCGAGCTGCGCGGCCAGCAGCTCGCTGCCGCCCAGCTCGGCCACGAGGCCGGCCATGTACTGCTGGAACGTCTTCTTGTGCTCACGGACGAGAGCGGCGACCTCGGGGTCAGTGCCCCCGAGCTCGGCGAAGGCGTTGATGAACGCGCAGCCTCGGAAGTCGTCTGCGCAGAACCAGCTCTGCAGGTACGAGAAGACGGCGATCAGCTGGTCGTGCGCCTCCGGACCCGCAGCATCCACACTGTTCGTCACGCCCTGCTCCCAGGAGTCGTGCGCGCGCGAGAGCACCCCCTTGATGATGTCGGACTTGGACGGGAACTGCCCGTACAGCCGGCGCAGCGACACCCCGGCCGCCGCGCGGAGCTCGTCCATGCCGACAGCCGCGTATCCCTTGCTGTAGTAGAGATCCGCTGCGGCCGAGAGGATCTTCTCGCGTGCCTCGTCATCTGTCATTCCTCCAGTGTACTTGACATGAGAACGATCGTTCTCTACCGTGAGGGAATACCCAGCGAGAACGAGCGTTCTCACTGCCAATGATCCTCAACGGGGATCCTGAGAAAGGAACTCATCATGGCAACGATCAAGGTCGGCACCGAGAACAGCACCGACATCGAGCTGTACTACGAGGATCAGGGTTCCGGCCAGCCGGTCGTTCTGATCCACGGCTACCCGCTCGACGGACACAGCTGGGAGCGTCAGACCCGCGAGTTGCTCGCACAGGGCTACCGCGTGATCACGTACGACCGCCGCGGATTCGGCCAGTCATCCAAGGTGAACGACGGATACGACTACGACACCTTCGCCTCCGACCTGAACACGCTGCTCGAGACCCTCGACCTGCGCGACGTCATCCTGGCCGGCTTCTCGATGGGCACCGGCGAGCTGGCCCGCTACGTCGGCCGCTACGGCCACGAGCGTGTCGCCAAGCTCGCGTTCCTCGGATCCCTCGGCCCGATGCTCGTCGCCGGCGAGCAGAACCCGGCCGGAGTCCCCCAAGAGGTCTTCGACGGCATCGCGGCGACCGCCAAGGCCGATCGCTTCGCCTGGTACACCGCCTTCTACTCCGACTTCTACAACCTCGACGAGAACCTCGGCACGCGCATCAGCCAGGCCGCCGTCGACGGCAGCTGGAACGTCGCCATCGGCAGTGCTCCTGTCGCCTCCTACGCCGTCGTCCCGGCATGGATCGAGGACTTCAGCAGCGACATCGCGGCCGTCCGCGAGAGCGGCAAACCCGTCCTCATCCTGCACGGCACCGCCGACCGCATCCTGCCGATCGACTCGACCGCCCGTCCATTCCACGCACTGGTGCCGGAGGCCACCTACGTCGAGATCGAGAACGCTCCTCACGGTCTGCTGTGGACCCACACCGACGAGGTCAACGCCGCACTCACGGAGTTCCTCCGCAAGTGAGCGCTCGTGGGGCCCGGGGAGAGACTTCCCCGGGCCCCACGGAACGCCGCGCGGTCGCCCCTCCCCGTTCGCCGCAACACGCGTCCAAGTGCGCATGCGCATATGCTCGTCTGGCAGAGAGGGAGGGTCGCCTATGTCCGCGACGATGCACGATGTCGCCCGCCTGGCGGGCGTCTCGGCGAAGACCGTGTCGAACGTCGTGAACGACTACCTGCACGTGCGACCGGCGGTGCGCGAGCGTGTCCGAGCAGCGATCGCCGAGCTGGACTACCGACCGAATCTGAACGCGCGCGGCCTGCGCTCCGGCCGGTCCCGAGTGATCGGTCTCGCCGTGCCGTCGTTGCGCGAGAACTACTTCGCCGAACTGGCCGACGCCGTGATCCGGGCCGCGGCACGACACGATCTCATCGTGGTCGTCGAGCAGACCGGCGGCCGACGCGAAGCCGAGCTGAACGCGGTGTCGAACAGCCGCCCGCGACTGCTCGACGGACTGCTGTTCAGCCCCGTCGCACTCGGGCAGGACGACGTCGACGCTCTCGACGTCGGCAGCCCGCTGGTGCTGTTGGGAGAACGGATCTTCGGCGGTCCCACCGACCACGTCACCATGCACAACACCTCGTCGGCCAGGGCCGCGACCGAGCACCTGCTCGGGATCGGTCGTCGCCGGATCGCGGTCATCGGCGCCGACCCCCGGGGCGCCGAGGCGAACTCGGCGAACCTGCGCGTGCGCGGGTACCGCGA
This sequence comes from Microbacterium sp. W4I4, assembly GCF_030816235.1. Taxonomy (NCBI): domain Bacteria; kingdom Bacillati; phylum Actinomycetota; class Actinomycetes; order Micrococcales; family Microbacteriaceae; genus Microbacterium; species Microbacterium sp. W4I4. Next base: position 1,553,988 of record NZ_JAUSXT010000001.1, read on the forward strand.
GGCGCTTGAGAGCGCGGGCGTGCCGATCGACCCCGCGCTCGTGAGGGAGACCCCGATGTCGGAGTGGCACCGGGCCGGCGGCGCCGCCGCGATGCGGCGCCTGATCGACGACGGCGTGCCGTTCGACGCGGTCTTCGCGCTCAGCGACACGCTCGGACTGGGTGCGCTGCGCGCACTCGGCGAGCGCGGTCGACGCGTGCCGGACGACGTGGCAGTGATCGGCTTCGACAATATCGACGAGAGCGCATACTCGCTGCCCTCGATGTCGACCGTCGACACCGGCCGCGACGATATCGCGGCGATCGCCGTCGAACGGCTCATTCTGCGCATCGACGAGAAGGACGATCGTCGCGCGCCCGAGACGTTCAAACCCGACTTCCGCATCGTCGCGCGGGAATCGACGGGCCACAGCGACGCCGAGCAGCTCTGACCCCTGACGAAAGTCACCCCTGGATCCTTCGGACTATGGCCGAACGTCGATATTTACCACGTAGTAAATGACCGCTAGTCTCAGCCTTGTCGAGCAGCAACGCCGCTGCCGAACACCCTTCGAGAAGGAAGTATCGTGTTCAGAATCCGCCGATCTCAAGACACCTGCCCACCCACCCGCAGCCTTCGACCCTTCGCTGCCGCGGGACTCGCGCTGACTCTCGTCCTCGGAGCCGTGCCGGCCGTCGCACAGGCCGCCGACGCCACTCCGACGCCCGGCCCGACGATCGTCGCCGACGCCGACTCCCCGACCGGCTACACCGGTCACTTCGTCTACTACGACCCGGATGCGACGTCGGTCGTCTTCGTGGCCGACATCCTGCTGCGCAACTGGGCCGACCAGTCCGACACCCGGGTCTACCAGCCCGACGAGTACAAGCCCGGACTCATGCGCGGAGGTGGCGGCTACGAGGTCGCGATGACGAACGTCGGAGACGGCTACTGGGTCACCGACGTTCCACTGGCGGCCGGTGTGAACCAGTACTGGTTCTACGTGGACGGCGACCGCAACTACTGGGCGCCCGACCCTGCCAACGCACCGAACTTCGCACCCGACGGCCTCACCGGAAATGCACGCCGCGCCTTCAACAAGGTGTACGTGCCGTACGACGACGCCAAGCAGGATTTCGCTCCGCTTGAAGCCCGGCAGATCGAGCTCGAGCGCGCCGACGCGCCCAAGGGCGACTTCAGCTACGTGCCGTTCGAGATCGGCGGCACGACGCGCACCGTCGGCGTCTACCTGCCCCCGGGATACGACCCCGACCGCGCCGAGCCGTACAAGACCATCTACATGCAGCACGGCAGCGGACAGGACCAGTCCGACTGGATGACCATCGGTGATGTGCCTGTCATCATGGACAACCTCATCCAAGATGGCGACACCGAGCCCGCGGTGGTCATCTCGACGAACTCCACCTACATGGGTGCGGCGAACCAGGGATACCAGAACCTCCGCGACGTCGTCATGCCGTTCGTCGAGGGGAACTACAACGTGTCCACCAAGGCCATCGACCGCGCCTTCGCTGGCCTGTCGATGGGCGCCGGAATTACACAGAGCATCATCAACTACGACGCGACGGAGTTCGGCTACTACGGACCGTGGAGCGGCGGGGCGAGCGTGCGCGCGACTACGGAGAACATCGGCGCGCCGTACATCCTCTACGGCGGCGGCAAGTGGGACTTCGGACTTCCGAACGCCAACACCGTCGCCGATCTCGACAAGGTCGCTTTCGTGGAGAACGTGGTGGTCTCCGGTGCGCATGACTTCAACGCCTGGAACCAGATGTTCACCACGTTCGCCCGCGACTACGTGTGGCAGCCCGAGGCGTTCGTGCAGGACGAGATCGGCCAGCTCAAGGACGGCGTGGCCGCGTCCGGCCTGAACCAGGGCAACGCTAACGCACTGACGGTGAAGCTCGACGGGGCGCTCGCCCTTCTCGCCGCCGGTGACACCGCGGGCTCGCTGGACCAGCTCAACGTGTTCCTGAACCAGGTGAGCGTCTTCCAGAAGACCGGCAAGCTCACCGCCGACCAGGTGGACGGACTGCGCGCAGTCGCAGACCAGATCACCTTCAGCCTGGAGTACTGGCAGTAACCGCTCCGGCAGCAGCGACGAGGGCGTCGGCGGGTCTCGCACCCGCCGGCGCCCTGCAGGGAAACAAAAAACCCTCGGAGATTCCGAGGGTTTTTCTGTCTGTAGCAGGAGCGGGGATCGAACCCGCGACCTCACGATTATGAGTCGTGCGCTCTCACCATCTGAGCTACCCTGCCGCACGGCATCCGATCATAAGATCAGACGTTGCGAGCCCCGAGTCAGGATTGAACTGACGACCCCTTCCTTACCATGGAAGTGCTCTGCCACTGAGCTATCGGGGCGTGCTGCCCGTGTCAGGGCAACCAGACGAGATTACCATCAGCGAGCCCGTCTCACGAAATCGAGGCGTCAGTACGAGTACCGGCCCGCGTTCTTGCGCATCCAGTCCAGCGGATTGACCGTTGAGCCATTGATGATGATCTCGAAATGCAGGTGAGCGCCATAGGAACGACCGGTGTTGCCGACCTTTCCGATGGTGTCCCCGACCTTGACCTTCTGCCCGGCCTTGACCTGCAGCGAACCGTGCTGCATGTGCGCGTAGTGGCTCGTGACGACCTTGCCGTCGATGATGTGGTCGACGTATGCGGTGACACCGTAGGCGCCACCGGACTCGGTCGCGATCCGCACGGTTCCGTCGGCGATCGCCTGGATCGTCGCGCCGTTGCCGGGGACGAGGTCGATGCCCGCGTGCATGCGGCCGTTGCGCATGCCGTAGGGCGAGCTCATCGCGACTCCGACCATGAACGGCCACTGGATCGCGGCCTCAGGGTCGTTCGTGTACAGGCTGTCGGAGAAGCGGATGTTCTCTTCGGCCGCGACATCGATCAGCGAGACCGTCGAGTACTCGTCCGAGCGCACCAGCGCCTCGTCCTTCACGCCGGACGAGGCGACGAACGCCTGGATCTCGTCGTCGGGGACCTTCGCAGTCGACTTCTGGGCATCCGCGGCGACGAGGGATGCGACCGGAGCCGCCCCACCCTGCGCGGCGGCCACGGCAGTGGCCGGCAGCGTCATCGACACGGCCATGAAGCCGGCCACCGTCATGACGCCGAGGCTCGCGCCTGCGGCGACGAGGCGCTTCGCCACACGATGGCGACGCGGAGCCGCGTGCACGGATGCGGGAGTCGCGCCGACGAGCAGAGGCTCATCGGAGGCGGAGGCGGAAGCTGCGGGCTCGTCATCGCGGACGGGCGCGAAACCGAGAGCACCGGATGCCTGCGCGAACGCATCCATGACGGGAGTCGACTCGGTCTCGGGCTCGACGACCGGCTCGGTTGCCTCGACGACCGGCTCGACCTCGACGACGGGGATGTCCGCATCCTCGGCCGCGGCGACGACGGCCGCGGGGACGACGGATGCCGCAGACGCGGCGAGAGCGAGGCGCAGAGCGCGGCGACTCATCGTGATGTCTGCGGACTCGACGGGTGCGCTGACAGCATCCGACGTCGCAATGATCTCGGGAGTCTCCGAAGGTCCGGTTGCCGCGGTGCGGAGTCGGTTGGATCGGCGCGTGGGCGCAGACTCATCCTCAGGGCGTACAGGGGGCAAATCAGATCTCTCGGGTCGCGGTCAAGCTCGGGGGCGCTTGGTCACCTTCGAAATCAGGGTAACGAAAGTAACGATCGGGTAAAGACTACATCTTCAGGGCTGAGAAAGCCATGAGTCCGAGCGCGTGGCGAACGCTCGACTCACGCACCACCGCCAATGATGTCGAGCAGCCGCCCGTGGACAGCCGGCCCTCCGGCGACGAGCATCGGGCGAGCGCTGTCCAGCTCCAGCCTTGTCGCCGATCCTCCGGCCTCCTGCACGAGGATCGCCCCGGCGGCGAAGTCCCACGCATTCAGTCCGCGCTCGAAGTATCCGTCCAGTCGTCCAGCGGCGACATAGGACAGGTCGATCGCCGCCGAGCCCATCCGGCGCAGGTCGCGCGCCATCGTCATCACGCGGCGCACCATCGCGAGGTCGCCGTCGTGCGTGGCGGGGTCGTAGCCGAAGCCTGTTCCGAGCAGCGCGCCGGCCGGCGTCTCCTCGTTCACCGCGAGGCGCGTGCCGTCCAGCCATGCGCCCTCACCGCGCACCGCGGTGAACAGCTCCCCGAGCACGGGGGCGTTCACAGCGGCCGCAACGCCCTGCCAGCGCTCCGGATCGGGCTCGCCCTCCACCACCGCGATGCTCACCGAGTACGACGCGATGCCGTAGGCGTAGTTGACGGTCCCGTCGATCGGGTCGACCACCCAGGTCAGTCCGCTGGTGCCGCGGTCGGCGCCGGTCTCCTCACCGAGGAATCCGTCGCCCGGCCGCTCGGCGCGCACCCGGTCGCGAATCAGGCGCTCCACCTCGCGGTCGGCCTCCGTGACGATGTCCGCCAAGGTCGACTTGGTCGCGGCCAGCGACACGCCCTCGCCCCGTCGACGCTTGGCCAGATCGCCCGCCTCACGCGCGATGTCCGCGACGAGCGCACCGAGATCGACGTCGCTCACTGTGCGCCTCCCGGCATGGTGGGCGGCGGTGGGAACGAACCGTTCGCGCCCGGGGGCGCCGGCGGCACGGGCGGAGCCGGCGGGCTCTGCGGTGCGACGCCGTAGTCGGGCGCGGGCGTTGCCACCGGGGCTGCGGGAGCCGGCTGCTCGGGAACGTACGGCGCCGGGGGCGCTGCGGGTGCCGGCTGGTCGGCATCCTGGGGCACCGCGTACGGAGCCTGCGGCACAGCATCCACGACCGGGAAGTCCTGTGTCGGGGCCGGCGCCGCGTAGGTCGGGTAACCGGTGTAGTACGCGTTCCAGTCGGGTGAGCCATCGGGCATCACCGGCAGCGGCGTGCGGCCGTCGGCGTACGTCGGCCACGCCTGCTGCGGCTGCACGGCCTGCGCGGGTGCGCCCTGCGGGGCCTGCACCTGCGGGCGCGGCGCGCGAGGGGCGAACAGCGCGTTCAGCAGCGGGATGAGAGTGGTGCCCACCGCCACGAGGATCGCCAGCGCGATCACGATGCGCCAGTACAGGTCGTTGTAGTGGAGCTGGTCGGGGAAGGTGAGGAAGAAGACCAGCATCGCCACGAGCAGCGCGAGCATGACGAAGGTCACGATCACGACGACCCGCGTGAACATCGTCACGTAGCGCTGCGCCGCATGCAGGAACAGTCGCACGTGCACAAGCGTGAGCTGGAGGATCCCGATGACCACGAGGAACTGCAGAACCCGCATGCCCCCGGACGAGCTGCTGAACCCGTACCCGTAATCCGGCTCGGGTGCGGGCAGCCAGATCTTGACGGCGCCGACGAGCAGCACGACGATCCAGGTGACCATGCTCGCGAGCACGAGCCATTCGGGGCGGCGTGCGGCGACGTTGGACTCGACGATCGCGATCCCCGCGAAGGCCGCCAGCAGCAGGATCGTGAGGAACGCGCGGCCGATGATGCCGTCCTGATTGCCGATGAGCACCCAGACCACGCACACGATGGCCGCCGCGATCAGTGAGCCGATCGCGATCCAGATCGCACCGCGCATCAGTTTCGAGGTCATGGACGTCGCCGCGGGCGGCGGTGTGGTTTCAGACATGAGGGTCCTCCCGGTCGCTCTCATCCTGCCATGCGACGGGACGGGGCGAACGGATGCCGATGTCAGCGGGCGGTCTTCTTCGATGCGGCGGCGAACCCGGCCACGCGCGCCTGAGCATCCGGGGTATCGAACGCCGCACCGATCGAGCTGGCCTCCTCGGCCAGCTGCTCGGCGAAGGTGCGCGAGGGCTGCGAGCGCACCAGTCGCTTCGCGTGCCCGTAGGCACCGGCGGCGCCTGCCAGCCAGAACCGCGCCACCTGCTCGGCGCGCTCGCGCACGGCATCCGCTTCCGCCGCGGCATCCTGGGTCCCTGAGCCCGTCGAAGGGCCCTCGACCGCCTCGGCGACGAGTCCCCATTCCACGGCTTCGGATGCCGTCAGCATCCGGTCCTGCAGCACCAGCTGCAGTGCGCGGCGCTCGCCGATCGCCCGCGCCAGCTGCGCCGAGACCGACAGGTCGGGGGTGAGGCCGATGTTCGCGTACAGGCTGCCGATCTTCGAGCCTGCGCCGACGATCGCGTAGTCGCTGCACATCAGGATGCCGAGCCCGCCGCCGGCCGTCGTGCCGTGCGCCGCCGCCACGACGGGGATCGCGGAGGTGGTGAGCGTGAGGATGCCCTCGTTGATGACGTGCGCGAGCGAGGTGATGTCCTCGCCGCCGCCCATGCCCGTGGCCATCGCCAGAACGTCTCCCCCGGCGCAGAAGGCGCGTCCGTTGGCATCCAGCATGATCGCCCGCACGTCGTCACGCCCGACCGCCTCAGCCGTGACGTCGCGCCACGCCATCGCCAGGTCGGCGTCGAAGGCGTTCAGGCTCGCGGGCCGGTTCAGTGTGAGGCGCGCGAGGCCGTCATCGACCGTGAAGAGGATGGATTCGGTCATGGGATCTCCTTGCAGCGGGTCTTTGCGGCGGTCTGGTTCAGCGTATCGCCGGGGCCTCGGCGTGCACCTGCTGCGGCGTCCGGTCCCGGATGAGGAATCCGAACCCGAAGGCGATGAAGAACATCAACACGCCGTAGACGGCGGCGGGCAGCATGAGCTCGGTCGAGCCGAGCACGGTCTGCGCGATGACGATCGCCAGAGTCGCATTGTGGATGCCGATCTCGAACGACGTCGCGATGGCCTGGCGCCTGCCGATCTTCAGCATCCGCGGAACCACGAAGCCGATGCCGAGACTGATCAGGCAGAACAGGATCGTGATGACCGCGAGCTGGGCGAAGTTCTCGGAGAGCAGCTTCCAGTTGGATGCGACGGCGCCGGCGATCACGACGACGAGGATGACGACGCTCGCGATGCGCACCGGCTTGTCCATGCCATCGGCGAACCTGGGCCAGAACCTGCGGATAAGCATCCCGAGGGCCACCGGAAGCAGCACGATCGCGAAGACTTCGAGGGCCTTGTCCCATTGCAGCCCGAGCTGATCGTCGAAGGGCTCGAAGTAGAGGATCGCGACGTTCGTGATCACCGGGAGGGTGATCACGGCGATCACCGAGTTCACAGCGGTCAGCGAGATATTCAGTGCGATGTCGCCGCGGAAGAGGTGGCTGTACAGGTTGGCCGTGGTGCCTCCAGGCGAGGCCGCGAGCATCATCATGCCCACGGCGAGCACCGGTGGAAGATCGAAGAGCAGCACGAGTCCGAAGCACACCACCGGCAAGATGATCAACTGGCAGAACAACGCGGTGATCACCGCCTTCGGCTGCTTCAGCACGCGTGCGAAATCTGCAAGCGTGAGGCTCAGGCCGAGGCCGAGCATGATGATGCCGAGTGCGATCGGCAAGGCAATGGTGGTCAACGTTGATCCCATGGGACTCAGTATGACCCAATGTGAATCTCAGTACCTACTGTTTTGACCAATGCGAGATCGAGACGCCATCAATCCTCGCTGAGCACCCGCATCACGAACTTCTCCATGCGCGCCCGCGTGCCGTCCAGGCGCATGTCGGCCTGCCCGGGCGCGCGCACCTCGTTCGGGGCGAGCGGATGCGCGAGGCGCACGTTGTCGTGGCAGGACAGGTCCGCGCAGATGTACGTGCCGGCGCTGTCGCCGCGACGCCCCTTCGTTCCCCCGCGGCGCGCGGTGAGCAGCGCCACCTGGTTGCCGGGCTGCAGCGTGTGGCAGATGTTGCACATGCCCGAGCGCACTCGTGCCGGATCGGTCGCTCGCAGCACGATCCCCACCGGAGCACCCTCGTGCTCGACGATCACCACCGCGCGGCGGCTGGATTCCGGGTCGCGCCACGCGAGGAAGTCGACGTAGTCCCAGTCGGTGAGGATGAGATCGTGCGGCATCCCGACCTCGGCGACCTCATCGGCATCCGCGTTCCGGATCGCATCTCGGATCTGGGTCTCGGTCAGTGCTCGCATCGATTCAGTCTAGGAAGGATCGCCGCCAGGGGACGAGTGGTCCACGCCGGTGAGCAGGAATGCCCGTCGGGTCGCGTGATCGATGCCGGCAGCGTCATTGGCGGACATCGCCGCCTGCAGCCCTCGATACGCGGGCTCGAGCTCCTCCACTGCGGCTCCGAGTCCATCACGGGCGCTGAAGGCGTGATGCCCCAGTGGCACGCCGAAGCGCTCGATGATGCCGATGAGCACGCGGTTGGGGCATCGTTCCACGAGCCGCTGGAAGTACTCACCCGATACCACGGCCGCAGCGATGGCGTCGCTCTCGGCGAGTCGGTCGGCCGTCCTTCCGGCGAGTTCTGCCAGAAGCATGCGATCGGCTTCGGTGAGCACGGGTACCGTCAGGGCACTGACTCCCACGATCATGACGCCGAGGGTCTGCAGATTCTCCACCACCCGATCGGCGCGGGGCATGGCGACGATGGTGTGCGACTGCGGCGCCGACTCCACGAGCCCTTCGATCACGAGCGCGTGCAGAGCCTGACGGATCGGTGTCGCCGAGACGCCCAGCCAGCCGCGCAGCGCCGCTTCGTCGAGCCGCTCGCCTGGCGCGAGGACACCGGACAGGATCGCCTCGCGGATGGTCAGATGCACCCGTTCACGGACCAGCTGCCGCGGCACCTCGCCGACTCGACTCGCACTGGGAATCGGCATCCGCATCCTCCTCAGGCCAATTGAAATTTGAGTTTCAGCCTCCAGCATAGTACGGTCGCACTGACCGAGTGTTCCCCAGCCCCGGTCACGGTTCCGGCCTGGGTAACCGTGTGATCAGTCCCCTCATTTCAGATCGCACGGCGCGTGCTCGTCACGCGGGGTCGGCGCCGCTTGAGAACGGGGTCCCCGTGCAACACGGCGGCCCCGTTCTTCTCTCCCCTCGGCAGTGCCCCTCGCACGCGGCTCGACCCTCGCCCGAGGCGGCGGACTATTCGGTCACGTCGAACAATCCGTGCGCGCCGCGCTCGGCGTCGAGCATGAAGTGAGACACGAACGGGTAGGTGCCCTTCTCAGGGAAGGTCAGCTCCACGAAGCCGCCCTGCGCGGGCTGCAGTCCGAGCGCCTGCGAGCCGGTGTCGGCCGACCTGTTCAGGAGATACGCGCCCTCGGACCAGACGGTGTCGAACTGTCCGCCGATGACGTGGAAGCTCGTCGGTCGCTCGATGCCGGCATCCAGCACCCACACCCGAACCCGCTCACCGACCTTCGCCTCGAGCGGCGCGTGATCGTACTGGTTCGCGTAGCCGTTGAAGGTGACCAGGTCGGGGTCGCGCGTGGCGATCCTGTCGACGTCGACTTCGCCGCCGTCGTGGTCTCCCAGGTAGTACTCCCCCTGCACGAGCACGTAGCTGCGGTCCACCGCGGGCAGGTCGGCGGGTTCTATGACGACGCCGCCGTACATGCCGTTCGCGATGTGCGCTGTCATGGGCATGGTCGAGCAGTGGTACATCCAGATGCCGGCGCGGGTCGCGGTGAACGTGTACGTCAGGCTCTCCCCCGGCGCGATCGTGCGCATCGGATGGTCGGGCGCGAGAACCCCGGCGTGGAAGTCGATGGAGTGCCCCATCGAGCCCTTGTTCACCAGCGTGATGACGAACCTGTCGCCCACCCTGCCGTGCAGCAGCGGCCCCGGTGCGGACCCGTTGTAGGTCCACAGCGTCTGGGTGATGCCCGGCGCGACCTCCTTCTTCTCGTCGCGCACGGTGAGCGTCAGCTCGCGGGTGACGGGAGAAGCGGATGCCGGAAGCGGATCCAGCGCGGCCCGGTACGGCGTGAAGTCGGGGCCGGGCTCGGCATCCGTCTTCGCGCCCATGTCGTGCCCGGCGTGCGCGTCGTCGGTCGCAGCCGGTGCGGGGGCGGCTCCGCTCGCGACGATCTGCAGTGTCATGCCCATCTGCCGGTGGCCGACGATCGAGCACCAGCCGTCGAGGTCGCCGGTGATCACGCCCACGTCGATCGTCTCGGACTGCCCGGGAGCGAGTCGCTTGCCCGCGATGCCGTTCGCGAACACCAGGTCGTGCACGAGCGACGCGTCGGTGTTGGTGACCTCGATGATCAGGCGGGTGCCGGCCGGGACCTCGATGCGGTTCGGGGTGAAGCGCATGTCCGCCGCCTCGACCTGCACGGTCCGCACCGGGGCATCCGCATCCCCCGTCGCCGCCGCGCTCCAGCCGAGCCCGACCGGATCCGCCGCCGCGGTCCCGGCGACGACCAGCAGCACGGCCAGCAGCCCCGCGACGGCCTGCCCGGCGCGGCGACCCTGCGGCTGCTCACCCTCGGGCACCATGGGTCCGTGCCGGCGCGCCGGCCTCTGCGCGCGGGCTGGATCAGAAACGTCGCTCGCAGCGGCCTCCCGCACCGAGGATGGATCAGAAACGTCGCCCGCGGCGGCCTCGGGGATGCTTTTCTGCCCCACACCGGCGAGGCCGGGCGCCTTGGCGCGGCGCTGCGCGCGCATCGCGCGCAGCATCACGACCAGGAAGGATGCCATCGCGATCAGATACAGGACGGATGCCGCCACACGCATCAGGCTCGACACCGGCAGGGCACAGACGGCGAGCGCGGCGTTGGCGACCGTAACCCGCAGCGGGCCCGCCGCATCGAACCCCGTGGTGCCGACGCGCACCGGAGTCGGGCCACCGCCGAGCACGACGGGGATCAGGTAGCTGAGCGCACCCAGCACGACCTGCGCGGCGAAGCCGGCGGCGAGATACGGGACGACCTGGTCGACGAGCGCGGCGAGCGCCTCGAAGCCCGAACCGTCGACGGCTGAGACGACCGCGCCGACCGCGAGCACTGCGACGGAGCCCGCCCACCACACCAGGGCCAGGCCTACGGACATGGCAGAAAAGCTGCGCGGAGCCTTCTGCCGGGCGGCGCGGAACAGCGAGACGCCGATGATCACGAGCCCGATCAGGTAGGCGACGAGCCCGACGCCGACGATCAGCAGCTGCGACAGCGCGGCACCGGTCGCGGCCGCGACGACACCACCGGCGAGCAGCGGCAGGGCGCGCGCGGCACCTCCTGCTGCGTGCCCGTCGGCACGCGTGCGCAGGATCGTCGGCCACAGGGTGACCACGGTGCCTGCCACCGTGAGGCCGATCCAGCCCAGCACGTTGAGGAAGGCGTGGGCCAGCACGAGGTTCGGCGCCCCGTCGCCGCGCGCGAGCCATGCGCCCAGCGACGCGCCGATGCTCAGCAGGGCGGCGGATGCGATGTAGTACCGGATCGTGCGGCCGAACCGACCGGGCATGCTGTGGCGGGACCGGTGGATCAGGCTCACCGCGTGCCAGATCACGGCCACGACCAGGGCCGCGGCTCCGACGATCGTGACCGGCCAGAGGCGCGTGAGGACACCCGCGATGACGATGGCGGCGCCGGAGTTGGACAGGATCAGGCGGATGTTCTGCGTGCGGCGATCGGCCTCGGTGGCCCGGCTGCGCAGCAGGGCGAACGAGAAGTACTGGCTCCACGTCAGGATCGCGTGGGTGACGGCGCCAAGCAGCAGCAGGTGCAACATCAGCCAGCCAGGCATCGGCAGGGCGCGGTGGGCGACGGCCGCGATGACGGTCAGCAGCAGCCAGACGACGGTGGGGATGTCGCGCATCGGCCAGAATCCGCGGTTCCTGGCCGGGGTCGGAGGTGTTGCGCCCAGGAAGTGGCTCATGCTGTGGTCCCGTCGGCATCCGCACCCGCATCCGCATCCGCACCCGTACCCGCACCCGCACCCGCACCCGCACCCGCACCCGCACCCGTTCGGGAGGAGTTCTCACGGATGGGAGGAGATTTCAGCAGCATCCGTCCTCCCGAGCCGGAGTTCTCCTCCCGAGCGGGAGCGACGACGGCGCCGACGGAAGCGGATGCCGAAGCGCGCTTCACCGGCCCCATCACGGCACTCGTCACGGCCGTGAGCACGAACAGCAGCAGTGCGATCACACCCAGCACCCCGCCGACCTGCCACGCGGCCGGGATCCCGAGCCCGTCGCCGATCCACACCCGCACGATCAGCGCGACCTGCAGCACCGTGATCGGCACCCAGAACGCGGGCCGGTACGGCAGCGGCAGGTGCAGCACGGCTGGGAGGATCGTGGTCGCGTGCGCCATGATCATCGAGAACGTGTACCCGAGGAACACCGCGTGGATCACCGCGTCGTAGGCGGGCTGCTCCGAGGGGTAGCCGAGCAGCAGCACGAGCGCGGCGACCGCCAGCCACACGTACCCGGCGAGGATGCACGCGGCCATGTAGCGGGTCACGCCCTGCGCGCGGATCGTGCGCCGGGCGACGTCGTGCACGACCAGCCACCCGGTCAGCGAGAGCAGGACGACACCGAGCAGCATCGCCCCGGCATCCGGGAAGACGACGCCGACGACCAGCGCGCCGGTCACCGCCCAGGCATGCAGCAGAAGCCGGATGCCGGCCTGCGGCCCCATGGTGATGCGCGCGAGTTCCACGCGCTCGGCGGCGATCGTCAGCACCAGGAATCCGATCAGCCACGGGATGATGCGCGTCATCTCGTCCTGGCCGATCCAGATCACGGCGCCCACCAGTCCGAGGCCGGCGGCGAGCAGCTGGGTGAGCAGGGCGGCATCGTACTGCCGCTGCCACAGGGGAATGTAGAGCAGGAGGAAGGCCGCGGCGCCCGCGGCCAGCACGATCTTGGCAGCGACCAGCGGCACCGGCGTCACGATGAGCAGGATGCCGCCCAGGCCCAGCAGGGCCGGGGCGAGGAACCCGATCGGTCGGGAGTAGGCGGTGGCGCGCTCGAGGCTGATCAGCGTGCCGACGAAACCGAGCACGAGCAGCATCCCGTGCACCTCGGGCAGGCGCTCGGTGGTGACCGGGGCGGGCAGACCGAGCAGCAGCATTCCGGCGTCGAGACCGGCGAGCAGGGCGAGACCGGCGGGCAGCATCCACAGCATCCGCACCGGCACCCGGCGGCGGGATGCCGTGCTCCGCGGACCGGCGTTCACGAGGCGGCGCGCAGCCGCAGGATGCAGGCGCCGTCGGCCTGGAACGGCAGCAGCCTGGCATCCGCCTGCGGGTCGCGCGAGCCGACGATGCCCGCGAGCATCCCCTCGTGCACGGCGCAGACGACGTCGGTGCGGCGCGCCGCGGCAGCGAGCAGCGGGCAGCGGTGCAGGACGATGTCCTCGCCCTCGACCTCGGGGGCGAAGCCCTGCTGACGCATCACGTCGATCGCCAGCGCGCGGGGGTCGTCGACGGCATCCGCCTGCTGCTCGACGATCTCGCCGCCCCACCGCATGCCGGAGGCACGGGCCTGTGCGGTCGGGTCCTCGCTCACGCGGGTCAGGGTGTCGGCGAGGGCGAGCGCCAGTCCGGCGTACGGATTCACGACGTCGGCCGGTGGGGCCTGCCAGAGCCATCCCGGGCGTCCGCGCCCCTGGACCTCGGCGCGGACGCGGCGCAGCCGGCCGTCGGCGCGCAGACGCGAGAGATGCTCGCGGACGGTGTTCTCGTGCAGGCCGGTCTCGGCGACGAGCTCGGCCGTGGATGCGGTGCCGCGGGACTCGACCTCGCGGAGGATCCTCTCCCGCGTGGACGAGTGGCGACGGCCGTCGACGCGCCGACGGATCCCGTCGTGCTGGCCGTCTTCGGAAGTTGGATTGTTTTCCACGGTATTCATTGTAATAAAATCGGGAGCGAATCATCCACACGCAGAGCGGGAGAAGAACATGGGAGACATCGAGATCCACCGATCGAGGTCAGAGGCGACCAACCAGTCCCCCACCGCAGGCTGCACCTGCGGCGAGGTCGACGAGGAGCTTCCCGAACTCGACGTGCAGACCATCCCGCACGCCGTTCGTCACGCCGCGATCTTCGGCGCGATCGAGTCGCTGCGCCCCGGTGCGGCCATGGTGATCTCCGCCACGCACAACCCGGTACCCCTGCTCACCCAGCTCGAAGCCAAGCACGGCGCCGCTTTCAAAGCCCGCTACCTCGACGAGGGCCCCGATCGCTGGCGCATCCTGGTCCGCAACGCGGCCTGAGTCGGAGCGGGCGACCGGATGTCGGCGGCCCGTGGCCGGGTCGGTGCATGGAACCAATCACCCTGCGCCCATGGTCGACCGACGATCTGCCGCTGCTGCGGCGCGGGAACACCCCCGAGATGACGACGTATCTCAACGGTCCGGAGACCGATGAGCAGGTCCAGGAGCGTCAGGAGCGCTATCTGCGGCTCTGCGAGTCCGGCGAAGCGCGCATCTTCGCCATCCTCGCGGCCGATCAGCCGGTCGGATCCATCGCGTACTGGCAGATGGAGTGGCACGACGAGCCCGCCTTCGAGGCCGGATGGTTCGTCGTGCCCGAGGCGCAGGGCAGAGGCGTCGCATCGCAGGCACTCGCCCTGATCATCGAAGATGCTCGGACGCAGCGTGGCGACAGGCGGATGCTGACCGCCTGCCCCGCCATAGAGAACATCGCGTCCAACAGCGTCTGCCGACACAACGGCTTCACGCTGCACGGCACGTTCACGGAGACCTTCCGCGGTGCAGATCTCGCCCACAACGACTGGGCGCTGGATCTGACCACGGTCTGAGCACGGATCACGCCCGCAGACAGAGGAAGGCCCCCGCGCTGCGAGGGCCTTCCTGATGTGGCAAGTACTGGATTCGAACCAGTGAAGTCGATGACGGCTGATTTACAGTCAGCTCCCTTTGGCCGCTCGGGCAACTTGCCAGTGCACCCCCGTCCGGCTTGTCCAGTCAACCGGGGGCGCGAGTATCAAGCATACCGGTCAGAACCGGCGTCAAGAAATCGAAGGCTCAGCTCCCGAACACACCGCGCTCCGACTCGGCGAGCGACTCGGGCGTGCGCAGCAGCCCGCCCTCCGAGCGGACCGTCGCCGCGGCGATCGCCATCGCCCGATCCAGCAGGCGCTGCCACTCGGCAGCCGACGACGGATGCCCCTCCACGAGCCCCTCGGCGACGGCGGCGAGCGTGGCATCCCCCGCCCCGACGGTGTCGATGACAGGCCCCGGCAGCGCGGCGATCGGGGCGGTGACTTCACCGGCATCCGACTCCAGCACGGCACCATCCGCCCCTGCGGTCGCCAGGACGGCGCTCACGCCCAGATCCCGCAGCCGAGCCCGCAGCGCGTCCAGATCGCCGTCGTAGAGGAGCACGGCGTCATCGGCACCGACCTTGACCAGCTCGGCGCGGGAGGCGAGCTGCTCGAAGCCGCGCACGAACTCCGCGCGGTCGTGCAGCATCCCGGCGCGCGGGTTCGGGTCGATCACCAGACGCGCGTCGCCCAGGGCATCCGACAGCGCCGCGACCTCGGCCTCGACATCGAACGGGAAGCAGCTGACGGCGACCAGCGCGGCCTGCGAGATCGCCGCGCGGGCCGCGTCGGAGTAACGGATGCTGCGCCGCTGCGCGGCCTCGTTGAAGACGTACTGCGGCTCGCCGTTCTCCGCCCGCTGGACGATCGCCCGCGAGGAGCCGAGCGCGGACGGGCTCTCGATCAGTGCCACACCATGATCGGAGAGGTACTCGCGGATGTGGTCGCCCGCGGCATCCGCTCCCATCATCGCGATCAGGGTGACCGGCACGCCGAGCCGCTGCAGCCCCACGGCCACGTTCAGCGCGGCCCCTCCGACCAGCTCGCGGATGCCAGTGGCATCCCGGATCTCATCGATCAGCGCATCGCCGATGACGACGACTTCCGTGTTCTCAGTGCTCACTCCGTGAGACTATCGCGAGGCGAGCAGCCTTCGCGGGCCGCACATGGCCGCATCCGCGCGTGGGAGGCGACCAGACGCACCCCGCGAACCCCGGATGCCGAGCGACTCGACGACGAAGGCCCCGGCCCTCCGAAGAGGGGCCGGGGCCTTTCAAGCGATCACACTCAGTTGTAGGTACCGGGCGTGATGTCGTCAGTCGAGAACGCGTCGAAGTCGACGTAACCGAAGTCGCCATCGGCGTACGCACCGTCGGATGCGAAGATCCGGTTCGGGTAGCGCTCGCTCTTGGCCTCTTCCGTCGCCTCGACCGCGATGTCGCGGTAGCGGCGCAGGCCGGTTCCGGCGGGGATGAGCTTTCCGATGATGACGTTCTCCTTGAGACCGATCAGCGGGTCGCTCTTGCCCTCCATGGCAGCCTGCGTGAGCACACGGGTCGTCTCCTGGAACGAGGCGGCCGACAGCCACGACTCGGTCGCCAGCGACGCCTTGGTGATACCCATCAGCTCCGGACGACCCGACGCGGGGCGCTTGCCCTCTGCCACGGTCTCGCGGTTGATCTGCTGGTAGCGCTTCAGGTCGACCATCTCACCCGGAAGCAGCGCGGTGTCAGCGTGGTCCACCACGGTGACCTTGCGCAGCATCTGGCGGACGATGACCTCGATGTGCTTGTCGTGGATCGGCACACCCTGCGAGCGGTACACGCCCTGCACGCCGTTGACGAGGTAACGCTGCACCTCGCGGGCGCCCATGACGCGCATGACCTCCTTGGGGTCCAGCGTGCCGACCTGCAGAGGCTGACCGACGGTGATGTGCTGGCCGTCCTCGACGAGAAGCGTTGCACGCTTCAGCACCGGGTAAACCACCTCTTCGTCACCGTTGTCGGGCGTCAGGATGACCTTCTTGCCCTTCTCGTTCTCCTCGATCGTGATGCGACCATCGGCCTCGGCGATCGGCGACGCGCCCTTGGGGGTACGCGCTTCGAACAGCTCCTGCACACGAGGCAGACCCTGGGTGATGTCACCCGCGGATGCCAGGTGGAAGTTACGCATCGTCAGCTGGGTACCGGGCTCACCGATCGACTGCGCGGCGATGATGCCGACAGCCTCTCCGATGTCCACCGTCTTGCCGGTGGCCAGCGAACGGCCGTAGCACTGTGCGCAGACACCGACAGCGGAGTCGCAGGTCAGGACCGAGCGGACCTTGATGGTCTCGACCCCTGCCGCGACCAGCTTGTCGATGAGCACATCGCCCACGTCCTCACCGGCGGTGGCGAGCACCTCGCCCTTGGCGTCGACCGCGTCGGCGGCCAGCGTACGAGCGAACACCGAGTTCTCGACGTTCGGGTCGCGCACCAGCACACCCTGCGAGTCCTGTGCGGCGATCGGGAGCTCGAGGCCCTTCGACGTGCCGCAGTCGTCCTCACGGATGATGACGTCCTGCGAGACATCCACCAGACGACGGGTCAGGTAACCCGAGTCGGCGGTGCGCAGAGCGGTGTCGGCCAGACCCTTACGGGTACCGTGCGTGGCGATGAAGTACTCCGCCACCGAAAGGCCCTCGCGGTACGAGGAGATGATCGGACGCGGGATGAGCTCACCCTTGGTGTTGTTCACCAGGCCACGCATACCCGCGATGTTACGGATCTGCAGCCAGTTACCACGGGCACCCGAGGTCACCATGCGGTTGATGGTGTTGTCCTTCGGGAAGTGCTCGACCATCGCGGCCTGCACCTCGCTGGTGGCAGCAGTCCAGATCTGGATGAGCTCGGAACGACGCTCGACGTCCGTGATCAGACCCTTGTCGTACTGCGACTGGACCTTCGCGGCCTTCTTCTCGTAGCTCGCGACGATCGCGCCCTTCTGCGGGGGCGTGATGACGTCGCTGAGCGCGACCGTGACACCCGAGCGGGTCGCCCAGTGGAAACCGGCATCCTTGATGCGGTCCAGCGTGGCGGCCGTCTCGACCTTGGGGTACTCCTCAGCCAGCTTGTTCACGATCTGCGAGAGCTTGCCCTTGTCGGCCACGCCTCGCACGAACGGGTAGCCCTTCGGCAGCGTGTCGTTGAAGATCGCCTGACCGAGCGATGCGTCCACGAGACCGTGACGCTCGTAGCCCTCGGGAGCCTCACCCTCGAGGAAGGTCAGACCGGGGACGCGGATGCGGATCTTGGCCTGCAGGTCGAGGGTGCCCTCGTCCTTCGCCAGGATCGCCTCGCCGACCGAACCGAACGCACGACCCTCACCGACAGCACCCTCCTTGACCGTGGTCAGGTGGTGCAGACCGATGATCATGTCCTGCGAAGGCAGGGTGACCGGGCGGCCGTCGGACGGCTTCAGGATGTTGTTCGATGCGAGCATCAGCACGCGGGCCTCGGCCTGCGCCTCGACCGACAGCGGCAGGTGCACAGCCATCTGGTCACCGTCGAAGTCGGCGTTGAACGCGGCGCACACCAGCGGGTGCAGCTGGATGGCCTTGCCTTCGACGAGCTGAGGCTCGAAGGCCTGGATGCCCAGGCGGTGCAGGGTGGGTGCACGGTTCAGCAGCACCGGACGCTCGCGGATGATCTCCTCGAGCACGTCCCAGACCTCGGGACGGGTGCGCTCGACGGCACGCTTGGCGGCCTTGATGTTCTGCGAGTGACCGAGGTCGATCAGACGCTTGATCACGAACGGCTTGAACAGCTCCAGAGCCATCTGCTTGGGCAGACCGCACTGGTGCAGCTTCAGCTGCGGACCGACGATGATGACCGAACGGCCCGAGTAGTCCACGCGCTTGCCGAGCAGGTTCTGGCGGAAGCGACCCTGCTTGCCCTTCAGCATGTCGCTGAGGGACTTCAGGGCGCGGTTGCCGGTACCCGTGACGGGGCGACCGCGACGACCGTTGTCGAACAGGGCGTCGACGGCCTCCTGCAGCATCCGCTTCTCGTTGTTGACGATGATCTCGGGAGCACCGAGGTCGATCAGACGACGAAGACGGTTGTTGCGGTTGATGACGCGGCGGTACAGGTCGTTCAGGTCGGAGGTCGCGAAGCGGCCACCGTCGAGCTGCACCATCGGACGCAGCTCCGGCGGGATCACCGGAACGACGTCCAGCACCATGGCGGCCGGGCTCATGCCGGTCTCCAGGAAGGAGCTGACGACCTTCAGGCGCTTGATCGCGCGGATCTTGCGCTGACCCTTGCCCTCGGAGATCTGCAGGCGCAGGTTCTCGGCCTCGCCCTTCAGGTCGAAGGCCTCCAGGCGACGCTTGATCGACTCCGCACCCATGTGGGCCTCGAAGTACTGACCGAACCGGTCCTGCAGCTCGTGGAACACGTCGTCCTCGGGACGAAGAGCGCCGACCTCGAGCGTGCGGAAGTCCTCCCACACGCGCTCGAGCTTGGCGATCGCCTCGTCGGCGCCCTTGCGGGTGAGGGTCATCTCCTTCTCAGCAGCGTCCTTCACCTTCTTCTTGGCGTCGGCCTTGGCACCCTCGGCCTCCAGGGCCGCGAGCTCCTCCTCCAGCTTGGCCATCCGCTCCGCGATCTTCGCGTCGCGGCGGTCGCCGAGCGTCTTCAGCTCGAGCCGGATGTTGTTCTCCTGCGTGGCCAGGTCGCGGTGACGAGCATCCGCGTCGACCGAGATCACCATGTAGGCGGCGAAGTAGATGACCTTCTCGAGGTCCTTCGGCGCCATGTCGAGCAGGTACCCGAGACGCGACGGCACACCCTTGAAGTACCAGATGTGGGTCACGGGGGCGGCGAGCTCGATGTGGCCCATGCGCTCACGGCGGACGGAGCTCTTGGTGACCTCCACGCCGCAGCGCTCGCAGACGATGCCCTTGAAGCGGACACGCTTGTACTTGCCACAGGCGCACTCCCAGTCGCGGGAGGGTCCGAAGATCTGCTCGCCGAAGAGGCCGTCCTTCTCCGGCTTCAGCGTGCGGTAGTTGATCGTCTCGGGCTTCTTGACCTCACCGTACGACCATCCGCGGATGTCGTCAGCGGTCGCGAGGCCGATTCGAAGCTCATCGAAAGTTGTTACGTCGAGCACTTGTTCTCCTGGGTAGAAAATCTGTCGAATGAGCCGAGATCAGATCTCGTCGATCGATGCGGCTTCGAAACGGCTGGAGATGTTGATGCCGAGCTCCTCCGCCGCGCGGAAGGCCTCGTCATCGGTGTCGCGGAGGTTGACCGGGGTGCCGTCCGCCGAGAGGACCTCGACGTTCAGGCACAGCGACTGCATCTCCTTCATGAGCACCTTGAAGGACTCGGGGATGCCGGGCTCCTGGATGTTCTCGCCCTTGACGATCGCCTCGTACACCTTGACGCGGCCGAGGATGTCGTCGGACTTGATCGTGAGCAGCTCCTGCAGTGCGTAAGCGGCGCCGTAGGCCTCGAGGGCCCACACCTCCATCTCACCGAAGCGCTGTCCACCGAACTGCGCCTTTCCACCGAGAGGCTGCTGGGTGATCATCGAGTACGGACCCGTGGAGCGCGCGTGGATCTTGTCGTCGACCAGGTGGTGCAGCTTCAGGATGTACATGTAGCCGACCGAGACCGGAGCCGGGAACGGCTCGCCGGAGCGGCCGTCGAACAGCTGGGTCTTGCCCGAGCGGTCGATCAGGCGCACACCGTCGCGGGTCTCGAGCGTGGAGTCGAGCAGACCCGAGATCTCCGGCTCGCTGGCGCCGTCGAACACCGGGGTCGCGACCTTGGTGTTCGGAGCGACATCGCGTGCGTCGTCCGGGAGGTGAGCCGCCCACTCCGGGTTGCCCTCGACCTTCCAGCCGGTCTTGGCGATCCACCCGAGGTGGGTCTCCAGAACCTGACCGAAGTTCATTCGACCCGGGATGCCGAGCGGGTTGAGCACCACGTCGACCGGCGTGCCGTCCGAGAGGAACGGCATGTCCTCGACGGGGAGGATCTTCGCGATGACACCCTTGTTGCCGTGACGGCCGGCGAGCTTGTCGCCCTCGGTGATCTTGCGCTTCTGGGCGATGTAGACCACCACGCGGCGGTTGACGCCCGAGCCCAGCTCGTCGTCGCCCTCCTCGGCGTTGAACTCCTTGACGGCGATGATCGTGCCCTGCTCGCCGTGCGGAACCTTCAGCGAGGTGTCGCGAACCTCACGGCTCTTCTCGTTGAAGATCGCGCGCAGCAGGCGCTCCTCGGCGCTCAGCTCGGTCTCGCCCTTCGGCGTGACCTTGCCGACGAGGATGTCGCCGGGGCGGACCTCGGCGCCGATGCGGATGATGCCGCGCTCGTCGAGGTCCTTCAGCAGCTCGGGGCTGACGTTGGGGAGGTCACGGGTGATCTCCTCCTTGCCCAGCTTCGTGTCGCGGGCGTCGACCTCGTACTCCTCGATGTGGATCGAGGAGAGGGTGTCGTCCTTCACCAGCTCCTGGCTGAGGATGATCGCGTCCTCGAAGTTGTGACCCTCCCACGGCATGAACGCGACGAGCAGGTTCTTGCCGAGCGCGAGCTCGCCGTTCTCGGTGGCGGGGCCGTCGGCGATGACCTCGCCGACCTCCACGCGCTCACCGGCGTTGACGACCACGCGCTGGTTGTAGGACGTGCCCTGGTTGGAGCGGTCGAACTTGCGCAGGTGGTACTCCTGCGTGCCGCCCTCGTCGAGCATGACGACGACGCGGTCCGCGGAGACCTCGCTGACGACACCGGCCTTGTGCGCGGTGACAACGTCACCGGCGTCGATGGCCGTGTAGCCCTCCATACCGGTTCCGACCAGCGGCGAGTCGCTGCGCAGCAGCGGCACAGCCTGACGCTGCATGTTGGCACCCATGAGGGCGCGCTGTGCGTCGTCGTGCTCGAGGAACGGCACGAGCGAGGTCGCGACCGACACCATCTGGCGCGGGGAGACATCGATGTAGCCGATCTCCTCGGGCAGGAACAGGTCGACCTCACCCGATCCGCCACGGGGGCGGGCAAGCACGTGGCTCTCGGTGAAGGCGCCGTTCTTGGCCAGCGGTGCGTTGGCCTGAGCGATGTTGAAGTCGGCTTCCTCGGCCGCCGTCAGGTAATCGATCTGGTCGGTGACCTTGCCGCCCTCGACCTTGCGGTACGGGGTCTCGATGAAACCGAACGAGTTGATGCGCGCGAACGTCGCGAGCGCACCGATCAGACCGATGTTCGGGCCTTCAGGAGTCTCGATCGGGCACATGCGGCCGTAGTGCGAGGGGTGGACGTCACGGACCTCGACGCCGGCGCGGTCACGGCTCAGACCACCGGGGCCGAGGGCCGAGAGGCGGCGCTTGTTGGTCAGACCCGCGAGCGGGTTGTTCTGGTCCATGAACTGCGACAGCTGCGAGGTTCCGAAGAACTCCTTGATCGCGGCGACGACGGGGCGCACGTTGATCAGGGTCTGCGGGGTGATCGCCTCGATGTCCTGCGTGGTCATGCGCTCGCGGACGACGCGCTCCATGCGGGACAGACCGGTGCGGACCTGGTTCTGGATCAGCTCGCCGACCGCGCGGATGCGACGGTTGCCGAAGTTGTCGATGTCATCGGGCGCGATGCGGATGTCGGCCTTCTTGCCCGAGCGGATGCCGGGGAAGGTCTCGTCGCCGCGGTGCAGGCGCACCAGGTACTTGATCGTCGCGACGATGTCCTCGACGGTCAGCACCGAGTCGGTGAGAGAGCCGGCGAGACCGAGCTTCTGGTTGATCTTGTAACGACCGACCTTGGCCAGGTCGTAGCGCTTCGGGTTGAAGTAGAAGTTGTCCAGCAGCGCGCGCGCGGCCTCGGCGGCCACCTGCTCGCCCGGACGCAGCTTGCGGTAGATGTCGCGCAGCGCGTCTTCCTTGGTGAGGATGGTGTCCTTCGCCAGGGTCTCCTCGATGGAGGGGAAGCCGGCGAACTCGGCGAGGATCTCCTCGCTGGTCATGCCCAGAGCCTTCAGGAAGACCGTGACCGACTGCTTGCGCTTGCGATCGATGCGTACGCCGACCTGGTCGCGCTTGTCGACCTCGAACTCGAGCCATGCACCACGGCTGGGGATGACGCGAGCGGTGACGATGTCCTTGTCACTGGTCTTGTCGGGCGACTTGTCGAAGTAGACGCCGGGCGAGCGGACGAGCTGCGAGACGACGACGCGCTCGGAGCCGTTGATGATGAACGTGCCCTTGCCGGTCTGCAGGGGGAAGTCGCCCATGAAGACGGTCTGCGTCTTGATCTCACCCGTGAGGTGGTTCATGAACTCGGCCTCGACGTACAGCGGTGCGGCGTAGGTCTTGCCGCGCTCCTTGCACTCGTCGATCGAGTACTTCTCAGGCTCGAGGTACGGGTTCGTGAACGAGAGCTGCATCGTCTCGCCGAGGTCCTCAATCGGGGAGATCTCCTCGAAGATCTCTCCCAGACCCGAGATCTCGGAGACATCGGTGCGACCGGCCTTCTTCGCCTCGGCGAGGCGGGCCTTCCAGTCATCGTTCCCGACGAGCCAGCCGAACGACTCGGTCTGCAGCGCGAGCAGATCCGGGACCTCCAGCGTGTCGGAGATCTTGGCGAACGAGAGGCGGGATACTCCGCGGCCGTTCTTCTTAGTGGTGGATGTGGATGCGTTGCGAGCAGCAGCCAAGGGAGTAACCTCCGTGAGCCCGGGCAGGGCTGGTCGATTCCTAGACGGTGGAGTGTGCGCACGAGAGCTCAACGAATTGCCGACCACCATATGAGGGCACGGAGAAGCGAGCGCAACTACTAACTATATGTCGAGAATCACGACATGGCAAGCTGAATCCTTGACCAATTCCGGAAGCTGCGGTATGAGCATCCGATCTCGGCTCGTTCTCCGGCGTCGCAGGTAGGGTCGGATGCCATGAAGCGGACCCCGATGGCGAAGCACGCTCCGCACTCCACCCCCACCGCATGGGGTTCGCTGCTGTGGATGCTGGGCATCGGCCTCGCCGTCGTCACCGTCTCCGCGGTGGCCATCGCAGGGTTCGTGATCATGGATCTCGCGCAGCGGGTGGGCAAGGATGCCGTGACGCTCGAGGGCGCCCCGAAGGCGCCGCCGCCCTCGCTCGGCGAGTTCCCCGGCGCGTTCTCGATCCTGCTGATCGGCACGGACGAGTGCGGCGCACTCTCGAAGAAGATGCTCGGACCGCGCTGCGAGCGCGAGGACGGCATCCTGAACGACATCAACCTGCTCGTGCACGTGTCCGCGGCACCCCGCCGGGTGACGGCCGTCTCCCTCCCCCGTGACCTGATGCTGGAGGTGCCGCAGTGCACACGGGAAGACGGCAGTACGGCATCCGCAATGCGCAAGGCTCCGATCAACACCGTCTACTCGCACGCCGGACTGTCGTGCGTGGCGAAGACGGTGACGCAGCTGAGCGGAATCGACGTCGACTTCGCCGCCAAGCTCAGCTTCGACGGAGTCATGGAGATCACCGACGCCATCGGCGGAGTCGAGGTGTGCATCGGCCCGGAGGGTCTGCACGACCCGCACAACACCGGATTGGACTGGGGACCGGGTCCCCGGACCATCAAGGGCTACGACGCCCTGCAGTTCATCCGGGTGCGGCACGGCATCGGCGACGGCAGCGACCTGTCGCGCATCTCCAACCAGCAGCAGTACATGTCGAGGCTCGCCCGCACCATCCTCAGCAGCGAGACGCTCACCGACATCCCCAAGATGATCCGACTGGCCGGCACGATCGTCGACAACGTGCAGGCCAGCAGCGAACTGGCCGACCCGCTGCGGCTCGCCCAGCTGGCGCTCGCGATGAAGGACGTGCGGTTCGACGACTTCCTGTTCCTGCAGCTGCCCACGGTGGAGGATCCACAGGCACCGGAGCAGCGGGTGGTGGAGAACACCGCCGCAGCGGCGCCGATGTGGAAGGCGATCATCGACGGTCGGTCCATGCGGATCACCGGCACGGCGAGCAGCCACGGCAGCGCGACCGTGGAGACGCCGACCGCACCGCCTGCAGGGCAGCCCTCGGCATCCCCCTCGTCGAAGCCCTCCTCGACGCCCGGGTCGACGCCCGGGGACGAGACCGTGCTCTCCCCTCAGATCAGCGGCATCGACCTGAACCAGCAGACCTGCACCAGCTCCCGCTGATCACGCCTCGCTAGGCTCGACCCATGGGACGTGTGCGCGGGCGTGATGCCGAGAACCCCCGGGCACGGCTGGACCACGGCGGCATCGCCGAGATCGCCCCGAGCGAGTTCGCCGGCGGCTTCGAGCTGATCGTCGACGGCACCCCGCAGTCGCACGTGGATCCGGAAGACGCCACTCACCTGCACTTCGAGTACATCGTGCGGATGGGCGCGGTCATCGATCAGCTCGGCGCCTCGGCATCCGCTCCCCTCAGCGTCGTGCACCTGGGGGCGGGCGCCCTCACGATCCCGCGCTACATCGCCGCCACGCGACCGGGCTCGCGCCAGCAGGTGATCGAACTCGAGGCACCCCTCGTCGAGCTCGTGCGCGAGCACCTTCCACTGCCGCGGGGAGCGGCCATCCGCATCCGGATCGGCGACGCGCGCGAAGGGCTGCGACGCCTGCCACCGGCGATGACCGGCAACTGCGACCTCGTCGTGTCGGACGTGTTCTCCGGCGCGCAGACGCCCGCACACCTGACGAGCGTGGAGTTCTACCGCGAGATCGCGACACTGCTCTCCCCCACCGGCGTTCTGCTGGTGAACGTCGCCGACGGCCCAGGGCTGGCCTTCGCGCGGCGGCAGGTCGCGACGTCCGCGTCCGTGTTCCCGGATGTGGCGCTGCTGGCGGACGCGCAGGTGCTCAAGGGCCGCAGGTTCGGGAACCTCGTGCTCGCGGCATCCGCCACCGACCTGCCGACCGACTGGCTGCCCCGACTGCTGGCCGCAGGCCCGCACCCGGCGAAGATCGCGCAGGGCGCGGAGGTCGCCGCGTTCGCGCGCGGCGCGGCACTGGTGACGGATGCCGATGCCGTGGCGTCCCCGAAGCCCGACTCCGGACTCTTCCTGCGCTGACCGCACCGCGTTCGCTCCCCTGCCCCCCGCGGATGGAAAACGTGGGCCCACGCACCGTCCTACCGTCGAAAAGCATCCGCGTGGTGGACTCGCAGATGGATTTCGCCGTCTCCAGTGCTCCGGTAACGACATTTTCCATCCGCGCCGAGTTCGTCAGGCGATCGGACCGGCCGGCTTGACCGATATCCTGGCGTGCCTCGAACGGTTCCCGGGTCAGCGATGCAGACTGGGAGGACGGTCGCGGAGAGGAGTCAGCAGTCGTGAATTTGATCCAGGGTTACGACCCCGACACCCTTCGCGAGATCGTCGATGCGCGCGAGTGCACGATGCGTCTCGCCGAGATCGAGAACCAGCGCAGCCTGCCCGTCCTGCTGGAGCGGGTGTGGCTGCTGAAGGTGCTCGAGCGCCTCGACGAAGCCCTCGAGCTCGCCGATGAGGCGGTTCGCCAGGCGCGCATGGCAGGCACCCGCAAGGACGTGCTGCGCGCCCGCGTGCTGCACGCCACCATCCTGCAGAACCGCGGCGCGCACGCCGCCGCCTCCCAGGAGTTCGTGACCTGCGCCAACGAGGCCGAGGGACAGGGCTGGGCCGGCATCGCCGCCTTCGCGCATCAGCACCGCGGCCGCAACGCCTACGAGGCGCGGGACTTCGACGAGGCGCGGGAGAGCTTCAAGCAGTCGCTGTTCCTGCGACGCGCGGCAGGCGCCGACGACTCAGATCTCGAGCAGGCGCTGCGTTCGATCGAGGCTGCCGAGCGGCGCGGTGCCGAGACGAGTGCGCTCGTCTGAGCCTTTGGTCATCTGAGCCCGTGGCTCTGCTCATCCGGCATCCGCGGTCTTCACCCCTGATGTCGGCGGACCGTTCTACGCTGATCCCATGGCTGATCTGAACCGCGTGCGCGTCTGGGCACAGGCGCTGATCACCATGCATCTCGATGCATCGTGGACGTTCGACTTCGATCACGCCAAGCGCCGCGCGGGGCTGTGCGACTACCGCCGCAAGCGCATAACGGTATCGCGGTATCTGGCCGCCCGGTTCGAGGACGACGAGGTGCATCAGACACTGCTGCACGAGGTGGCGCACGCCGTCGCCGGTCACGCCGCCGCGCACGGGCCGGAGTGGAAGCGCGTCGCTCGCGACCTGGGTTACGTCGGCGGCACGACGCATCACGGCGAGACGGCGACCGAACTCGCACCGTGGGTCGGGCGCTGCCCCGCGGGACACGTCACCTACCGTCACCGCCGACCGGCACGGGAGACGTCGTGCGCGAAGTGCTCGCGCCGATTCGATCAGCGCTACCTGTTCACCTGGACGCGCCGGGAGATCACGCCGGCCGACCGACTGGCCGCACAGCTGCCGCGCTGAGCACTTCCGACTTCAGGCGTTCTCGCGGGGTGCGCGGTAGCGGCGCACGAGCAGCGTGATCAGACGCCAGCCCAGCAGGAACACCGCCAGCACGATCGAGGCCACGATGATGAACGGCGTCTCCGCTGTGTCTCCCGTGGCGATGCGCAGCAGCATCCCGCCTGCCACCGTGACCACCCAGGCGATCACGCCCCAGCCCAGCGACCAGGGACGACGCGGACGCATCGGCACCAGCGCGGCGAGTGCGTGCCCGACGATCAGCGCGACGAGGAACGGCCAGGCGGTGAGCAGGAATCCGATCGGATCCTCCCCATGCGAGGCACGACCGATCACGGCGAAGATCAGCACGAGAACAGCATCGACGAGGAGCGCGGGCAGGTACCTCATGCTCCGACCTTAGAGGCATCCGCTCGCTCCAGGGCGCGGCGCGCGGGTATCCGACGCGCGGCGCACGGATGCGTCCTCGCGTCAGGCGAAGCGCTCGAACACTCCGTCGCGCAGCACGGGCACGGCGTCGACGGCATCCAGCTCGGCGGCCTCTTCGACGGTCGCGGGGCGGATGCCGGATTCGGCCATCCGTGCGGTGGACGCAACACCGACGGCCAGCTCCCGCCCCGAGCCGCTCGCGGTCAGCAGGTGGCGCAGCGCCCGGCGCAGCGCGCGGAAGGATTCGGAGGCCACAGCACCGTCGGGGGCGGAGTGATCGATGCCCAGGTCGGTCAGCGCCGCGATCACCGCGCCGGCTCCGAGCTGGTCCTCCACCGCGTGGCGCAGGTCTCCATCAGGGGTGCGCTCCCCCGCGGCGAGGATCGTCACGGAGGTGCGGTCGGCGCGGCGCTCCTGAAGGGTCATGACCGCACGGGCGGTCGCGGCGGCGTTGCGGATGCCGCCGAGCAGCACGACGGCGCCGGTCTCAGCCGCCGCGGTGGCCACCGCTGCGCCGTTGCTGGACCAGTCCCTGGCATCCTCGAGCGGCACGGTGCCGCCGGCCGCGACGACATCCGCCATGGTCGAGCTGAAGCGCAGCACGTCGACCACCACGACGATGTCGGCGGGGGCGAGGCGGGCGAGCCCCTCCGTGCCCCACTCGAGACGGACCTGGTAGTAAGACTGATCGAACGGCGACGGCATCCTCCCAGCCTATTCCGGCTGCGCTCGCCCGCTCGTCCGCGCCCGCTCGCCCCCTCGCCCGCCACCTCGCCACCTCGCCTCGCCCCCTCGCCCCCTCGCCGACCCACCAAGCAAGCGCCGAGCCACCAGGCAGATCGCAGTGATTTGCTTGGTGGGTCGACGACTGCTTGGTGGCTCGGCGGCCCGGGCGAGCTGGTCCGCGGGGCGCGCCTCGCTAGGGTCGGCGAGTCAGTCCGCGGCGAGCGCCTCGACGGGAGCCACCCGGGTCGCGAGGCGTGTGGGAGCGACGGCGGCGATCACGGTCAGCAGGGCTGTCGCCACGACGATCACCACGACCGGCAGCCACGGGATCGCGGGCAGCACCAGCCCCGCGGGTTCGTAATCGGGCAGCACGGGCACCGCACCGAGCAGCGACTGCGCGGCGATCCAGCCGTAGGCGATGCCGAGCACGAGCCCGGTCACGGTGGCGGCGACCGTGACGTGCAGCGCCTCCAGCAGCACCATGCGGCGCACCTGCGCTCCGGTGAGTCCGATCGCGCGCAGCAGACCCAGCTCGCGCTTGCGCTGCACGACCCCGATGGTGAGCAGATTCACGAGCCCCACTGCGGCGATCACCGCGGAGACGGCGACCAGCACCATCATGATCGCGGCGAAGGCGTCCATCGGGGCGAACATGTCGTCGGCGCCGCTGCCGTCGCCCTGGCGCATCAACAGCGCCTTCGACGACTCCAGCGCGACGGCGAACATCGTCACGAGGGCCACGCCCATCACCACGCCGATCGCCATCCGGCTCGACCGCTCCGGGTAGCGCAGCGCGTTCTCGGCGGCCAGACGCGCCGTGGCGCTGCGGCCGAACATCCGGCCGACCAGACGCAGCACGGGCGGCATGACGAGCACCGCTCCGGTGACGATCCCGGTGAAGGAGAGCACCCCACCGACGAAGGCGACCACGACGCCCAGCGGAGTGACGAGTCCGAGCAGGACGCCGAGGAACAGCAGCGCGGCGCCGCTGATGATCAGCACAAGGGCCCCCACGTTCCGGCCGACCCGGCGGCTGACGTCCTCGTGGGTGCGCTCGACCGAACCGCCCAGGGCCTGCAGCGGGGTGACCGTCAGCACCCGGCGCGAGCCGATGTGCGCGGCAAGCCACGTGGTCAGCGCGACCCCGATCACCGGCAGCAGCACGCCCGGCTGCAGCAGGGAGAAGGACTCGGGCGCTCCGTCGAGCAGACTGTCGCCGACCGCGATCCCGAGTGCGGAGAAGCCCAGACCGACGACCAGTCCGGCGACGGCGCCGATCACGCCGACGACGAAGCCCTGCCCGGTGACCTCGGCGCGCTGCGAGCGCGCGGATGCCCCGATCAGCCGCATCAGCGCGATGCGCCGCGTACGGCCGGCGATGATCGTCGAGAACGTGTTGGCGGTGACCACCGCGGCGACGTACATCGCGACGGCCGTCAGCAGCACCGACAGGATGGCGACCACCACCGCGAGTGTGCCGCTGTCACCGATGAACGGATCCGCCTGCAGAGTCGCACCGATGTAAGCGGTCACCTCGACGAGCACGACGCCGAAGGCGGCGGCGAGAGCCGCGACCAGGACGCTGGCTCCCATCCCCCGCTCGCGCAGCCAGGCCAGGCGCCCGGTGGTCGCCTTCGTCTCCGGCACGACCGTGGTGAGCGCCGCGGCGGCGGTCATGCCGCCACCTCCGCGGCGAGCATGTACGCGGAGATCTGCTCCGCGCTCTGCCGCGGGTGATCGGCGACGATGCGGCCGTCGCCGAGGAACAGCACCCGGTCGGCGTGCGCCGCGGCGATGGCGTCGTGCGTGACCATCGCGATCGACTGGCCGTGGTCGCGGCTCGCAGCGGCGAGCAGTCCGAGCACCTCGCGGCCGCTGCGCGAATCGAGGTTTCCGGTCGGCTCGTCGGCGAAGACCAGGTCGGGCGCGGTGGCGAGCGCGCGGGCGATCGCGACGCGCTGCTGCTGGCCGCCGGAGAGTTCGTGGGGGCGGTGGTTCAGGCGCGATGCCAGTCCGAGCCTCTCGACGAGCCCATCGATGCGGGCCTTCTCGATGGCGGTGGGGCGGCGTCCGTCGAGTTCGAAGGGCAGCAGGATGTTGCCGATCGCGTCGAGGGTGGGAACCAGGTTGAACGCCTGGAAGATGAATCCCACACGTCGACGGCGCAGGATGGTCATCTCCAGGTCGCCGAGGCCGGTGATCTCGGTGTCGCCGATCCAGGCGCGACCCTCGGTGGGAGCGTCGAGTCCGGCCATGATGTGCATGAGCGTGGACTTGCCGGAGCCGGACGGCCCCATGATCGCGGTGAACTGGCCACGACGGATGCCGACGCTGATGTCATCCAGTGCGCGCACGCCGGCAGCGCCGGTGCCGTAGGACTTGGTGAGGTGCTGGACGCGTGCGGCGAGGCCGAGGTCCGAAGTCGTGATCTCCATGCTTCGACGCTATTTCCCGGCATCCGCCCGCCGCATCGCCCGGGCGTCGCATCCCGTGTACATCTGCAGGATGATCATCCGGTGTCAGGCAAGCGGCGAATCCACGAATGTCGGCGGAAACGACGGATGTCGGCGCGAATGCGCCGTTTCGTCCGACATCCGTCGTCCGCGCCGACAGGTGTCGGCCGAGCTCAGTTGAGGCCGTGCTCGAACGCGAAGACGACCAGCTGCACGCGGTCGCGCAGCGCGAGTTTGGTGAGGATGCGGCTGATGTGGGTCTTCACGGTCGCCTCGCTGAGATATTCGCGGGCGGCGATCTCGGAGTTCGACAGCCCGCGGGCGGCGAGCGCGAAGATCTCCCGCTCGCGGTCGGTGAGATCGGAGTACGACGGCGGCACCGGCTTGGTCTCGGGGGCGAAATGCGCGAACAGGTCGCGCGTGGCGGATGCCGCGATCACGCTCGACCCGGAATCCACCGTGCGGATCGCGGCGAGCAGGAACTCCGGATCGGCGTCCTTGAGCAGGAAGCCACTCGCGCCCTGCCTGATGGCGCGGGCCGCGGCCTCGTCGAGGTCGAAGGTGGTGAGCATGACGATGCGCGGTGGATCGGGGCGCGTCAGCAGCTCGGCGGTCGCGGTGAGCCCGTCCATCACCGGCATCCGGATGTCCATCAGCACGACATCCGGCCGGGTGCGCTCGACGACCTCGATCGCCTCCTTGCCGTCCCCCGCCTCGCCGACGACATCCATGTCCGGCTGCGACGAGACCAGCATCCGCACTCCGGCACGGAACAGCGCCTGATCGTCGACCAACACCACCCTGATCATTCTGACCTCCTGATCATCGGGATCGACTTCCATCTTCACGGGTCGGACGCACCCGTCCGCGCAGGATTACCGGACGGAACCGACGGGCAACGTCGAACGGACCACGAACTGGTCATCGATGCGCTCGGCTGTCAGCGTGCCGCCGACCAGCTGCGCGCGTTCGCGCATGCCGACCAGGCCGTGACCGCCACTCGGGCCCATGCCGACCGGCACCGTCGCGATCGTGTTGCGCACGTCGATCTCGACGCGGTCCGGCCACCAGGACAGGCGGATGTCGACACCATCCC
Organism: Microbacterium sp. W4I4; assembly: GCF_030816235.1. Lineage (NCBI taxonomy): Bacteria > Bacillati > Actinomycetota > Actinomycetes > Micrococcales > Microbacteriaceae > Microbacterium > Microbacterium sp. W4I4. The sequence goes on from NZ_JAUSXT010000001.1 coordinate 1,585,742, forward strand.
GGCCGTGACGCAGGGCGTTCGTCAGCGCCTCCTGCAGGATTCGGTAGACGGCGAGCTGGATGGATGCCGGCGGCTCCCCCGGCGGCATCGGGTCGATTGTGACGCGCGGCTCGATGCCGGAGCCTCGGACGTGCGCGAACAGCTGCTCGAGGTCGGCGAGCGTGGGCTGCGGGCCGTCGCCCTGACGATGACGCAGCTGGGTGAGCAGCATCCGCACGTCCGAGAGCGCGGCGCGAGCGGTCTGCCCGATCGTGGTGAGCGCCTCCTGCGCGAGCTCGGGCTGCGTCGCCGCCGCGTACCGCGCACCGTCGGACTGGGCGATCACCACCGCGAGGGAGTGCGCGACGATGTCGTGCATGTCGCGGGCGATGCGTACGCGCTCCTGCTCCTCCGCCGCGACCGCCTCGGCCTGCAGCTGCGCCTGACGGGTGGCGCGACCGGCCCGGATGACACGCCAGATGAATCCCGATCCCCAGGCGATGACCAAGGCGAAGCCGACTGAGGTGGCGGCCAGCAGCGCCAGCCACACCAGCTGCGTCGCGGACCCGAGGTCCGCGCTCAGCCCGGTCTCCCTCAGTTGGATCAGCGCGATGTACGTGCCGGCGACCAGACCGCCGACACCCGCGGAGATCGCCCCGATCCACAGCAGCCGTCGGCTGCCCCACGCGGCCGTCGCGAACAGCACCACGAAGACGGCGATGTTCAGAGGCAGCGGCGACAGGCCCGCCACCATCTGCAGCAGGGCGGCCGCCCAGGCGATGATCAGCGCGAGGACCGGTGAGAGCCTGCTGATCGCCGCGGCGCCCCACATCGCGATCCCGACGACCACGACCACGCTGTTCGCCAGCAGCCCCGGTCCCATCCACGCGCTCAGCCAGCCCATGCCGAAGAGGAACGACAGCGGCACGGTGATCAGCAGACCGAGCACGCTGCCGACGATGTCGAGCACGAGCCAGGTGCGGGAGATGGGGCGGATCACACTCACACGCTACGGGAGAGGTCCGAGTCGGGGCATCCGTCGGGAGATGTATCCCTGGGGTCCGGGCATGTGTGCCACATGGCGCCCTCGACGGCGGGCATGTGCGCCACATGAGACCTGTCACCCCCATCGAACGTGGCATGTGCGCCACCTGTCCGGGACGACAGCAGGGCGCCGGGTCAGGCGCGGCAGAGGATCTCGCCGTGCGGGACGAGATACCAGCCGTCGCCGTCGGCGGCCCAGGCGCGCCAGGCGTCACTGATGCGCTGCAGATCGGCATCCGACGCCATCCCCGACGAAGTCAGCTGGCGGGCGAGGGCGGACTGGCGGATGCGGTCGGCCCACATCCCGCCCCACCACGCGCGCTCCTCCGGAGTCGCGTAGCACCAGGTGGATGCTGTCGCCGTGACGTCCGCGAAGCCGGCGGCCCGCGCCCAGCCCAGCAGTCGTCGGCCGGCATCAGGCTCCCCGCCGTTCGCCCGCGCCGCCTCGCTGTACAGGCGCAGCCACTCATCCAGTTCGGGCAGCAGCGGGAACCAGATGAATCCGGCATAGTCCGCGTCGCGGGCTGCGACGATGCCGCCGGGTTTGGCGACTCGGCGCATCTCGCGCAGCGCCTGCACGGGATCGCCGACGTGCTGCAGCACCTGGTGCGCGTGCACGACGTCGAAGGTGTCATCGGCGAAGCTCAGTGCGTGCACGTCCTCGACCGCGAAGTCGATGTTGGAGATGGCACGCGACGCGGCCAGCTTCTGCGACAGGCTCAGGGCATCCGGATCGATCTCGGTGGCCGTGACGTGCGCCACGCGCGAGGCGAAGTCGGCCGTGATCGTGCCGGGCCCCGCGCCGACGTCGAGAAGGTGCACACCGGCCGTGAGGTGCTCGGCGAGATACGCCGCGGAGTTGTCGACGGTGCGGTTGTTGTGCGAGCGCAGCACCGAATCGTGGTGCCCGTGCGTGTAGACGGCCATGCCCGCCAGCCTAGAGCCCGTCTGTATGGCGCAAACCGCCCATTTCAGACCGGAATCAGGGCGGTTCGCGCCATATAGACGGGCTTGAGGAAAAGGGCGGGTCTCAGGCGGGCGGGGGCGGGACTTCGTGGATCCTGCGGTGCAGTGTCTCGCGGTCGGGTTTGCCGGATGCCAGCATCGGCAGCTCGCCGCCCTGCAACTGCACGGGGCGGGCGTGCCTGCCGATCCCGGCTTCCACCCGTGTGCGGGCCTCGTCCAGCATCCATCGCCCGTCTCCGCCCTCCGGCACCGGAGCGAAGATGACCGACGACTCGCCCCACCGCTCGTCGGGCATGCCGAGCACGACGGCCTGTTCCAGACCGGGCACGGTGCGCACGATGCGCTCCACGCGGTCAAGGGAGATGTTGATGCCGCCCGAGACGATCACGTTGTCGAGCCGGCCGTGCACTTCGACCTCGCCGTCCAGGATGAAGCCGCGATCGCCCGTGCGGTACCAGCGCTCGCCCTGCTCGTCGGTGGTGAAGATGCGATCCGTCAGCGCCGGGTCGCCCAGGTAGCCGGTGGCGAGCATCGGCCCGCTGATCCGCAGCTCGCCGTCGACCTGCCCTACCCGCACGCCGTCCAGCGGGATGCCGTTGTACACGCATCCTCCGCTGGTCTCGCTGGATCCGTAGGTGTGCACGAGCGGCACACGCAGTTCCATGGCGCGGATCCGGATGCTGTCGGAGAGGGCCTGCCCGCCCACGAGGATCGCCCGGTGGGCGCGCAGCGCCGCGAGCACATCCGGGTCGTCGGCGGCATCGATCAGCGTGGCCACCTGCGCGGGCACCAGGGAGATGTACTCGCCCCCCTGACCTGCGGCGTCGACCAGGGCCGTCGGCGTCAGCTTTCCTTCGAGCAGGATCGGATCGGTGCCGGCGAGCAGGGAGCGCGCCAGCACCTGCAGACCGGCGACGTACCCGGCGGGGAGCGCGAGCGTCCATCGCCCGGAGCCGATGCGCTCGGCGGTCGCCGTGCCGCTCGCCGTCAGCGCGGCCGCGCTGAGGATCACCTTCTTGGGGACGCCGCTCGAGCCCGAGGTGGCGATCACGGCGGCGGTCCCGTCCGGAACCTCGTCGTCGGATGCCGGTGTGAAGCCGAGCGCAAGCGGCCGGGCGCCGTCGAGGGCCGCCGGCAGCGCCTCGAGCACCGCGCGCGCGTCGTCGCCGTCGATCGGATGCAGCCTCATCGGCGCCTCCTCCCGGCGCTCCAGGTCGCAGTTCGTCCCGGTTTGCGCGTCGCGCGTCGTTTCAGGTCGCAGTTCGTCCCGGAATGACCGGCGGATACCGAGACGAATCGCGACCCGAACGTCCGGGCGCTCCCGTGAACGGGACGAATCGCGACCTGAACGCGGGATGGCGACGGCGTGCCCGTACCCGTGGTGAACGTCATCAGAAGTGGTACGGGAACGGCGACCAGTCGGGGTCGCGCTTCTCGAGGAACGAATCGCGGCCCTCCACGGCCTCGTCGGTGCCGTAGGCGAGGCGGGTGGCCTCTCCGGCGAACACCTGCTGACCCACCATGCCGTCATCCACCGCGTTGAAGGCGAACTTCAGCATCCGGATCGCCGTCGGCGACTTCGTCAGGATGATGCGCGCCATCTTCAGCGCCTCCTGCTCCAGCTCGGCGTGCGGCACGACCCGGTTCACGGCGCCCATCTCGTAGGCGCGCTGCGCGGAGTACTCCTCCGCGAGGAAGAACACCTCGCGGGCGATCTTCTGTCCGGTCTGGCGGGCCATGTACGCGGAGCCGTAGCCGGCGTCGAAGCTGCCGACATCGGCATCCGTCTGCTTGAAACGGCCGTGCTCCGCCGACGCGATCGTCAGGTCGCAGACCACGTGCAGCGAGTGCCCGCCACCGGCCGCCCAACCCGGGACGACCGCGATGACGACCTTCGGCATGAAGCGGATCAGGCGCTGCACCTCGAGGATGTGCAGGCGGCCTGCGCGCGCCGGATCCTGCACGGCCGACTCGTCGGCGCTGTACTTATACCCGTCGCGGCCGCGGATGCGCTGGTCGCCGCCGGAGCAGAACGCCCAGCCGCCGTCCTTCGGGCTCGGGCCGTTGCCGGTGAGCAGCACGGCGCCGATGCGCGGGTCCTGCCGCGCGATGTCGAGCGCGCGGTACAGCTCGTCGACGGTGTGCGGGCGGAACGCGTTGCGCACCTCCGGCCGGTCGAATGCGATGCGGGCGACACCGCCGTCGCGCGAGACATGCGCGGTGATGTCGGTGTACGCCTCGGCGCCCGGCGCCAGGGTCCACTCGGCCCGGGTCGAAGATGTCGGAGACGAAGTCATCGGTCACGCCCCCAGCCTATTCCGGCCCGCCGATCGGCGAGCCTCGTCCATTCGCCACGGGCGCCCTCACGTACGATCGTCGGGTGCGAACCTCAGCCCTCAGCTCCTCCCGTGTCCGTCTCGCCCTCCTGGCCCTGACCGCGGCGACAGCCCTGGCTCTCGCCGGGTGCGCCTCGAATCCGACGACGGATGCCGGCGCGCAGCCCACGTCCGCGGCATCCGACTCCCCCGTGGCATCCGGCGAGTGCAGCTACCCAGCCGACTCGCGGCCGGCGTCGAAGCCGGTCGATGCTCCGGATGCCGACCCCACCGCCTCTGGCGACGTGTCGGCGACGATCGCCACCAGCGCCGGCGATCTCGCGGTGACGCTGGATGCGGAAGCCGCGCCGTGCACGGTGAACAGTTTCCTCTCCCTGGCGAAGCAGTCCTACTTCGACGGCACCACCTGCCACCGCCTCACCACCCAGGGCATCTTCGTGCTGCAGTGCGGCGACCCGACGGGCACCGGAACGGGCGGCCCCGGCTACTCCTTCGCCGACGAGCTGAACGGTTCCGAGACCTACCCGGCCGGCACCCTCGCGATGGCCAACGCCGGCCCGAACACCAACGGCTCGCAGTTCTTCGTCGTCTACGCCGACACGCAGCTGCCGCCGTCGTACACCGTCTTCGGCCACCTCGACGCGGCCAGCACCGAGATCGTCGCGGGCATCGCCGACGAGGGAACTGCGAACGGCGCCCCCGACGGAGCGCCCAAGACGCCGGTGAAGATCACAGCGGTCACTCAGGGCTGACCCGCGCACACGACCGTCCAGGTCGCAATGGTTGCCGCTCCGCAGCGCGGATGACGGCAACCATTGCGACCTGGACGTGTATGCGGCGACCGGGCAGCGGACGAGGTCAGACGGCGAAGCGGGCGCGGCGAGCCTTCAGCCATCCGTCGACCGCGTCCCAGATGGCGCTGCCGGCGATGCCCACCCCGGTCAGCACGGCGAGCACGGTCAGCGCTTCGGCATCCACCCCGTTGTCCGTGAACACGACCTGCACGAACTCCGGGTTGAACAGCACGCCCCGCCCGAGGGCGGTGAGCGCGAGACTCATGAAGACCACCGCGAGCACGGTGTTGGTCACGGCGAGGGCCGAGGTCCACTGCCCGCGTGCGTACACTGCGATGGCGAGCGCCGCCTCGGCTGCCATCAGCACGAGCACCGCGCCGATGCCCCACGGCCACAGATCGGGGTTCAGCATCGGCAGGGGCGCATCGGCGGTGGGCACGAATCCGCGGAACCGGTCCCACAGCAGCACGGCGGCGAAGATCGCGAGCATCACGAGGGAGCCGATCAGATCGCCGCGTCCTGTTCCGGGATGCGTCTCCTCAGGAAGCTGATCCACGCTCCACTTGGCACCGGTGTCGGCCCCGGTGCGCTCCAGGATGACGAAGACCAGGGTGGTCCAGAATGCGATGTGCACGACCACCGAGAGCGTCACGGCGATGCTCTCGCCGATGATCCCGCCGACAGTGGCGCCGTCGATCGCCTGCGCGATCGCCACACCGCCGAAGGCGCAGGCCGGGACTATCGCGATCAGCAGCTTCAGCAGTCGCCACCAGGTCAGGTAGTACTTGGGTCCGATCAGGTGCAGCGGGCGGTCGGCATAGCCGGCGGCGAGCACGCCCGGGTCGCCCAGGTCGGTGAGCACGTCGCGCTCGGCGTTCTCCAGCGCGGCGCCCTGCTCGGTGCGGGCGTCGATGGCATCCGCGATGGATGCCTGCAGCTCGTCCCGCACCTCGGACTGCAGCTGCGGCGGCAGGCTCTTGACGGTTGCGGTGATGTAGCGGTCGGTCAGCGTGGCGGTCATGTCATTCTCCGTCAGTGAGTGCGGCGGTCGCCGCCGCGATGGCGGCGACCTCCTGGGTCAGGATCGTGGCGAGACGGTTGCCCGCCTCGGAGGTGCGGTAGAACTTGCGCGGACGCGCCTCGTCGGTGTTCCACTCGCTCTCGAGACAGCCCTGCTTCTCGAGTCGGCGCAGCAGCGGGTACAGCGTGTTGGCATCGGTGGGGAACCCAGCGGATGCGAGCTGCTCGAGCAGCCCATACCCGTAGCCCGGCCTGCGCAGCAGCATCAGGCTGGCCAGCACGATCGTGCCGCGCCGCAGCTCCTGCAGGTGTCCGTCGAACTCCGTGTCGTTCATGACTCACACGTTACTGTGCGTCACACACTATTGTCAATCACACATTAGAGTGCGACCGCTCCAGAGCCCGCCTGTTTGCGTCTTGCGCACCCCTTCGGGCCCGTTTCGCATGCGTTCAGCACAAATAGACGGGCTGGGGAGGCGACGAGGGCATGATGGACGCATGACGCCGTCGCTCGCAGAACTGCTCGCCACCGCCCGCGTGGTCGCCCTGCCGATGAACACCCGATTCCGGGGAGTCGACGTGCGCGAAGCGCTGCTGTTCGAGGGCCCGCAGGGGTGGGCGGAGTTCTCACCCTTCGTCGAGTACGCGGATGCCGAGGCCGCGACCTGGCTGCACGCCGCGATCGACTTCGCGTGGAACGAGCAGCCCGCGCCCCTGCGCGACCGCATCCCCGTCAACGCCACGGTGCCGGCCGTCGACGCCGCGCGCGTCGCCGAGGTGCTGTCGAGATTTGACGGATGCCGCACTGCCAAGGTCAAGGTCGCCGAGCGCGGGCAGAGTCTGGCCGACGATCTCGCCCGCGTGCGCGCGGTGCGCGAGGCGATGGGACCCGAGGGTCGGATCCGCATCGACGCCAACGGCGGCTGGAACCTCGACGAGGCCGAGCGCGCCATCCACGAGCTCGGCGAGCTCGACCTGGAGTACGTCGAGCAGCCCTGTGCGACCGTGGATGAGCTGGCCGAGCTGCGCTATCGCGTGAAGCACAAGGGCATTCCGATCGCCGCCGACGAGAGCATCCGCAAAGCCGCCGACCCGCTGGCCGTCGCGCAGGCCAAGGCCGCGGACCTCATCGTGATCAAGGCGCAGCCGCTGGGCGGCATCCGCAAGGCGCTGTCGATCGTCGCCGAAAGCGGCCTGCCCACCGTGGTCTCCAGCGCCCTGGACACGGCCGTCGGGCTTTCGCAGGGCGCGGCGCTGGCGGCATCCCTCCCCGACCTCGACTACGACTGCGGGCTCGGCACGGCTTCGCTGTTCGCCGACGACGTGGCCGACGCGCGCCCGGTCGGCGGGTTCGTCTCGGTCGCGCGAGTGACCCCGGATGCCGGCGCGCTGGCGCGCCTGGAGGCTTCGGCCGAGCGCCGCGAATGGTGGCTCGCGCGCCTCGAGCGCTGCCACGCACTGCTGGCGGACTGAGCCGGCGGCCAGCACCGACCGGTCTCAGACGCGCAGGAGCTCGACCATCCGGCCGAGGGCCTCGCTGCCGGCGCGACGCAGACGAGTGGAGTCGTCGCCGCCCATCGCACCGCGCACGGTCATGCCCTCCCAGACGACCATGAGCAGGCTCGCGGCCTCGGCGGCGGGAATGCGGAGGGTGATCTGACCGGAATCGATGATCTCCTGGATCATCTCGGCGATGCTGCCCACCATCTCCCGCTCCTGCGCGAGATAGGCGGCACCGAACGCAGGGTCGCGCAGTGCGCGGATGCGGATCTCGCTCATCATCATGACGCCGAGCCGGTCATCCGCACCGGAGTCCATGATCTGCTGCACGAGTTCGACCGGATCGCAGTCCTCGAGGGCCTCGGCACTGACGAGCTCGCTCACCCGTGCACGCACGGCGGTCAACCGCGCCTCACCCACGGATGCGGCGAGAGTGAGGAAGAGCTCGTCCTTCGACTCGAAGTTGGAGTAGAACGCACCGCGGGTGAAGCCGGCCCGCTCGCAGACGGCCTCGACGGTTGCACCCTCGAGCCCGACCTCGGCAAAGACCTGAGTGGCGGCTTCGAGCAGGCGCGCACGAGTGTTCTCCCTGCTCCGCGTCGCAGACGTCGACATCGCTCCTCCTGAAGCCTCAACTCTTTCAGAGAACCGCCGCCCGATGTTCACATCCTGTGCACAGCATCCGGTTCCTCCGACGACTTACGATACAGGTACGTACTGAATACATCTGTGTATCGAACTGCCGCGGAGGCCGCGTGTCCACTCTTCTGTCCTCGCTGGGTCGCTGGTCGTTCCGGCACCCCTGGCGCGTGCTCGTCAGCTGGCTTCTCGTGCTCGGCATCGCCGGCGGCGGCGCGCTCGTGCTCGGCGCAGGCACCGACAACAGCTTCTCGATCCCCGGCACCGAATCGCAGGCCGGCCTCGAGCAGCTCTCGCGCACCTTCCCCCAGGTCAGCGGCACGAACGCGCAGTTCATCGTGGTCGCCGCACCGGGCGATGACATCCGTGACGACCCGTACAGGGCCGACATCGAGAAGTCGGTCAAGGACCTGACGAACCTCGACGACAGCGTGCTCGCGGTCACCTCTCCGTACGACGAGAACATCAGCGGCATGGTCAACGCCGAGCACAGCGCTGCGATCGTGCGCCTGCAGTTCGAGGGCCAGGCCACCGACGTGCCCGCACAGGCCAAGGCCGACCTCCAGAAGCAGGTCGACGAGCTCCGCACCGCCCTCCCCGACGGCTCGCAGGTCGCACTCGGCGGAGACCTGTTCGCGATGTCGATCCCCGCGATCACGATCACCGAGGCAGTCGGCCTGCTGATCGCCCTGCTCGTGCTCATCGTCACCTTCCGCTCGTTCGTGGTCGCGGGGCTCCCGCTGCTGACCGCGATCCTCGGCGTCGGAATCTCGATGGCCGGCATCTTCGCCGCGACGGCATTCGCCTCCGTCTCCTCCACCACTCCGCTTCTCGCGCTCATGCTCGGCCTCGCGGTCGGCATCGACTACTCGCTGTTCATCGTCGCCCGGCATCAGGACCAGGTGCGCGACGGCGTCGATCCCGAGGAGTCCGCATCGCGTGCCGTGGGCACCGCCGGATCCGCCGTGGTGTTCGCCGGCATCACCGTGCTGATCGCCCTGATCGGACTCGGCTTCGCCGGCATCCCCTTCCTCACGACGATGGGCATCGCGGCATCCGTCGCCGTCGCGATCTCCGTCATGATCGCGATCACGCTCACCCCCGCGCTGCTCGGATTCCTCAAGGGCCGCGTGGCCGGACGACCGCGTCGCGCCGCCGAGAAAGTTGCCAAGGCTGCGGAGAAGAAGACGGCCCTTCGACAGGCTCAGGGACCCATGCCGAAGCCGGCCGTGCGCCGCACCTTCTCCGAGCGCTGGGCAGCGGGCGTCACGAAGCGCCCGATCCTCGTCACGATCGCGGTCGTGCTGGGGCTCGGCATCATCGCCATCCCCGCGCTGAGCCTGAACCTCGCCCTGCCCAACGCCGGCGTGCTGCCGAAGGACTCCGAGGCACGGCAGAGCTACGACTTGACAGCCGACGAGTTCGGGCCCGGGTTCAACGGCCCGCTGATCCTGACCGGCACGATCGTCACCTCGACCGACCCACTGAACCTCATGGAAGACCTCGGCGCCGCCGTCGAGAAGCTCCCCGGCGTGCGCGAGGTGGCTCTGGCCACCCCGAACGAGACCGCCGACACCGGCATCGTGCAGATCATCCCGAACACCGCGCCCGACGACCCGGCCACCGCCGATCTCGTGCGCGAACTGCGCTCGCACCACGACGAGTGGCAGAAAGAGTTCGGCATCGACCTCAAGGTGACCGGATTCACCGCCGTCGCGATCGACATCTCCGACCAGCTGGGCGCCGCCCTGCTGCCGTTCGGCGTCTTCGTGATCGGCCTGTCGCTGATCCTGCTGGCGATCGTGTTCCGCTCGATCTGGGTGCCCGTGACCGCCGCGATCGGCTACCTGCTCTCGATCATCGCCGCGTTCGGCGTGGTGGGCGCGGTCTTCGAATGGGGCTGGTTCGCGGATGCCCTGCACGTCGCCCGCACCGGCCCGATCATCAGCTTCATGCCGATCGTGCTGATGGGTGTGCTGTTCGGCCTGGCGATGGACTACCAGGTGTTCCTCGTCTCCCGCATGCGCGAGGACTTCGTGCACGACAAGGCCCGGCACGATCCGGCCACCCGCCGCGAGTCCGCGATCCGCGCCGTGCGCACCGGCTTCTCGAGCACGGCCCGCGTGGTGACCGCCGCCGCTCTGATCATGTTCGCCGTGTTCGTGGCGTTCGTCCCCGAAGGCGACTCGTCGCTCAAGCCGATCGCCCTGGGCCTGGCCGCGGGCATCGCGATCGACGCGTTCCTCGTGCGCATGACGCTGATCCCCGCCGTGATGGCCATCCTCGGCGACCGCGCCTGGCGCATCCCGCGCTGGATGGAGCGGATCCTGCCGCACGTCGACATCGAGGGCGAGGCCGTGGAGCGCGAGCGGGCGCTGGCCGAATGGCCGGGCGATGACAGCATCCTCGCCGCCGATGACCTGGACATCTCGGCCGTCGACGTCGCGGGCGCGCATCTGCGCCTTGCACCCGGCGGATCCCTGATCGTGACGGGTGCGGCGCCGCGTGCGCTGCGTGCCCTGTCGCTGGCCGTCGCGGGGCGGATGAAGACGGATGCCGGGATGTTGCGCGTCGACGGCCATCTGCTGCCGGGACGCGCCGCATGGGTGCGTGCCCGGGTCGGCATCGCCCTGCTCTCCGAGCCGGATGCCGCGACTCAGGCCGCCGAGGCGCTGCGCGGACGCGCCGGGCTGGTGGTGCTCGACGGCGTCGACCGGCTCACCTCCGCCGAGCGCGATCAGGTCGCCGCTCGTCTGCGTGACGCCGGCCCCGACCTCGCCGTCTTCGTCACCGCGACGGATGCCGATTCCGCGCGGGCCCTGCTGACCGAGGCCGGTCGCTCCGCGGCATCCGTCGTCGACCTGCGCGACCCCGCCCCCGCCACCTCCGCCGAAGACCGTCTGTGGGGCGCAGATGTCGGCTTCCCGACCGCTGAAGCCGACGTTCTCGCCCCACAGCCGGTCGCTGGTGCGACCACTGATTCCTCCGACACGACCGAGGTGACCGCATGACTCTCCCCATCGAACGCGCGCGCTCGCGCCGGCCGATCACCTGGCTGACGCTCATCGGCGTGCTGCTGCTGCCGGCGATCATCGGCGGCATCCTCGTCACCGCGCTGCAGAACCCCACCGACCGCCTCGAGTCGATGACGGCGGCCGTCGTGAACCTCGACAAGCCGATCACGATCGACGGTCAGTACACGCCGCTCGGGCGTCAGCTCGCCGCGGGCCTGGTCGACGGGTCGGACGAGATCGACTCGAACCTCACCTGGGTGATCTCGAACGAGAAGGACGCCGCGAAGGGCCTCGGCGACGGCACGTACCAGGCCGTCGTGACGATCCCGAAGTCGTTCTCCGCTGACGCCACCTCCTCCGGCACCGCGCTGAAGGACGGTGGGGATGCCGCGAAGCAGGCCAAGATCACCGTCACCACGCCGCCCGACGGGCGCGTGGCCGACGACCTGATCACGAACCAGATCGCCTCGGTCGCCACCTCGACCATGGGCACCATGCTCAGCGAGGCCACAGTCGGCAACGTGCTGGTCGGGTTCAGCACCATCGGAGACCAGATCGGCGAGGCCGCCGACGGCGCTTCGAAGCTCGCCGACGGTGCGCGCAGTGCCGCCGATGGAGCGGCCGCGCTGCCGGGCGGAGCGTCGAAGCTCGCAGAGGGTGCGGACGGGATCGCCGGTGGGGCGAGCAAGCTGGCCGGCGGCGCCATCCAGCTCTCGGACGGCGCCACGAAGCTCGGCAGCGGGCTCGACACGATCGCATCCAAGACGCGAGAGGTCGGCGCAGGAGCGACTCAGCTCGGTCAGGGACTCACGGCGGGTGCCGCCGCGCTCTCCGATCCGAAGGGCGACATGCAGCAGCTGGTCGGAGCCGCGGGGACCTCGGCGACCACGGCCCAGCAGGTCGCGGACAGCGTCGGCGGAAGCGCTCAGACGATCGGCGACCTCGCGCAGGAGTGCGCGGCATCCGGAGCGACCGTCGATTTCTGCACACGCCTCGGTCAAGCGGCAGGAGACCTCGGCGCCGCCGTCAAGCCGGCGTACACGAGCTCGGCGTACGCGAAGAACGTGTCGGACGGAATCGCCGCGACCGCCGGCGAGCTGAGCTCGCAGATGCGCACCGCCGGCGGGGCAGCATCGCAGCTCGGCAGCGGCCTCGGTCAGCTGGCGGCCGGCATCGACCAGTCCGCCAACGGCGCACGAGGACTCTCCGGTGGCGCGAGTGACATCGGCGACGGAGCATCCGCCCTGTCCTCCGGCGCATCCCAGCTCGGTGACGGCGCCTCCGCCCTCGCCGACGGCGCGGGCAAGCTCGCCGATGGCGTCGACAGCCTAGCATTCGGCACCGGCGAGCTCGCCGACGGCCTGAAGACGGCGTCGACCTCGCTGCCCTCGTTCGACGAGCAGCAGTCGACGAAGCTGGCATCCGTCATCGCCGACCCGGTGAAGGCATCGGCGGAGGCGGATGCCATGTTCGGCCCGACCGCGATCCCGCTGCTGTCGGCCGTGGTGCTGTGGTTCGGCGCGCTGGCGTCGTTCATCGCGCTGCGCGCCGTGCCGGGCAACGCTCTCACTTCGCGCCGCTCGTCGATCGGCATGGTGCTGCGCGGCTTCTGGCCGGCCGCAGCGCTGGGCGTCGGGCAGGGCCTGCTCGTCGCACTGATCGTGCAGATCGTCGCCTCGTACGACGCCGCCACGTGGTGGGGCTTCGCCGCGTTCGCCGTGCTCGCAGGCATCGCCTTCGCCGCGGTCAACCAGGCCCTGGTGGCCGTGCTCGGCGGGATCGGACGCTGGATCAGTGCGCTCGTGGGCGTGGTCGCCGTGGCCACCGGACTGATCTCGACGATCCCCGGCTGGCTGGCGGGTCTCGGCGCGGCGATGCCGACGTCACCCGCGCTCGGAGGCCTGATCGCCCCGACAGGCGCCGCGGCTGCGGGGCTGATCGTCTGGGGCGTGCTGGCGCTCGGAGCCGCGACCCTCGCGGTGACCGCCCGCCGCACGACCAGCGCGAAGGCGGTCCTCGCCGCGGCGTAGCATCCGGCATCCGGCATCCGGCATCCGGCATCAACCCGCTTCACCCGCGACAGGAGATTCGCTGAGAACAGGACGATTCGCGAAGAATCGTCCTGTTCTCGCCGTATGTCCTGTTCTCGAGCGCATGTGACGACGATGCTGAAGCGCCGCCGGTAGTGTCGCGGGATGGCACGTGACTTCATGACGAACCCCGGTCAGCTGCGAGATCTGGAGGGGCAGCAGTACGTCGTGCTGCGGCCGGTCGGTGCGGTCATGCGGGAGTTCGACCGGGTGCAGGATGCCGCGCGGCAGCGTCTCGGCGACGGCGTGCGCTACCCGGGCGCCGCGCACGTCACGCTGCGCGGGCTGTACGAGCCCGAGCGCATCGACGCGGTGCGCTCCGTCGTGCAGACCTGGGCGGCGCAGCAGCATCCGATCGACATCGTCTACGAGGCGGTGGACTCGTTCCCCACACCCTGGCAGATCGTGATCGCCCGGCTGGGACGCACCCCCGCACTGCTGCACGCCTACTCGTCGCTGACCGACGCATTGGACGCCACCGACCTGCGCCGCATCGGCGAGCTGCCGCTGCAGGACTGGACCTTCCATCTCTCCACCGTCTACGCCAAGACGCTGGATGCCGCGGCCTGGGCTCAGCTGGCATCCGACACGCACCACGAATACCCGTCGCCGCCCGTCGAGACGGTCGCCGAGGTCGAGTTCGTGTCCTATTCGGGCGGCGCCGAGCACCGCGAGGTCATCCCGTTCGGCCGGTGAACCTGCACCCAGGACAGGAGAATCACCGAGGACAGGCCGATTTCGCTCGGCTCGTCCTGTACCGGACGAATCTCCTGCACCGGTGAAAGGACGGATGCCGGCGGCTGATCAGCCGCGCTGGGTCACCGTCTTCTTCAGGAAGATCAGCGGCAGCAGCCAGGTTCCGAGCGCCGTGATGACCCAGACGATCAGTGTCGCGAGCACCCAGGTGCCGATGCCGGTGATGTGCAGGCCGCCCGGGAACAGCGAGGCGATCAGCAGCGCGACGAAGGTGGAGATCAGTCCGACGCCGCCGAGGATCGCGTTGGCGTGCTTGCGGGCGAGGGAGGTGATGACCGGACTGAGGATCGCCTGAGCGATCGTGAAGACGATCACCGCGGTGAGGAACCCGCCCAGAGAGAGTCCGAAATCGGGCAGCACCCAGAAGCACACGAGCAGCGCGACGGCCGACGTCCCGAGAGAGATCGCCGTGCGGATGAGGAAGCGGACCATGCCGCCATGCTAGACCCGGGTCAGCTCAGGCCGGAGTACGCGTGCAGGCCCTTGAAGAACACGTTCACGATCGTGAAGTTGAAGATCACCGACGCGAAGCCGACGATCGACAGCCACGCCGACGGGGAGCCGCGCCAGCCGCGCGTCGCACGGGCGTGGATGTAGCCGGCGTACAGCACCCAGATGATGAACGTCCATGTCTCCTTGACGTCGAAGCCCCAGTAGCGACCCCAGGCGTCCTGCGCCCAGATGGAACCGGCGATGAGTGTGAAGGTCCACAGGATGAACCCGACCACGGAGAAGCGGTAGGCGAGGTTCTCGAGCCGCACCGTGTCGGGCAGCGTGCGCAGGAACCCGGGGCCGGCGTTCTCGATGCCCTCGGCCAGGCGACGCTCGCGCCGCGCCTGCATCAGCTGCACGACCGAAAGGGCGAACGCCAGGGCGAACACGCCGACCGACAGCGAGGCGACGAACACGTGGATGACCAGCCACACCGACTTCAACGGTTCGGCGAGCGGAGTCACCTCCCGGTAGAAGTTCGCCGCGGCAGCGCCCAGCAGCACCAGAACGAGTCCGGTGATGAACGCCCCCAGGAAGCGCAGGTCGATTCGCATCAGAACCACGAGGTAGACCAGCACGACCAGCAGCGTGCCGATCATCGCGAACTCGTAGAGGTTCGACCACGGCACGTGGCCGTCGGCGATGCCGCGCGTGACGGTCGCGGCCAGATGGAACAGCCAGCCCAGGATGGTCAACGAGGTTCCGATGCGCGCCATCACGAAGCGCTGCTTCACCGGCGCGACGGCGCCCTCGGCTCCTCCGGTACCCGACGCGTACGGCGATTCGCCCGGAGCTGTCACGACCGCACCGTCCGCCATCACCAGCATCCGCTCCTCGGCCTTCACGGTGGACGAGCGCCGCGCCAGGTCGAAGGTGAAAACGATGAAGGCGCCGGCGTAGATGGCGATGGCCGTCCACAGCGTCAGGATCGAGATGGAATCCAAGTCGGGCATGTCATGCTCCCTTCACGGGGTGCCGAGAAGCGGTTGCATCGAGCAGCCGCTCGTGTCCGCGGACGAGGTCGTCCACGGCGGCGGAGAGTGTGGGGTCCTCGCCTCGCGCGAGGCCAGCGTACTCCAGGTGGATGGTGTCGTCGGATGCTGTCGCCTTGACCCACATGCGACGTCGGGGGACGAACAGGGCGAGCCCGAGGCCGGCGAGCGCGAGCAGCGCGAACACCAGCACCCAGACAGCCGAGTCGTCGTGGTGGATCTGCAGCGAGACATAGCGCTTCACCGACTGGGTGAAGTCCTTGGCCCCGGCGGGCGCCTCGTTGTCGAACGTGACCGTGCCCAGCCCGTTCGGCAGGTCGGCGGTCTCGCCCGGCTGCAGTTGGATCGACTTCACGTCGGTCTGTCGACCGGTGAGCTGGGTCATGTCCTGGGTGTCCAGTTGATACACCGACACGGGGGTGCCACCGTCGATGCCCAGGTCGCCCTCGTACACGTCGAGGGTGAGCAGCGGGATGTTCAGGGCGCCGTGCGCCGAGGTGAGCGCGCCGGACTCGAGCTTGACCGCCGTCGGGTAGAAGAAGCCGACGAGGCCCAGCTGCTCCGGCATCCCGTCGGGGATCTTCACGACGCCCAGCGAGGTCATGTTGTTGTCCTGCGGAAGGAACTCGACCGCATCGTGGAACACGCTCTCACCCTGCGCGTTGCGCACGGTGATGGTGGGCGCATAGCCGTTGCCGAGCAGGTAGATCTTGTCGCCGCCCACGCTCAGCGGGTGATTCACCTTGACCGCGTCATCGATCTTCGAGCCGTCCGGCTCGCGCACGCTGAGGTTGGCCTTGAAATCCCCCGCCTGGCCCGCCCCGGCTTCGCCGAGGCCGACGTAGGAGACGTCGAAGGACTTCAGCGTGAGGGCATAGGGCTCGAACGCGTCATCGGCGACGAAGCGGCCCTTGTTGATCGAGTTGTAGTCGATCAGGGCGTTCACGTAGGACTTGCCCTCCACGACCACCCTCTGCCCGGTGTACGCGTAGTTGCCGCCGATGCCGACGGTGATCAGCACGCCGACGAGCGCGATGTGGAAGATCAGGTTGCCCGTCTCGCGCCAGTACCCGCGCTCGGCCGACACCGACCAGGTGCGGCCGCGGTCGTAGCGGGCGACACGGTAGCCGAGCGCTCTGAGCTGCTTCTCGGCGACGGCGACGGTTGCCTCCGCCTCCGCATCCGCGGTCCCTGAGTCTGTCGAACGGGCGCGGGAGACCGACCGGTGATCGTCCAGTCGCGCCAGCCGTGCCGGGGTGCGTGGCGGCAGCGCGCGCAGCGCCTTGAGGTGGTGCTTGATGCGCGGGATGATGCAGCCGATCAACGAGATGAACAGCAGCAGGTAGATCGCCGAGAACCACGGCGATGAGTACACGTCGAACAGGCTGAGCTTGTCGAGGACCGGGAACAGGTCGGGGTTGTCGGTCTTGTACTTCAGCACGCCGTTCGGGTCGGCGGAGCGCTGCGGGAAGATCGAGCCGGGGATCGCCGCGATCGCGAGGAACAGCAGCAGGATCAGGGCGACGCGCATCGAGGTCAGCTGGCGCCAGCCCCAGCGCAGCCAGCCGGTGACACCGAGCTTCGGCTGGGCGATGCCGTCGTCGACGGGAGCTGCGGAATCGACGTGGTCGGCAGGGCGCAGCGGGTCGGATGCCGCGGACGAGCCGTCCTGCGCGTCGCGCGCCTTCTTCTTCGGGGCCTTCGCGGCGTTCTTCACACCATCAGAGGGGGAGGATGACACTGCCCATCACCGCCGTCAGTCTCGACATGATCTGAGTCCACACGCCGGTCACCATCAGCACGCCCAGCAGGATGAGCAGCGTGCCGCCGATGATGTTGACCGTGCGGATGTGGCGCCGCATGAACGCGGTCGCCGAGGTCGCCCAGCCGAAGCCGAGTGCGACCAGGAGGAACGGGATGCCGAGGCCCAGCGAGTACGCCACACCCAGCAGCGCGGCGCGCCAGGGGTCACCGAGCGTCCAGCCCACGCTGATGATCGCCCCGAGCGTCGGTCCGGTGCAGGGGGCCCAGCCGATCGCGAGCGTGATGCCCAGCAGCGGTGCGCCGACCAGGCCCGTGGTGGAGTTCACGTGCAGTTTGAACTCGCGCTGCGCGAAGCCGAACAGTCCGAGGAACACCAGGCCCATCAGCACCACCACGACGCCGAGGATGCGGGTGATCAACTCACCCCACTGCAGCAGGAAGACGGATGCCGCACCGCCCAGCACCGTGTAGGCGACGAACACGACCGTGAAACCCGCGATGAACAGCAGCACCCCCAGCAGCATCCGCCGACGCTGGGTGCGCGCCTGCGTGGCGGTGGCCGTCTGGGCGCCGGAACCCGTTGACACCCCCGCCGCTCCCCCGATGAAACCGAGGTAGCCGGGCACCAGAGGCAGGATGCACGGCGAGAGGAATGAGACGAGGCCGGCGGCGAGCGCCAGCGGGATGGCGAGCCAGAGAGCTCCGGCGCCGATCACGGCATCCGGATTCACGCCTTCTCCTTGAGCACGTCCTGGATCAGGGTCGACAGGATGGAGGTGCCGTCGATGGGCCCGATGATGCGGGCCGCGACCCGGCCCTGCTTGTCGAGCACGAGGGTGGTCGGCGGGGCCTGGATGGGCGTGACCTTCGCGAACGCGAGCTTGGCCTGACCGGTGTCGGCATCCATCAGGCTGGGGTAGGTGATGCCGTACTTCTCCGCGAACGCCTTGGCGGTATCGGCCTGGTCGTAGATGTTCACGCCGATGAAGGCGACGCCGTCATCCTCGTGCTTCTGCCAGGTGGCCTCGAGATCCTTCGCCTCGATGCGGCAGGGACCGCATCCGGCGTACCAGAAGTTGACGACCGCGACGTCGCCGCTGATGTCGGTGCTCGAGAACGTCTTGCCGCCTTCGGTGACGCCGCCGAACTCGACGGGCTCACCGCGCTGGTCGGCGGGGATCTCCTGGACCCGGAAGTCCTTGGTCGTGTAGGCCTTCTGATCGCCGTTCAGGAACGCCTCGGTGGCCGGGTCGGGAGCGCAGGCGCTCAGGCCGATCGCGAGCGTCGCAGCGAACGCTGCGGCGGCGATGCGCCAGGCGCCACGAAGGGAACGGGCAGACGTGGACACGCTGGGAATCGTACGCGCGTTTCCTATGGTTGCTCTGGAACGGTGCTCCGCTCGCAGGCCCGGCTCAGACCGCGCCGAGGTCGATTCCGGATGCCGCCGGCTCCGCGTAATCGACCTCGCGCCAGACGTCGCCGACGCGCTCGAAGCTGGTCACGCTGGACAGCGCGCAGCGCCGCGTGCGGGGATCGTGCCGCAGCGGAAGACCGGCGACCGCCAGGTGCGTGATCCAGATCGGCGCCTGGTGCGAGACGAAGACGATGTCGCCGCCGTCGGTCGCGTTCGTCACCTCGTGCCAGCTCTCGTCCATCGCCGCCAGCATCCGGTCGGTGATCGAGAGATAGGACTCCCCCCAACTCGGCACAGAGGGACGGCGCAGGTGCCACCAGTTGCGCGGGTCGCGCAATGCGCGAGACATCCGCTTGCCCTCGAAGATGTTGGTCGGCTCGATGATGCGCTCCTCGAGCACGGGCGTCAGGCCGGTGAGCTCGGCGAACGGCGCCGCGGACTCCTGGGTGCGCTCCAGCGGCGAGCATCGCAGCTGCGCGACAGACCTCCCGAGACCGACGACGTGCTCGGCGGCGGCGCGCGCCATCCGCTGCCCCGCCTCGCTGAGGTGATAGTCGGGCAGGCGACCGTAGAGCACGCGGGCGGGGTTGTGGACCTCGCCATGGCGCACCAGATGGAGTCGGGATGCGGGCATGCCGCCAGTCTAGGAGAGCTGGCCACTCGCCTAGAATGGCGGAGTTCCCTTATCCGATCAGGAGGAAAATCCGTGCTTCGCACCCACACGGCAGGCTCATTGCGAGCCGAGCACATCGGTCAGACTGTCACCCTTTCGGGGTGGGTCGATCGTCGCCGCGATCACGGAGGCGTCGCATTCATCGATCTTCGGGACGCATCCGGCATCGCGCAGGTCGTCATCCGCGATGAGGAGATCGCGCACCCGCTGCGCAGCGAGTTCGTCCTGAAGGTCACCGGCGAGGTCTCCCGCCGTCCGGCCGGCAACGAGAACCCGAACCTGCCCACCGGTGAGGTCGAGCTCATCGCATCCGACGTCGTCGTGCTGAACGAGTCGGCCCCGCTGCCGTTCCAGGTCTCCAGCGGACTGGCCGAGTCCGACCCGATCGGCGAGGAGGTGCGCCTGAAGCACCGCTACCTCGACCTGCGCCGCCCGGCGCCCGCGGCCGCCATGCGCCTGCGCTCCGATGTCTACAAGGCCATCCGCGACGAGCTGCACAAGCGCGAGTTCGTCGAGATCGAGACGCCCACGCTGACCCGCTCCACCCCCGAGGGTGCCCGCGACTTCGTCGTGCCCGCACGCCTGCACCCGGGCAGCTGGTACGCGCTGCCGCAGTCGCCGCAGCTGTTCAAGCAGCTGCTGATGGTGGGCGGTGTGGAGAAGTACTACCAGATCGCCCGCTGCTACCGCGACGAGGACTTCCGCGCCGACCGTCAGCCGGAGTTCACCCAGCTCGACATCGAGATGAGCTTCGTCGAGCAGGAGGACGTCATCGAGATGATGGAGTCCCTCATCGTCGCGATGTGGAAGACCATCGACGTCGACGTGCAGACGCCGCTGCCGCGGATGACCTACGCCGACGCCATGTCGAAGTACGGCTCCGACAAGCCCGACCTGCGCTTCGGCCTGGAGCTCGTCGAGGCCACCGCGTACTTCAGCGAGACGCCTTTCCGCGTGTTCCAGTCGGAGTACGTCGGCGCGGTGCTGATGCCCGGCGGCGCCTCGCAGCCGCGCAAGACGCTGGACGCCTGGCAGGAGTGGGCCAAGCAGCGCGGCGCACGCGGACTCGCGTACGTGCTCTTCAACGAGGACGGCACCCTGGGCGGCCCGGTCGCCAAGAACCTGTCCGAGTCGGAGCAGGCGGGCCTCGCCGAGCTCGTGGGCGCCGAGCCCGGTGACTGCGCGTTCTTCGCCGCCGGCGAGACCAAGGCGAGCCGCGCCCTTCTCGGCGCCGCGCGCGTGGAGATCGGTCGCCGCCTGGAGCTGCTCGACCCGGACGAGTTCGCGTTCACGTGGGTCGTCGACGCGCCGATGTTCGAGTCCGCGTCGGATGCCGTCGCCTCGGGTGATGTCGCGGTCGGCGCGGGCGCCTGGACGGCCGTGCACCACGCGTTCACCGGCCCGAAGCCCGAGTTCGAGAACACCTTCGACACCGACCCTGGCTCGGCCCTGGCCTATGCCTACGACATCGTGTGCAACGGCTCCGAGCTCGGCGGCGGGTCGATCCGCATCCACCGCGAGGACATCCAGAAGCGCGTCTTCCAGGTGATGGGCATCAGCGAGGAGCAGGCCGACGAGAAGTTCGGCTTCCTGCTCGACGCGTTCAAGTTCGGCGCTCCCCCGCACGGCGGAATCGCGCTGGGCATGGACCGCGTCATGCAGCACCTGACCAAGACCGACTCGATCCGCGAGGTCATCGCATTCCCGAAGTCGGGTAACGGGTTCGACCCGCTCACCGAGGCGCCCGCTCCGATCACCCCGGAGCAGCGCGCCGAGGCCGGCGTGGACTTCGTCGCGGAGGATGCCGAGGCCTGAGCCGACACCTCCCAGGTCGGGCCTCCGCTTCGTCGCCGCCCCTGCTCAGCCACCTCGCCCCTGCTCATCCGCGTGAATGAGCAGGGGCGGGGCAGCCCAGCAGGGGCGGCGTCCCGTACGGGGCGCTGGGCTCAGGCGGCGAGAGCGGGCGCGATGTTCTCGTTCCAGACGTCCATGCCGAGTTTGCCGATCAGCAGCACGACGACGATCAGGAACACGATGCGGATGAACTTCGAGCCGCGCGAGATCGCCATCCGCGAGCCCAGATAGCTGCCCGCGACGTTCGCGACCGCGAGGATGCCGCCGAACAGCCACAGCACCGCGCCGTGCGGGATGAACAGCAGCAGCGCCCCGGTGTTGGTGGCGAGGTTCACGATCTTGGACTTCGCGCTGGCCTGCAGGAAGTCGTAGCCCATCAGCGCCACCAGAGTGATCACCAGGAATGTACCGGTGCCCGGCCCGATGAGGCCGTCGTAGAACCCGATCACGAGCCCCGAGAGTCCCGCGGCAATGTGGTGCCTGCGTCCCTGGAACCGCAGTCTCGTCGCGGCTCCCAGTTGCGGCTTGAAGGTGGTGAACAGCGCCACCGCGAGCAGGGCGACGACGATGATCGGCTTGAACGCGGATGCCGGAAGCACGATCGCCACCGCGGCGCCGCCGAACGACCCGGCGAGCGCGATCGCCGCCATCGGCAGCGCTGTGCGCAGGTCGGGTTTCGCGCGCCGATAGTACGTGGCAGTGCTGGTGGCCGTGCCCGCGACACCGGCGAGCTTGTTCGTCGCCAGCGCCTGCACGGGCGTGATGCCCGGGATCAGCAGCAGGGCGGGCAGCTGCAGCAGGCCACCGCCACCCACGACCGCGTCGATCCAGCCCGCGCCGAACGCGGCGACGACGATGAGCACGAGCATGCCCCAGGTGAGCTGCTCCAGCCCGAGAAGTGCACCGATCTCCACGTGTCAGACGATCGGGAGTCGGGGAGAAGGCATGAGGACAGTATTCCAGGCGCACGCTCGCCTGCCGCCCGCCCGGGACGTACTCGGTCGCGTCACTCTCGACACCCGGTGTCGCGCACCGGTAACCTCACGTTCATCGGCTCCGCCCCGTGGGGTAACCGTCGATGCATAGCATCCAGACGTTCCCGACCCGGCGATCTGCCGGAACCCGAGAGGAAACTCATGGCAATCACCTCCCGCCGCACGCGCCTGGGCGTCGGCATCGCACTCGCCACCACTGCGGTCCTGCTGCTCACGTCGTGCTCATCGAGCCCCGGTGACAGCGGCGACGGCAGCACCGGTTCCGACGCCGCGACCGCGACCTCCGTCGCCGACTTCGGCACCTTCGCCGACCTCGAGGCCGCAGCGAAGAAGGAGGGCCAGCTCAATGTCATCGCCCTCCCGCGCGACTGGGCCAACTACGGTGCGATCCTCGACGCGTTCAAGAAGAAGTACCCCGAGATCAACATCGACGAGCAGTCGCCTGACGTCTCGAGCGCCGACGAGATCACCGCGGCGAAGACCAACAAGGGCCTGGACACCGCTCCCGACGTCTTCGATCTGGGCCTGGCCGTCGCGCTCGCGAACACCGATGTCTTCGCCCCCTACAAGGTGCAGACCTGGGATGACATCCCTGATGCTCTGAAGGAGTCCACCGGGCTGTTCGTCGGCGACTACGGCGGTTACATGTCGATCGGCTACGACTCCTCGAAGTTCCCCGAGCCCACCAGCCTGGACGATCTGAAGGGTGCCGATTTCAAGGGCTCCGTCGCCATCAACGGCGACCCGACGCAGGCCGGTGCGGCCTTCGCAGCGGTCGGACTCGCAGCAGTGCAGTCCGGTGGTGGCCTGGACGACTTCCAGCCCGGCATCGACTACTTCGCCGATCTGCAGAAGGCAGGCAACTTCCTCAAGGTCGACCCGACGCCGGCGACCGTCGCCAGCGGTGAGACGCCCGTCGTCTTCGACTGGGACTACCTCAACGCCGCCTACTCCAAGGACGTCAAGAACTGGAAGGTGACCGTCCTTCCCGGCATCGGCTACGCCGGCTACTACAACCAGGCGGTCAACAAGGATGCCTCGCACCCCGCGGCCGCCCGCCTGTGGCAGGAGTTCCTCTACAGCGACGAGGGTCAGAACCTTTACCTCGCCGGCGGCGCGCGTCCGGCCCGCATGGAGGCCATGACGACGGCGGGCACGATCGACGCCGACCTCGCCGCCGCTCTTCCGGCGGTCCCCGAGGAGACGGTCGTCCCCACCGAGAAGCAGAGCACCGACGCCGGCACGCTGCTCGGCGAGAAGTGGGCGGCGGCCATCCAGTGACGATCGCCGCAGGCCTGGGGGCGGATGCCACGGCATCCGCCCCCGACCCCGCCGGGTCCCCGCGCGCAGCAGGTGCCCGGCGCACACCGTCGTGGGCGTGGCTCGGGCTGACCCCGTTCGCCGCCTACGTGCTGCTGTTCCTCGCCCTGCCGACCGTGCTCGCCATCGGCTCGGGCTTCTTCACCCGCGACGGCGCCTTCACCTGGAACAACGTGTCGGCACTGGGCGACCCGGCCGTGCTCAGCACGTTCGCGAGCTCCGCCTGGGTCTCGCTGCTCACCGCTGTCGTCGGCGCCGTCGTCGGCGCTCTGGTCTGCTACGCCATGCTCGGCATGAACCCCGAGGGGATTCTGCGCCAGTCGGTCGATGCCGCCGCCGGCGTGCTCGCCCAGTTCGGCGGCGTCATGCTCGCCTTCGCGTTCATCGCGACGATCGGCGTGCAGGGAGTGCTGACGTCGCTGCTGCGCGACCGGTTCAGCATCGACATCTTCGCATCCGGCACCTGGATCTACGAGGTTCCCGGCCTGCTGCTGCCCTACATCTACTTCCAGGTTCCGCTGATGGTCATCACGTTCATGCCCGCCCTCGCCGCGCTGAAGCCGCAGTGGGCCGAGGCGAACGCGACCCTGGGTGGCACGCGCGGCAGCTTCTGGCTGCGCATCGGCATCCCGGTGCTGGCGCCCTCGTTCCTGGCCAGCCTGCTGCTGCTGTTCGCGAACGCCTTCTCCTCCTATGCGACGGCCGCGGCGCTGATCAGCCAGGGCTCGCAGATCGTGCCGCTGCAGATCCGCGCCGCGCTGACCAGTGAGACCGTGCTCGGCCGCGAGAATCTTGCCGGTGCGCTCGCGCTCGGCATGATCATCGTCGTCGGGGTCGTCATGGCGATGTATTCGCTCATCCAACGCCGTGCAGCGAGGTGGCAGGCATGATCTCCCTCGCTCCGTCCCGCCTGACGCGCTGGATCATCGGCATCCTGGTCGGCCTGTTCTTCGCCATCCCGCTGGTCTCGACCTTCCTGTACACGCTGCGGGATCCGAAGGGCGGGCTCTCCGGGGTCAACTGGGCCAAGCTCGTCGACCCCGCCTTCTCCTCGACGCTCCGGCCGATCTGGACGGGCCTGGGCAACTCCCTGGTGCTCGCCGTGGTGACCGTCCTGATCGTCCTGCTGCTGCTCACCCCGACCATGATCCTGGTGCACCTGCGGTTCCCGAAGCTGCGCCCGGCGTTCGAGTTCCTGGCCCTGCTGCCGATCTCGATCCCCGCGATCGTGCTCGTGGTCGGGCTCTCGCCGATCTACCTGCAGATCGCCAGGACGCTCGGCACGGGCACCTGGACGCTGGCGTTCGCCTACGGCATCACGGTACTGCCGTTCGCGTACCGGGCCATCCAGGCATCCATCGACGCCACCGACCTGCGCACCCTGTCGGAGGCGGCCCGCACGCTCGGCGCGAACTGGCCGACGATCGTGATCAGGGTGCTGGCACCCAACCTGCGCCAGGGACTGCTGGCCGCATCGCTGATCTCGGTGGCGGTCGTGCTCGGCGAGTTCACCATCGCCTCGCTCCTGAACCGGCAGGTGTTCCAGACCGCGATGGTCGTCGTCCGCAATCAGGATGCGTACCTGCCCGCCATCTTCACGCTGCTGGCGCTGCTGCTCGTCTTCGTCCTGCTGCTCATCATCGGCCGCGCAGCCCGCGGCACCCGAAAGGCCCGCTCATGACCGCTCCCCTTCCCCGCACCCAGGACAATGCGCTGCTCGCCGACGCCGGCGAAGGCACGCGCGTGCAGCTGCAGAGCATCGTGAAGAGCTACGGCGCCAACCGCGTGCTGCACGGCGTCGACCTCGACGTCGCGCCCGGCGAGTTCGTGTCGCTGCTCGGTCCGTCCGGCTGCGGCAAGACCACCCTGCTGCGGGTGCTGGCAGGTCTCGAGGGCTCGGACGAGGGCGCCGTGCTGCTCGGCGGGAAGGACGTGTCCCGCGTCCCCACGAACCGGCGCGACATCGGCATGGTGTTCCAGTCCTATTCGCTGTTCCCGCACCTGCGGGTCACCGAGAACACCGCCTTCGGTCTGCGTCGTCGTGGAGTCGGGAAGGCGGATGCCGCGCGTCGTGCCCTCGATGCGCTGGCACTGGTGGGCCTGACGGAGCACGCCGACAAGTTCCCGCACCAGCTCTCCGGCGGTCAGCAGCAGCGCGTCGCCCTGGCGAGGGCCCTGGTCACCGAGCCCAAGGTGCTGCTGCTGGACGAACCCCTCTCTGCGCTGGATGCGAAGGTCCGCCTGCAGCTGCGCGATGAGATCCGCCGCATCCAGCTGCGCCTGGGCATCACCACGGTCTTCGTCACCCACGATCAGGAGGAGGCGCTGGCGGTCTCGGATCGCGTCGCGGTGATGAGCGCCGGGCGCATCGACCAGATCGGCTCCCCGGAGGAGCTGTACGGCGCCCCCGCCACCGCATCCGTCGCCGCCTTCGTCGGTCTCTCCAGCGTCGTCGCCGGTATCGCGGAGGGTGCTCAGGTCACCGTGTGGGGCCGCTCGCTCCCGCTGCAGACGCCGGCGACCGGGTCGGTGGACGTGTACCTGCGCCCGGAGAACGTCGTGTTCGCCGAGACGGCGGATGCCGATGCGCGCGGCACCGTCGAGCAGTCCACGTTCCTGGGCAGCATCCGACGCACGGTCGTGCGCACCGAGTCGGACGAGCGCGTGATCGTGCAGCACTCCCCCGGCATCCGTCCGGCCTTCGGCGATGTGGTCGGTCTGCAGCTGGTTCCCGAGCCGGTCGCTGCGCGTCCGCGCGTCTGAGCAGGCCTCCGCCTCTTCCGGCATCGGCCGCGTGCGGATAGCGTGGATGCCGAGAGCGAAGCAGCTCCATACCCGCAGGGAGAGGAAGTCTCATGGCAGGCAAGTTCGAGCTTTATCAGGACAAGGGCGGCGACTGGCGGTTCCGCCTGAAGGCGGGCAACGGCGAGGTCATCGCCACCGGCCAGGGCTACTCGTCGAAGTCGGGTGCGATGAACGGCATCGACTCGGTGCGCCGCAATGCCGACTCCGAGGTCGTCGAAGTCGAGAACTGACCTGATGGAAGAGGCCTCCGCCCGCTGACGCGGGACGGAGGCCTCTTGTCGTACAGCGAGCTAGAGCACGCGCGCGAGGAAGTCCTGCGTACGCGGATGCTGGGGATTGGCCAGCACCTCGCGCGGGTCGCCCTGCTCGAGGATGTGACCGCCGTCCATGAAGATCAGGCGCGAGCCGACCTCACGGGCGAAGCCCATCTCGTGCGTGACCACCAGCATGGTCATGCCCTCGTCCGCCAGGGTGCGCATCACCTGGAGCACCTCGCCGACCAGTTCGGGGTCGAGCGCCGACGTGGGCTCGTCGAACAGCATCATGTCGGGATTCATGCACAGCGCACGTGCGATCGCGACGCGCTGCTGCTGACCGCCTGACAGGTGGCTCGGATACGCATCCGCCTTCTCCGCCAACCCCACACGGGTGAGCATCTCCTGCGCGACCTGCTCGGCCTCTGCCCTCGAGCGCTTCTTCACGCGGCGCTGGGCGATCGTGAGGTTGCCCAGCACGGTCATGTGCGGGAACAGATTGAAGCTCTGGAACACCATCCCGATGCGCTGGCGCACCCGGTCGATGTCGGTCTCCTCGTCGGTGACGTCGATCCCCTCGATGAGGATGTGGCCGCCGGTGGGCTCCTCGAGCAGATTCACCGAACGCAGCAGCGTCGACTTGCCCGAACCCGACGGCCCGATGATGCAGACGACCTCGCCGCCGTGCACCGTCAGGTCGATGCCCTTGAGCACCTCGTTGTCGCCGAAGTGCTTGACCAGACCCTGGATGTCGATCGCCGGTGCCTGGATGTCGATCAGATCCGTGCTCATCGTTGCCTCGCCATCCGCCGCTCGAGCCACGCCGTGAAGCGGGTGAGTGGAATCGTCACGATCAGGTACAGCAGCGCCGCCATGATCAGCGGCGTCGCGTTCGCGTACAGGGTGTTCGCATCGCGCGCGAAGCTGGTGAGCTCCTTCGACCAGATGAAGGTGCCCGCGATGAACAGCAGCGAGGTGTCCTTCAGCAGGAGCACGAACTCATTGGTCAGCGGCGGGATGATGATCCGGAAGCCCTGCGGCAGAACGATCCAGAACATCGTCTTCATCGGCGACATGCCCAGCGATCGAGAAGCCTCGGTCTGACCCTTCGGAACCGCCTGGATGCCGGCGCGGATCACCTCGGCCATGTACGCCGAGGCCACCAGGATGAGGCCGATCAGACCCGCGCCGACCGGACCACCCGGGGGCTTGATCCCGAACGCGATCGGCAGGATGAATGCCATCGCGAAGATCGTCAGCAGCGCGGGAAGCCCCCGGAAGAGCTCGATCCATACGGTCGCGAACCAGCGGAACGGTGCGATGATCGACAGCTTCATCAGCGCGAACACGATGCCCAGCAGCAGTCCGCCGGCGAAGGCGATCAGTGTGAACAGCACCGTGTTGCGCAGAGCGACGATGACGATATCGGGGAACAGCTTCGCTGCGACCTCGAGATCGAAGAACTGCTTGCTGATCTTGCCCCAGTCGGTGGCCACCGCGACCAGGACGACGAGCGCGATGAACAGCGCGTACATGGAGTACCGGTACAACCGGCCCCTGGTCCTGCGCTTCAATGCCATCGGAACGGATCTCCTATCTGCCTGAGTCGCTTACTTCGCGGCGAAATAGGTGTCGTAGATGGTGTCGTAGTCGCCGCTGTCGCGCAGTTCCTTGAGCGCCTTGTTCACGGCCTCGCGCAGCTCGGTCTTCTCACCCTTCGCGAAGGCGAACCCGTAGGACTCGTCGGTGTCGTACTCCTCGACGATCTTGTACGTGTCATCGGCCTTCTCGTGCTCGATGTTGACGGGCTGATCCTGCAGGATGGCGTCGATCTGTCCGGCCTGCAGCGCTGGCCACAGCTCGGCGTCACCCGGGTACTGCACGAGCGTGGCCCCCGTGGCGTTCTCCGTGGCGTAGCTCTCACCCGTGGTGCCCTGCTGCACGCCGACGTTCTTGCCCTTGAGGTCGCCGATGTTCTTGATGCCCGAGTCGACGCTGGTCAGCAGCGACTGCAGAGAGGCGTAGTAGGGGTCGGAGAAGTCGATGTTCGCCTTGCGCTCCTCGGTGATCGTCATGGCCGAGGCGCCCATGTCGCACGTGCCGGCGATCAGGGTGGTGCCCGACTGGAGCCCGTCGAAGCTCACGTCCTGAACGGAGAGCTTGAGGTCGAGCTTCTTCGCGATCGCGTCGGTCAGGTCGATGTCGAAACCGGTGTAGCCGGTTCCGTTGTCGCCGCCCTCGAACTCGAACGGGACGTACGGGACCTCGGAGCAGATGGTCAGCGTGCCATCGGTCACCAGGCCGTAGTCGGGCCCGGAGGCCGAAGGAGCCTTGTCGCCGCCGTCACCGCCGGAGCCCGGGTTGCTCGCGCAGCCGGAGAGGACGAGGACAGCGGCGGCCGCGACGGCGGTGCCGATGAGCAGAGGACGACGGTTCATGGTCACTCCTGTGTGACGGGGCTTGCGCCCGGACGGTACGGGTTTTGCACTCATCTTGGCATGCCCTCCGTGCCGACGACCACCGAGCGGACGGCTGAGGCGGTCACGATTGGGTTGCGAGAGTGCGCAGTTGTGCGGGGCAGACTGTTCACAATTGGATATTTATGCTCAGATTTCCTGCGCAGAACTACTGATTCGCAGATCTGCTCAGAATTCGAAATCAACGGCGACGCGGGATGCCACGACCGACTTGATGTACGCGCCGACCTCCTTGTGCGCCGGATGCACCTGATAGGCCTCCAGTGCGTCCAGAGAATCCACGTCGGCGACGAGGGTGACGTCCCAGTTGACATCCGGATGCGCGATGTTCGCACCCGCGGACACCGCGCGCAGCTCGGGGACGACGCCCATCAGGGCATTCAGCCGGCGAGCCACCTCGGCGGCCTGCTCGCCGCGCAGCGCGGCATCCTCTTCCGCCAGCTTCCAGCTGACCACGTGACGGATGCTCATCCGATCGCCTCCTCGAGTGCGGAGCGCAGCCGCTCCGGTGAAACACGCCAATGCGCGTGCAGTTCGCCGTCGATCAGGACGACAGGGATCTTCTCCCACCAGCGCTCGTAGAGCGTCGCGTCATCGCTGATCGACTGCTCGACGATCTCGATCTGCTCGGCAGCGGCATCCGGAAGCTCCGCCACGACGGCATCGACGACGTCGCTCGCGACCTCGCAGAGATGGCAGTCGGGCTTGCCGATCAGCGTGACGGTGGTCACTTCTCGACCGGATGCCCCTGAGCGATCCATTCGCCTGTGCCGCCCTCGACGTTGGTGGCATCGTAGCCGCGCGACTCGAGCGCCTGCACGGCACGCGCCGAGCGTCCGCCGGCCTGGCAGATCACGTCGAACGCCTCGCTCGGGAGCTCCTCGAGACGGTCTCCCAGCTCGGACAGCGGAACGTTGACCGCGCCGGGCACGTGGCCTGCGGCGAACTCATCACGTTCGCGCACATCGATGAGGGGCACGCCCTCGCGAGTGGTGAGTTGGGCGATATCGATCGATTTCATGAGATCCTCCCGCGGAAGACACAAAGCGCCCGTCCGGAGACAGGCGCTCGGTGTCGTGCCGCTTACTTCTTGTTGCGGCGCTGGTGGCGAGTCTTGCGAAGCAGTTTGCGGTGCTTCTTCTTCGCCATGCGCTTGCGGCGCTTCTTGATGACTGAACCCACGGAAACCTCACTAAGTCAGGGGCTGGATGCCACGAAGGCGGGCACCCGGGTACGGGCACGGAAATGCCTCGGACGATTCTAGCAAACGGTCGGGCTCACCCCGAACCGAGCGCTCAGATCATCCTACGTCGGCGATGGGCCTGTTGAGTGCATCGGCCACAGCGGACTCCGGCACGCGGTAGCTGCGCCCGAACCGGATCGCGGGCAGCTCGCCGGCGTGGACGAGCCGATACACGGTCATCTTGGACACGCGCATGAGCTCCGCGACCTCGGCGACCGTCAGGAAACGAGCGTCTTGAACATCGGGCATCCCCTGTACCCCTTTCTGCTGAAGCACAGCATATGGGGAAGATGCGACTGCTGTAAACCACTGTGACTCATGTGAGTGCTGGGACGCACGTGCACCGAGCCGGCGCGGGCGCGCCCGCCGCTCGATCAGCTCAGGCGCTTGAACGCGTTCGTCACCACATGCTTCGCCGATGCCGCAGCGCGCCCGACCACCTCGGCCGCGTGCGCGGCGCCGTCCGGTAGCGGGACGGACGGGAAGCTGTAATCGGGAGCCTGGTCGCCGTAGGCATCCATCAGGAAGGGCACGAGCCAGTCGTCGACGGTCTCCAGGGGACCGACCGCGATGCTGTAGAAACGACGCTGTCCGTCTTCTCGGACCGTCACGAGTTCGGACTCCCGCAGCACCTTGAGGTGTTTGGAGACGGTCGGCTGGCTGACGCCGAGCTCACTCACGATCTCGGTCACACTGGTCCCTGCATCGCCCTCCGTGGAGCGGCGCAGCAGCAGCTGGAGGATGTCGCGCCTCGTGCCGTCAGCGATCACATCGAAGATGTCCGTCATGCCATCAGGGTAGTCGGCGCGGGCACCGAGTACCACGCGCGCACACGGAGTACCATGACGAAAGCTCGGCGAAGGCCGTCGTGCGCGCGGCGACAAGGGGGATGGATGTCGGGCATGATGTCGGCATCTCCTCCGAGGAGGGGTCTGCACGTCGCGGCCCGCAACATCAAGCACATCGTGACCTCTTCGCCGTCACGTTTCGCGATCGTCATCTTCGCCGCCCTGATCCTGCTGTTCACCGGACTGCTGTCGCTGCCCCTCTCCTCGGCCGACGGCACGATCACCCCGCTCAGCGATGCGCTGTTCACCGCCGTCTCGACGATCTGCGTCACCGGACTGACCACGGTCGACATGAGCACGCACTGGTCGGGTTTCGGCCAGGTGATCATCTTCATCGGCGTGAACATCGGCGGACTCGGCGTTCTGACGCTGGCCTCGCTGATGGGCCTGGCCATCTCCAAGCGTCTGGGCCTGAGCGCCAAGCTCATGGCCGCCGGCGACACCAACCCGCTGCGTGCGCACGGGGGGCCGATCAACGAGAGCCAGACCGTGCGTCTCGGCGAAGTCGGCCAGCTGCTGACCACCGTCGCCCTCTCCGCACTCATCATCGAGGCGGGCCTGGCCGTGCTGCTGTATCCGGCCCTGATCCTCGCTGGCGTCGACCCGTTCTCGGCGCTCTGGGAAGCGCCCTACTTCGCGGCGATGGCCTTCACGAACACCGGATTCGCCCCGAACTCCGGCGGAGTGGCCGCCTTCGGTGACGACTATCTGGTGCTCGTCCTGCTCATGACCGGCGTCTTCCTCGGCAGCATCGGCTTCCCGGTGATCTACACGCTCGCCAAGCATGTCTGGCATGTGAAGCGCTGGTCGCTGCACGCCAAGCTCACGCTCGTCACGACGGTGCTGCTGTTCTTCGTCGGCGCCGCGGTCTTCCTGCTGCTCGAGTACGACAATCCGCGCACGTTCGGCTCGATGGACGCGGCCGACACCACGGTGAACGCGTTCTTCCTGTCGGCCATGACGCGCTCCGGCGGGTTCAACGTGATCGAGATGTCAGACCTGAACGGCTCCTCGATGCTCGTCGCGTGCATGCTCATGTTCGTCGGCGGCGGCTCGGCTTCCACCGCAGGCGGCATCAAGGTGACCACCCTCGCCGTACTGGCCATCGCGGTGTGGTCCGAGGCCAAGGGGCGCGGCTCGGTGGAGGCGTTCGGGCGCCGCATCCCCTCGGACGTGCAGCGCGTCGGCCTCTCGGTCGTCGCCTGGGGCGCGACCATCGTGGCGATCTCGACGATCGCGATCACTCAACTCACCAAGCTGCCGGTGATCGACGTGCTGTTCGACGTGATCTCCGCATTCGGCACCGTCGGGCTCTCCTCCGGCGTGACCGCGGCGCTGCCGGATGCGGGTTCGTACATCCTCGCCACCACCATCTTCATGGGGCGCGTTGGTACAGTGACTCTCGCCGCGGCCGTCGCCGCGACATCCCGTTCGCAGCTCTACTCGCTGCCCGTGGAAAGGCCGATCGTTGGTTGAGATGGTTCGCGGTGACGCACCGGTGCTCGTGATCGGACTGGGGCGCTTCGGCGCCGCCTGCGCGGGCGAGCTCGACAGACTCGACCGCGAGGTCATGGCGATCGACGAGGACCTGGGTCTGGTGCAGAAGTGGTCCGAACGGGTCACGCACACCGTGCAGGCGGATGCCCGCAACATCGACGCCCTGCGCCAGATCGGCGCGCAGGACTTCCAGGTGGCGGTCGTCGCCGTCGGCTCGCTGATCGAGGCATCCGTCCTGATCACCGCCAACCTCGTCGACCTGAAGGTGCCGCAGATCTGGGCGAAGGCCGTCTCGCAGTCGCACGGCAAGATCCTCGCCCGCGTCGGCGCGAACCACGTGATCTACCCCGAGCGCGAGGCCGGCGAGCGCGTCGCCCACCTGGTCAGCGGGCGGATGCTGGACTTCATCCGCTTCGACGACGACTTCGTCCTGGCCAAGATGTACCCGCCGAAGTTCATCCGCGGCGTCGGCCTGAACGAGTCCGGTGTGCGCACCAAGTACAAGGTGACCGTGGTCGGTGTGAAGAGCCCGGGCAAGCCGTTCCGCTACGCGGAGGCCGACACGGTCGTGACCAACCACGACCTCATCATCGTGTCGGGCACGAACAGCGACATCGAGCGCTTCGCCAGCCTCGACCGCTGACACGCCGCAGCTGAACCTGAGAGACGGTTCACATTCGGTTCGTCACGCGTTAGAGTCATGCTCAACGCGGCATCGGCGCCGCGATCCGTCACGAAGGAACGACGATGAGCGCACCCGACACCACCCTCTTCGAGGGCATCACCTCTCGCATCGTCACCACATCACGACTGGCGATGCAGGTGTTCGAACGCGTGGACGACGACCCCGCCGCCGGCCCGCGCAAGACCGTCGTGCTCGTGCACGGCAACGTCTCGTCGGCGCTGTTCTGGCAGGAGATCATGCTGGCGCTGCCGCGCGATCTGCGGGTGATGGCCCTCGATCTGCGCGGGTTCGGCGGCAGCGGGTCGCAGCCGGTGGACGCCACTCGCGGGCTGCGCGACTACAGCGACGACATCGCCGCGCTGTTCGACGAACTCGGCATGGTCTCGGCGCACCTGGTCGGCTGGTCGATGGGCGGCGGAGTCGTCATGCAGTACGCGTTGGAGCATCCGGTGGTCAGCCTCACCCTGCAGGCGCCGGTCTCGCCCTACGGCTTCGGCGGTACACGCAGGGACGGCTCTCGACTGACGGACGACGACGCGGGATGCGGCGGCGGCGGCGCCAACCCCGACTTCGTGCAGCGACTGCAGGACGACGACACGAGCGCGGATGCGCAGACCTCGCCGCGCAGCGTGTTCCGCTCCAGTTATGTCTCGGCCGGCTACACGTCACCGCACGAGGACGTCTGGGTGGCGTCCATGCTGACGACCTCCACCGCCGCCGGCAACTACCCCGGCGATGACGTCGCGAGCGAGAACTGGCCCGGCTTCGCGGCCGGCGAGAACGGTGTGCTGAACACGATGGCGCCGCAGTACTTCAATGCCGCCGGGCTCGTGGACCTCGACGAGAAGCCACCGGTGCTGTGGGTGCACGGCACGGCGGATGCCATCGTCTCGGACGCCTCGTTCTTCGACCTGAATCACCTCGGCGCACTCGGGATCATCCCGGGCTGGCCCGGCGCCGAGGTCGCACCCGCGCAGGAGATGGTCTCGCAGACCCGCGACGTGCTCGATGCCTACGCCGCTGCCGGCGGTGCCGTCACCGAACTGAACTGGGAGGGTGTCGGCCACTCCCCGCACCTGGAGCGCCCGAAGGAGTTCTGCGCGGCGCTCGTGGCTCACATCGAAGGGGCGTGAGTCAGGCAGGCTCAGCTGCCGGCGGCGAGCTCCTGGGCACGCGCCAGGGCGGCGGCCGTCGCACGGGCGAACATGTCGTCGAGCTGTGCGTCCTGCATGACGGCGACGGCCCGCTCGGTCGTTCCCTTCGGGCTCGTCACACGGCGACGCAGCTCGGCGGGATCCTCACCGGATGCCTCGAGCAGGGCCGCCGCGCCGATGAAGGTCTGCTCGGCCATGAGGCGCGAGTCGGCATCCGAGAAGCCCATCCCGGATGCCGCCTTCGTCAGCTCCTCGATGAGGAGGTACACATACGCGGGGCCCGAGCCCGACACAGTGGACAGCGGGTCGATCTGCGCTTCGGGCACCTCGATGACCGCGCCGACCGTCTCGAACAGCGCCCGCACGAGCGCCATGTCCTCGGCGGTGGCCGATGCGCCTGCAGCGATGCCGGTCACGGCTCGCCCCACGGTCGCCGGGGTGTTCGGCATCGAGCGGACGGCGTGCACGCCCGCGCCCAGAGCATCCGCGAACGTGCCCAGGGTGACCCCCGCGGCAAGGCTCACGACGATGGCATCCTCCCGCAGCACGGGAGCGATATCGCGCAGCAGATCGGGCACCATCGCCGGCTTGACACCCACCAGCACGATGCGGGCCGCGGCCGCGGCATCCGTGTTCCCGTCTGCGTTCTCCTCCAGCGCGATGCTCGTGACCCCGGGCAGGGATGCCAGGGCATCCGCTTTCGCGCGAGTCCGATTCGTGGCGACGATGCCGCCGTCGACCGGAACGCCGGAGGCGACGACCCCCTGCAGGATCGCACCTCCCATCGAACCGGCACCGAGGAATGCGAGGGAGGGAAGCTTGTCGACCATGCGGCAATCCTACGAGCGTGTCGTGTCCCCCGGCACTGCGAGGACTGCGTCGTAGACTCGGTGCCATGAGCGCATCCGGTGGCAGCAAGGCGATCGTCGCGGCACTCGTGGCCAATCTGGGCATCGCCCTGGCCAAGTTCGTCGCCTGGGCCCTCTCGGGCTCGGCGTCGATGCTCGCCGAGGCGATCCACTCGGTCGCCGACTCCGGCAACCAGCTGCTCCTCATGCTCGGTGGCCGCAAGGCCGCGAAGCAGGCAGACCAGGCGCATCCGTTCGGATACGGCCGGGAGCGGTACGTGTCGGCATTCGTCGTGTCGATCGTGCTCTTCTCCCTCGGCGGACTGTTCGCCGTCTACGAGGGCATCGACAAGCTCACGCATCCGCACGCCATCGATCAGACGTGGTGGTGGCTGCCGCTGGTCGTGCTGGTGATCGCGATCGGACTGGAGTCGTACTCGCTGCGCACCGCCGTGCGCGAGAGCAACCTGGTGCGCGAGAAGGGCCAGTCCTGGCTGTCGTTCGTGCGGCGCTCGAAGGCGCCCGAGCTGCCTGTCGTGCTGCTCGAGGACACCGGCGCGCTCACCGGTCTCGCGTTCGCACTGCTCGGGGTGGGCCTCACCCTGATCACCGGCAACCCGCTCTTCGACGCGCTGGGCACCCTGATGATCGGTCTGCTGCTCATCGTGATCGCCCTGATCCTGGGCATGGAGACCAAGAGCCTGCTCGTCGGTGAGGGCGCCAGCACCGCCGACCACGACCTCATCGTCGATGCCATCTCGGGCGGCCCCGATGTGGTCAAGCTCATCCACATGAAGACGCTCTACCTCGGACCGGACGAGCTGATGGTGGCGGCGAAGATCGCCCTCACCGCCGACAAGACCGTTCGCGAGGCCGCCGACGACATCGATGAGATCGAACGCCGCATCCGCGACGTCGTGCCGGCCGCCCGCGTGATCTACCTGGAACCCGATGTGTACCGCCCGTCTCTCGATCCGGAGCCCCCGACGGACGCGTTCGTTCTGAAGTCCTCCGACTGACGACGTGGTGATCGACCAGCTGCGGGCCGAGCTCGCGCGCGACGATCTGCCACCCGTGATCGAGCGGAAGCTGCGCGGCCTGATGACTGTGCTGGCGAGCGACCCGCAGGCGCAGCTGCAAGCGCTCGCCATGGTCGACCCCGGCCCGCACGCCGTGGTCTCGTTCGGGGACCTCGACACGGCCGACCTCGTCGTCTACGTGCTGCACGGCATCGACACCGATCTGCTGGCTTTCGCCGGATGGGCGGATGCCGCGCAGCGACTCTGCGCGGATGTCATCCGCTCGTGCGTCGCACGCGGCGAGCCCCGCAGGGTCGCGACCGTCGCCTGGTTCGGGTGGGATTCCGGCACGCACGTGTCTGCGCTGGCGACCAGGCACGCCACGGTCGGCGCCGCCCGGCTGGCGGTCGACATCGACAGGCTGGAGCCGCGCAATCCGCATGCGCATGTCGCGGTGGTCACCTACTCGTACTCGTCGACGCTGCTCGGCGAGGTGTTCGCCATGAATCTCGGCGAAGACGTGCGCACCGCCTTCTCGATCGCCTCCGCCGGGGTGACCCATGCGGCCGGTGTGGCCCTGGCGGATGCGATCGCACGCGGAGACCTGACGCTCTACGCCACCGAGAGCGCGAACGACAGCATCGCCCCGCTCGGGCGGCTGGGCCAGCATCCGCTCGACCCGCGCGACGTCCGCGGGGTGATCGTCTACGACTGCGACGGAGGCGAAGCTCCCGACCTCGACGGCTCCACCACGATCGGCACCGCCGTCGAGGGACATTCCTCGCAGACGTCCATCGATGAGCACGGCGGCCGGCACATCGGGTACTACGACCCACGTGCGCAGGGCTACCTCACGCTGGTCGCCCGACTGGCCGACGCCGCCGTCGCGGTGCGCTGACGCGACACCCCTGCCCGCTCCATCGTGTTCGCAGGGCGCATCTGGCCGCCTCGAACCCGCGGATGCGACCATCCGCGCCCCACGAAGACGGACCGGTCCTAGCGCCGCGACTCGAAGAAGTCGCGCAGCAGGGCGGTGGCCTCGTCCGACCGGATGCCGCCGACGACCTCCGCGCGGTACGGCAGGCGTCGGTCGCGCAGCAGGTCGTACATCGAACCTGCCGCTCCGGCCTTGTCGTCCCAGGCGCCGAAGACCACCCGGCCCACGCGCGCCTGCAGGATCGCGCCGGCGCACATCACGCAGGGCTCGAGGGTGACCACGAGCGTGTGGTCCTCGAGATTCCAGCCGCCGTGCGCGGCGGCGGCGGCGCGCAGCGC
Source organism: Microbacterium sp. W4I4 (assembly GCF_030816235.1). Classification (NCBI taxonomy): domain Bacteria; kingdom Bacillati; phylum Actinomycetota; class Actinomycetes; order Micrococcales; family Microbacteriaceae; genus Microbacterium; species Microbacterium sp. W4I4. Next base: position 1,623,489 of record NZ_JAUSXT010000001.1, read on the forward strand.
GACGACCTCGGCGTGGGCGGTGGGATCGTGGGTCTGCTCTCGAAGGTTCAGTCCTTCGCCGACGGTGCGTCCCGTGGCATCCAGGACGACGGCTCCGACCGGCACGTCGCCGGCGGCACCGGCCTGCACGGCGAGGGCGAGCGCGCGGGCCATCGGCTCGTCGTAGGCAGCGGTCATGCGTTCGAGATTAGCCGGGTGTCGACCGGAAGGCGGATGCCTCGATCGCAGAGTCCGTTCCGCCGCGAAGGCCGTGCCCCGGTAATCTGGTCACATGCGCGTTCATGTGGCCGACCACCCCCTCATCACTCACAAGCTCACGGTGCTGCGGGATGAGAGGACCTCGTCGCCGGTGTTCCGGCAGCTGACGGAGGAGCTCGTGACGCTGCTCGCCTACGAGGCGACCCGAAGCGTGCGGGTCACACCGGTCGAGATCCAGACCCCGGTCACCAAGACCATGGGCGTGAAGATCGCCGAACCCCGCCCGATCGTCGTGCCGATCCTGCGCGCCGGTCTCGGGATGCTGGAGGGCCTGGTCAAGCTCATCCCCACCGCTGAGGTCGGATTCCTCGGGATGGTCCGCGACGACGAGACCTTCGAGCCGACCACGTACGCCGAGCGGCTGCCCGACGATCTGAGCGACCGGCAGTGCTTCGCCATCGACCCGATGCTCGCCACCGGCGGTTCGCTGGGCGCGGCGATCCAGTTCCTCTTCAACCGCGGTGCGAAGGATGTCACTGCGATCTGCCTGCTCGGCACTCCCGAGGGCGTTGCGGCGATCGAGAAGCTCGTCGGCGACCGCGACGTGACCCTCGTGCTCGGAGCGCTCGATGAGCGGCTGAACGAGAAGGGCTACATCGTCCCGGGTCTCGGCGACGCCGGCGACCGCCTGTACGGCACGGTCTGACGCCGACTCGCGTCGGCGCGACGGGCGTCACGCGCGGCTCGCTCAGACCTCGAGCAGGTAGCCGCGCTCGTCGCCGTAGTGGGTGAATCCCGCACGGGCGAGGATCGGCGCCGAGGTGCTGATGCGCCCCTTCACGATCGCGGTCGTCGCTCCGAGCGCGGCGCCGTGGCGCAGCCGCTCGGCCAGCACAGCACGGTACGCACCGCGGCCACGCGCCTCGGGCAGTGTCGCCGCTCCCCACAGCCGCACGAACCCGTCGATGACGGTGCAGCCACCGGTGCTCACGGCGACGTCGTCGACGCGGGCCAGCATACGTGCGCCCTCGCCGGTCTCGAGGCCGTCCGTCACCTCGGCGAGCTCAGCGCGCAGACCATCCTCGTCGAGCGGATCCTGCTTCCAGACAGGCACGTTGATGGCATCCACCTCGCGCACCTGCTCGAGGGTGCGCACCAGCTCGGCGGTGACGTCGTCTGGGACCTCGATCGCGATGCCGTCGATGGGTCGCGCGAACACCGCGACCGTGTCGATGTGCTCAGCACCGCGGCGCTGCAGCTCGTCTTCCAGGTCGGGATCGTCGGACGCATTGGTCCAGAAGGTCAGCTTCAGTCTCGCCCCACGCACGCGTGCGCTCGATGGCGTGATCGAGGACCCCTGCGGCATCCTTCGTCGATTCGACCTGTGACGCTTTGACCCCGCCGCCGAAGCGCGCCGGGTACCGCACGAGCTGCAGCTCGGACTTCTCCTGGTCCCCATCGCGCGGGAACCACACCCAGGCTGCCGAGGCTCGCAGGATGTCGTCGAGAGTGTGCATGCCGTCCAACCTATCCGGGCCGGTCAGTCGCGATCGGCGCCGACGAGGTGCGCGAAGGCGCTGAGACGGGCCACACCCTCCGGCGTGCACGGCAGGTCGTCGAGCAGCGCCGGCGAGTGCACCAGATACGCGACGCTCTTCGCCCGCGAGATCGCCACGTTCAGTCTGTTCTGCAGCAGTAGGAACTCGGGGCCGCGCGGGGCGTCCCGTCCGCTTGATGCCGCGAGCGAGGTGATCGAGACGACGGCCTCCTTGCCCTGGAAGTTGTCGACCGTCCCGACCGGCACATCGGGCAGGCCCGCGGCGGTCAGCTCCTCATGGATCAGCTGCTTCTGCGCGTTGTACGGGGCGACCACGATGATGTCCGCCTGCGCGAGCGGGCGGGACGAGGCATCCTCCATCCCGTCGATGTACCCGCGCCCCAGCAGGTCGCGCACGATGCGCACGACCTCGGCGGCCTCCTCGCGCGACTCCGTCGCGTTGCCTCGGTGGCGCACGGGCACGATGTGCAGCCCGGGCTCCACGCCGTCGACCACACGGCCCTCGGTGCCCGCGGCGGACGCCAGACGTCCGGCGTAGGCCAGCTTCGACACGGGTTCGGCGACGGCGGGATGCATCCGCCAGGACTCGGCGAGGAAGTACCCGTGGGCGGGATCGATGACCGCGGATCCGTCCATCACCCAGCCGAGCGCGGACGTGTCGACGGGCTCGGGATGCGTGCCCTGGCTGACCTGCGGCAGCTGCTGCGGGTCGCCGAGCAGCAGCAGCCGCTTCGCCCCGGCGGATACGGCGATCGTGGACGCCAGCGAGAACTGGCCCGCCTCGTCGATCACGAGCAGGTCCAGACCCTGCCGGTCCACCCGGCGGGTGTTGCTGAAGTCCCAGGCCGTGCCACCGACGACGGCACCGCCCTGGGCGTGCTCGCCGAGGAATGCGGCCATGCCGTCCTTGCGGATGACCGTGTAGGCGGGAGGTGCGGCATCCCGATCCTTCGGAGATTTGGCGACGTTCGCTGCGGGAACACCGTCGGCGACGACGCGTTCGAGCAGGTTCTCGACGATGGCGTGCGACTGCGCCACCACCCCGACGCGGAAGCCGTGCTCGTTCACGAGCCGCGCGATCACCTGCGAACCGGTGTAGGTCTTCCCCGTTCCGGGAGGGCCCTGGACGGCGAGATAGCTGGAGTCGAGATCGAGGATGCCGCGGACGATCGCGTCGATCGTGTCGTCGCCGCCATCGGGCAGGCCCGCGCCGGAGACGGTGCGCGGTGCGATGCGGCGCAGGATGTCGGTGGCCGCGTCAGCCGGGAACCCGGGGGCCGCGCGGTGCACGGATGCCGCCCACTCGTCGATCGCACCCTGCTGCGTGGCGACGTTCGGCGGCGATGCGGGCGCGAGTGCGACGGGCAGGTCGTCCCAGATCTGGCCCTGCACCGTGCGTTCACGCACCAGGTACCCGTCGTCGAGCACCTCGACGACCTCGACCTCGTGCGGCATGTGGATCACGCGCGAGGGCCCGGGCGCGTCGAACGGCGTGGGCACGGCGTACAGGGCGAACGGCCGCCCGCCGACGCCCACCGTGCTGCCGGGGGCGACCTCGCCGCGCAGGCTCAGCAGCCGGGTCTGCGTGCGCTGTCCCTCGGCGACTCCCCAATCCTCGTCGACCGCACTGGAGTCCGCATCGATGCGCAGCACGTCGCGCGTCGACTCCCAGATCGAGACCGGCTCACGCAGGCGTTGGAAATGTCCCTGCCAGAAGCTCTTCGCCTCGCGCGGGTAGTAGTCGATCGCCGCGGCGGCGACTCGGAACGCCTCACCGTCACGACCCTCGTGCTGGGCGTGCTGCGCCTCGGCCTGCAGCGCGAGCGACAGCGGCGATGGTTCGTAGGCGCGGGTCTCCGGATCGTCCGGAGGGGCAGGGAGCACGCCCTCCTGCTTCGCCAGGCCGATCAGCCAGTCGCGCAGTCGGCGGGTGGAGACGCAGTCGTACCGGTTGTAGTCGGCGAGATCGTCGAGGATCTGCTGCGCCTCGGCATCCTGTCCGGCGTCCGCCAGAGCGCGGGCCTGCACGTACTGGACGATCGAATCGTCGCCCTTCTGCACGTCGCTGGTGCGCACCTCGGCGCCCATGTACAGCGGCTCGAGCTTCTTGATCGAATAGGAGCGCGAGCCGATGCGCACCGAGCGCAGCACGATCGGGTACAGGTCGACGAACACACCCTCGCGCAGCAGCCGGTCGACATCGGCCTCCCCCACGCCGTAGCGGGCGGCCATCGCCGACAGGTGCGAGGTCTCGTAGGGCGCGTAGTGGTAGATGTGCAGGTCGGGATGCGTCTGGCGCCGCAGCTTCACGAACGCGAGGAAGTCCAGCAGCGTCTGCTTCTCGTCGGCGAAGGTGTGCGCCCACAGCGCGGAGTACTGCTCGTCGTTGTCGATCCAGCCGAACAGGTAGTCGATGCCCCATTGCGGCTTGTCGCCTGGCGACACGACGGGCTCGGTGTGCAGCGGGTCGCCCTCGAAGTCGAAGAACAGGTCGCCGCGGCTGGGGCGCGGCATCAGGCCGATCGCGCGCGCGGAGACGAGTTCGTACGGCGGGGCGTCGTGAGGGTCCAGCGCGAGGCCGGCCTGCAGCCGGGCCTGCGACCGCAGTGCGGTGAACGTGTCGGAGTTCATCCCGTCGGGAGCATCGGAGGCCGCCGCCAGGTCGTCGACGGTTCGGATGCCGGCGGCGCGCAGCCGCTGGCGCTGCACGGGCCGCATCCGGGCGACCATGAGCAGGTCTCGGTGCGCGATCACCTGCTCATCGCAGGTCGCGCAGCGTCCGCATGCGGTGATCTGCAGGTCGCCGCGGTCGTCGCCCCACGCCAGCGGCGCTCCGGCCGCCCCGGCGGGGATCTCGCGGTCGGCGATCAGCGCGCGCAGCCGCGCCCGGCGTACATGGAACAGCGGCAGGATGTCTTCGACGCGGTGTGTGCTGGTGGTGCCGTCGCCCAGCAGCAGGTCGACCTCATCGGAGCGCGGGATGCCCAGCCTGTCGAGCTGATCGACATATGCCGCCAGCTGCATGAGTGCGGTCGCCCGCGCCGTGCGAGCCAGCTTGGAGTCCTGCACCCGCCAGCGGTCGTCCTCTCCCCGGGTGATGAAGTCGGCGAAGCCGACGAACTCCGGCGTCGAGAAGGCGGCCTGGAAGACCACGGATGCCGGGCTGCGCAGGGCCCGCTCGGTGTCGGCCACTACGGCGTCCAGAGCCTCAGCATCCGTCGATCGGACCTTCGGCAGCGTCACCACACCAGGGCCGCCGTCGATGGACTCCCCGAGCTCGGTCAGGTACTTCTCCAGCACGGCGACCTCGTGCAGGTCACCGAGCTGTGCTGCCCTGGCGAGCGTGGCGTCCTCCGGCTCCTCGACGGCGGGAACCCGACCGAGCTTGGCGTCGATCGCCCGCATCCAGGCGAATTCGCACTCCGCTGCCGCCTTCAGGTCGCTGGCGCTCCAGACCACCCGGTTCTCCGCTGCGATGACCCGCACGACGCCCCTCTCCCTTGCCTGTCTCCGACACTATCCGCAGGCACCGACACCGCCTCCGGGCCCGACGCCGTGCACATGCTTCGCAGGTCGCCGCATCCGCGCTCACGAAGCGTCCATTCGCGCCCCGCGAACGCGCCAGTCAGAGCGGCGGAGCGCTCAGCGCCACCAGGTGTCGCCGGGAACCACGGGAAGGTGGCGCTTGTGGCGCGTGGCCAGATACTTCTTCTCGATGCGCTCGGCGACGTCGGCCGGAACCTCGCGCCCCTCCAGGAAGTCGTCGATCTGCTCGTAGGTGAGTCCCAGCTCGTCCTCGTCGGTGCGCCCTGGCTGCCCGTCGAGCAGGTCGGCGGTGGGAACCTTGTGCGAAAGGTGCTGCGGAGCGCCGAGCTGCTGCAGCAGCATCCGTCCCTGCCGCTTGTTCAGACCCGACAGCGGCAGGAGGTCGGCGGCACCGTCGCCGAACTTCGTGTAGAAGCCCGTGACCGCCTCGGCGGCGTGGTCGGTGCCGATCACCAGCAGGCCGTCGTGCCCGCCCAGCGCGTACTGGGTCACCATGCGCAGGCGCGCTTTGATGTTGCCGCGGTTGAAGTCGGTGATCTGCTCGCCGAGGCCATCTTCGAGATCCTGCTCGACCCCTTCGACGCCGTGCTGGATGTTGATGGTGACGGAACGGTCGGCGGCGATGAACGCGATCGCATCCTTCGCGTCCGCCTCGTCGTGCTGCACGCGGTACGGCAGCCGCACCGCGACGAAGGTGGCCTCTCCCCCGTCGGCGCGAACCCTCTCCACCGCGAGCTGGGCGAGCCGCCCGGCGAGGGTGGAGTCCTGTCCGCCGGAGATGCCGAGAACGAATCCCTTTGCTCCGGTGGCGCGCAGGTAGTCGACGAGGAAGCCGATCCTGGTCTCGATCTCGCGGGCGGGGTCGATCTCGGGCTGGACGCCCAGGTCGTCGGCGATCTGCTGCTGCATGGTCACGGCGGTCTCCTCTTGTGCGGACGTCGGCGGGGTTCCAGTTTTCCACCTGCGAGGATGGATGGGTGAAACTTCTCGTCGCGGCGCTGAGCTCCGAGCTTCAGGCCTTCCCCGCAGATCTGTCCGGATTCGACCGTCTGGTCACCGGTCCGGGCAAGCTGATGGCCGCCTTCGGCCTGACCCGGGCTCTGGATGCGCAGCTGTCGGCAGGTGCGCAGTACGACGAGATCGTCGTGGTCGGCACCGCCGGCGCCGTGGACGACGAGGTCGAGTCCGGCATCTACGACGTCGCCGCTGCGATCCAGCACGACGTGCAGGATCTCGACGGCATCCTCGGCCGACACGTCTCGCTGCCGCACCGCGTGGAGACCGGCCGGGAAGGCGTCACGATCGCGACCGGCGACATCTTCGTCGACGACGTGGATGCCGTGGCGCGGATCCGCTCGCTCGGCGGAGTGCTCGTCGACATGGAGACGTTCGCGTTCGTGTGGGTGGCGCAGCAGTTCGGCGTGCCGATCCGCGTGCTGCGGGTCGTCTCGGATCGCGCGCAGGACGGTGCGACGCAGATCTGGGATGACGTGGTCGCCGCGTGCAGCGCCCAGCTGTGGAACCACGTGCGGCGCGAGTACGAGGTGTAGCGCCGCTACAGCCGCGGTGCTGTTCGGCTGCGCGGGGCTGCTCAGCCGCGCGGCGCGTCGATCACGCTCGGCCCGTCGGGCAGCGCCCGCACGGTGAGCTGAGCGGGGATCTGCTCCTGCATGGCCTCGACGTGACTGATCACGCCGACCGTGCGGCCACCCTGACGCAGCTCGTCGAGAGTGCGCATGGCGGTCTCGAGGGTGTCGGCGTCAAGCGATCCGAAGCCCTCGTCGATGAACAGCGTGTCCAGGCGGATGCCGCCGGCTCGCGCAGTGACGACCTCGGCGAGACCGAGTGCGAGCGCCAGCGAGGACAGGAAGGTCTCTCCTCCGGAGAGCGACCTCGCCGGCCGGGTCTGCCCGGTGAACGCATCGAACACGACGATCCCGAGACCGGATGCCGCACCGCGGGCGGCCAGAGCATCGGAATGCTGCAGCTCATAGCGCCCGGAGGACATGTCGCGCAGGCGCAGGTTCGCCGCGGCGACGATCTCCTCCAGTTCGGCAGCCAGCACGAAGGTCTCGAGGTTCATCTTGCGGGTGTTGCCGGAGCGTCCCGCGAGGGCATCGGCGAGGCCGCGCAGCACCTCGAACTCGGCCGCGTCGTCCGCCGACGCCTTGTGCTCCGATGCCGCGGAATCCACCGTCGCAGCGAGACTCCGCTGCACGCCACGGGCGCGACTGTCGGCGTCGACGGTGCGCTGCCAGTTCGTGCGTGCCGTCGCCGCCTCCTCCTCGGCCGGGATCAGATCGATCAGCTCCTCGGGCAGGACGCGCATCTCGAGGTCGAGCAGCAGCGCGCGCTCCTTGTCGCGGGCGACGCGGTGCGCGGTGACTCGGTCGTCGAGGCAGGTGATCTCGGCGGGGTCGAGCAGCGCCTGCTCCGCTTCGGTGATGTCGTCGAAGATCGACTCCGCGATCGCCCCGTCGAGGTCGTCGCGCGCGATGCGTGCACGGTCGGCGAACTCCCTGTGCTCCTCAATGGCGCCGGCGGCGGTCTGCGCCGCAGAGATCCGATCCCGCGTCACGGCCAGCCGCTCGGCCACGGTGTCGTGCTCGCCGCGTGCGGCGGCGATGGCGCGGTCGGCGTCGGTGATGCGCTGCTCGATGAGGGAGAGCGCGGTGCGTGCAGAGCTGAGGGATTCGGATGCCGAGGCTCGGCGCTCCTGCAGCCCGGCAGCCGCGCTCTGCAGCTCGGCCAGCTGTGCCGAGAACTGCTCGGCTCGCTCCGCCGCGGCCACGGCAGATGCGTGGCCGGTGCGTGCGGCGGTCAGCGCGTCGGCCGCGTGCTCGGCACTCGAACCGGCGGATCGCTCGACTGCTGCGGCGTGCGTTGCCGTGAGCGTCGCGAGGACCCTGGACGCGGTCCGCTCGGCTTCGGCGGCGGCGTCGCGCTGTGCCTCCGCCTCGGTGATGTCGTCGGCCGAGACGGGGTCGGCGTGCTCCGCCGGGGCGGGGTGCTCGATGGATCCGCAGACCGCACAGGGCTCGCCAGACGTCAGCGCTGATGCGAGTTCTCCGGCGTACCCGTCGAGACGGCGCCTGCGCAGCCGGGCGAGGTCGGTCTGCGCTCGGTTGTGCGTCTCGGTGGCGTCCGACTCGGCGCGGGCGGCGGCGTGGATCTCGGCGGTGAGCCGTTCTGCCTCCACCGCTCCGGCATGCCGCTGCTCGGCGAGGTCGACGGCTTGGGTGAGCGCCTCGACGCGGTTGCCCTGCCGCGCGGCCTCGTCACGGCCGGCGGCGAGTTCCGCGGTGCGCGCCGGGAGGGTCTTCTGCTCGTCGTCGATGGCGGTGAGTTCGGAGGTCGCGGCGTCCACCGCGGTCTGAGCGACTGCGCGCTCGGCATCCCGCTGCGGAGCGGCCTCTTCGAGTTCTGCGGCGCCCTGCCACGCACCGCTCTCGCGGGTGCGATCGGATGCCCAGCCTCGGAAGTGATCGGCGGCGGCGTCCACCTGCTCCAGGTCGACGGGAGGTACTCCGGCCGCGAATGCTGCGGCGGTGGCGGCCGTCGCCGCGTTCGCGGCATCGATCACCACCGCGGCGGATCTGGTCGCCGCGACGATCCCGCTGCGCAGATTCTCGGCTGCTCGCCCACGGTCCCGGCGTCGTGCCGCCTGCTCGATCTCCTCGGTCTCCGCGTCGAGTGCGGCGAGTGCCGTCCGGGCCCGATCCCGATCGGCCTGGGCCTGGCGCTGCTCCTTGAGCCCGGCGAGACCGGCATCCGCGACCTCGAGGGCCTTCTCGGCCGCGGTGCGCTCGGTGCTCACCCGTTCCACCTGGTAGTCGGCGCGAGTGATCGCCCTGCGCAGGCGTTCGATCCTGGCATCCGTCGTGTCGGGCGACGCGTCGGCATCGTCTCCCCATAGCCCCGCCTCGGCGACGACGCGCTCAGATTCGTCCAGCCGCGCGTCGACGGTGGCTCGGCGGCCGCTCAGCGCCTGCTCGGCGACCCGGCGGCGCTCGTCGAATCGCACCTGGTAGTCGGAGAACCGGCCGCTGTCGAACAGGCGTCGCAGCAGAGCCTGGCGCTCCTTGCTGTCGGCGAGCAGGAAGTCGGCGAACCTGTTCTGGGCGAGCAGGATCACCTGCAGGAACTGCTCCTGACTGAGCTGCAGGATCTCGTCCAGCGCGTGGGCGACGTCGACGACGCGCGCCGCGCGGCCGATCCACTCCCCGTCGACCTGTTCTTCGAGCAGGGCGGACGGGGCCTGCGTGGTCAGTCCGCCGCCGCGCTTGGCCGGTCGCTCGTACGCCGGCGAGCGGGTCACGCGGAAGTGCCCGGCGACCGTGCTGAACTCCACTACGACCTCGGTGGGGTCGTCGGGGTCGCAGTGGTCGCTGCGCAGGCGCTTCTCGCCGCCGTCGTAGCGGGGCACACCGCCGTACAGGCCGAAGCAGACGGCATCCAGGATGCTGGATTTGCCCGCACCCGTGCGCCCGGCGATCAGGAAGATGCCGTCGTCGGCGAAGACGTCGAACTCGACGATCTGGCGCGCAAGGAACGGCCCGAACCCCTCGACCTCGAGACGATGCAGCTGCATCAGACGAGCGCCTCGGCGCGCACCCGATCATCGAGCACCTCGCGGATCAGCTCCGCCTCGTGCTCACTCGCCCCCTGGCCTGCGCGCACATGCTCGAGGAAGGCCTCGATCCGATCGGCATCCGTGACCGCCGCCCTCAGACGCTGCGTATAGGAGGTCTCGTCGGCGGCATCCGCACTCTCCGGCTGGTGCTGCACGAGCGCGCAGAACTCGAATCGCTCGCGCAGTCGGCGCATCGGCTCATGCTGCGGGAGCGAGTCGGTGTAGATCGCGCACACCCAGTCGTCGGCGTGCTCCGCCGCGTTCTCGTCGGAGAGGATCTCGTCGAGCGTGCCGGTGAGCGTCACCAGCCGCCGCGGCACCGGCAGCGCCAGCCACCGCGTGCCTGCGAGTCCGTCGGCGTCGAGGTCGACGAGCCAGGAGCCGCGTTCCTTGTGCTGCTCTCCGAAGCTGTAGTGCAGCGGAGCGCCGGAGTAGCGCACCCGCTCGCCGAGCTGCTGGCGGCCGTGGATGTGACCGAGGGCAACGTAATCGGGCCCGTCGAAGGAGGCCAGCGGCACCATGTCGAGACCGCCCTGGCGCACCTCGCGCTCCAGGCCGACCGTGGCGTCGACGCCTGCGGCGAAGCAGTGTGCGACGGCGATGGATCGGCCTTCGTGCACGGTCATGCCCTCACGGACGAGGGCCATGGCGTGGTTCATGACCTGCGCCTGCGTGCGCAGCGCGGGGGCGACGCCCTCGGCATCCGCTGCGTTCCAGTGCTGCCGGACGATCGCCGGCTCCAGGTAAGGGATGCCATAGAAGTGCACAGGGCCGTGCTCGTCGCTCACAGTGACCGGCGTCGCGATCGCGAGCGGGTCGGTCAGCACATGGATGCCGTCGCGCAGCAGTCGCGAGTGGAAGCCGAGGCGCGCGGCGGAGTCGTGATTGCCGCTGGTCATGATCACGGTGACGCCGGTCTCGTGCAGCGCCAGCAGGGTCTCATCCAGCAGCGTGTAGGCGGATGCGGCGGGCGTGGCCGAGTCGAACACATCGCCCGCGACGATCACCACGTCGACGTCGTTCTCGCGGACCTGCGCGACCAGCGCGCCCAGCACCTCGGCCAGCGCCACGAGCGTGGAGTGCCCGTGGAACGTGCGACCGATGTGCCAGTCGGAGGTGTGCAGGATTCGCATGTCTCCAACGTAGGGACGGCCTCCGACATCGCGTCCGAGGCGTGCCGCGAGCACGCGATCATGAGGAGCGGAAGGTCCCCTGACCCACCCTCGTCGAGTCGACCGGCACGTGGTGATGCAGACTGCGCGTTGCGCTGTCACCGGTGCGGAATGCGGGGCTGCGTCATGCAGGTGATGGGCTGCCCTCCGCCCTGGCTGGTCGACTTGCCCCGCCGACCAAGGGGGTGTGCCCGCTTCGTCTCGACTACCGACTTCCGCTCCGCGTCTACTCGCCCAGGTCGTTCCCCCAGTTCGCCTGCTGGATCCGACTGTCCAGTTCGCGCAGCTCGCGCGCGACATCATCGGCCTGCGAGCGCAGCTCGGCGACGGGAAGGGCCGCGAACTGACGCAGCTCCGAGCGCATCTGCCGCATGAAGCCCTGACCGGATGCGGCGGTGGCGGCATCCGTCAGCAGCGAATGCCGCATGCGAAGAACGTCGCGTGCGGCGAGCGCGTCGGTCATGGTTCCGTCGGCACCGAGGTCGACCCGACTGTTGGTCGCATTGATGCGACGGATCAGGTCGCGCAGCTCGTCGAGCGCGGCATCCGCCTCTGCCAGGAGACCCGCGGCATCCTCTGCCGGCTCCTCGCCCTCCTGGTAGCGGGCGTTTCCCGTGATGCGGGAGCGGAGCTGTTCGATGCGACGCTGCAGATCTGCGCGCGCGGCAAGCGCTTCGGCGAGTCTCATGTCTTCATCCTGTCAGCCGGAACCCGCCGTGTCAGCGGGCGCGCAGGAGGGCCGCGTGCTCCGGATGCGCGTCGAACCAGTCGGCGACGTACCAGCAGACGGGGTCCACCTTCCGGTCACCGCGGGCCTCGATGTCGGCGACTGCACCGGCCACGACCTGGGCCGCATACCCGTGACCACGGAAGGTCGGGATCGTGAACGCCCGGGTCAGCGCGACGGTGCGTCCGTCGTCGCGGTAGTCGAGCACACTGACCAGATCGTCGTGGTCGGTGAGGGTGTACCGGGATGCGTCCTTCTCGTCGGTGAGGACGAATCGGGAGGCGCGGGCGGGAAGACTCATGCGTCCGACGTTACGCCGTGTGACGACCCCGGGATCGACACGTTTTGACACAACGGGTCATCGTAGGAAATAATCAGCCCCATGACCACCAACGCAAGCCCTTTGTCCGCCCAGGAGGCGAACAGGACTGCCGGGATGATGATGCCCGGTCGCGTTGGCATGTGTTGCCGAATGTGTTGCTAAGGCGCAACCACACAGATTGACCTGTGTTCCCTTCATCTCGAGGGACGGGTCTCTGAGCGCCCACCCTTCGCGCTCATCCCCCACCGGCTCATCCCGGTCATTCGTGCAACGCACTCCGAGCCCGCCGGCTCGCGTCCCTCAAGGATCATCATCATGTCGAACGTCGCAACCCTCGATCGCCCCGTCACCGCTCCCGTCCGCGTCGTCTCCCCCGCGGATGCCGCAGCAGATCTGCCTTCGATCCGCTCACCCCGTGGCTTCGCCCTCTACGTCGGAATCGACGAGATCAAGGCCGCCGGAGCCGGCGTGAGCCTTCCCGTCCTCGTGGACGCACTGCGCCGCACCATCGCCGAGCTCGCCCCGGCCGCAGAGACCCACGCCACCGTCGCCCTCGCCCCGCAGTCCGCCGGTGGCCGCGACCTGGATGTCGTGCGCCTCGCGCTGCACGAGCCCGGCGCGATCGCCCGTGCGCAGGCCGCCGTCGAGGAGGAGAAGGACGAGGACGCCGGTGTCGTCGTCGACATCTCCCGCAAGCGCGTTCTGCTGGACGGCGAGTCCGCCGCCTTCACCTACAAGGAGTTCGAGCTGCTGCAGTACCTGGTGCTGCGCGAGGGACGCACGATCGAGCGCTCCGAGCTCGTCTCGGCCCTGTGGCAGGCGTCGTCCGATGAGGACGCTCCCGGTGAGCGCACCATCGATGTGCACGTGCGCCGCCTGCGCGCCAAGCTCGGCCGCCACGAGGACATCGTGCGCACCGTACGCGGTGTCGGCTACCGCTTCGACCGTCACGCCGACGTCACCATCCGCTTCGGCCACGGCACCCCCTCGCCCGACCGCTTCTGAGTCTCGCCGCGCGGCTCGCGCTGTCAGCCGCCGCGCGTAGGGTTCTTGCATGACCTCGGTGACGGATGCCGCGCTGCGCGCACGCGAATCCGTCTACCGTCCGCAGCATCCGCTCGATCTGATGGCGACGGTCGGGATGCTGCGCCGCGGCGGCACCGATCCGACGATGCTCATCGATGGCGGTCGGATCTGGATGGCGTTCCGCACGGATGCCGGCGTCGCAACGCTCTGCCTGCGCGCGACGGGCGACGATGTGCGCGCGGCAGCGTGGGGGCCCGGCGCTGACGACGCACTCGATTCGGTGCCGAGATTGTGCGGTGCGGAAGACGATCCGACCGGGTTCGACGTGACCTCGCATCCGAAGCTCTCCGAGCTCGCGCGGCGCAATCCGGGCATCCGGATGGCACGCACGCTGCGCGTCTTCGATGCCCTGGCGTGCGCGATCCTCGAGCAGAAAGTCACCGGCATGCAGGCGTTCGGAGCCTGGCGGCATCTGGTGAGCCGGCACGGCGAGCGCGCTCCCGGTCCCACGCCGCGGCCGATGTTCGCCGCACCGTCAGCGGACGTGTGGCGGGCTATCCCGTCCTGGACGTTCCACCGCGCCGGGGTGGAGCCGTCGCAGGCGCGCACCATCGCCCGGTCGGCGATCCGCGGCGCGGCGATCGAGCGCGCCGTGCTCGCGGCATCCGACGGCGACGCCCGCGATCGAGTCCTCACCAGTCTGCCCGGCATCGGCCTGTGGACCTCTGCCGAGACCCGCATCCGGGCTCTCGGGGATCCGGATGCCGTCAGCGTCGCGGATTTCCATCTGGCACACGAGGTCGGCTACGCGCTGACCGGAAGCCGGACCGACGATGCGGGGATGCTGGAACTGCTCGCCCCCTGGGCGGGGCACCGCCAGCGTGTCATCCGACTGCTGTTCTCGAACGGCATCCCCGAGCCGCGTCGCGGTGCCCGCCTGGCGCCGGAGGATCACCGGAGCCGGTGACGCCGCCCGAAGTCGGAGGCTGCCGCCGCGAGCGGGCCTGGGACAGACTGGACGCATGGCCCTTCTGGATCACCTCGGCATCTCCGTCCTCGACATCGAGCACGCGAGGCGCCAGTTCCATCCCGTGCTGACAGCTCTCGGGTACTCGCTCGGCGTCGAGGCGCCGAACGGGATCTCGTGGGACAACGGGTCCGAGACCGAGATCATCATCTTCGGGATCCGCGACGACGCAGAAGCGGCTCCGCACCGGCACGGCGAGGTCGGATGGCAGCACCTCGCGTTCGCCGTGGGCTCCCGCGAGGAGGTCGACCGCGTGCACGGGATCGCCGTGGAAGCCGGATGGACGATCGTGCGCGAACCCAAGATCTACACGCGCTTCAACGACCGCTACTACGCCTCGTTCGTCGAGGACGAGAGCGGCATCCGGATCGAGTTCATGCACAACCCGCCCCGAGACGCTACGTGAGCATGAAGCCCCTTGCCGATGTCGGCGACCAGTCGCAGACTGTGACGTGCCGGCGATGACGTCGGCATCCGATCGGAAGGCGAACCGATGGCAATTCTGACCCCGTACCTCTCGTTCCGCGACAACGCCCGAGAGGCGATGACCTTCTACCAGTCGGTACTCGGCGGCAAACTCGACCTGGTCGAGTTCTCGTCGTTCCCCGGCATGCCGCACGATCCCGCCGACGCCACGAAGATCATGCACTCGTGGCTCGCCACTGACGACGGCATGGTGCTCGCGGGCTCCGACACACCCACCGGCATGGACTTCCAGCCGCCGCAGAACATCTCGATCTCGGTCAGCGGCGAGGACGAGGCGCGGATGCAGGCGATCTGGGACGGCCTCAGCGACCGCGGCACCGTGACCATTCCGTTCGAGGCTGCGCCGTGGGGCGGCCTCTTCGGCATGCTGGTGGACCGCTACGGGATGTCCTGGATGGTGACGGTCGACGTCGCGACGTAGGCCCGCCCTCGCCGAAGCCTCCGCCTCAGGCCTCGGCGCTGGCCACCAGCGGGAAGCGGGTGCCGGTGAGACGTTCGGACACGTCCCAGAGGCGTCTGGCGACGTCGGGATCCTTCGCCTGCGCAGCGGGCTCGACGACCGCCGCCGGGCCGCGCACACCACCCATGCGGCTCGGCCCGGCGAAGCCACCGGCCGGGACCTCTCCCGCTGCGGCCAGCAGCGTGGGGAGAGCTCCGCCGTCCGGGCCGTGGGCGAGAAGCGGCGTACTGAGAGCCATGAGCGCGTCGAGGACACGATTGCCGCTGGAGATCCGGAACCCGGTCGACGCCCACCCCGGGTGCGCGGCGGTGGCGATCACGGACGAGCCGATGCCTGTCAGTCGACGCTGCAGCTCGGCGGTGAAGAGCAGATTGGCGAGCTTGGACTGGCCGTACGCGCCGAACGGACGATACGCACGCCGCTCCCACTGCAGGTCATCGAAGTCGATCCGGGCCGAACTGTGCGCGCTGGAGGTGACCGTCACCACACGGCTGCCGATGCGATCCAGCAGCAGGTTCGTCAGCGCGAAGTGTCCGAGGTGGTTGACACCGAACTGGCTCTCGAATCCGTCGCGCGTCTGTGTGCGGGAGCCGGTCATGGCGCCCGCGTTGTTCACGAGGATGTCGACGGGTTCCTGCACACCGTCGACGAAGGCATGAACGGAGGCGAGTGACGCCAGGTCGAGCGATCGCGCTTCGACGGAGCCGTCCATCGCATCGGCGGCGTCACGCCCCTTGTCGAGGTCGCGGACGGCGAGGATCACACGGGCGCCGCGGGCTGCGAAGGCGTTGGCAGCTGCTCGGCCGATGCCGCTGCCGGCACCGGTGATCACGACGGTCCGGCCGGTCTGGTCGGAGAGCTGAGAAGGAGAAGAGATTGTGCTCATCGCTTTAATGTAGCCAGTGGCAACAATGTTGTCAACGGAAACTCGATTGATAGACTGATGGCATGACCTCTCCTCGCCCGTACCATCACGGCAATCTGCGTCGAGCCGTCCTTGATGTCGCAATGGAGAGGCTGCACGAGGTCGCGGCGTCGGAACTCTCACTCCGCGAACTCACCGGCGAAATCGGGGTGAGCCACGCCGCTCCGCGCAGGTATTTTCCGGACCGCCAGGCGCTCCTCGACGCGTTGGCGACCGAAGGTTTCGCACGCATCGGTGCGCGGCTGCGTGAGGCGACCGCCGAGGGCAACCAGCAGGAGCGAATCCGTGCGATCGCCCGCGCCTATCTCGACTTCACGGCCGCAGAGCCGAACCTGGTCGAGCTGATGTTCGCCCACAAGCGCGACGCCGACCGGGACTCCATCGCGCACAGCGCGGTCGAGGCGTTCTCCCCTCTCCTCGAGGTGTTCCCGTCCGCGGATCCGGCCGGAGCACAGCAGACGGGCACGACGTTCCTCGCCACACTCCAGGGCCTCGCCTCCCTGATCGCCTGCGGCGTCGTTCAGCCGGAGCAGATCGAGGCTCTCGTCGAAGACATCGTCGGCAGGTACGGCACCGACCTCGCCTGACGACATCCGACGTCCGCCCTGCCGGACGTCGGTGGCTTCCGGCACACTGTGGTGATGGCGACATTCGATCACCTCGGCATCACCGTCGATGACGTGCCTCGCGCGTCCGAGCAGTTCAACCCCGTCTTCGAAGCGCTCGGATACATCCGCGCGCACAACGCCGAAGACCTCGCGTACTGGCGGCGCGACGACGAACCGGAGATCCTGCTGTACCCGGCCCGGGAGCACGGCGTGCACGTGCACGGTCGGGTCGGCTGGCAGCACCTCGCCTTCGCCGTCGAATCGCGCGACGAGGTCGACCGGCTGCATGCGATCGCGCTGGATGCCGGCTGGGTCGACGTGCGGGCTCCGAAGGAGTACCCCCGGTTCAGCGAGCGCTACTACGCCTGCTTCGTCGAGGATGAGAACGGCATCCGTCTCGAGATCATGCACAATCCCCCGCGGGAGACGTCCGACTGACGCCGGATCAGGCGAGCCCGCGCGCGATCTCGAGGATCCCGTTCGGATAGAACGGCAGCGCGTCCTCACCGAGGTCGTCCAAGCGGAACCAGCCGACGATCGAGCGGCTGTCACCGTTCGCCCGTCGCTCGTCGAGCGGCATCCCCTCCAGCGCTGCGCAGTGGATCCCGAAGACGTGCACGATCTCGTGCCCGCGGCGTCCGGCGAGGGTGAAGTGATTCTCGGTGACGGCGAGCTGGGCGACCTCGCCGAGCTCGACGTCGAGCTCCTCCTGGAACTCGCGCCGCAGGGCCTCCTCGGCGGTCTCACCGAAGTCGATCCCACCACCGATCGCGCGCAGGAACCGCGGGTGACGATCGGATGCCGGGTACTCCTCAGCCAGCACGTGTTCGCCTCGGACGATCAGGCCGACGGCGATATTGCGGATGCGTTCAGTCACCGGCTCAGCGTAACGGGCACGCACCCGGTGGGGCAGCGTCGGCGGCCCGCAGCACGATCATGCGCACTGGGATTCGTGCGGCGATGACCGGCAGCAAGGACCGCTGACACCGGTGGAGACGCCGTCAGCGTAACTGTCCGCCTTGGGGGAAGCGTCCGCCGGCCTGTGTCGTTGTGGTCGGAACGCGGCCGATCCACGGCCAGATACGGAGCAGAGAAAATGACCTCGTCCACCTCCCCCGACACGAAGAACCTCGGCATCATCCGACGCTTTCTCGCCTTTCCACTCGTCTGGTTCGTGCTGGGTGCGGTCGTGATCATCGCCGTCGACCAGGTGATCAGAGTCGCTGCCTCCGGGTTCGGCGCTCCGATCCGCATCGTCGCCTCGCTCGTCAGCGCGGCCCTCGCGATCGGCATCTACGTGCTGACCATGCGGCTGCTCGCGCGACGGCGCACGCCCGAGCTGCGCGGATCCGTCTTTCGAGAGATTCTCCTGGGCGCTGCGATCGGGGCGTTCTTCGTGATCTCCTCGGTACTCGTCATCGCCGCGCTCGGCGGCTACAGCGTGCAATGGCATCCGATCGACGCGCTGAACACGGTGTCGCTGGCGATCGTGTTCAACTTCGGCGTAGCGATCGTCGAGGAGCTCGCATTCCGCGGACTGGCGCTTCAGGCGATCGAGAAGCTCGGCGGCCCGTGGATCGCGATCGCGGTCACCGCACTGCTGTTCGGTGGGGCGCACCTTCTGAACGCGAATGCAACGCCGTGGAGTGCCCTGGCGATCGCTTTGGAGGCCGGCGTTCTCATCGGCGCAGCCTTCGTCTGGCGGCGCAGCCTGTGGTTCGTCATCGGACTGCACTTCGCGTGGAACACGTTGGTGAGCCTGCTCGGCATCCCCGTCTCGGGCAGCCGCAAGCCCGGACTCTTCGCGACCACCACTCACGGTCCGGACTGGCTGACCGGCGGAGCGTTCGGAATCGAGGCATCGGTCATCACGGTCGCCGTAGGCGTCGTGGTCTCGACGGTGATGATCATCGCCGCGGTGCGCACGCGTCGCGTCACGGCATGATCGCGCGCCCGGTGCACCCGCATAGGGCCGAGACTGTGACTCACGGATGCACGACCAGGGCACACCTGCACGACCGGTTCCGCGAATCCGGCGTGCGGCCGTTCCCGGGTCGTGCAGGTGTCCCGGCTCAGCGATCGATGCCGACGTAGACCGTCTTCTCCCAGGTGTAGAACTGCGTGGCCGTGTGGCCCTGTTCGCGGAACGTGTTCGAGGAGGACTCCTTGATGCCGCCGAACGGCACGTGCAGGTCCAGACCCGACGTCGGCCGGTTGACCTTCACCACGCCCGCCTGCACGCGCGCGGCGAAGTCCGTCGCGTACGCGAGACTTGTCGTGCAGATGCCCGCAGTGAGCCCGTACGGCGTGTCATTGACGGCAGCCAGGCCGGACTCGTAGTCGTCGACATCGATCACCGCGACGATCGGCCCGAAGATCTCCTCGGATGCCAGCGGGGAGCCGTGCTCGAGATCCGTCGCGACGACAGGGCCGAAGCCGAGTCCGTCGGGGATGCCGGTCCCGTGGTGCAGGGTGGCGCCCGCCGACACCGCAGCCTCGACGGCCGCGGCATCCTGCTCGAGCTGCGGCCTGCTCACCACCACGCCCATGCTGGTGGCGGGATCCAGACCGTCGCCGGGCGTGAACCTCGCGGCGGCCTCGGCGAGCTCCTTCAGGAACGCGTCGCGGATGCCCGGAGTCACGTAGACCCGAGAAGTGGCGGTGCACGCCTGACCGGTGAGCGAGAAGGCACCGGCCGCGACGACCGCCGCCGCACGCCGCGGATCGGCGTCATCGAGCACGAGGACGGCGTTCTTGCCACCCATCTCCAGCTGAGCCCGCGCGCGGCGCGCATTGAGCGTCGTCTGCAGGCCGAGCCCGACAGCGGTGGACCCCGTGAAGGACAGCCCTGCCACACGACGATCCTCGGCGAGGGACTGACCGACGACACGTCCCGGACCATGGACGACGTTGAAGACGCCGGCGGGAAGCCCGGCCTCCTGCAGCGCTCTGGCCAGATGGGTCACGGACATCGGGGTGAGTTCGGCGGGCTTGATCACGACGGAGTTGCCGCTGATCAGGGCAGGCGCCGTCTTCCAGGCGGGGATGGCGATCGGGAAATTCCAGGGGGTGATGAGTCCGACCACACCGAGCGGCTCCCGGTTGGTGCGCACCGTGGTGTCGGCCAGCGCGCTGTCATAAGTCGCCCCGGTGGCCGACCAACCGGCAGCCCCGAAGAACTGGAAGACGCCGATCGCCCGACCGACTTCACCGGTGGCCTCCGCGATGGTCTTGCCCTCCTCGCGCACGAGGTCTCCGGCGATCTCGGTCTGCCTGCTGCGCAGGATCTCCGCAGCGCGCAGCAGAACCGCGCCACGAGCAGGTGCGGGAAGCCCGGCCCACGCGGGCTGAGCGTCCCCCGCGGCCGAGATCGCGGCATCCGCATCCGCCGCCGTGCCGCTCGGATACCGTACGGCGACCTCACCCGGGCGCGCAGGGTTCTCCCGCTCTTTGTCCGCGCCGCCGAGGAACTCGCCGCCGATCAGGTGCTGAGCCAGTGCTGTCTGTGCCATCCGTCTACATCCCTTCGTGAAGTTTCAGAGCGCCTGCACGAGTCCGCCGTCGCAGCGGATGGCTGCGCCGGTGACATATGAGGCGATGCCGCTGCAGAGCACGGCAGCCATCGCACCGAACTCCTCCGGCTCCCCGTAGCGGTGAGCCGGGATCAATGCCGTCGAGCGCCGACGCACCTCGTCGACGTCGACCCCCTGCCTGTCGGCATTCGCCCGATCGAGCCCGTCGACGCGCGCCGTTGCGATGCGGCCGGGCAGCAGCAGGTTCACCGTGACGCCGTCGGCCGCGACCTCGCCGGCCAGCGTCTTCAGATATCCGGCCAGCGCCGCTCTCCCGAGATTCGAAGTCACCAGACCCGCGAGCGGGGCGACGACTCCGGAGGATCCGATCGCGAGCACGCGACCCCACCCGCGTTCGCGCATTCCCGGCAGTACCTGCGAGATCAGGTCGACACCGGGCCTGACCAGATCGTCGAACGCCGTGCCGGCCTCATCGGCCGACAGGGTTGCGGCGGTCTGCGGCTTCGGCCCTGGGCCGTTGATCACCAGCACGTCGACGGCGCCGAATCGTTCCTCGGCTGCGCGCACGGCCTCCTGCCGCGAGGTCGCATCGCGGATGTCGAGCGCCACTCCGATCGCGGACGACAGCCGTGAGGCGACCTCCTCGGCCGCGTCCAATCGGCGACCGGTCACGACGACGTTCGCGCCTTCGCGTCCGAGCGCCTCCGCCGTGGCGCGCCCGAGTCCGCCGGTCGATGCCAGGACGAGCGCCGTGCGCCCGTGCAGCCCGAGATCCATGGTCAGGCCTCCTGCAGTTCCGCGACCAGATCGAGATGCCGTTGGGCGTGCGCACTCAGCGCGGCAGGGAACGGCGTGGCCGGCGGGCGTACCGTCGCGTTCTCGATGAGGCCGCGGCGCCGCATCAGCTCCTTGCGGATGCCCAGAGCGATTCCGGCCTGCTGCTCGAAGTTGATCAGGGGAAGGTACGGCAGCAGCGCACGCGATGCGGCGGAGAACCCGCCTTCCTGCCAGGCGTCGATCGTCCTGACCAGACCCTCCGGAAAGGAGAATCCGGTCATCGCGCCGGCTGCGCCGCTGACGAGCTCGTCGAGCAGGCCCTGTCCGCCGAGGCCGCCGAAGACCGAGGCGGTTGTTCCGCATGCCGTGATCCTCGCCACCGCGGGCGAGGTCGGCGGTGCTTCGGCCTTGACGGCGACGATGCCCGGGCCGGCGTCGAGCACGACTTGGAGCGCGTCGGCCGAGATCGCCACGCCGCTCGCCCGCGGGTAGTCCTGCAGCACGATCGACGCACCGGTCGCCGCCACGATCGCCTCGAGGTGGCGGACGACATCATCGGCGTGCGAGGAGTTGACCTGCACCATCGCCGCGCGGAAACGCTCCCCAGTCACGGCGGCCGCGCTCGCGATCTCGCGGATGACGTCGTCCGTGTCGAGGGCCGTGATGCCTGTCACGATCGGCACGTCTGTGCTGTCCACGACCACCCGCAGTGCGAGCTCGCGTTCCTGCTCGGTCAGCGATGCGGCTTCGCCGAACACTCCGAGCACGGTCAGGCCGCGGACGCCCGCAGACTCGCTGAACTGCACCAGCCGGGCCAGGCTCAGCTCGTCCACGGCCGACGCATCAGCGGTGAACGGCGTGGCGACCACGCCCCAGACTCCGGACTCGAGTGCCGCGCGCGCCTCCTGAGTCACGGCGCTCATCGGCCTGTCCACTTCGGCGCGCGCTTCTGCTGAAACGCCTCCACACCCTCTCGGGCGTCGTCACTGTCGAGCGCGTCGATGAGCGCGGGAAGGCGCATGCCGCGCGCTTCCCGCGCGGTGAGGTGCCCGGTCTCGGCGATCATCTGCTTCATCGCACGGATCGAGCTGGGTGAGCTGGCGAGCAGATCGGCGATCCAGCGCTCGACCGCGGCATCCAGATCGTCCATCGGAACGACCTCGTTGGCCAGCCCCATCCGGTGGGCCTCCTGCGCAGGAATCATGCGCCCGGTGAGCAGCATGCCCATCGCCAGCTGGTGCGGCACCTTGCGCACAAGCTGGTGAATGCCGCCGTCGAGGGCGAGCCTGCCGACACGGGGCTCGGTGAGCCCGAACTTCGCGTGCTCCGCGGCGACGATGATGTCGGCGCCGAGGGCGATCTCCATTCCGCCTCCCACCGCGTACCCGTTCACGCGGGCGATGATCGGCACCAGGAGCGTGCGGCGCAGGCTGATCCCGCCGAAGCCGTTCGGGTCCAGACCTGCCCAGTACTCCAGCCCGGTCTTGCCCACGGCCGCGGCGGACATGTCGGCGCCTGCGCAGAAAGCTCGGTCACCGCCACCGGTGACGACCACCACCCGCACGTCCGGGGAGCCCTCCATCAGGGCCCACACCTCGTTCAGCGCGTCGTGCGTGCGCTGGTCGACGGCGTTGCGCACGTCGGGCCGGTCGATGGTGACCGTGGCCACACCGCGCTCGTCGATGTCGAGTCGGACGCCCGCTTCCCATTCCGTGGTCGTCATCGCAGTGCCCCCGCCTCGATGAGCACGCGGATGCGGTCCTCGTCGAATCCGAACTCGGCGAGCACCTCCTCGTTGTGCTCACCCAGCCGCGGTCCCACCCGGCGAACCGTGGCTGGTGTGCCGGAGAGGTGGATAGGCGTGCCCAGCATCTTCACCGTGCCAGCGACGGGATGCTCGGCCTCGACGATCATGCCGTTCACGGCGGTCTGTTCGTCGTCCAGGGCTTCGGCCATGGTGCGCACCGGAGCATTGAGGATGCCGACGGCCTCGAGCCGCCCGGTCCAGTACTCCGTGGTGTTTCCGGCGATCTGCTCGGCGAAGATGGCCTGCAGCGCCGCACGGTTGGCGGTCTGCGCGTCGAAGTCCGCGAACTCGGGCCGCAGCGACAGGTCCTCGCCGACCTCGAGCGCCTCGCTGATCTTGCGAAGCGGCTCAGTCGTGAAGCCGCCCACGATGCACACTGCGGAGTCGACGGTCGGGAAGACGCCGCTCAGCGGCATCCGCGCCCAGTTGATCTCGCGTCCGCGGTTCATGTGCATGCTCGCCTCCTGCATCTGCATGTGCAGCATGGAGTCGTACATGGCGACCTCGACTTTCTGGCCGACCCCGTTCACGTCGCGAGACCGCAGGGCGAGCAGAATGCCCTGGAACAGGTGCATCCCGGTCGTGTAGTCGCACAGCGTGGTCGGGTAGATCGTCAGCGGGACATCGTCGGCCGAGCGACGCCAGAGCACCCCGGAGTACGCCTGAATGACGACGTCCTGGCCGCCTTCGGACGAGTGCGGCCCGACCGGGCCGAAGCCGGTGCCGGATGCCCAGATGATGCGCGGATTGATCGCTTTGAGCTCCTCGTAGCCGAATCCCATCCGCTCCATCACCCCGGCGCGGAAGTTGCTGACGACCACGTCGGATTCGGCGATGAGAGCGCGAAGCGCCTCGCGGCCCGCCTCCGATTTCGTGTCCATCGCGACACTGCGCTTGTTGCGATTGATGGAGAGGAAGATCGGGTTGTCCTGACCGTCGCGGTCGGGCACCGAGTTGCGGGAGATGTCTCCGTACTCGGGACGCTCGACCTTGATCACATCGGCGCCGAAGTCACCGAGCAGCTGCGTGCAGCTGGGGCCCATGAACACCTGGGTGAAGTCGATGACGCGGATGCCGGCCAGTGGCAGCGCCTGATCCGCGCCGGACATCCGAACCGGGGCGGTCATGCCTCGATCGCCTCCTTCTCGGCAGACGGCAGCTCGGAGAGCTCATCGATGGTCGCGTTCTCCGATGGGACATCACCCGGGTCGGCGTTGTGCTCGCGCATCAGTCGCTGGACGTCGGTAGCGTCGACGTCTCGGACGAGCACCTTCTGCTGCAGCGACAGGACGCTGGCGAGCGCGACGGCCTGCCCCATGGCCATGCACGGTGGGATCTCCCGCGAGCTCTTCTGCGCATCAGAGGTCGCGGAGTAGTGCCGGCCGGCGACCAGCAGCTGGTCGACGTTCGTGGGCACCAGCGACCGGTAGGGGTAGTAGTAGTCGCGACCGCGGGCGACGGAGTCCTGGAAATGTCGACGCTGCACGACATCATCCTTGGTCATCACGTACTCTCCCTGCAGAAGGCGGGTCTGGCGCACGCCGATCTGCGGCGCCGTGTCGACCACGAAGGCGTTCTCGAAGCCGGGCATGCTCTCCCGGACGTAGTCGACGACGGCGGCGATGCGCTCGCGCGCCGAGTAGTCCGCCTCGGTCAGCGACGCGGGGTCCGTGCCGTCGAAGCCGCTCATGTGTGGGGCATTGCACCAGATGATGCCGTCCAGCGGCGTCTTCAGCCACCAGTGCTCCCACGCGCCGCCCAGGATGCGCTTGGCCTGACGGTTCAGCGCGCGAGCGGCCTTGGGGTCGGCCTGCTCGAATTCCTCCGCGCGCTGAGTGTCGATCCCACCGAGGCGGAAGACCAGAGTGGTGATGTAACTGCCCTGGATGTAGTCGGCACCGGCGCGCGAGGCGACGTCGATGTCGCCGGTGGTGTCGATCACGACATCCGCCAGGTGAGCCTGCGGGCCGGACTTCGTCTCAGTGATGACGCCCTTGATGACGCCGTCGTCGACGATGGGACGGGCGAACCAGGAGTGCAGGAACAGCCGGACGCCGGACTCGCGCACCAGGTCGTTGGAGACGCGCTTCCAACCGTCGGGGTCGAACGCCGCGGCGTACACGATCGGCTTCGGGTGGGCCTTGCTGTGGAAGTCGTAGGTTCCGTAGCGGTTCCACTTGTTCCACAGCTCTTCGGATGCGCGGCGGTCCTCCTTCGGGGGGACCACCGCGAGACCGAGCTTCTGCAGGCGCTCGACGTACTCGGAGACAATGCCGGTGACGGTGATCTCCTGGCCATTGATCATGTCATCGAGGACCAGCACCATGCCACCGGAGGCCAGACCGCCGAGAGAGGAGTACCGCTCGATGAGGGTGACGGAGGCGCCTGTTCGAGCGGCGGTGACCGCCGCTGCCGTTCCTGCCGGCCCTCCGCCGACGACGAGGACATCCGAGCGCGAGGCGACCGGCGCCTGCAATTCATCGGAGCTGACTGCGAGTGCACTGGTGTTCACTGGTTCTCCCCTTCTTCTCTGACTGGGAACAGATCGTTGATGTTTAGCATATTAAACTTTTTAACTATGTCAAGCTTTTGGCGCTGAGCTGAGCCAGGGCAGCGCGGTCACGTGCGGGTGGTCCTCGATGCGGCCATGGCGATCCGCGCCGCCGGGTGCTCCGACAGAGGCGAACGCCTCCTCTGCGATGCCGATGAACCGCTCGTCTTCCTCCTCCACGTCCTCGCTGAAGGTGATCGCCTCCACCGGGCACACCGACTCGCAGGCACCGCAGTCGATGCACTCCGACGGGTGGATGTAGAGCGTGCGCGCTCCCTCGTAGATGCAGTCCACCGGACACACCTCCACGCAGCCGAGGTCCTTGACATCGACACAGGCCTGACCGATCACGTATGTCATGACGACACCGCTCCTCTTCTCCGTGCTGCCGTTCCCGGCAGCGTCACTGCACGATTCCGTCGGCGATCAGCCGACGGATCTGCTCGTCGGAATACCCGGATTCCGACAGCACCTGTTCGGAGTGCTGCCCCAGTCGCGGGGGGACGACACGCACCTCCGGCACCGAGTTCGACATCCGGATGGGGGATGCGATCGTACGGATGATGCGCCCGTCGGCGTCCGGGAACTCCAACAGCATCCGATTCACCTCGGTCTGCTCGCTCGCCAGAGCCTCGGCGAGGGTGAGCACGGGTCCGCAGAGCACGTCCTGCTCCTCGAGCGCCGTGAGCCAATAGGCGGTCGTCCGCTCGCCCAGTCGGGCGGCGATGATCCTGCGCAGCTCGGCGCGGTTCTCCCGCTGCTCCTCGAGATCCGCGAAGCGCGGGTCGGCCGAGAGATCCGGCAGCTCCAGCGCTGCGCAGATCCTCTGCAGCGGGTTCTCCTTGAACGCCCCGATGATCACCAGCTCGGAGTCGGTGGTGGCGAAGCATCCGGTCAGGGGCATCATCGCCCAGTTCAGCTCGACGTCGTACATGAGCCGAGCCGTCGCCTCCTGCGCCTGGATGGCCAGCATCGAGTTGTACAGGCTGACCTCGACCTTCTGCCCTTCCCCAGTGCGCTCGCGGTGCAGCAGCGCCAGCAGAATCCCCTGCACGAGGTGCTGGCCCGCCGTGTAGTCGGCGATCGCGGTGGCGTACACCGCTACCGGGGCATCAGGATCGGGCGTGCGCTTCATGACCCCGGAGTACGCCTGCCCGAGCACGTCCTGGCCGCCCTTGTGGGCGTAAGGGCCGGATGGACCGAAGCCGGAGCCCGCAGCCCAGATGATGCGCGGGTTGATCCTGCGCGCGTCCTCGTAGCCGAGGCCGAGACGCTCCATGACACCGGGGCGGAAGTTGCTCACCACCACGTCGGCGCGGGCGATGAGGGACTCGGCGACCTCTCGTCCGGCATCCGTGCCCAGATCCAGCGCGACGCCGCGCTTGTTGCGGTTCAGGGCGAGGAAGACGGGGTTGTCCATGCCCTGATGCGCGAGCACTCCGCGGCGGGACAGGTCTCCCATGCCGGGTCGCTCGATCTTGATCACCTCGGCCCCGTAGTCGCCGAGGGTCTGGGTCGCGATCGGCCCCATCATCACCTGGGTGAAGTCCAGCACGACCGTGCCTGCAAGCGGCTGCATCATCGCGGCCTCCTTCCGAGGGGGCGGCGCGGTCGCCATGGTCGGCGACCGCGCCGCGTCGCCTCACATCTTCGACTCGGCGGTCCAGGTCACGATCAGACGCTCCAGCACCGAGACGACGGTGAAGAACACCACGGCGACCAGCGAAGCCATGATCATCACCGCGTACAGGAACGGAGTGTCGAAGTTGTACGTGGCCTGGATGATCAGGTAGCCGAGGCCCTCCTGAGCACCGATCCACTCTGCGACGATCGCACCGATGACGGATGTCGTGGCAGTGATGCGCAGCGAGGAGAACAGGAACGGCACCGAGGCGAACACGCGCAGCTTCCAGAAGGTCTCGCTGCGGGATGCCGAGAGCAGGCGGAACAGCTCCAGGTGCTCACGGTCGACGGCCTTCAGCCCCTTGACCATGTTCACCAGCGTGGGGAAGAACGAGATCAGGGCGGCGATGACCACCTTCGGCGCGTAGCCCGTGCCGAGCATCAGCACCAGCACGGGGGCGATGGCGACGATCGGGATGGTCTGGACGAACACCGCGACCGGCATCAGCGCCTCTTCGGCAGCGCGCCAGTGCACGAACAGCACGGCGAGCAGCACGGCGATGCCGTTGCCGACGAGGAAGCCGAGGAGCGCCTCGAACGCCGTCGGCCACATGTTCTTCGTCAGTGACGGGAACTTGTCGACGAAGGCCGCGGCGACCTCTACCGGCGTCGGGATGATGTAGTACGGGATCTGGAAGATCATGCAGATGAGCTGCCAGAGGACGAGAAGGACGACGACGGCGAGGATGGGGGCTCCCATCCGGCGCAGTGCGGACTTCTTCGGCTTCGACTTCGACTTCTGCGCGGATGCGACGGCGAGCGCCTCGGTGGTGGTGGACATGTTCACGCCCCTTCCAGTGCGCGGCGCAGCAGCGCCTCGTATTCGGCGAACTGCGACAGCGACCGCACGGCGCGCGATCGGTCCCCTGGCAGATCGATGTCGTGCACCTCGCTGATCCGGCCCGGCTGGGCCGACATCACGACGACCCTCTGCGAGAGGAACACTGCCTCGGCGATGCTGTGGGTCACGAACACGATCGTCGTTCCGGTGAGCTGCCAGATGTTGAGCAGCTCCTCGTTGAGGCGGTCGCGAGTGATCTCGTCGAGCGCGCCGAAGGGTTCGTCCATGAGCAGCACCTTGGGCTTGGTGATCAGCGCCCGGGCGATCGACACTCTCTGCCGCTGGCCACCGGAGAGCTGAGACGGCAGCGCTTCGGCGCGTCCGTCCAGTCCCACCAGAGCGAGCAGCTCCTCCGCACGGCTGCGATCCTCAGCGGTCGCCTTGCCCGGGCCGATCTCCAGCGGCAGCATCACGTTGTCGACCGCGTTGCGCCAGGGCAGCAGCGCGGCATCCTGGAACACGAAGCCGAGCCGCCGGCCCTCGCGGGCGACCTGCGGCGACTCGCCGAGCACGGTGACCGTCCCCGACGTCGGTGCCAGCAGGTCGGAGATGATGCGCAGCAGCGTCGACTTGCCGCAGCCGGAAGGGCCGAGGAGCGAGGTGAAGCTGCCTGCCTCGAGCTGCACCGAAACGCCCTCGAGCGCGGTGACCGAGCCGCCGGCTGTGTCGAAGGTGATCCCGACGCCGTCTACGAGAATGGGATCCATCGTCGTCACGTCAGCCATGGCTCAGCCGACCTTCGGGCGGACGTCGGCGGTCGCATCGAGGATCTGCCAGGTCGCGATGTCCTCGACCTTCGGCGCGGCGGAGTTGAACTGGCCGAGCTGATCCCAGAGGTCGATCTGCGTCTGCCAGACCTCCTTCTTCATCGTGCCCCAGCCCTCGGTCTTGGTGTCGGCGTTGAAGATGTAGTCCATCAGAGCACCGCCGTCGTCCTTGATGTCCTCGAGCTTGAGCTCGGGCGACATCTCCACCATCGCCTTCGCCGCCTCGTCGATGTTGTCGCGCACGTAGGCCCATCCCTTGGCGGTTGCGTTCATGTAGTGCTCGACGCTCTCGGGGTTCTTCTCTAGCACCTCATCGGTCGTGTAGTAGATGTACGCGTAGAGCGGCACACCGAACTTCGCCAACGGCATGGCCACGAAGTCCTCGCCGATCTCGCGACGCTGCGACTTGGAGTTCAGCCAGGTTCCGAAGACATCGACCTGTCCGGTCAGCAGGGGTGCGATGGTGTCACCGGTGGCGACGAACTCCACCTTCTTCTCGTCGACGCCGTTCGCGGCGAGGAAGGCCTTGAACAGGATCTCGCTGGTGGCGGGGCCGCCCACCTTCTTCCCGATGAGCTCTTCGGGGCTCTCGATGGGATGGTCGGTCTTGGAGATCCACGCGTACGGGTGCTCCTGGACGCCGACACCGAACGCTTTGACGGGAATGCCCTGCGAGCGCGCCAGCATCAGCGATGGGCTGGATGAGATCTGGCCGATCTGGGACTCGCCTGCGGCGACGAGGGCGATTCCGTCGATGCTCGGTCCGCCGGACTTGATCTTGAACTGCAAGCCGAGGTCGTCGTAGTAGCCCTTCTGGAGTGCGATCGCCTCACCCATCTGCCCGGAGTTGAGCAGCCAGCCCAACTGCATGTTGAGCGCATCGCCTCCCCCGCCGCCCGGCTTGGAGGGCCCACCACCAGGTGATGAGCATGCGGTGAGAAGTGCGTTGCCGAGCAGCAGGCTGCCGACCGCCACCCCCGTGCCCTTGAGCAGGTTGCGGCGCGAGAGGTCAGTGAACATCGGGTTGGACATGCGATTCTCCTCATTGAGATTCGGACGCGCGACGAACGCATCCGCCCTTTGGGGTCGGGAACAGCACGATCATCCGGGCATGCCGAAGGCATGCCTGGTGGAGGCGTGCTGCAGGTCTGTGCGACTCACCGCCCGTCGGGCGAGAGCGTTGTCTGGACTGCTACCAGGTGGGGGGCGTGATGACCGAGATCGAAGCGCACGGCTCGTCGGAGCTGTTTCCGAACCAGTGCGGTATAGATGAGTTGTACGTGATCGAGTCGCCTGCTTCGAGGGCGTAGCGTTCCCCGTTGAGGTACACGTCCTTTTTGCCGGAGATCACGATCACGAACTCCTCGCCACCGTGCTTGAACGGGGTGCTCTCGGTCGTCGAACCGGGCGGGGTGACCACCCAGATCGCTTCGAGACTTCCCGACAGGTTCGGCGTCAGCAGTTCGAAGACGGTGTCATCGCTGGCCGACTCGGGCGCCCGCCCCTTGAGGTCGCGGCGGGCGTTCTTGCGGACAACGGGCGAGTGGCTGTCCTCCTCGTCGGGGAAAAGCTTCCCGACGGGGACGTTCAGTCCGTGCGCCAACTGCACGAGTGTGGAGAACGAGGGGTTCGCGAGACCCCTCTCGATCTGACTGACGATCGCGGTGCTCAGGCTTGTGGCCCGAGCCAGGTCCGCGAGAGTGAGGCCCTTCGCCTTGCGCATTTCGCGCACTCGGGTTCCGATGGTCTCCAGGATCACGCTCACGCCCAACTCAGCGGGAGCTTCAGTGCTAACGTCGACCATGAATCCGATCCTCCGTGGAACGATGGGGTGAATTCAGTATAGTTAAGAAATTCACTGAGTCAACAGTTCTGCCAGAGATCATCCGGGGTTGTCGGTGAAGGCCTGCTTCGGCACGAACATGAGCAGCACGGCCGCGACCAGCGCCGTGACGCCGCAGACGATCCACACGGTCATGTAGCCGGACAGCGATCCTGCGGTCGCATCGGCGGCGGATGCTCCGGTGCCCACCACGCCGTTCAGCAGCGCGATGCCGAACACGCACGACGCGATCGCGCCGCCGACGGTCTTGACGGAGTTGGTAAGTCCGGTCGCGACACCGGTCTGGGTCGAGGGAGCGGCGGATGCTGCCGCGGCGGGCAACGCGGCCACGAGCGCCCCCGAACCGAGGCCGACGATCACCATGTTGATGATCACCTGCAGGTACGTGCCGTGCAGCGGCAGGAACAACATGAATCCGATGCCGACGAGCGTGGACGCACCCATGAGGGTCAGCCGAGGAGCGGTGAGGCGTGCGATCACCGGGAACAGCAGTGCGCCGGCGATCATCGCGATCAGGTAGATGCCGATGATCAGCGAGGTCGCGAATCCGGTCGTACCGAGGCCGTAGCCGTACACGGCCGGGTCGGTGCGCGCGAAGGTCGACAGCGGCGCCTGCGCGCCGAGCACGCTCACCCCGAACAGGCCCGCGGTGAGGAACACCGGCCCGAGCGCCGGCGAGCGGAACATGCGCACGTCGATCACCGGGTCGTCGTGCTTCAACTCCCACCGCACGAACGGGATCACCAGCAGGATGCCGAGCACGACTACGCCCCACGACCAGACGCTCGTCAATCCACCGGGCAGACGCAGCAGGCTGAGTCCACCGGTGAAGGCGATCAGCGCCACCGAGATCAGCGAGATGCCGACCGTGTCGAGGCGTCCGCCGGTCAGTTCAGGCGACTCCTTCACCCCGAACAGGATCACGAAGAAGCAGACGACGATCAGCACCGCGGGCACCAGCAGCACGAGCCACAGCGGCAGGATGTCGATGAGCGCCCCACCGGCGAGCGCGCCGATGATCGCGCCCGCCTCGAGCGCGGCGACGAGCATGCCCGCCGCCCTGGCCGTGATCACCGACCGGCCCTCCATCCGCCGCGAGCGCGACCAGATCAGCGCGATCTCCAACGGCAGCCACACCACGTAGAAGCCCATCAGCGCCCAGCCGATCAGGAACACGAGGAAGGAGTCGGTGAACGGCAGCACCAGCGCCGCGGCCGCGGTGAGCGCGGTCGAGACCAGCAGCATCCGCTTGTGCCCGATCATGTCGCCGAGCTTCGCGAACGCCGGCACGACGAGCGCCGAGAGCATCAACTGCGTCCCCTCGAGCCAGTTCACGTCGGCGTCGTGGATACCCAAGTGCCGGGCGATGTCGGTGAGCATGGGCGTGTAGTACCCCTGCAGCACTCCGCTGGTGAACTCGACGAAGGCGAGGAAGCCGACCACTGCGGCGAGCGCGCCGAAGGTCGTCTTGCGAAGGGCATCGGTGCGCGTCATCGCGCCTCCATCTCGGGGCAGAGCAGTACCGGGTCAGCTCACTGTAGTCGTTCGATCAGCGCGCGATGGAACCGCTCCCCGCGCTCGAGGGCGGCGATCTCCACGCTCTCGTCGACGCCGTGGATCGACGCGCGCTGCGCGCTCGACATCTCCAGCGGCGCGAAGCGGTACACAGCGGGCGAGAAGCGATGGAAGTGCCGAGAGTCGGTGGCGGCCATCATCACGTACGGCACGGCGGGGACCCCCGGATGCGAGACGCTCAGCGCCTCTTCGAGCAGTGCGAACGGAGCCCCATCGGTCGCCGACTCCGGTGAGGGCTCACTGCCCTCGAGCACCTCGATGCCGACGAGCGGGTCGGCGATGCGATCGCGCACCCGCAGCACGGTCGCATCGACGGTCTCCCCCAGCGCGATGCGCACATTGACGGTCGCGGATGCCTGTGAGGGGATGACGTTGGCGGCGGTTCCGCCGGACTGCATGGTCGCGGCGACCGTCGTGCGCACCAGCGCGGCGGGCTCGCCGCCGAGCCTCGCGAACACCCGCGCGGTGAGCGCCGGCATCCGACTCAGAACGCCGAGTCCGATACCGGCAAGACCGGGGGTGCGAGCGCTGAACTGCGCCAGCATCCGGCTGATCGCCTGCGGCGCCCGGGCTGGGAACATCGACGGATCCAGCCGGTTCACCGCGCGCGCGATGCGGCGGACGGCGGTCTGAGTGGGAGGCGTGGAGGCGTGACCGCCGTCTCCGCGCGCGGACAGGCGCAGAGTCACGACGCCCTTCTCCCCCACCCCGATCATGGCCGCGCTGCCGGGCACGAACGGCAGTGGTGAATCCACCACTGCGCCGCCTTCGTCCACGACAAGCCAGGGGGTGATGCCGCGTTCACGGAAGGCCTCCGAGATGGCCAGCGCCGCGCCGCCGAACGTCTCCTCGTTGCCGCCGAACGACAGGTAGACGTCGCGCGCGGGCACGAAGCCATCGGTGAGCAGGTTCTCGACCGCCTCGATCACGACGATCAGCGGCCCCTTGTCGTCCAGGGCTCCGCAGCCGTACACCGACCCGTCCGCGATGCGCCCCTCGAAAGGCGGGTAGTTCCACGGGTCGGACTCGTCGACCGGCACGACGTCGTAGTGCGCCATCAGCACGAGAGGATCGGATGCGGGTTCGCGTCCGGCCCAGTGGAACAGCAGCCCGAGGTCGGTGTGCCGCTCCAGGGCGAGGTGCTCGTGCACCAGCGGATACTGCGCGGCGAGCAGCCGCACGAACGCGTCGAACGGCTCGAGCCCGCGCTGCTCGAGCTCGGCCGAGACAGTGGGCAACTGGATCATCTGCGA
This sequence comes from Microbacterium sp. W4I4, assembly GCF_030816235.1. Classification (NCBI taxonomy): domain Bacteria; kingdom Bacillati; phylum Actinomycetota; class Actinomycetes; order Micrococcales; family Microbacteriaceae; genus Microbacterium; species Microbacterium sp. W4I4. The sequence goes on from NZ_JAUSXT010000001.1 coordinate 1,656,807, forward strand.
CAGTCGCGCTGCGATCCCCGGGCGGACGGTGCTCATCCGATCAGCCTATTGCGGAAGAATGGACCGGTGAGTCTGTTCGCCTTCGCGCCGCCCCGTGGTCCTGCCTGGCAGATCGGCCTCCAGGCCGGCGTCAGCATGACCGTGCCGATCGTCCTGATGACGATCCTCGGGAACCCGCAGCTCGGCTACATCGCCGGCTCCGGTGCGTTCGTCGCCCTGTTCGGCCGCGCTTTCCCCGTTGTCGAGCGGGCGCGCGTGCTCCTGTTCATCACCGCCGGCCTGATCGTCAGCGGGGTGCTCGGCGTCGCCGTGGCGCACTCGCCCCTGCTCGTCAACGTCGGCATCGTGGTCGTCGCGATCGTGGCTGCGGGACTGTGCTTCGGCTACCGGATCGGAGTGCCCGGTCCGCTGTTCTTCATGATCACCTTCGGGCTCTCTGCGACGGTGATGCGCGCGGCTCCGATCGCCCCGTCCACGTACGTGCTGGCTTTCGTGGCAGGGTGCGTGTTCGCCTATCTCGTGACGCTGGCGCCTCTCGTGCGCGCCGCGGATCGCGCCGTGACCGCACGACCGATCCGAGAGCTGATGCCCGGCCCGGCGTGGGGTGCGGATTCCAGGATGCTGGTGCTGCGTGTGGCGATCGTCGCGGCGCTGGGCGTGCTGATCGGGATCTTCCTGGATACGGATCGCGCGTACTGGATCGCCGGGGCGGCGATCGCGGTGATCGGCCTCACTGCGGACCGGCGCGTCGCCATGCAACGGGCCATGCACCGGATGCTGGGGACGATCGTCGGCGCCGGCGTGTACGTGCTGCTGTCGCTGCTGCATCCGTCGGGGATTCTGCTCGCCCTCCTGCTGGGCGCGCTGCAGTTCCTGATCGAGATCGTCGTGGCGCGGCATTATGCGCTGGCGTTGACCATGATCACTCCGCTGGTGCTGCTGCTGGTCGGCGCCGCCACAGGCAGCATCGGCGACCTGGGCGTGGCGATGGAGCGTGTCGTCGACACCCTGGTCGGCGCCGCGCTCGGCGGCATCTCCGGCCTGCTGCACCCGCGGGCGGCGGCGGTCCGCATGCCCTGAGGCGGCTCAGCGCAGCGCGTGCTGCTCGATGAAGGCGCGCAGCGCCTGCTCGTCGTCCGCCATCTCGGTGACGTGCTGCGGAGCATCCAGCATCCGTCGCAGTTCCGGCGAGAACTCCAGGTCCACCCCGATCGCCTCGGTGATGGTCTCGGCGAACTTCTGCGGCTTGGCCGTCTCGAGCACCAGCATCGGCACGTCCTGCTCGACGTGCTCGCGGGCGACCTTCACGCCGTCTGCGGTGTGCGGGTCGATGATCTCGCCCGAGCCCTCGTAGACCGAGCGGATCGTGGCCAGCCGGTCGGCGTGCGTGGAGGTGCCGCTGACGATGCCGAACTCGCTCTCGAAACGCGGCTGCTCGGCGGAGAAGTCGAAGAAGCCCTGCTGGTCGAGGTCGCGCCACGCCGCCACGACACGCTCCGGTGAGCGTCCGACCAGGTCGAAGATGAACCGCTCCAGGTTCGACGCCTTCGAGATGTCCATCGACGGGCTCGACGTGGCGTGCGTGTCGGCGGCGGAGCGCGGCCGGTAGATGCCGGTGCGGAAGAACTCGTCGAGCACGTTGTTCTCGTTCGCGGCGAGGACGAGGCGCCGGATCGGCACGCCCATGTTCTTCGCGAAGAAGCCCGAGAGGATGTTGCCGAAGTTGCCGGAGGGCACCGTGAACGACACCTCGAAGCCGGTGCGGAACTCCGGCTCCACGGCATCCGTGACCCGCATCCAGGCCCAGAAGTAGTAGACGACCTGCGCGGCGATGCGGCCGAGATTGATCGAGTTCACGGCGCCGAGGTTCTGAGCGTGCTTGAAGTCGAGATCGCCGGAGAGCTTCTTGACCAGGTTCTGGCAGTCGTCGAACACGCCCTCGACGGCGATGTTGTGCACGTTCGCGTCATCGAGCGAGAACATCTGCGCGCGCTGGAACGGGCTCATCCGACCCTGCGGCGAGAGCATGAACACCGAGACCCGGTCCTTTCCGCGCAACGCGTGCTCGGCGGCGGATCCGGTGTCACCGGAGGTCGCGCCCACGATGTTCAGCACGCGGTCCTTCTTCTCCAGCACGTCCTCGATCACCTGGCCGAGGAACTGCATCGCCATGTCCTTGAAGGCCAGCGTCGGCCCCTCCGAGAGCCCGACGAGCGTGATCCCTCCGCCGATCGAGCGCAGCGGCACGACCGCATCGGGAAAGTCGGCGTAGGCGGCATCCGTCATCCGCGCGAGCTCCTCGCGGGAGATGTCTGTGGCGAACAGCCCCAGCACCTCGGCGGCGAGCTGCGGGTAGGTCAGCGCCCGCCAGCGCTCGAGCGTCTCGGTCCCGACCTGCGGCAGAGCCTCGGGAACGGCCAGGCCGCCGTCGGGTGCCAAGCCCTCCAGCAGGGTCTCGCTGAACGGCTGCGGCTGCATGCCGCCGCGCGTGGAGATGTAGCGCACATCGGTCCTGGGCAAGAGAACTCCTCGGGTCGACCGCTCGGACTTCCATTCTCGCAGGATGCGCGATGAGCGGGAGACGGATGACGCGAGCATCCGATCGTGTGAGAGAGCGGCGCTCTCAGAACAGGGCGGTCGGCAGGGCTCCCTCGTGCTCGAGCAACCAGCGTTTGGTGATGAGCCCCTCGCCCTTCGCGCCGCCGGAATAGCCGCCGAGTCCATCGCTGGACACGACCCGGTGGCACGGCACGATGATCGGGACCGGGTTGGCACCCATGATCGCGCCGATCCCCCGCGCCGGCACGTCGGTTCCGCTGCGCGCGGCGAGCTCACCGTAGGTGACGGACTCTCCGAAGGCGACTGACTCGTACAGGGCGGTGAGCACAGCACGCGTCGCATCGGTCTGCCTGCCGAGATCGAACGGCACGTCGAAGGCCGCCAGACGGCCGGCGAAATACGCATCCAGCTGCGACAGTGCCTCCTGCACGAGGGCGTCGGGGGCACCGGCATCCGCGTTCTCCGGCCCGTGCGGCCAGAACACCCGCGTGATCGCCGCACCGTCGCTCTCGACCTGGACAAGACCGACCGGAGTCGAGATCGCGCCGCGGAAGGTCATGGTGCGAGGCTACTCGCCGGCACAGACATCGGCCTTGATGTCGCACACGCCTGCCGATGACAATCTTTGCCATCGCGCCTAGAATCTTGGTATGGCGACCATGAACGTATCCCTTCCTGACGGCTTGAAGGAGTTCGTCGAGGAGCAGGTGACCGAGCGGGGTTTCGGCACGAGCAGCGAGTTCGTGCGAGACCTCATCCGTCGTGAGCAGGATCGTTCTCGATTGCATGCGCTGATCGCCGAGGGCATGACGTCCGGATCGGGTTCTGTACTGGACGACGCGTATTTCGAGAGGCTGCGCGACCGCATTCGCGGTGACGCGTGACGGCTCGGCGCGCCGTCACCACCAGACGGGCCGACGAGGATATCGAGCACGCGGTCTCCTACTATCTCGAGCAGGGGGCGATGGACGCCGCGCTCAGCTTCGTGGACGCTCTGGAAAGCGCCAAAGCACTGATGTGTCGGCATCCGTCTGTCGGCTCGTCAGGTTTCGCAGCCGAGCTGGGGATACCCGAGTTGCGGGCACTGGCGCTGCAGACGTACCCCTACATCGTGTTCTACACCGATGATGCCGACGTGGTTCGAGTGCATCGCGTCCTCCACTCCAGTCGCGACATTCCGGCAAGATTCACGCAAAGCTGACGAGCACCCGAGCCGGGCACGAGCCCGCCGACGATCAGTCGAGACGGTAGTGCAGCAGCAGCTCGTCGCCGGCGCGGAGGACGGATGCCAGCTTCGCGCCGACCGGCGCCTCGACTCCACGGGCGATGCGTCCTGCCGACCCCACCTCCAGTGACGGCGCCAGAGTGAGGTGCAGTGCGTCGACCGCACCGACGGCAAGCATCGCACCGAACAGGTGCGGCCCGCCCTCGGAATGGATGCGGTACAGGCCGCGGCCGGCGAGATCCTGACGGATCCGCATCCCGTCGGCATCCTCATCACCGGCATCCACCACGTCGGCGACGTCAGCGAGCTCCGCCCGGCGATGAGCGGGAGCGGATGACACGGTGTAGACGATCGGCCGCACCGGTGCATCCGTGAAGATCGGCGCCCCCGGGTCGAGATCCAGACTGCGGCTGACCAGCGCGAACGCGGGCTGCGGGACGAGCCCGGCATCCGTGCGCCATGCCACCGCCTCGTCCGACAGTCGCATCCCGCCGTATCCCTCGATGCGCGCGGTGCCCGCGCCGAGCAGGATCACGTCGGCCTCCCAGCGCAGCAGGTCGAACAGGCGCCGGTCGGCGGCATCGCCCAGTCCGCCGGAGCGGCCGGCGCGCGTGGCCGCTCCGTCGAGACTGGCGACGAAGTTCATCCGCAGCCAGGTGCGACCGGCAGGGAAGGCGATGCCCTTCAGCAGTGCGGCATCGTCGAGATCGGATGCCGGGTCGGGCCAGACCCTGTCGATGGCGGCGTCAGACATTGCGGCTCGGGTGGGTGTTGTGCTCGAGTCGGACGGGATCCCGCCAGCCCTGGATCGCCTCGATCATGCGCACGGCGTCGACGGTCTCCGGGATGTCGTGCATGCGCACGATCCGGGCGCCGCTGAGGATGCAGGCCGTCATCGCCGCCAGCGACCCGGACAGCCGCTCCCCCTGAGGGCGGTCGATCGACTCGCCGACGAAGTCCTTGTTCGACACGGCGACCAGCAGCGGCAGCCCGATGGAGGCGATCTCGTCGAGCCGACGGGTGATCTCCAGCGTGTGCAACGTGTTCTTGTCGAGGTCGTGCCCCGGGTCGATGATCAACCGCTCGCGAGGAACACCGGCCGCCTCGGCGCGGGCGACCCGATCGACGAGGAACGCGCGCACCTCGCCGACGACGTCATCGAAGTGCGCGGCGGGCTTCTCAGCACGCGGCGGCCCCACACTGTGCGTGATCACGACGTGCGCCTCGCTGGCGGCGAGCACGTCGGCCATGCGCGGGTCGCCAAGACCGCTGGTGTCGTTGATCACGGCGGCACCGGCGGCAATCGCCTGCTCGGCGACGTCGGCGTTGTTCGTGTCGACCGAGATCACCAGCTCCGGCGTCGCCGCCGTGATGGCGGCCACCACCGGAACCACGCGGTCGATCTCTTCGGCCGTGGTCACCACCGGGCCGCGTCCGAAGGGCACCCCGCCGATGTCGACCCAGTCAGCGCCCTGATCACCCGCGCGCAGCGCGCTCTCCACTGCCCGATCGAGCGCGAACGTCGCACCCTTGTCGTAGAACGAGTCGGGAGTGCGGTTGATCACGGCCATCACGGCGACCTGGCGCGAGAAGTCGAAGTCGCGCGTGCCGATGCGGCGCAGCATCCGGGTCTCCCTCACTCGATCAGTCCTGTCACTCGATCAGCCCTTCAGTCACTGCGTCACCCGTCACCGAGTCGTGCCGACACTGTCTCGCACGGCATCCGAGGCGTCCCAGTCGTTCGTGTGCATCGCTGCACGCACGGTGCCGTCCTTGACCCAGTAGGCGCGGAAGGCTCCGCCGTTCACGACGTCGGTGTCGCCCTCGATGTCCACCCGATCGTATCCGTCGGGGCCGACGCTGCCGAAGTACTCCATGCCGAGGTCGTACTGGTCGGTGAAGAAGTAGGGCAGATGCGTGTAGGGCTCCGAGGCACCGGCGAGGTTGTGTGCGGCGACCTTGCCCTGCTCGATCGCGGTGTCCCAGTGCTCGACGCGGATGCGGCGGCCGAGAACCGGATGCTGCTGCGAGGCCACATCGCCGATCGCGTAGATGTCGGGGTCGGAGGTGCGCAGCGTCTCGTCCACCAGCACGCCGTGATCCACATCGAGTCCGGCCTGCTCGGCCAGCTCCGTCGCCGGAATCGCGCCGATGCCGACCACCACGAAGTCCGCGGCGGCCATCGCCTCCTCTGTGACGGGAGTGCCCAGGCGCAGGTCCACGCCGTGCGCACGGTGCAGGTCGGCGAACAGCTGGGCCACCTCCGGCCCGAGGACGGCGACCAGCGGCAGGTCTGCGACTTCGTAGACGGTGACCTCGGCATCCTTCTGCCGTGCCGCCGATGCCACCTCCAGACCGATCCATCCGGCTCCGACGATGATGATCTTCGCGCCCGGCTTGAGCGCGGCGAGCAGCCGGGCGTTGTCCTCGACGGTGCGCAGGTACAGCGGGTCGGAGACGCGATCGGCGACGTCGAAGTGACGCGGCACGGCGCCGGTGGCCAGCAGCAGCTTGTCGTATCCGTGCTCGGTGCTCTCGCCGCCGGCGACGGGCTCGGCGCGCAGGGTGTGCGCGGCCGGATCGATGGACACGACCTTCACGCCGCGCTCCAGGCGCACTCTGTTGTCGGTGTACCAGGCCTCGTCGTGCACCTGCGCCTCTTCGACCTGCTTGCTACCCAGCAGCACCTCCTTCGACAGCGGCGGCCGCTCGTAGGGCAGGTGGTCTTCGGCAGAGTAGATCACGACATCCCCGTCGTAGCCCCTGTCACGCAGTTCCGTGGCTGCGGTGGCGGCCGCGAGGCCTCCTCCGACGATCGCGATGGTCATGGCGTTCCTTCCGATGGTTCTGACGGGTGGATGCTGATGCTCGGGCGGCACGTGCTCAGCGCGTGCGGTCTGCGGCGAGCGCGAAGAACTCGGCGCGCGAGCGCGCATCCTCGCGCAGCAGACCGCGCACGGCGGACGTGGAGGTCTTCGCACCGGTGGCGCGGGCGCCGCGCAGGGTCATGCAGGTGTGCGTCGCCTCGACGACCACGCCGATGCCGCGGGGCTGCAGGCGTGCGGCGAGCGCGTCGGCGATCTGCACGGTCAGCCGCTCCTGCGTCTGAGGCCTGCGCGCGTAGTGATCGACCATCCGCGGGATCTTCGACAGCCCCACGACACGGTCGGCGGGCAGGTATGCGACGTGCGCGACGCCGGTGAACGGCAGCAGGTGATGCTCGCAGAGCGACTGCACCGGGATGTCGCGGATCAGCACGAGCTCGTCGTAGCCCTCGTTGTTGGCGAAGGTGGTGAAGTCGAACGGCTCGGGCGACATCAGTTCGGCGTACGCCTTGGCGAATCGATGCGGTGTGCGGGCGAGATCCGGCGCATCCACGGCATCCGGATCGATGCCGAGCGCCTTCAGGAACAGCCGTGCGGCGTGCTCCGCCGCGACCAGATCGATCGGCCGCGGCGCGGCCTCGATCCGCACCCGCCGGGGCGCGCCGCCCCGCGCGTCTCGTTCATCGCTCTCGTCCAGTGCTGGCATCGTCATGGCCGACCTCCCGTGCCTCTCCCTCTATGAGACACCCGATCGGCTTCTAAATGCAAGTCTTTTCTTTTTTAGAGGCGCATGGCGCATGTTGAACACCGCATGCACTCGGCACGCTCAGCCGTGCAGGAACGCGCTATTCTGAGCGAAGCTGATCTCACCACGCACAGTCGAAGGAGACGCGATGCCCGGCGCCGGACCGCTCTCGAACATTCAGCTCGCCCATGTGGCCCGCGAGCACTACGTCAACGGCAAGTCGCGGGTGGAGATCTCCAGCGAGACCGGTCTGAGCCGCTTCAAGATCGGACGCATGCTCGACGAAGCGCGCGAGCGCGGCATCATCCGGTTCGAGATCGTCAGCACCCCCGGCATCGACCTCGACCTGTCGATGCGACTGAAGCGGCGCTACGGCTTGGAGCACGCTGTGGCGGTCGAGCTGCCGGTGGACACCGACGAAGCCGCGCAGTCCGCCCTGGGTGCGGCTGCGGCAGGGATTCTGCACGAGCTCATCGATCATGATGGCGTCCTCGGGCTCACCTCCGGACGCACCCTCAACGTGATGGCACGGCAGCTGCACGAGGTTCCCTGTCGTGCTGTCGTGCAGCTCGCCGGAGTCGCGGGACCGATCCAGGAGAGCGGTCTTGAAGTGATCCGCCGCCTGGCCAGCTTCCCGGGCGTTCAGCCCTGGCCCATCTATGCCTCGCTGGTCATGAGCGATGCGCAGACCGCCCGAGGCACCCTCCGCCAGCCCGGGATCCGCGCGGCGGTCGAGATGTTCGACGAGGTGACGGTCGCACTCTGCGCCATCGGATCGTGGACGCCGCCGAACTCGCTCATGATGATGAATCCCGCGATCGATGACGAAGATCGTCGGAGACTCCTGGGGCTCGGCGCGGTCGCGGAGATCGCGTCTACGGTGATCACCGACACGGGCGAGGTGATCCACGACCTCGACGACCGCTGCATCGCCGTGACCGAGACTCAGCTCCGCGCGATCCCCTCCCGCGTCGCCGTGGCGGGCGGCTCGTCGAAGACGCGCGCCATCCGCGCCTCGCTCTCCTCCGGTCTTCTCACCGGGCTGATCACCGACGCGTTCACCGCGGCGCGGCTGCTGGCCGGATGACGATGACGCCGACCCTCGTAGCGGGAGTCGACTCCTCCACGCAGCAGACCAAGCTCGTCGTGCTCGACCTCGCCCGCGGCGTGCTGGTCCACTCGAGCGCGCTCCCGCATCCCGACGGCACGGAGCTCGACCCGACCCACTGGTGGTCCGCCCTGCACGGTTCGGGCAGTGCGGAACCTCACGGAGCCGCCGCGATGAGCATCGCCGCGCAGCAGCACACCACGATCTTCCTCGACGAGGACGGCGAATCGGTGCGCCCGGCACTGCTCTGGAACGACCTTCGCGCCGCGGAGTCCGCGCGGCGACTGCGCGAAGAACTCGGCGATGCCGTCTGGCTGGAGGCCACCGGCCTTCTTCCCGACAGCGCCCACGCGGTGAGCAAACTGCGCTGGGTCGCGGAGCACGAGCCCGAGAACGCCGCCCGCATCGCCTCAGTGCTCCTCCCCCATGACTGGCTCACCTGGCACGTGCTGGGCAGGCAGGGCGACCCCGTCACTGACCGATCGGATGCCTCCGCCACAGGCTACTGGTCACCACACACGGAACAGTTCCGCGTCGACCTGCTCACGCGTGCACTGGGCCACGCGACGCGAACTCCCGCCGTGCTGCCACTGTCCGGCATCGCCGGGCAGACCTCTTCAGGCACGCTCGTCGCGTCGGGCTGCGGCGACAACGGTGCGACCCACCTCGCCCTCGACACCGCTCCGGGTGATGTGGTCATCTCGATCGGGACGAGCATCACCGTCTCGATGCGCACGCTGCATCCGATCGACGATCCGGCCGGCGTCATCGACACGATGGCCGACCCGCGATCGGGATTCATCCCGATCGTCGTGATGCTCAACGGCGCGCGGGTTCTGCTGGCCACCGCCCGCATGCTCGGCATCAGCCTGGACCGGCTGGACGTACTCGCCAGGAGCGGTGCGCCCGATGCGAACGGAGCACTGCTCGTCCCGTACCTGGACGGCGAGCGCAACCCGGTGGCTGATGCGTCGTCCGGCAGGCTCATCGGGCTCAGCCGGAGATCGATGACTCCCGCCGACATCGCGAGAGCGACAGTGCTCGGACTGGGATGCGCGATCGCGGACGCGTTCGAGACCATCACGCGTTCGGGGACGCCGCTCAGACGGATCCTTTTGGTCGGCGGCGGTGCGCGGTCAGCCTGCGTCCGCCAGATGGTCGCAGACCTCATCGGACGCGCAGTGGAATGGCCGAGGCACCGCGAACACGCCGCCTACGGCGCGGCGCGCCAAGCGGCATGGGCGCTGACGGGCGAGTCGCCCGACTGGCCGACGCTGCCCTCTGTCGCCGTGAACCCTTCGGCTGATCGCGCGTGGGTGCGCGGGGTGCGCGACCGCTACTCCGCCGCGACCGTCGACCGCATCGGCTGACCGCTCCGGACCACGGCCAGGAGGTGGATCACATCCCCGCGTCCGGGTCTTGCTCACATGAGCACGCCTATTTGCAGATTGCGAATGCATCGCATATGGTCTCTGTGTCGCACATCTGCGCGACAAGGAGCAAGGGAGCTGAGCGTGTCTCATCCTGTGGCTGATGCGAATCCCGAAGCAGCGATGCTGCTGTGCAGCGGCATCGAGATGTCGTTCGGAGGCGTGCCCGTCCTGAAGGGCGTCGATCTGCGCCTCGAACCGGGAACGGTGACCGCGTTGGCCGGCGAGAACGGTGCCGGCAAGTCCACTCTGATGAAGATCGCCTCCGGCCAGTACCGCCCCGATGCGGGCTATGTGCACGTGCGCGGCCAGGAGCTGCCCGCGGGAAGCACCAAGGCCGCGTCGGCGCTCGGTGTCGCGATCGTGCCGCAGGAGCTCGCCTCGATCCCCGAGCTCACCGTCTACGAGAACCTCTTCATCGGCCGGGAGATCCGCACGGCGATCGGAACCTTGAATCGTCGGGCGATGGCCAACAAGGCCAGCGACGACTTGAAGGCGTTCGGCCTCGACCTCGACCCGCACCTGCAGATGGGCACCCTCGCCGTCGGAGTCAGGCAGATCATCGAGATCGTCAAGGCGACCAGCCGGGGCGCCCGGGTGCTGCTGCTCGACGAGCCGACCAGTGCCATCGCCGAGCGCGAGGTCGCCCACCTCACCGAAGTGGTGCGCAATCTGCGGGACCAGGGCGTCGCGGTGCTGTTCACGACGCACAAGATGGAGGAGATCCGGGCCATGGCCGACCGGGTCATCGTCCTCCGAGACGGCAGGCTCATCACCGACTCGGCACTGTCCGACATCACCGACGACGGAATCGTCACAGCGATGATCGGTCGCGAACTCGAGAGCCTCTTCCCCGATCTCAACGAGCCCGGTGACGATGTCGTACTCACCGTCGAGGACCTCGTCGTCGCGCCGGATGCCGACCCCGTCTCCTTCACCGTCCGCCGCGGTGAGATCCTCGGGCTGGCCGGGCTCGTCGGCGCCGGACGGTCCGAGCTGATCGAGTGCATCTACGGCATCCGCACCCCCGTCTCCGGCACCGTGACCGTCTCGGGCACGGCCATCCGCCCCGGGAGCCCCCGCCACTCGATCGCACAGCACGTGGCCATCGTCCCGGAGGACCGCAAGGGCGCGGGCGCCGTGCTGCCGATGAGCGTGCTCGACAACGCCACCCTGCCCCGCATCGCCGCCTTCTCCCGGTTCGGACTGCTCAGCGAGCGCAAGCGCAAGTCAGCGGTCGGCGAGGTCATGGCCTCGATGCGCCTGAAGAGCAATGGGCTCGGCCAGCACATGGAGAACCTCTCGGGCGGCAACCAGCAGAAGGTCGTGCTGGGGCGCTGGCTCACCGGCCCCGTCGACGCCCTGCTTCTCGATGAGCCCACCCGCGGCGTCGACGTCGGCGCCCGCAGCGAGATCTACCGCATCATCGTCGATCTCGCTTCCCAGGGCATGGCTGTGGTGATGGCATCCAGCGACATGCCGGAGATCCTCTCGCTCGCTCATCGGGTGCTGATCATGCGCGAATTCGGCGTCGCCGGCCGCCTCAGCCGCGCCGAGCTCGGCGAACCCGACGCACAGGACAAGATCTTCCGGCTCGCCTCCGGACAGGAAGCCGGCACCGACCAGACAAACGAGGAGACCGCATCATGACCACGAGCGTGACCACGGCAGTCCCGCAGACGAAGCGCAGCACATCTGCTCGCATCACGGATGTCCTGATCCAGAACATCATGATCGTGGTGATGCTGCTGATCGTCGCGTTCTTCGCCTATCGCAGCGCCCGGTTCGCCACGCCGGACAACCTGCTGACCATTCTCATCGCCGCCGCGCCGTTCGCACTGATCGCCCTCGGGCAGACGCTGGTGATCCTGACCGGCGGCATCGATCTCTCCGTGGGCAGTGTCATCGCCGCGAGCGCCATGGCCGCCGCCTGGACCGCGAAGAACGTCGGAGACAACCCCGCACTGCCGCTGATCGCCGCGGTTGCCACCGGCCTCATCGCAGGAGCCATCAACGGGTTCGTCGTCAGCAGGATGAACGTACCGCCATTCATCGCCACTCTGGGCATGCTGACCCTGGCATCAGGCATCGCCTACGTGATCGGCGGCGGCGCCCCGATCAACGGACTGCCTTCGTCATACGGCGTCTACGCGAACACCTCCGTGTTCGGGCTGACCATCCCCGTCATCCTGATGATCGCCGCGATCCTGGCATTCGCCTTCATCATGAAGCGCACCAGCTACGGCCTGCGCGTCTATGCCGTCGGCGGCAATCTCCTGGCCGCAGAGATCGCCGGCGTGCGCTCGAAGAGCATCCTGTTCAGCGTCTACGCGATCAGCGGTCTGCTGGCGGGCCTGTCGGGCCTGATGCTGTCCTCCCGTGTGATCACCGGAGCCCCCAACCTCGGCCAGGGCTATGAGCTCGACGCGATCGCGGCTGTCGTGATCGGCGGCGCCAGCCTGATGGGCGGGCGTGGCACGATCTGGGGCACGGCCATCGGCCTGCTGCTGATCCAGACGATCAACAACGGCCTCGATCTGCTCCTCGTGCCCGCGTACTGGCAGAACGTCATCAAGGGCGTCATCATCGTCGCCGCCGTCGCGGTCGACGTCTGGGCTGCCAAGCGGCGCAAATAGCTTCCCCCTCCACCACCCCCTCAATGTCGAAGGACAACACCATGAAGAGAAGACTCAGCACCTCCATCGCCGCAGCGGCGATCGCGACCAGCACCGTTCTCGCCCTCGCGGGCTGCGGCGCGGGAGACCCGACTGCCGGCGGCGCCGACAGCATCACCGTGGGCGTCACCGTCTACGACATGTCGTCGTTCATCACCCAGGGCAAGGAGGGGATGGAGGCGTACGCGAAGGCGAACGACATCACCCTGCAGTGGAACTCGGCGGGCGGCGACGTCTCCAACCAGGCGAACCAGGTCGACCAGTACGTCAGCGCAGGTGTCGACGCCATCATCATCGTGCCGGTGCAGGCGGACTCCCTCGCACCGCAGGTCGCCGCGGCGAAGGCCGCGAACATCCCCGTGGTCGCGGTGAACACCTCATTGACAGGCGTCGAGGTCGACGCCAGCGTGCAGCCCGATGACGTGGCTGCCGGCGAGCAGGAGGCCACCCAGATGGCTGACGCGCTGAGCGGCACGGGCAACGTGGTCGTGCTGGAGGGCCCGCTGGGCTCGTCGCCGCAGCTGGATCGCGGCAAGGGCATCGAGAACGTGCTCGCCGAGAACCCCGGCCTCAAGGTCCTCGCGAAGGACACCGCGAACTGGAAGCGCGATGAGGCCGTGAACAAGATGAAGAACTGGATCTCGGCATTCGGCTCCGACATCGACGGCGTGATCTCCCAGAACGACGACATGGCGCTCGGCGCCATCCAGGCACTGCGGGAGGCAGGCCTCACCGATGTGAAGGTCGTCGGCGTCGACGGCATCGAGGACGGACTGAATGCTGTCAAGAACGGTGAGCTCATCGGCACCTCGCTGCAGCACGGCACCGTCGAGCTGGCGACCGGGCTGGCCGTCGCGGCGAAGATCGCCCGCGGCGAGAAGGTCGACACCGAGCCCGTCTACGTCATGCCGGCCATCACCCCCGACAACGTCGAGGACGCCATGAAGAACGTCGTCACGGACCGGGAGTCGTTCCTCAAGAGCCTCGCCGCCCTGGTGGACGAGAACCTGACGTCCGGCGACATCGCCTACGAGGGCCTTCCGGGCCAGAAGCGCTAGGAGCACCGATGACCACTCTCTACAACGACCCCGCCGAGTTCGCCGAGGATCAGCTCGCCGGCTTCGTCGACCTGCACTCCGACCGACTCCAGGCCGTCCCCGGTGGCGTCGTCAGCCACCGGGGCCCGGCCCCGATCGTCGCTGTCGTCGTAGGGGGTGGCTCCGGCCACTATCCGGCATTCGCCGGGCTCGTCGGGCCGGGGTTCGCCTCCGGCGCCGTCGTCGGCAACATCTTCACTTCGCCGTCGGCCGCCCAGGTCTACTCGGTCGCCAAGGCCGCCGACCAGGGCCGAGGGGTCATCCTGACCTTCGGCAACTACGCCGGCGACGTGATGAACTTCGGGATCGCCGCCGAGCGGCTGCGTCGCGAGGGCATCGACACGCGCATCGTGCTGGTCACCGATGACGTGGCCTCGTCGCCGATCGAGGATCAGCGACGCGGCATCGCCGGTGACTTCACCGTGTTCAAGGCCCTCAGCGCAGCTGCGGCTGCCGGCGCGGACATCGACGAGGTCGAGCGCATCGGTCGCGCGGCCAACACGGCCACGCGCACCTTCGGGGTCGCCTTCTCCGGATGCACGATGCCGGGCGCACTCGAGCCGCTGTTCACGGTGCCGGACCGGCACATGGGCGTCGGCCTCGGCATCCACGGCGAACCCGGCATCCGCGACGCACCGCTGATTCCCGCGCGCGAGCTCGCCCGCCTGCTCGTCGACGGCATCCTCGCGGCCCGTCCGGTCTCGGATGCCGCTCGCGTCGCCGTCATCGTCAACGGCCTGGGCACGACGAAGTACGAAGAACTCTTCCTGCTCTGGAACGACATCCGTCCCCTTCTCTCGGATGCGGGGCTCACCCCCGTCGAGCCGGAGGTCGGCGAGCTCGTCACGAGCCTCGACATGGGCGGATGCTCGCTGACCTTGATGTGGCTCGACGACGAACTCGAGTCCGCCTGGCATGCCGACGCGTACGCCCCCGGCTACCGCAAGAGCACGGCGGCTGTCGCCGAGCTGCGTCCGGCTGTCTTCGGCGCCGCGGCCTCGGAGGATGCTGTTGCCCCGCAGCCGTCGACGGCCGGCACCGCCGCCGCGACCCTGATCGCGGCCGGCCTGCGCGAACTGCAGCGCACGGTGCATGCGAACGAGCAGGAGCTCGGGCGCATCGACGCAGTCGCCGGGGACGGCGACCACGGTCGCGGCATGGTGAAGGGCGCGGATGCCGCCATCACGACCATCGATGCACTCGACGGCACCGGTCCCGCGTGGCTGCTGCGCGCCGCGGGGCGCGCGTGGGCTGCGGGCGCCGGCGGCACCTCCGGCGTGCTCTGGGGTGCCGGGCTGGAGGCAGCCGGCGAGGCCCTGACCGACACGCGTGATGCGTACGACGGCTCGTGCGCGACGGACGCCGTGGCGGCGTTCACGGACGCCATCATCGAACTCGGCCGTGCCGAGCCGGGAGACAAGACGCTCGTCGACGCACTCCTGCCGTTCCGCGACACGCTCGCAGAGCGGATCGCCGCCGGGGATCCGCTCGTCGCGGCATGGCGTACGGCAGCAGCATCCGCCGTCGCCTCGGCCGAGGCCACCGCGGGCCTGAGCCCCAAGAAGGGCCGCGCCCGCCCACTCGCGGAGAAGAGTGTGGGGACTCCGGATGCCGGCGCCACCTCGCTGTCCCTCATCGTCACGGCACTGGGCGCGCTGACGCCCGTCGCCGACTGACCGAACACCCACCCTGAAAGAAGGAACCACCATGAGCGACACTCCACTTCGCCTCGTCGTCGGCTCGGACGATGCCGGGTTCGACTACAAGGAGATCCTCAAGAACGACCTCCAGAACGATTCGAGGGTGGCATCCGTGGTCGATGTCGGCGTCACCGCCGACGGACACACCGCATACCCGCACGTCGCGGTCGAGGCGGCCCGGCTCGTCGCCGAGGGCAAGGCCGATCGCGCCCTGCTCGTCTGCGGCACCGGGCTGGGTGTCGCGATCGCCGCGAACAAGGTTCCCGGCATTCGCGCCGTCACCGCCCACGACTCGTACTCGGTCGAGCGGAGCGTGCTCTCCAACGACGCACAGGTGCTCTGCTTCGGTCAGCGCGTGGTCGGCATCGAACTGGCGCGACGCCTGGCCAGGGAGTGGCTGGGCTACACCTTCGACCCGCAGAGCCCGTCCAACGAGAAGGTGCGCGCGATCCGCGCGTACGAGGAATGATGATGAATCAGGAATTCACCGGCAAGATCGCGGTCGTCACCGGCGCCGCGAGCGGCATCGGATATACCGTGGCGCACCACCTCGCCGAGCGAGGAGCCCGAATCGTGGGGCTCGACCTCAACGATCGCGTGCACGAGCTCATGAATGATCTGCCGGGCCGCGGGCACCACAGCATCGTGGCGGATCTGACCGATCCGTCCGCTGCGAGCACCGCGATCACCGAGACCGTCGAGACCGTCGGCGTGCCGCACATCCTTGTCAACTCCGCGGGGCTCGCGCTGCTGGACCCCGCCGTCGACGTGACGCCGGACAGGTGGAAGCTGACACTGGATGTGAACCTCAGCGGCACCTTCTACATGGCCCAGGCCGCGGGGCGCGTGATGCTCGAGGCCGGATACGGGCGGATCATCAACCTCGCCTCGCAGGCTGCCGTGATCGGACTCGACCAGCACGCCGCGTACTGCGCCAGCAAGGCGGCCGTCGTCGGCCTGACCCACGTGCTGTCGCTGGAG
This sequence comes from Microbacterium sp. W4I4, assembly GCF_030816235.1. Classification (NCBI taxonomy): domain Bacteria; kingdom Bacillati; phylum Actinomycetota; class Actinomycetes; order Micrococcales; family Microbacteriaceae; genus Microbacterium; species Microbacterium sp. W4I4. The sequence goes on from NZ_JAUSXT010000001.1 coordinate 1,673,152, forward strand.
TGGGCCCGCCGGGGCGTCACCGTCAACGCCGTGTCGCCTACGGTCGTGGAGACCCCTCTCGGAAAGGCCGCCTGGGCCGGTGAGAAGGGCGAGAAGGCGAAGGCCGAGATCCCCGTCGGGCGCTTCGCGCAGCCCGAAGAGGTCGCCGCATTGATCGCCTTCCTGGCCGGCGATGACGCCGCGATGATCACGGGAAGCAATTATGTGATCGACGGCGGTTTCACCACGGTGTGAGTCGGCCCTCATCCTCGAGGATGCGGGTCGGCTCACGCCATGGTGAGTTCGCCCTCATCCTCGATGAGGCGGGTCAGGGGTGCTTCGGCCGAGTTCGCTCATCTCAGGGCTCGACTGGCGGCAGTGCCCGACCCGGCAGGCGATCACACCGTCGGCACGAGATGCCAGGATACGGAGTGTGATCATCCCCGAGGCCGTCATCCCGGTCTATCTGAAGGCGACCCGCGCGCGAGCGCCGTTCGTCAGCATCGAGTCGGCCGGACACGCGGTCCGGCACGCCGAGCGGCGGTCCGCCCGGCGCCGTCCGCCCAGGCTGCGGTCGGATGTCCGCATCCACGCGATGCGGGTGCACGGCGCGCCCGTGTACGTCCTGACCCCCGCCGCGGGCACACCGTCGGGAGCCGTCGTCTACGTGCACGGAGGCGGCTGGATCCACCGGATCGCCCCGCAGCACTGGTCGCTGACGGCCCAGCTCGCCGTCGAGGCGAACGTCGCGGTGGCCGTGCCCATGTACCCGTTGCTTCCCTCCGGCAGCGCACAGATCGCACAAGAGCTGGTCCTCGCGATCGTCCACGAGCTCAGGAACGAGCACGGCGACGTCCAGCTGATCGGCGACTCCGCAGGCGGGCAGATCGCCCTCTCGGCAGCGCAGACGCTCCGCGATCAGGGCGTGCCCTCCGTCCGCACCGTGCTGATCGCTCCGGCCCTCGATCTGACGTTCTCGAACCCGTCGATTCCGGAGGTGCAGCCGGATGACCCGTGGCTCGCACCCGGTGGGGCGCGAGAGCTCGGACGCCGGTGGGCCGGAGACCTCGATGCGCGGGATCCCGTCGTCAGTCCGCTCTTCGGACAGTTCGACGGGCTCGGGCCGATGCTCGTCCTCAGCGGCACTCACGACATCCTGAATCCCGACGCCCGCATCGTGGTCGACCGGGCGCGCGCGGCGGGCGTGGACGTTCGGCTGATCGAGCGCGCCGGCGCCCTGCACGTCTTCCCCCTCCTGCCCACGCGAAGCGGCCGGGACGCCCGGACGGAGATCGTGTCGGCGGTGGGCGCCTGACCTGTCGCCCGATCAGCACCCGAGCACTCGGCGACGCGGAGCGACGGATTCAGAACCCGGAGACTCTCCCTCTGACGAGGAAGTCGTCCACGTTCGGAAGATGCTCGCGCACACTGCGTTCGGCGGCATCCACGGCATCCGGATGCCGCCCATCGACCGTCACGAGCGCATCACCCTGCAGGCGGTGACCGACCCAGCGCAGGCGAATGCGATCGATGCTGACCAGCCCGTCCACATGCTCGAGCGCATGCTCCACGCGGTCGACGAGCTCGGGCTCGATGCCGTCGAGGAGCCGCCGCCCCACACTGCGGATGGTACCGATCAGCAACACGAGGATGGCAGCGGAGATGATCAGTCCGACGATGGGATCCGCCAGCGGGAGCCCTGCCAGCACGCCGATGCCGCCGATCACGACGGCGAGCGAGGTGAAGCCGTCGGTGCGCGCGTGCACGCCGTCGGCGACGAGAGCCGCCGAGCCGATGCGGCGGCCGACGCGGATGCGGTAGACCGCGACGGCCTCGTTGCCTAGGAACCCGATCACGCCGGCGGCGATCACCCAGCCGATGTTCTCCAGCGGTTGCGGATGCAGGATGCGGTCGATGGACTGCCACGCGGCGAGGATCGCCGACAGCGCGATGACGAACACGATGAAGAGTCCCGCGAGGTCTTCGGCGCGCCCGAAGCCGAAGGTGTAGCGGCGGGATGCCGCGCGGCGCCCCAGCACGAAGGCGATCCAGAGCGGCACCGCGGTGAGTGCATCGGACAGATTGTGGATCGTGTCGGCGAGCAGCGCGACGGATCCGCTGAAGGCGACGACGATCGCCTGCAGAGCCGTGGTGATCAGCATCAGCACCAGGCTGACCTTCAGCGCGCGGATGCCGGCAGAATTGGCCTCCATCGCGTCGTCGATGGAGTCGGCGGCGTCGTGAGAATGCGGCACGAAGAGCCCGTGGAGAAAGCCCTTCAGACCCCTCGGATGCTGGTGACCGTGGTCATGGGCATGGGCATGGGCGTGGTCGTGCGCGTGGTCGTGGCTGTGCCCGTGCTGCGCGGTCATTCGCCTGCTCGATCCTGATGGTGGTGCCGCGGCGTCCCGCCGAGGGAGTGCTCGGCCTGGAAGATCGCAGAGGCGACGAGCTCGGAGGCGTGCTCGTTCTCGAGCCGGTAGAAGACCCGTTGCCCGTCCTGCCTGGTCGCGACGATCCGCGCGAGACGCAGCTTCGCGAGATGCTGAGAGACGGCCGCGGGCGACTTGTCGACGATGTCGGCGAGGTGGTTGACCGAGAGCTCCTCGGCATCCTGCAGCGCGAGGATGATCCGCACTCGCGTGGCATCCGCCAGCATCCCGAACACCTCCACCGCCAGCTCGACGAAGGAACTGTCCGGCGTGTATCCGCATCTCCGCGTATCTGCACTCATACGCAGATACTAATACAAACCGAGCCGGCCGAGTCCGGCCAAGATCGCATCCGGACCGCGCGAAGTTGACCCTCACGCGACGTGAGGATCCAGGCTGTCCCCCATGACTGACTATTTCAATGCATTCGAGATGAGCCCCGTCCCCGACGGCCCGGACGCCGTCGCTCCGGACCCGTTTCTCGGCATCTACGCGATGCCGATGTTCGTGAAGATCCAGACGAGAGACCTTCACGCGTCGACGGAGTTCTGGGTCAACGGACTCGGGTTCGTCGACTTCTTCAGCGTTCCCGGGCAGATAGTGCATCTGCGACGGTGGGCCTTCCAGGACGTCCTGCTCGTTCCCGCCGAAGATGCCGCTCCGCCGTCGGCATCCACCGTGCACGTGTTCGTCTCGTGCGTCCTCTCCCAGCTCGAGTCCGTAGCCGCCTCGTGCCGGGCCCTGTCGCCGGATTCGGTGACCGGGCCGTACGACACGGCGTGGAGAACTCGCGATATCTCCGTCGTCACCCCGGAAGGGGCGAATGTCACGTTCACGGCGGCGACTCCGTTCATCGCCGACAGCGACGTGGGGCGCGATTTCGCATCCGTCGGCATCCTCAGCCCGGATGACGTAGAGGGAGGAGCAGAATGACATCGATGGTCGACAACGAGATCGATGAGGATGCGACGGTCGGCGTGGCCGCCGACCTCCTCGGGTTGACCGTGCGCACTCTCCACCACTGGGACGAGATCGGCCTTGCATCGCCGTCCCGCCGCACTTCTGCCGGGTACCGCCTGTACACGTGGGATGACCTCGAACGCCTCAGTCGCGTCGTCGCCTACCGCGAAGCCGGGCTCACCTTGGACGCGATTCGGGAGGTGCTCGATGACGCGACTGCCGAGATCGGAGACACCCTGCGCGAGCAGCGGGCCCAGCTGGCTGAGAAGATCGTCGAACTGCAGAAGCTCGATGAACGACTCGAACGCATGACGGATGCGCACGAGCGCGGCATCCTCATGAGCGACGACGAGCAGCGCGAGGTCTTCGGCGAAGAATGGGATCCACAGCAATCGCGCGCGGCGCGCTTCGTCTGGGGAGGATCCAGACAGTGGGCACAGTTCGCCGAACGCTCCGCGTCCCGCTCTCCGGATCAGTGGCGCGCGCTCTCCGAGGCCATGTCTGCTCTCCAGCGCGACCTCGCTGACGCGGTGAGTCGAGAAGTGGAGCCCGGGAGCGAGGAGGCCGACGGGCTCGTCGAACGCCACCGGGAGCTGTTCTCGAACTTCTTCCCCCTGACGCGGCAGATGCAGGTCTGCCTGGGCCGGATGTTCGAGGCCGACCCGGGGTTCTCGGCGTACTACAACGGGATCGGCGAAGGCCTGTCCGCGTGGTTCCGCCAGAGCATCGACGAATCGGCGCGCCACCACGGCATCGATCCGGATGCCGCGACCTGGGAGTAGGTGCGTAGCGAAACCGCTCGCGCCCGCCGAGCTCAGCCGTATCCGCGCCGCCCGGCTAGAGTGATCCGTGGAGTGTCGGGAAGCCTGGTCGACGAATGCCCGCTCGTCGACCCGAAAGCTCCCTCATGGACAAGTCCTTCTCGCGACTCACCAGAGTCCGCGCCGTCTTCCCCTCCGCCTCCCGCATCGAGTCACGCCGCATCGGCGAGATCCTGCGCAAGGAGACCGTCGGCGGAATCCTCCTCGTCGCACTCGCGGCGATCGCGTTGCTGTGGGCGAACTCGCCCTGGGCAGAGGCGTACTTCGCGCTGCGTGACTTCGAGATCGGGTACGAGCCCTGGCATCTGCGCCTGAGTCTCGGCGCCTGGGCCGCAGACGGTCTGCTCGCCATCTTCTTCTTCCTCGTCGGCCTCGAGCTCAAGCGGGAGTTCGTCGCCGGGGACCTGCGCAAGTTCAGCACCGCCGTGGTCCCGATCGTCGCTGCCGTCGGCGGCGTGATCGTGCCCGCCGTGATCTACCTCGCCGTGGTGGCCGGATCCGCCGAGGAATCTCACGGGTGGGCGATCCCTACCGCGACCGACATCGCGTTCGCGGTCGCCGTGCTCGCGCTCATCGGATCGCATCTCCCCAGCGCGCTGCGGATCTTCCTGCTCACCCTGGCGGTCGTCGATGACCTCATCGCGATCGGCATCATCGCGGTGTTCTACACCGAGACGATCAAGCTCCTTCCCCTGGTGCTCGCGTTCCTCGCGATCGCGGTGTACGGCATGATCGCGCAGCGGTACCGGGACTTCTTCCACCTGCGTCCGACGGCCGCCTGGCTGATCCTGCTGCCCATCGGCGTGGGCGCGTGGGCGCTCGTCCACGCGTCGGGCATCCACGCCACGATCGCCGGTGTGCTGCTCGGCTTCACGATCCCGGTGCTCCACAAGCGGTCCGGTCACGGGACCGATGCCGCTCCCGGGCTCGCCGAGGTCTTCGAGCACCGGTTCCGCCCGCTGTCGACTGGCTTCGCAGTGCCGGTGTTCGCGTTCTTCTCCGCGGGCGTGGCGCTCGGCGGTGGGGAAGGTTTCGCGTCGGCGTTCGCAGACCCGGTCGTCGTCGGGATCGTCATCGCTCTCGTCATCGGGAAGCCGCTCGGCATCACTGCGGCGACCTGGATCATCACCAGACTCCGACGCATCAACCTCGACCCGTCGCTGAGATGGATCGACATGATCGGCGTCGGCCTCCTCGCCGGCATCGGGTTCACGGTCTCGCTTCTGGTGGCCGAGCTCAGTTTCGCCGTCACGAGTGAGCATCACGACCACGCCAAGGTCGCCATCCTGATCGCATCCGTCATCGCGGCCGGCGGAGCGTCCGTGCTCCTCGGGGCCCGCAACCGCCGCTACCGACGGCTCGCGCGCTCTGACGACGGGACCTGAAAAGGACTCTTGCCTCCGGCTGAACAAGCGTTTAACATGCTGACTATGCGTTCAGCATCCGAAGATCTCACGACCAGGGCGCGCATTCGCGACGCGGCGATCGCGCGGTTCGGCCAGCAAGGATTCGCCGCCACAAGTCTGCGACAGATCGCACAGGACGCCACGGTGAGTCCGGCGCTCATCCTGCACCACTTCGGCAGCAAGGACGGGTTGCGGGAAGCGTGCGACACCCACGTCGTGAGCGAGTTCCTCTCCGAGCGCGACGGGATGACCGGCGCCGACGCGTCACGCCTGATGCGGGAGGCGCTGGACTCGCTGGAGGGGCGCAACGTGGCCCTGGACTATCTCGCAGGGATGCTCGTCGACGACTCCGCCGCATCCGACCGGCTCTTCGACTCGTTCCTCGCCGGCACTCGAGAGATGCTGCGCGAACAGGTCGCCGCGGGCACGATGCGCGAGCAGACCGACCTCGAAGCCACAGCCGTGTACATGACGCTCTACGGCCTCGGTCCCGTCATCCTGCGCCGCCACCTCGCGCGCGCCTTCGGAGAGAGCACGCTGACGACGTCGTTGCTGGAACGCTCGACGATCCCCGTGCTGGAGCTGTACACGCACGGGCTCTATGCCGACGACCGATTGCTTGTCGCCGCGAAAGAGGCACTGTCCCGGCGCAGCGGCCCTCGTTCGGACAAAGGAGTGAACGACCCGAACCAGGACCCGGATCCGCCGCGCTGACGCGACCCCCGAACCTGATTCCTCGTCACCCTTCCGAAAGGAGCAGGGACATGAACCCTGCCATCGAACTGACCCGTCTTCGCAAGCAGTACGGTCGACGCACGGCCGTCGACTCCCTCGACCTGCGCATCGAGACCGGCACCGTCTTCGGGCTCATCGGCCCCAACGGCGCTGGGAAGACCACCACGCTGCGCATGATCCTCGACATCATCCGTCCCACGGCAGGCGCCATCCGGGTCCTGGGCGAGGACCCGCGCCAGGGCGGTCCCGCGCTTCGACGACGCATCGGCTTCATCCCCGGCGAACTCCGGCTCGATGGCCGGGTGACCGGACAGCGCATGCTCGACTTCTACGGGGAGCTTTCCGGGCCAGTGGGACCTGGAACGATCCGCGGCCTCGCCGACCGCCTCGACCTCGATCTGAGCCGCCCGGTGCACGCGCTCTCGAAGGGCAACAAGCAGAAGCTCGGCATCGTCCAGGCCTTCATGCACGAACCGCCGCTGCTCGTTCTGGACGAGCCCACCAGCGGGCTCGATCCGCTGGTCCAGCGAGAGTTCCTCCACCTCATCACCGACGCCAGAGACCGCGGCCAGACCGTGCTGCTCAGCTCGCATGTGCTCAGCGAGATCCAACAGACGGCTGATGCCGTCGCCGTCCTCAGCCAGGGGAAGGTGGTCGCTGAGGGTGATGTGGCATCCCTCAGGCTCGGTGCGATCCGGCGGGTGCGGGTAGGTCTCGCCGCGACGAACGAGACAGTGATCCGTGAACAGCTCGGTGCGCTGCCACACATCTCGGAGCTGGACGTACGCGGCGAGACGGACACTGTCCGGGTGAGCGCCACCGTCGAGGGCGACATCGACCCTCTGGTGAAGGTGCTCGCGCGGCACCGGGTCATCGACCTCGCGATCGAGGAGCCCGACCTGGAGGAATCCGTGCTGAGGCTCTACGGCGAGTCCTCCCGTCCAGAGGCGGGTGAGCGCGATGCGTGATGCGCTTCCAATCTTCCGGCGTGCGCTCCGCGAGAGCTGGCGCGGAACGCTGGGCTGGACCATCGGCGTCGCCGCGGTGCTGTTCATGTATCTGCCGCTCTTCCCCAGCATCGGCGGCAACGGGCAGATGCAGCAGATCATCGACAGCCTGCCTCCCGAGTTGGTGGGAGCGCTCGGCTATGACCAGATCGGCACCGGTGCCGGATACGCGCAGGGCACCTTCTACGGTCTCATCGGATTCCTCCTGCTGACCATCGCCGCCACGGCCTGGGGCGCGGGCGCCATCGCCGGAGCCGAGGAATCCGGGCGTCTCGAGCTGGACCTGGCTCACGGTGTGGGCCGTGTGGGATACGCGCTGGAGTCCGCCGCCGCCATCCTGGTCCGGCTCGTCTGGCTCGGTGTGTTCGCGGGCGCTGTGGTCGCCCTGCTCAACGATTCCGCTCAACTCGACATCGAACCGATCCGCATCGTCGACGCCACCGTCGTCTTCGTCGGACTCACCGTGCTCGCGGGGAGCAGCGCGCTCTTCGTGGGTGCGCTCTTCGGTCGCCGTTCCTGGGGAATCGCTGCCGGCGCAGGCATCGCTATCGCCGGGTACGCCTTCAACGCGATCGCGAACCAGGTCGAGGCGGCGGAATGGCTGCGGACGATCTCCCCCTACTCCTGGGCCTTCCATCAGCCTCCCCTCGTGGAGGGACTCAGCCCGAGCGGCGCCGTCGCGCTCTGGGCGCTGAGTCTCGTGCTCATCGCGGGAAGCGGGTGGGCGCTGCGCCGCCGCGACGTGATCGGCTGAGTCGATACGGGCGCTCATCCTCGCCTTCGGCACGCAGCGCGATGTCGAGCCCTGTGCGGCACTCGCCGAACGGCTGCAGAGCGGGGGCCATGTCGTCCTGCCGAAGCGGCGACGCTCGCCCCGTGCATCACGGCGGGGCGGGGACGACTGCAGCCGGGGCGCGGGAAGAGCGTCGTTCTCATGCCGTCGTCAGGTCGGCCACGTCGCTCAGCACGGCATCACGTGAGCGCCCGTATTTGGCAAGCACCTCTTCGGAGGAACTGATGAGGGCCTTCCACAGCGCCCAGGCGGCTCCTCGCAACCATGCATCCCCCGGCAGCTCCAGCCGGTCGCGCAGTCGATCACGTTCGGGAGAACTGCAACTCAACCATGCGAAGGCGAGGTCGCAGGCGGGGTCCCCGACGCACGTCTGGCCGAAGTCGATGAGCGCCGCCAATCGGCCGCTGCTGTCGAACAACATGTTGCCCGGCGCGACATCGCCATGAACCCACACCGGCGGCCCGGTCCACACCGTGGCCACGGCCGCATCCCAGAGCGCCCGACATCCCTCAGCGCGACGTCTGTCCAGCAGCGGGAGCCGGCCCTGCACCTCCTCGCCGACCGCACTGACGTGGCAGCCGCGGTAAGCAGATGCGCTTCCCGCCCACGGGCCTCCGACCGTGTCGCAGTCCTGCAACGCCTTCAGGGCATCACCCAAACTGCTGATGGCGCTGTTCCGCTCGCGCGTCTCAACCGCGGCCAGAGTGTGCCCCTCGATCCACTCGCGAACGGACCAAGGTCGGTTGAATGCCGCCGAGGGGACCCCTGTCGCCACTACCCGGGGGATCGCGACGCCAAAGCTCGATCCGAGGATCGCGAGGGATTGCTCCTCCCGGACCAGGCCGGCGACGTAGCCGTCAGCGCTCGGGAGGCGGACAGTCATCCGGTCGCCCAGCCGGAAGGTGCGGTTGTCCCACCCCTGAACCTCCACCGGGCGGACCGGCAACTCCGACCACTGAGGAAACTGCTCCGATACGAGAAAGCGAACCAAGGAAGAAGTGATCTCTTCGGAAGCGGCGGCCATCGCGCCAGCTTAGTAAGCGACCGCACGGGCACTCGAGAAACCACAGATGTCCGTCACGATTTCCGTGATCAAACCTTTACATTCGTTACCGCGCCGTTATACACTCATCGCACGGTGAATGTTTGCTGTGGCATACACCGCATGTGATTGCAGGACACTCTTGGTGCAAGGGACAAAGGGCCGGTCGGAAGCCTCTCCGACCGGCCCTTACTGCGTGGACGACGCATGTCGGCGCACGCCAGTACGCTGAGTGCATGACCGACCGCCAGCTCGCCCTGCAGGCCTGGGAGGCTATGTTCCGCGCGCAGCACGAACTCTTCGGCCGGATGGCCTCCGACTTCGACGGCGCCGAGATCACCCAGGCCGAGTACGACGTACTGCTCACCGTGGTGCGCGGGCGCACCACATCCGCCCGCCTGCGCGCCATCACCGCGAACTCGCTGATCAGTCAGCCCAGCGTCTCGCGCCTGATCGATCGCATGGTGTCGCGCGGCCTCCTCACCAAGGCGTCCGACCCCGACGACCGCCGCGGCGCGATCGTGACCGCCACGGATGCCGGGGCGCGAGCCTTCCGCACTCTCGCCGCATCGCACGGCCGCACCATCGCGCAGCTGATGTCGTCACTCGATGACGGCGAACTCGCCACCCTGCTCGCGCTGACGAACAAGCTGCGCGGCAACTGAGTCGCGACTCCGGGCAGTCTGACGGGCAGAAGAACCCATCCGGCGACTCCCGCCGCGATGCCCATCTCTGGCAAGGTGGACGGAACCACACTTTCTGAGGGGAAAGGTTCACTATGGAGATCGCCGGAGCAATCGGCATCCTGATCATCATCGGCATCGCTGTCGTCGCCGTCATCATCATCGGACTGATCCTGCTGCTGTTCGCACGCAGCTGGATCAAGGTCGCGCGTGCCGACGAGGCCCTGGTGATCTCCGGGCGCAAGCAGAAGGTGCAGCGGGCGATCATCAACGCCGACGGCAGCACCAGCTCCGAGATGGCCGAATCGCCCGTGACGGTGATCGTCAACGGCAAGTCCCTGGTGAATCCGATCACGCAGCGCCACGAGATCATCTCGCTGCGCTCGCGTCAGGTGTCGCTCAACGCCGAGGCGCAGTCGCTCGACAGCGTCACCCTGAACGTCGACGGCGTCGCCATCGTGAAGATCGGCTCCGATCCGCTCTACGTGCGCCGCGCCGCCGAGCGCTTCGCCTCGCAGGACTCCGCGATCGAGCAGTTCACCACCGAGCAGCTCGAGGGCGCCCTGCGCGGCATCGTCGCGACGCTCTCCGTCGTCGAGCTCATGCGCGATCGCAAGAAGTTCTCGGATCAGATCGCCGCCGACGTCTCGCAGGATCTGGCCGAGCAGGGTCTCATCCTGGACTCGTTCCAGATCAAGGGCATCACCGACAAGGTCGGCTACATCCAGTCGCTCGGCGCCCCGGAGATCCAGGCGAAGCGTCAGTCCGCCGAGATCTCGCAGACCAACGCCGATCGCGCGATCAACCAGAAGAACATCGCCAACAACGAGGCGAACCTGGTCGAGCAGACCGCGCTCGACACCAACACGGCCAACGCCAACGCCGGCATCGGCCGCGCGCGCGCTGAGGCCGAGCAGGCCGAGCACCTCGCCCGCGCCCAGGCCGAGCAGGCCGTTCTGCAGCAGAACGCCGAGAACCGTCAGGCGCAGCTGGATGCCGACGTCAAGCGCGTCGCCGACGCGCAGCGGTACGAGGCTGAGACCCGTGCCCAGGCAGAGCTCTTCACCCGCGAGAAGGCGGCCGAAGCGGCCGCGATCGAGCAGGTCAAGCAGGCCGAAGCCCGCACCCGCATCGCCGAGCAGCAGGCCGAGGCTGACAAGGCCCGTGCCGCAGGTGAAGCGGCCGCCGCCGAGGCGAAGGCCACCGGTGAGGCCAACGCACTGCGCGCACAGGCAGACGCCGAAGCTCAGGCCCGCCGTCTGCGCGCCAACGCCGAGGCCGACGCCATCCGCGCCGAGGGTGAAGCCCGCGCCGCCGCCGTCGAGGCAGAGGCCAAGGCCATCGCCTCCAACCAGGAAGCATTCCTCTCGCAGCGCGTGCTCGAGACGCTCCCGTCGATCATGGCCGAGTTCTCCAAGGGTTACGCCGCGATCGGCAACGTGTCGATCATCGGCGGCTCCGGCGAGGACGGCGCCTCCAGCGTCGTCGGCAGCGACAACGCGATCGCGCTGCGTTCCGTGTTCGACAGCGTGAGCGCCGCCACCGGCCTCGACCTCGCCGGAATCATCCAGGGCCAGGCCGTCGGTCGCGGCATCGGCACCGGCGTCGCGCAGGCGACGGATGCAGCATCCGCTGCATCCAAGCCCAAGGCCGCGAAGCGTCCGTCGACGCCTCCCGCTCCCCCGGCTCCCCCGGCGCCCGCCGCCGAGTGAGCTGATCCGCGAAAGGAGCCGCCCCGTGTTCGGGGCGGCTCCTTTTCGCATCCCGCGCGCCCTCGCATCCGCATCGCAGGCCTCTCCGGTGATAGTTTGTATGCCTCCGCATGCGTCGTTTCAGGAGGCACCATTGGAGTCTTCGCGGTCCAAGGCAGAACTGCTCGATGCCGCCGCGCGCGAACTGCTCCATTCCGGATATGCCGCGTCCTCGCTCGCCTCGATCGCAGCACGGCTGGGCCTGACGAAGGGCGCCCTCGGTCGCAAGTTCCCGGCCAAGAAGGACATCGCCTGGGGAATCATCGACACCCTGCGCGAGGTCATCGCCGAGGAGAGCTCACGCGCCCTCGAGCTGTATCCGCACAGCGGAATCCGTGCGATGATCCGGTTCCTGCTCGCCGTCGGAGTCCGCGCCGCACAGGAGCCTCAGATCGCAGCGGGCGCCGTGCTCATCACAGACCGGGCATCGCCGGCATTCGAGGTGGCCGAGGTTCTCGACGGATGGGTGCTGGCGCTCCGCCGGTTCCTCGAAGTGGCTCTCGACTCAGAGGAGTTGCCTGCGGGCACCGACCTGGAGGAGCTCTCGGAATACATCTTCGTCACCAACCTCGGAGAGGCCATCTTCGGCGCGCGCGCCTACGCTCCGCCGCGCTCGACTCCACGTCTTCGATTCATGCGGGTCACCCTTCGGTACGCGGGTGTCGCAGACGCAGACGATCTGATCGATGAGGTGTGGGGTGGATTCAGCGCGGATGCGCTCGAAGGGCTTCCCACTCGTTCGACGTTGAGGCGCCACTCGCAGCCATGACGAAGGGGTGGGACCGCAGACGATCCCACCCCAACTTCGGGTTCTCGATACCAGGACTCGCGTGGACGCCCGGTATCCGCCGGTCGCTAAGCGCGTGACTTGCGGCGCACCAGCAGCAGGACTCCACCCACCGCGAGGAGCATCGACCCGCCGGCGAGCAGCGGCCAGTTCACATCTGCGCCGGTCAGAGCGAGACCGTCATCCGCGGTGCTCGGATCGGTCGGGTCGATCGGATCCGTCGGGTCCGTGGGATCGGTCGGGTCCGTGGGATCAGTCGGATCGGTCGGGTCCGTGGGATCAGTCGGATCCGTGGGATCCGTCGGGTCCGTCGGGTCCGTCGGGTCCGTGGGATCGGTCGGGTCCGTGGGATCAGTCGGATCCGTGGGATCAGTCGGATCCGTCGGGTCCGTGGGATCGGTCGGATCCGTGGGATCGGTCGGATCGGTCGGAGCCGTGGGATCGGTCGGGTCCGTGGGCTGTTCGCAGGGGAGCTTCCCGAGGAACGTGTGGTGATGCACCTCGCCACCTCCGGCAGTGGTGATGTCTCCGCCTGCGAACCACTGACCGTTGGTCGTGACGCCCGAGTTGAAGTTCAGGCTCGCCTTCGGGGCCCAGATCGCACCGAGCGCGAAACCGTCGATCGTGACGTCACCGGCCACATCGGACATGTCGAGCATGATGTAGCGGGCGAGCGACTGCTGCGCGCCCTTCTGAGGCGACCACCCTTCGAAGTTCAGCGCGCCGATGCTCGTCGTGCCCGCTTCGACGCGGATCACGAGCGGGGCATCAGCGGTCGGAACGTAGCCGTCCGCCCTGTCCATCTTGATGGTTCTGCCCGCAAGGTCGGCGTAATCGATCACGTTCGGGCGGTCGGTGGCGAATCCGCTGAGGAACACCATGCCGCCTTGGTCGTCCGCCACGACAGAGCTGCTCAGGCCGGACGCCGGGTCGTACATCGACGCCAGGCACTGCGCCGTCTGCGCCACGCGTGCGTCGACATCCGGGAAGTACGCGGCGACAGAGGACTCTGCGGTCCGGTAGTCGGCGATGTCGGAGCCCGCGAACGGGACGTTCTTCAGGTCGATGTTCCCGCCGTCAGGGTTCGTGACGCGCAGGAAGTTGCCGCGCTCGGCGGCCGTGAAGCCGTCGATGTCGACCAGTTTCACCACGGCGTTCGCCTCGGGCGAGTCCGATGCGATCGTGCCGGAGTCGTCACGGTTCGACAGGTCGAAGGACCCCGCACCGGTGAAGCTCGCCGCGAGGATCCTCACCGGGGCGCCATCGATCGCCGGCACCGTGTATTCGGCCTCACCCGCGGCGGAGTGCAGGACGGGGTACCCATTCTGGTTTCCGGTGGAGATCGAGCCGAACGCTGCGGCAGATCCCTCGATCTCGCCGTTGTTCAGATGGATGTCGCCCTGCGCGACAGTGGTGAACCCGCCGTTGATGTCGAAAGGGTTGAAGGTGGATGTGGCTGCGGCCGCTGCCTGCATCCCGCCCCCGCCGACGGCTCCGGCGACCAGCACCGTGACCCCCAGACCCGTCAAGCTCCGCTTCCAGCCCGCGACCGCGGGCGGACGTGATGAAGTACCCAAGATTCTCTCCCCCATGAGGTGCTGTATACACACAAAAAGACGCCTGCGGAATGCACCCCTGAAGACCGTAGACGTTCGTCTACGCAAGGATAGCCAAGGTTACCAGGGCGCGCAAAAGCAGCAGCGGCCGCCCAGGCACGGCAGACTGGAGACGTGACACGAACGGCGTTCGACCTGGCGCGGATCGGCGACGGTCTCAGCTTCGCCGCCGCCCTCGACGAGCTCACGGCCGCGCTCGATTCGAGCACCTCCGCCATCGTCTCCGCTCCACCGGGAACAGGAAAGACCACACTGGTTCCTCCGCTGCTGGCATCCCGCACCTCCGGCCGCGTGATCGTCACCCAACCGCGCCGGGTCGCCGCCCGCGCCGCCGCCCGCAGGCTCGCGCACCTCGACGGCACGCCGCTCGGCAGCCGCGTCGGCTTCACCGTTCGCGGCGAGCGCTCGGTCGGGCCGCAGACCCGCGTCGAATTCGTCACCGCGGGCGTGCTGCTGCGGCGGATGCTGAACGACCCGGGACTCGACGGGGTGGGCGCGGTCATCATCGACGAGGTGCACGAGCGAGCACTGGAGACCGACCTGTTGATCGGCCTGCTGAGTGAGGTGCGCCAGCTGCGCGATGACCTCGTGCTGGTCGCCATGTCCGCCACACTGGACGCCGAACGCCTCGCCGCCGTGATCGGGACGGACTCCGGCCCCGCCCCGATCGTCGACCACACGGTTCCGGCGTTCCCGCTGACCGAGCGCTGGGCTCCGAGTGCCGCGCCACGACTCGATGAGCGTGGCGTGACGCGGGCCTTCCTCGACCATGTCGCCCGCGTCACGGCATCCGCTGCCCGAGATCTGAACCGGGACGATCCCGCGGCCGACGTGCTCGTCTTCGCACCCGGTGCCCGAGAGGTCTCCGAGATCGCCCGCCGCATCCGGGACACTGCGAGCGGGTTCGACGTGCGGGAGCTGCACGGGCAGATCCCGGCGGCAGAGCAGGATGCCGTCATCCGCGGACGCCGCGAGGATGATCCGCCCCGCATCATCGTCACCACCTCCCTGGCGGAGTCGTCGCTGACCGTTCCGGGCGTGCGCCTGGTCATCGACAGCTGCCTCTCCCGTCACCCGCAGCGCGATACGGCGCGGGGTATGAGCGGGCTCGTCACCACGAGCACACCGCGCTCGTCCGCCATCCAGCGCGCCGGCCGCGCCACCCGCCAGGGCCCCGGCATCGTCATCCGATGCGTCGACGAGCGCACCTTCGCAGCCGCCCCGGCGCGGCCGGCTCCGGAGATCGCCACGACCGACCTCACGGATGCCGCGCTGCTGCTCGCCTGCTGGGGCACTCCCGGCGGCACAGGCCTCCGCCTGATCGACCCGCTCCCCGCCGACAGCATCGCCGATGCGCATCAGGTTCTGCGCGGTCTCGGCGCCATCGACGAGGACGGACGGGCGACCGCCGAGGGCCGCGCGCTCGCCCGCATCCCCACCGACCCGCGCCTCGCCCGCGCCCTGCTCGACGGGTCGCCGCTGGTCGGCGCACAGCTCGCCGCGGAGGTCGTCGCACTGATCGGCGGCGACCAGCGGATCGGTGATGCCGACGTGACCGCCGCCGTCGTATCCCTGCGGAACCGGCGTGGACCGGATGCCGCCCGCTGGGCGCGCGAGGTCGATCGGATGCTGCGCTTCGCCCCGGACGGCGGCCGCACGCGCCCGAGCATCGACGACGTCGGGCTGGTGATCGCGCTCGCCTTCCCCGAGCGGGTCGCACGGCGCATGGACCGCACGGCAGACGGAGCGACGTTCCTGCTGGCATCCGGGACCCGCGCCGCCGTGCGCGGCTCGCTGGCGGGCGCCGAGTGGCTGGCGGTCGCCGACGTCGCCCGAGCATCCGGGCGCGCGGCGGCCGGATCGGGGGCGGTCATCCGCGCGGCAGCAACTCTCACCGAGAGCCAGGCGGCGCAGGCAGCCGACCACCTGCTGACCGACCGCGTGGAAGCCGAGTTCGTCGGCGGCCGGGTCACCGCCCGCCGGGAGCGGCGGTTCGGCGCCATCGTGCTGTCGTCGGTGCCGCTGCGTGCGACGGCCGAGGAGGGTCGCGGCGCGGTGCAGCGGGCTCTGCGGTCGCAGGGGCTGGATGTCTTCACCTGGTCGGATGCCGCGGTCGAGCTGCGCCGCCGCCTCGCGCTGCTGCACCGCGAACTGGGGGCACCGTGGCCGGCGGTGTCGGATGCCGCGCTGCTCGCCGACCTCGACAGCTGGCTCGCCCCGGAGGTGGATGCCCTCGCATCCGGGACACCCGCAGGACGAGTGAACCTCGCACCCGCTCTGCGGCGACTGCTGCCCTGGCCCGCCGCCGTGGACTTCGATGAACTGGCGCCCGAGCGGCTCGAAGTGCCCACCGGCAGCCGCATCCGCATCGCCTACCCGCCGCTGGACGAGCCGACCGCCCGGCCGGTGGTCGCCGTGAAGCTGCAGGAGTGCTTCGGCTGGGCGGAGACACCGCGCCTGGTCAGCGGGCGCGTGCCGGTGCTGTTCCACCTCCTCTCCCCCGCCGGACGGCCACTGGCGGTCACCGACGACCTGGCCTCGTTCTGGTCGGGCCCGTACGCGCAGGTGCGCGCCGAGATGCGCGGCCGGTATCCGAAGCATCCGTGGCCGGAGGATCCCTGGGCCGCAGCTCCTACGCGCCATACGAAGAACCGCGGCGCGCGCCCGTCCTGAGGCTTCGCAGGTCACAACACGCCGCGTCTCCGCGCCGCATGCGACCATTCGCGCCCTGCGAGCCCGGCCCTACGGGGTGCGGCGGCGCAGGGTGAGCGGGGCGAGCACGAGGAATCCGACGGCGAACGCCACCACGATCAGCAGCGGAGCTCCGACATCCCAGCCCTCGTCGCCCGCGGCGACCGCCTGGATCGCGTCGATCGCGTGGCTCAGCGGCAGCCAGTCGGAGATCGCGTAGAGCACGTCGGGCATCTGGTCACGGGGCATGAACAGACCGCCCAGGATGATCTGCGGGAAGACCAGAACGGGCATGAACTGCACGGCCTGGAACTCGGTCGACGCGAACGCGCTGGCCAGCAGCCCGGTCGCGGTGCCGAGCACGGCATCCACCACCGCGACGAGTCCCAGCTGCCAGAGCGGACCGTCGACCGTGAGTCCGCACACATAGACCGCGAAGGCCACCGTGACCACGGCCTGCAGAATCGCCATCAGACCGAACGCGAATGCGTAGCCGACGATGAAGTCGGCTTTGCCGAGCGGGGTGGTCATCAACCGCTCCAGCGTGCCCGATCGGCGCTCGCGGAGGGTGGTGATCGAGGTGATCAGGAACATCACGATGAACGGGAAGAGCGCCAGGATCGCGCCGCCGAAGCGGTCGAAGACGCCGTCCTGATCGGCGAACAGCCAGGCGAACAGGCCGACCAGCAGGCTCGGGGCGATGAGCATCAGCGCGATGGAGCGCGGGTCGTGCCGCAGCTGCTGCAGCACGCGCCCCGCTGTGGCGAAGGACCGGTGGAGATTCATCGCTCCTCCTCCCTCCGAGAACGGCGCGTCTCGTGCTGCACGCCGGTGTCGTGTTCGATGAGCGCGAGGAAGGCGGCCTCGGCATCCGTTTGCCCGGTGTCGGCGAGCAGCCGCTGCGGCGTCGTGTCCGCGATGATGCGCCCGTCGCGCATGAGCAGAAGCCGGTCGCAGCGCAGCGCCTCGTCCATCACGTGGCTGGAGACGAGCATGGTCGTGCCGTCATCGGCTATCTCACGGAACAGACCCCACAGCTCGGCGCGCAGCACCGGATCGAGACCCACGGTGGGTTCGTCGAGAACGATCAGCTCGGGTTCGCCGAGCAGTGCGGCACCGAGGGAGACGCGGTTGAGCTGCCCTCCGCTGAGAGCATCGACGGACTGGTTCGCGTGCGCGGCGAGGCCGACCTGGGTCAGAACCCGGTCGACATCGGAACGAGGAGCGCCGAGGACGGATGCGAAGTAGCGCAGGTTCTCCCGAACGGTGAGGCCGGTGTAGACGGCCGACCCCTGCGTGCCGTACGAGACGCGTCGGCGCAGACCCCGGGAGCCGGCGGGCTCTCCGAGGACCTCGACCGTGCCGCCGTGCGTGCGCTGCACGCCGACGATGGAGCGCATCAGCGTCGTCTTGCCGCAGCCGGAGGGCCCGAGCAGGCCGATGACCTGACCGCGCGGGATGCGCAGCGACAGGCCGTCGAACACGTCATGACGCCCGCGCCGCACTTGCAGCCCATCGATCACCACCGCATCCGTGCCTGCGGCATCCGCGTTATTCATCATGCGTTGAATTATGGTCCCGGTCGGCTCGCGGGTCAATCCCCTCGGTTCCGCGAGTCCAGGTCGCAATGGTTGCCGCTTCCCCGCGGTTTTGGCGGCATCCGATGCGACCTGGAGCGAGGAGCGCGCTGCTGTCGGACGGAGACGGATGCCGAGGCGGGAACGGATGCCGAGTACGGGACACCAGCCGAGGCCGTCAGCCGAACAGGTACCGCTGGATCGTCGGTCCGACCTGCGCCACGAGCTCATCCGGCGTGGCGTCCGCCATCGCGGGCAGCTTCACGACGTACCGGGTGATCAGCATGCCGGCGATCTGCGAGGCCACCAGCGATGCGCGCAGGGACGCATCCGGCCCGTCCAGCTCCGCAGCGATGCGCGGCAGCAGCTCCCGCGACAGGAAGCCCGTCATCAGCGGTGCCGTCAGTCTGCTGCTCACCGCCGTGCGCAGCACGATCACGCCGCGCTTGCGCACCTCCGGCCGCTCGAACGCCTCGAGCACGAAGCGCACGATGTGCTCCCCCGCCTGATCCCGCGGCCCGCGCAGGATCCGGGGCACCTCCAGGTCTGGTCGCAGCGGAAAGTCGGTGACCTCGGCGAAGAGATCGGCCTTGGCGCCGAAGTAGTGGTGCACGAGCGCGGCATCCACCCCCGCCCGCGCAGCGATCGCCCGCACCGTCGCGCCCTCGTAGCCGTGCTCGCCGAACTCGTGCACCGCAGCGGCCGCGATCCGCGCGCGCGAGTCGGACTCCCCCGGGGGACGCCCCCTGCCGCGCCTGGTCACCATGAGGTCAGCCTACGACCCGACTCCACCCCCGAAGCGGCTCAGCACTCGATGACATTGACCGCGAGGCCGCCCTCGCTGGTCTCCTTGTACTTCGTCGACATGTCCAGCCCGGTCTGGCGCATCGTCTCGACGACGGCATCCAGTGAGACGAAGTGCTCGCCGTCGCCGCGCAGGGCGAGGCGGGCGGCGGTGACGGCGGTGGATGCCGCGATCGCATTCCGCTCGATGCACGGGATCTGCACGAGCCCGCCGATCGGATCGCAGGTGAGACCGAGGTGGTGCTCCATCGCGATCTCGGCGGCGTTCTCGATCTGCCGGTTCGTGCCGCCCATCACGGCGGTCAGCCCGCCGGCAGCCATGGCGCACGCGGAGCCGACCTCGGCCTGGCATCCGCCCTCGGCCCCCGAGATCGACGCGTTGGCCTTGAACAGCGAGCCGAGCGCGGTGGCGGTCAGCAGGAAGCGACGGATGCCGCGGCGACGGTTCGCCTCGGCGGTCTGCTCGTCATCGAGGGCGTCAACGGCGGGCGTCTGCTCTCCGCCGAACCCCAGCAGAGCACTGCCGACGAGCTCTCCGTGCGGGGTGACGGCATTGCCGACGCCGAGACCGGAGTCGGCGAGGAAGCGCCACCAGTACATGCCCACGGCGGGCAGGATGCCGGCGGCGCCGTTGGTGGGAGCCGTGACGACCCGGCCGCCCGCGGCGTTCTCCTCGTTGACGGCGAGCGCGAACGCGCCCAGCCACTCACCGGGCAGCGCCTGATGCCCGTCGGCCTCGGCGGCCTCGAGCTGCGCACGGATGTCGGAGGCACGGCGCTTGACCTTGAGGATGCCGGGCAGGATGCCGCCGGAGTGCAGTCCCTCGTCCACGCAGGTGCTCATGGCATCCCAGATCGCATCCAGGCCGGACGCGACCTCGACCTCGCTGCGGACGGCGGTCTCGTTCAGCCGTGCGATCTCGGCGATCGACAGACCGTTCTCGTCGCACAGTTCGAGAAGCTGCGCGGCGGTGTCGTACGGGTAGGGCTGCTCGGCCACGGTGATCCGGGCCTCCTCGCCGTCTCGGCGGATGAATCCGCCGCCGATCGAGTAGTAGGTCTGCTCCAGCAGCGGGGCGCCGTCGGTGTCCAGCGCGCGCAGCGTCATCGCGTTGGGGTGCCCGGGGAGGCGCGTGCGCGGGGTGAAGACGATGTCCTCCTTGGCGAAGTCGATCGGATGCCGGCCTGCCAGGTTCAGCTGCGAGCCCCCGCCATCTGATGCTTCGGGCCAGTTCTGCCAGATCGCCCGCACGTCGTCGGGATCGCAGGTCTCGGGCAGCAGGCCCTGCAGACCCGCGAGCACGGCGTCCGGGGTGCCGTGTCCGAGGCCGGTGGCCCCCAGCGAGCCGAACAGCTCACAGGTGACGCGGCTGACCCGCCCGAGCAGGCCTTCGGCCTGCAACCGCGCGGCGAAATCGACCCCGGCGCGCATCGGGCCGACGGTATGGGAGCTCGAGGGACCCACTCCGATGGAGAACAGATCGAAGGCCGAGACGTACGCAGTCACACCCCCAGCCTACGGCGCTCGGTGACCGCTCGGTCTGTATCTCGGGGCAACTCCCCGCCACGGACCGTGCCGGGCGGGGAGCCTGCACCCTATTCGACGAGCTTGCCGGTGCTGTCGACCTCACGCATCAGCTCCGCGATCTCCTCGGGGACGGCACCGATCGGCTCCCGCGTGACGCCGGCGGTCGGCGACCATACCAGGTTCACCTGCAGTGCACTGTCGGTGTCGGGGAAGTCGCTGCGGTTGTGGCATCCGCGGGTCTCCCGGCGCTCCCTCGCCGCCTCGAGGGTAGCCCGCGCGGCGATGGCCGAGGCCCGCAGATCGAATGCGTGTGCGAGGTCCTGGAACCCGGCGATGTCGGGGTGGATGCCGACGTCCTTCATCCGCTCCTCGATCGCGTCCAGCTCGCGGAGCCCCTCGAGAAGGCCCTCCTCGTCGCGGACCACGCCGGCGTGCTCGGTCATGGTGTTGCGGATCGCCCGCTGCAGGGCGCGCACGTTCTCGTGCCCGTCGGCGGTGAGCAGATCGTCGACCTCGGCGCGCGCCTGAGCCACGGCCTCCGCCGAGCGGTGCTGCGACTCCAGACCATGTGCGTGCGCCATCGCGGCCTGCGCCACGATGCGCCCGTAGACGAGCAGCTCGATGAGCGAGTTGCCGCCGAGGCGGTTCGCGCCGTGCAGGCCACTGGCGGCCTCACCCACGGCGTACAGGCCGTCGACGTCGGTGCCGTGGTCGTCGGGACGCACCCACACGCCGCCCATCGAGTAGTGCGCGGTCGGCGCGATCTCGATCGGGTCCGTGGTGATGTCGAGCATCTGCAGCTCGAGCAGCGTCTGGTAGACGCGCGGAAGACGGTTCATGATCGTCTCGCGCGGCAGATGCGACACGTCCAGCCAGATGCCGCCGTTCTCGGTTCCGCGTCCTTCCTTGATCTCGGTGTACGCGGCGAGCGCGACGCGGTCGCGGGTGGACAGCTCCATGCGCTCGGGGTCGTACTTCTGCATGAACCGTTCCCCCAGAGCGTTGCGCAGGATGCCGCCCTCGCCGCGCGCTGCTTCGGAGACGAGGGTGCCGGCCGCGTTCTCGGGCTCGATGATGCCTGACGGGTGGAACTGCACGAGTTCGGGGTCGCGGATGCGGGCACCGGCCTCGACGGCCAGGCGGAAGGAGTCCCCGGTGTTCTCGTCGCGTCGCGAGGAGGTGCGCCGCCAGATGCGGGTGTGTCCTCCGGCGGCGAGGATCACCGCGTCGGCGTGGATGAGATACCGCGTGCCGTCGCTCTGGTCGAAGCCGTAGGCGCCGAAGACGACGTTGTCGCGCACGAGGATGCGCGTGATGTACACGCCGTCGAGGATGGGCACCTCGAGCTCCTCGGCGCGGCGCACGAGGGTGCGCTGGACCTCGAGACCGGTGTAGTCGCCGGCGAAGGCGGTGCGGCGGAAGGTGTGCGCGCCGAAGAAGCGCTGCGAGATGCGGCCGTCGTCCTCCCGCGCGAAGCCCATGCCCCAGCGTTCGAGGTCGCGAATGCCGCGCTCGGCACTCTTGGTGACGATCTCGACGGTCTGCGGATCGGCGAGCAGGTAGCTCTCCTTGATGGTGTCGGCGGCGTGCTGCTGCCAGCTGTCCTCGGCATCCATGGTGCCGAGCGCCGCGTTGATGCCACCGGCGGCGAGCGAGGTGTGCGCATCCTGACGGGGACGCTTGCCCACGGCGAGGACGTCGATGCCGTGCTCGGCCACTTCGATGGCCGCTCGCAGCCCGGAGCCGCCCGTTCCGATGACCAGGACGGTGGTGGATATCTGTCGTTCACGAGCATTCATGCTCTTCACGGTAGGCACACCCCGGCTATAACTCCAATGCATTATCCGAGTGGTTTCGATAGCCTGAGCGTATGAATCTGGAACAGCTCCGCGGTTTCGTCGAGGTGGCGCGCCTGGGCCATTTCACCCGCGCCGCCGAGTCGCTGCACGTGGCGCAGCCGTCGCTGAGCCGGCAGATCTCCACCCTGGAGCGCGAGCTGGGGGCGCACCTGCTTCGCCGCGCCCGCGGACACATCTCGCTGACGCCCGCCGGAGAGGCGCTGCTCCCCCGCGCGCAGCGCATCCTCGCCGAGGTCGCCGCCATCGGCGACGAGATGGACGAGCTCGCAGGGCTGCGCCGAGGACGTGTGCGACTGGGCGCACCGCCGACGCTGTGCGTGAGTCTGGTCGCCGAGGCGATCAGCACGTTCCACGACTCGCATCCGGGTGTGGATCTGCACCTCACGGAGGGCGGCTCGCGCATGCTCGTCGATCAGCTTGCCGTCGGCGACCTCGACATCGCGCTGATCACGGCATCCGATGCCCGTCCGCCGCACGGCGTGACGCTCAGCCGCGTCGCCCTGCTCGAGGAGGAGCTCGTGGTGGTCACCTCGGCGACGAACCCGCTGGTGGAGGAGGGCGCCGCGGTCGGGATGGAGCGCCTCGCCGGCCTGCCGCTGATCGCCCTGGACCGCAGCTACGACCTGCGCGAGACGACGGATGCCGCCTTCCGCGCTGCGGGTCTGGCTCCGAGCCCCGTGCTCGAGGGCCCCGAGATGGATGCCGTGCTGCGCTTCGTGGAGCGCGGCCTCGGCGTCGCAGTGGTCCCGGCCATGGTGCTGACCGATCGCCCTGCCCTGCGCTCGGCCCGGCTGTCGAACCCGCTCACGCGCACGGTGAGCCTGGCGCACCGATCGGACGTCTCACCCGGGATCGCGGTGGCCACGATGCGCGATGTGCTGGTCAGGACCGCCGCGGCCTTCGCCGACCGCGATCCCGCGCTGCACAGTGTGATGGAGACGGAGCCTCGACGTGCGAGGATGGCCGGGCGGGAATGAGAAAACCCCCGCCGCTTCCGCGACGGGGGTTTCATGCACTGTGCGCCACAAGGGACTCGAACCCCTAACCTTCTGATCCGTAGTCAGATGCTCTATCCATTGAGCTAGTGGCGCATGGCCCTCAGCGGGCCAAGGAACAGCCTACAACACCGTGATCCGAGATGTGAAATCGCCGGGGCCTCAGGAGCTGCCGGCATGCCGCGCTTCCCGTCGGCTGGTTCGCTCGCTCTTCACCGCAGCCTTCTCGGAGACCTTCTCGGAAGCCTTCTCGCGCTTGCGGCGGGAGCGCTGCTCGGAGGAGAGCGCCTGCAGGTCGACGAGCTTGAGCGCCTGCATCCGCGCATCCCGCATCCGGTCGTAGTCCGGGTCCTGATCCGGACGCATGCCCTCGACGCGCAGCCGACGATCGAGGTTGCCGCGCACATCGGCCCAGGCGGCGGACCGCGCCTCTTCGACGAGCGCGCCGAGCGCTTCGGGATCTTCGGTCATCTTGCGCAGGCGCTCGGCGACTCCGGTGGACTGCTTGGCGCGCCGACGCAGGTTGCGCACGTCGCGGTCCCGGTAGTCGTGCGTGCCGTGCGGGTCGGAGTGGCGGCCCTTGGCCCGCTTGCGCAGTGTGGTGAGGTTCTCGGCTGCGTCGTCGGATTCCCGGGCCATGGCCAGCAGCGCTGAGCGGGCGACGTCCATGTAGTGGTCGAGCTCGAACGTGCCGCCGCCGGCGATCGTGCCGACGAGGATCTGGTTCCGCACGGTCAGCCTGGCCGCCGCTGCGGCGATCGCCACACCTTCGGCGATGGCATCCCCTGTGCGTCCCACGTAGACCTCCCGAGTCGAGCGTACCGGCAGGCACCGACCCTCAGCGAGGGTCAGTCGATTTCATCATGTCGGCCGAACAGTCGCTGCTCGGCAGCGATCCGCCCCTCCGCGAGGTGCGCGGGGATCAGCCGACGGATGGCGGGGACGTCGCCAGCCTGCATGGCCGTGAGGATCTCACGGTGAGCGACAGCCATCCCGGCCAGGTCATCGTGCGGACCGAACAGCCACCGCAGGCGAGTCACCAGCGACCCCGCGAGCTCGGAGAGCATGGCGTTGTGCGCCAGGTGCACGGCGGTCATGTGGAACCTCGTCGATGCCATGCGCGCCGCCGTGACATCACCCGCCGCCGCCGCGGCATCCTCTTCGCCCACGATCGACTCGAGCAGCCGCAGACCCGACTCGCCGGCCCGTTGCGTGGCGAGTTCGAACGACAGGGTCTCCATCGCCTCACGCACCTGGGCGAAATCCTGCAGATCCTGCGCCGAGAAGGTCCGCACCACCGCCCAGGTGCGCGGAGTGGCGATGACGATCCCATCGGATACGAGGTCTCTGATCGCCTCACGCACGGGCAGGCGCGACACCTGCAACTCGGCGGCGATGTCCCGTTCGACCAGGCGCGAGCCGGGAAGACGTCTGCCGAACAGGATGTCCTCGCGCAGGATCTCGGCCACGCGCGTCGACTCCAGCTGGGTCGTCCGCTCCATCACCATGTTGGCAGTCAACCATTCGGCCCGGTCACACACCAGTATTTCGCTGAGACGGATGCCATTCTGGAACCATGACCCTCCCGCACCCCGCACTCGATGGCATGGTCCGCGTCTACCCCGCAGGCTCCGGGCCCCTGCAGGGTGTCGGCCTGCTCTGGGCGCATGGCGGCGGCTTCATGCATGGGGATCTGGACATGCCCGAAGCGGATGCCGTCTCGTGCGCCTTCGCCGCGTGCGGCGCCGTCGTCGCCAGCGTCGACTACCGGCGTGTGGTGGACGGGGCCGACCGCTTCCCTGCCGGCTCCGATGACGTACTGACTTCCTGGCGCTGGCTGATCGCGCAGGCCGCCGAGCTCGGCGCGGACCCGGCCCGGCGTGTTCGTCGGCGGCGCGAGCGCGGGCGCCAACCTCGCGACCGGCGCGGTGCTGCGGATGCTGGGGCACGAGCCTGCGACGGCATCCGCTCCGCTTCCCGCCGGTGTCTTCCTCGCCTACCCGACGTTGCTGGCTGTCCAGCCGGCGCCGGATGCCGAGTTGCGTGCGGCGCTGGATGCCGACCCGGCAGCCGACCACTTCCCCGCATCCGTGGTGTGGGGGATGTACGAGAACTATCTGGGTCGCGACCCCGAGGGTGCGCCGATCTCCGCGATCCCCGGCCTCGCCACCGCTGCCGAGCTGTCGGGCTTCCCGGCGACGATCATGGTCAACGACGACACCGACGAGCTGCGCGTGTCGGGTGAGGCGTTCGCGGCGACCCTGGCGGATGCCGAGGTGCCGATCGACGTGTCCATCGAACCCGGAACCACGCACGGACATCTCAATCGTCCCCTCGACGAGAACGCGCCCGCGTTCGAACGGACCATCCAGCGGGTGGCGGACTGGATGGCGGCGCGCTGAGCGTGCTTCTCCGCTAGAGCTCGGCTGGCGGATTCGGCTCGGTCTCGGCGGCCTCGGGATGCCGGGCCAGGTTGATGATGCCCGCGATGAGACCGCCCCAGACGGTGACCATGGCGATGACCATCATGATGATGGCGACGAGGGTCATGGCTGTGCTCCCTTCGAGGTGTATCCCGGAACTCTGACGGTTCCGGTCTCGGCATCCGGCATGTAGTCCTCCTCGATGAGGAACTCGTCGTACTCCGGATCGTCCTTGGCGTGCGATCGGCGACTCCACGGCAGCAGCGACAGCAGGATCGCCAGCACGACGAGTGCGATCACCATGCCCCAGCCGAAGATGGCCAGGAACCAGTCCGGGTAGCCCTCGTACGGCGTCGTGACCTTGGCGATCACCGCATTGACGAACAGGTAGCCGAGCACGACCGGCGCAAGGGCGCCGACCAGCAGCATCCAGAACCACCCGATCCTGAAACTGGAGCGGCGGTTGAGGTGCTCGCGCAGCACCGGCAGCTTGTGCAGCAGCCAGGCCACGACGATCACCGCGACGAGAGCCACGGCCATGATGCCGAAGGCGTTGATGAAGGCATCCGTGGTGTCCAGGACTGCGAGCGCGGTGGTCGTGGAGAACATCGCGATCGAGATGAGAGCGACCGGGATCGAGACGGTCAGGGTGGTGCGCACACGCCCCCAGCCGAGCTTGTCCTGCAGAGCCGCGACGACGACCTCGAGCACCGAGATGAGCGAGGTGATCCCCGCGAACACCAGAGCACCGAAGAACAGCACGCCGATGATCGAGCCGCCGGTGGCCTGCGAGACGATCGTGGGGAAAGCGATGAACGCCAGGCCGATGCCATCGGTCGCGACGCCCGCGACATCCGTCCCCTGCGCCTGCGCCATGAAGCCGAGCGCCGAGAACACGCCGATGCCGGCGAGGATCTCGAAGCCGGAATTCGCGAACGCGACCACGAGGCCGGATCCGGTCAGGTCGGTCTTGCGCTTGAGGTACGAGGAGTAGGTGACCATGATGCCGAACGCCACCGACAGCGAGAAGAAGATGTGTCCGTATGCCGAGGCCCAGACAGCCGGGTCGGCGAGCGCCTTCCAGTTCGGGGTGAAGAAGGCGTTCAGCCCGTCGACCGCTCCGGGAAGGAACAGCGACTGCACGACGAGCACGGCGAACATCACGGTCAGCAGCGGCATGAGCACGGTGTTCGCCCGGCCGATGCCCCGCTTGACGCCGAGCGCCATGATGATGATCACGATCAGCCAGACGCCGATCAGCGGCAGCCCGACCTGGGGTACGAACTGCGTCGAGACGCCGGTCTTGGCGACGTTCCCCATCTGCAGGAATTCATTGAAGAAGAAGTCCTCCTCCTTGCCCTCGCCCCAGGTGAGCTGGGCCGAGAACCAGGTGTACATCGCCGCCCATGCGATGATCACCGCGTAATAGGTTGCGATGACGACGCAGATGAGCACCTGCCACCAGCCCAGCGGCTCGGCCACCCGGTGCATGCGGCGGAAGGCGAGCGGCGCGGAGCCCCGGAAGCGGTGGCCGATCGCGTAGTCGAAGAACAGCAGCGGGATGCCGGCGGTCAGCAGCGCGCAGAGGTACGGGATGAGGAAGGCCCCGCCGCCGCCCTCGTAGGCGACGTAGGGGAAGCGCCAGATGTTGCCGAGACCGACAGCGGAGCCGATCGCCGAGAGGATGAAGACGTTGCGCGAGCCGAAGGCCTCGCGCTTGGTGGTCTGCGTCGTCGCGTTCGCCATGTGACGAGGGTACCCGAGGGCGCCCCTTATGAGCGGGGCAGCACCGTCAGCACGCGCTCGACGTGATCCCGGAACTCCTGCATGAAGCCGCGCAGGAACTGCTCGGTGTCGGGCTTCGTGATGGTGCCGTCGTCGAGGAACACCTCCGACGTGTAGTGGATGTACGCCTCGGGGGCCGTCATCTGACGGGCGTTGCAGAATGCCATGACCGAGCGCAGGTTCTGCTGGGCAACGGCCGTGCCGATGACGCCGATCGAGGCGCCGATCACCGCCGTCGGGACGTGATGGAACGAGTTCTGACCCCATGGCCTAGAGGCCCAGTCGATCGCGTTCTTCAGCGCACCGGGGATCGACCGGTTGTACTCAGGTGTGACGAAGAGCACCGCGTCGCTGGCGTCGATCGCGTCCTTCAGCGCCCGCGCGACCTCGGGGTAGTCCGCGTCGTAGTCCGGGCTGTACAGCGGCAGGTCGCCCATCGGGATCTCGGTGAACTCGAGGTCGTCGGGGGCGACGTTGATCAGCGCTTTCGACAGCACTCTGTTGACCGACGTGGACGACAGGCTTCCGACGAAGTATCCGACCTTGTACGACATGGCAGCTCCTCACGGTTGATGTGACACAAGTGTGCTCCCGGATGCCGCGGCTGTCAGCCCCTGCTTCTGTACTGCCCGGCGGGAATCACGTAGCATCCCACCAGGTCCGCGCCGCTCGCGGCGGGACCGTCGCGAGCCCACGTCGAGGAGACTCATATGCCCCAGTTCGCCGTTCTCATCTACACCGGTGATTCCGCCCACGAGCCGGATGCGACGAAAGAGGACCTCGCGGTGCCCGATGGGCACGCCGACGCCATGACGGCATCCGGCGCCATGCGTGCCGCCTACGCGTTCACCCCGCGGAACATGGCCCGTTCGGTCCGCACCGACGGCGTGAGCGAGGGCCCGTTCGTGGATGCGGCGCAGGTCGTCGCCGGTGTCTACATCCTCGAAGCGCAGGACTGGGACGAAGCGCTCGCGCTCGCGTCGACGGACCCTGCGATCCAGGGCCAGAACGGCATCGAGGTGCGTCTCGTCCACAGCGGGGGCACTGTCGAGGCGTGACGAGGTCGGGTCCGGACTTCGCGGCGGGAGCTCGTCACCGATGGGCGCACTGCTGGCGGCATCTGATCTCCATGATCAGCGGCGTCATGGGCGAAGCGGGGCGGTGGACGCCCGGATCTTGAGCTTCGGGGCGATCATCTCGCGCTGTTCGTTGTCCTCGCCATCGATGGCGGAGATGATCGAGCTCAAGGCCAGTCTGCCCAGGGCTGCGAAGTCCTGGCGAACGGTTGTCAGCGGCGGCAGGAAATGCCGCGCATCGGGAAGGTCATCGAATCCCACCACACTGACGTCATCGGGTACGCGGAGCCCCCGCTCATGCAGGCCATGGA
Source organism: Microbacterium sp. W4I4 (assembly GCF_030816235.1). NCBI lineage: Bacteria > Bacillati > Actinomycetota > Actinomycetes > Micrococcales > Microbacteriaceae > Microbacterium > Microbacterium sp. W4I4. The sequence continues at coordinate 1,702,212 of NZ_JAUSXT010000001.1, forward strand.
TCACGCCGAGCGCCATCTGGTCGTTCGCGGCGAAGATCGCCGTCGCGGTGTCCGGCTCGAACGCCAGCCCGAAACGGTATCCGAAATCCGATGTCCAGTCGCCGACGAACGGGTCGGAGAGGTCGAGGGCGGCATCGGTCAGAGCATCGCGCCACCCTCGAACGCGCACGCGGGCGTCGTACCAGTCCTGGGGTCCGGCCAGATGGATGATGCGCCGATGCCCTATCTCGATGAGGTGGTTGACGGCCAGCATCGCGCCCTCATGCTGATCCACGCCGACCGTGTGAATGTCGGGATGCGGTTCGGACTTGATCACCACCGTCGGAAGATTCACATTCTGCCCGGCGAGCAGATCAAGAGAAGATGCGCGCGGTGCGATGACGCACAGCCCATCGACGCCTTCCGCGAGCAGGTCGACGACCCCGGCATCCAGCTGCCGACCGTCGCCCTCGGCGATCGAGTACGCGCTGATCGCGTACCCGACCTCGCGCGCCGCGACCTCCAGGGCGCGCAGCGTGCTGTTGGGGCCGTACTGCACCGGCGAGTCCACGATCACGCCGATGCGATTCGCTCGCCTCGTGGCGAGGGCGCGCGCGATGGAACTCGGCGTGAAGTTCGTCTCGGCGATGGCGGCGAGTACGCGCTCGCGCGTCTGCTCGCGGATGTTCGGATGACCGTTCAGTACGCGCGACACCGTCATGTGGGATACGCCGGCGACCTTCGCGACGTCGTACATGCTCGGTCGACGCCAGCCGTTCGGCGAGTTCGAGTTCGCCATCATCTCCCCCTGCCGGTCGAAGTCGGCCCGCGGGTCTCAGCGTAATGCCCGCACATCGACCCAGTGCCGTATCCGACGACAGGGGGAACGCCGTGGCGCCCACGGACCAGAGGCCCGCCGACGCCACGGCGTTCTGAGAGACGTCCTACGAGCGGTACACCTCCGCCAGCGCGTTGAGCGCATCGGTGAGCTCGGGGCTCGCCGATCCGACCTTGCGCACGGCGTTCTCCAACTGGGCGACGATCGCCTGGTTCGCAGCCGAACCGGACGCGAGGTGCTCGGCCTGGTCGATGTGCTTGCGCACCTGCGCTGCCGCGTTGGCGTTCAGTGCGCCTGCGGCCTCGGCCTGGTCCACGAGCGTCCGCGCGTCGTCGAAGGTGACCTCGCCGCCAGTCGGATCGACCGGGGCGAACTCCCAGTAGTCGGCGTCGAACAGCACGGTCTGCGGCTCGGAACCGGTGAACACGAAGAAGACGTCGTGGACGCCTGTGGCGCCGGACACCTCGGTCGTGAGTTCAGCCCACTCACCGATCGTGGAGTCCACCGGCAGGGTGGCCACCACGGCACCGTCGACCGGGTCGTCCAGACGGATCTCGATCGATCCGCCCACCGCCTTCGGCATGACGCGAGCAGTGAAGCTCTCGGCGCCGTCGGTTCCGAAGTCGACCTGGGAGATCCCGGTCCAGTCCTGATCCTCGATGCGCGTCAGCACCACGTTCCCGCCGTTGTTGTGCTCAGGGAACACCGACGACGCACCCGGCTGGATGTCGAAGTAGGTGCCCTGCTGCCAGGCGAAAGTCTGCGCTTCGATCTTGCCGTACGGGTCGAAGTTCTCGATCTGCGTGGCGCCGCTGCGCGTTCCCTGGATGGGCACGATCAACCCGTCCTCATTGAAGGACATCTCCTCGACGTGGGTGTTGCGAAGGTTGCCCCACACCGGGAAGGTGGTCGCCGTGCCTTCCTTCCAGGCTTTGCCCAGCGTGCGGGAGTGGTACAGGAAGTACGTCCGGTCCTTGTACTGCATGATGTCGGAGTGGTTGTTGCCACCGGCATCCTGGAAGAACGAGTTCGGGTTCTCGAACGCGACGCCGACGTAGTTCTCCGGCGTCAGAGACATCGGATCGTCGGTGATCATGTACGGGATCGAGCCCGCCGACGGGTACTTGCCCTCTTCATAGCGGATGCCGAAGTTCGCCGAGTACGTGTAGTAGTACTTCCCGTCGTGCTTCATCATCGATGAGGCCTCGAAGACTCCAGGAGCGTCGATGTAGCGCACCGCGTCCTCGCAGCTCTCCTCGCCCTCGCCGTCGCACGCGACCTCGTACATGTTGTCGCGCAGCTTGACCACCGCGGTCGACTTCGGATGCTTGGGAGCGTCGCCGATGGTGTTCCCACCGAAGTAGAGGTAGGCCTGACCGTCGTCATCCACGAAGATCTCGGGGTCGAAGAGCCACATGCCGGACTTGAACTGGATGGGGTTGCCCTGCGAGATGAGCATCCTGTCGTTGCCGGTGTACCCCGCCTCACTGCGCACATCGTGCCACGGGCCGAGCGGAGAATCGCCCATGAGCACGGCCGTTCCGGATCCGCCGTTGCAGAAGTAGAGGAAGATCTTGGTCTCCATCTCTCCGGTCTCGGGGTTCTTGACCTCGCGGGCGATCGCGGCGGGAGCCCAGGACCGGCCAGCCCACGGCGCGACGCCATCGGGTCCGGCGACGGGGACCTCGCCGTGATCGACCCAGTTGACCATGTCAGTGGTCGAGGAGACGTTCAGCGTGGTGACGTTGTACTGCCCGTCACTGGTCGCGTATCCGAACGCGTCCTTGTCGCGAGCCGTGTAGTCCTGGTTGTCGTTGGTCGCGTAGACGTACAGCCGACCCTCCCACTCCAGCCCTGTCGGATCCGCACCGAACTTCCAGGGGTTGATGGGGTTGTGGTCATCGAGGCCCTTGACGAGCACGTCCTCGACCGCACGACGTTCGGGAGCCGGCGGCTCCTCTTCGCCCGGCGCCTCGGTGGTCTTGACCAGCGAGACGTTGTCGATCTTGAAGTCGGGGATGTCGCTCGCGGTCGGCGAGCTGCTCCAGTTGTTCTCGAAGAACAGCCAGTCCCACTCGTCGGTGGTGGCGGTGAAGGTGACGTCGAGTGCCAGCCATTCGCCCTTCTGCGCGGTCGCGCTGCGGATCACCTTGCAGACGGCGCCGTCGTAGTTGTCAGGGCAGAGCGTGAAGTTGAAGTTCTTGGTCGCGTCGCCCTCGTCGTACTTCAGCTGCGCCGTCAGGCGAAGCTGGTCGCCCTCCTTGATCTTCCCGGAGATGTCGTAGAAGGGGCTCGACTGCGTCGTCGTCCGGCCGACGATGGCCAGGCTGCTGCCCGAACCGCCGAACCCGTCGTCGGACAGTTCGAGCGTGCCGCCGCGCTGAGCACTCCAGCCATCACTCCCCGTCCCGAAGGCACCGTTCGTGATGAGCTCGTCGCCGACAGCGGATTGCGCGGCGACACCGCCGCTCAGAATGATCCCTATGGAAGCGATCATCGCGATCGTGGCGGCGCGGACTTTCCCTCCGCGCCGTCGTCGTTGAACACGCAGCATGGTTCTCTCCTTGGTGTGTTGTATCGGTTGGGGTCTTGCAGGGTCTGCTCGCGCAGCCGCGGCACTAGTCGACGATCGAGACGTCGCGGATCTTGACGTTCCCGCGGGTGTCGACGAACACCCGGTAGGACCCGACGTCGTAGGTGTCCGCCGCATTGTTCCGGATCACGAAGGTCTCGCTGATCTCCGTCTGCCCCGCGAGCGACCACGTCTCGGTGACGGTGACGGTCAGCCGGTTGTTCTCGCCGTTCACCTTCTCGACGGTCGCGGACGGTACGGCGCTCACGAGCTCGCCCTTCGGTTCGCCGCCGGATGCGAGGAACTCCGCGACCGCGAGCTGGAGCCGCTCGACGGCGGCATCCGCCTGCGTGTGGGTGTGGATGCCGGCATCCTTCGCGCGCTGCGCTTCAGCCAGCCAGAACTCGACATCCTTCGCCTTCTCGGTCGCGCCGTCGTGCAGGTTCAGCGCCTCGGCCGCAGTGATCGCGGCATCGACGCGGTCGGCCGACACGGGCTGCGCCGGATCAGCATCCGACAGGTAGAGGTAGTCGAAGTCGGCGTGTCCGCCGGTCGCTTCGGTCGCGTAGCTGAAGAGTCCCAGCCTCGGTCCCATGAAGTGCGTCGGATGCCATCCGCCGAAGGCGGTGACCGTCTCGGCGCCGAGCGCATTCCAGCTCTGCCCGTCCCAGGAGTAGAACCACCGTGCACGCAGGTCTCGGCCGTCGCTGCCTGATGTGTCGACTCTGAGATAGACGCCGTCCTGCCCGTCCGGCACCGGCACGGACGCGATGAACTCCTCCACCTCTGCAGCTTCGATGGCCCCGAGTTGGCCGCGCACCTCAGCCGGAGTCCTCTCGACGAGGCCGATCGACAACTCTCCGTCGACCTTTCTCGCAGCGGCGTACGTGAATGCCCGGTTGTAGACGGCGAGCCCGGCGGTGTCACCGTCGTTCAAGCCGCTGAAGTCCAGGCGCGTCTCCGCGCTCATCCGCGGGAGTACGACCCGCTGGCTGAGGGTGTTCCGCGCCTCTTCCAGGTAGGTGAGGCCGCCGGCGTTGTCGCCGCCGCCGCGGTGCGAAGCCTTGCCCGTGACGACACTCGGCGGCGCAAGCCGCAGCCAGCCCTCGCGGTCGGTCAACGACCAATGGCTGTTGTCGGGAGCGTGGTTCCACTCCCACTGCGCCCGCAGATCGGAGCCGTCGTAGGCGACTTCATCGAGCGCGTCGCCCTCGAGCCCCCATCGCTCGTATTCATGGGTCCAGGGCTGACGTCCTGCGTCGTTGCGGAAGTCGTCGGAGGTGACGATGGACTTGGCTCGGGCGAGGTTCGCCTGATCCTCGTCGAGAGTGATCAGGTGGTCGAAGGTGTCCGGATAGCCGACTGCGCCGGCCCGCCCGAAGACGGGCCATCCGGCATCGGCGGATCCGTCCGCGGGCCAGACCGCAGGGATCAGCGCCGGGATGCGACCCCACGGGTAGGTGTCGCGGAAGAAGAATCCGTGCCATGTGGTGGTGCCATCGCCGTTGGCGACTTCGACCAGGCTTCCCTGCGCGTAGCCGTTTGAGTTGAGTCCGGAGTGGTCCTCGTATGTGTTCGCACCGCCGGATCGCTCATCGTACTTGCCCAGCAGGAACGGGGATCGCAGAATGAGCACCTGTCGGGACCACCCGGAGCCCGAGGTGATCATGACCATGTAGTACATGCCGTCGATGTACGCGAGCTGGCTGCCCTCGAACAGGCCCTTCGTCCATTCCGCGCTGTAGTCCGATTGGCGGAAGATGTTCGGATACTCCTCGACGATGGCCCAGTCGTTCTCGGGATCCAGCTTCACCGCGGTCTGGGCGCCATTGCCGTAGAAGACGTAGGGGTCCCCGCCGTTGGCGTCGTCGAAGAACAGCGTCGGGTCGTGCATCCCTCGGCCGAACTGCACCCGCTCCCACGTGCCATTCTCCGGGTCGTCGGTATAGAGCATGTAGGCGCCGCCGAGGTTGTTCGTGTTGAACAGCACGTAGGTCGTGCCCTCGTGATAGCGGATCGAGCTCGCCCACTGCCCCTGGCCGTATGACGACTTGCCATTGCGGAGCGAGAAGCCGTCGCCGGTGCTGATCCTGTCGAACGCGTAGTTGACGATCTCCCAGTTGACGAGGTCGTACGACTTCATGATGGGGGCGCCCGGGCTGAGGTGCATGGTCGTGGACACCATGTAATAGACGTCGCGGCCCTCGTCGTTCTCGGCGGCGGGAACGCGTGCGACCGAGACATCGGGCACATCCGATCTCAGCAGCGGGATGTCGTACGTTCCGTCTCCGTTGTCGGTCGAGGTGATCGACGGGACGAACGGAAAGTCTTCAGTCGCCGATGACGCGCTGGGTGCGATGACGCTCGCTGCCAGCACGCCCAGAACGGCACTTGAGATCCAGAAAAGCCCTTTGCGTCTTTGCATCTTGCTGCCCCTTCACGCCCGCCGGCAGCATCGCCAGGGGAACATCGAGAACCGAATGTTAACGGTAACAGATTGATGTTAACGGTAACAGAGTCGGCTCGAGCGAACAAGGGCGGAGCGACGTCCTCGCGGATTTCATTGCCGGAACAGCCGCGAACAACGCCTCGGACTCCTACGATGAGGGCATGGGGCACTGGGGCTGCGGCACACGATGAGCGTCGAACCCTCGCGCGAGAACATCAGCCTCGCTTCCCACGCGGAGACCAGCCATTCGATGCTCTCGCCGCTGATCGGCCGAGAGGCCGAGTTGCGTGCCCTGCTCCGGCTGCTCCACACAGGCGGGACCACTGTCATCAACGTGACGGGTGCGCCTGGCGGCGGAAAGTCGGCTCTCGTGAGCGCCGCGCTCAGGGGCCGCTCGAGGTCGCTCTTCGTCGACGTCCAACGACTCGATCTGACCGGCGAAAGCATGGCATCCGCGATGATGGGGCTCCGCCATCACGTCTCCCACGCACCCATCCCGCTGCACCGCGACGACTCCCGATCGAACGGGGAGAGGATTCTCCTGCATGTCGAGCGAGCGGATGTGCTGGCTCGATCAGGTCAAGAGCTCTCTCGACTCCTCTCAGGGCACGGCGGACTCATCCTGTTGGTCGAGTCGGTACCGCAGATGCGCGACGCCACCGTGGGTATCGTCCACGCAGGACCGCTCGGACCGGATGCCGCCGGGGAGCTGTTCCGCCGCACAGCTGAGTCCGTGGCGGTTTCACTCAAGGACGACGAGGAGTCGAGGGACTCGATCCGGCGAATCTGCAGCGCGGTCGACGGGAACGCGTTGGCGATCGAATTGGCGGCACTGCGGTTGCCACTCGCTCCGCTTGCCTCGCTCGCGGATCTCCTCGAAACACCGGAGCGGGCGCTCGCCGTTCTGACCATGCCCGCCAGGGTGGGAACGACACGGGCCGTCAGGACAGGTATCGCCGACACCCGCCGGACCTCGTCTGCTGATGCCCAGCAGCTCCTCGACTCGCTCAGCGTCTTCTCCGGGTCGTTCACGATCGGGGCGATCGAGGCCGTCTGCGCCGGACAGCTCCCCTCGTGCTACGACGCACTCGGGGAACTGCTCGACCTTCGACTCGTCGAACTGGACCAGGACACAGGCGGGCGCGAGGGCAGGTATCGGCTCAGCAACCTCGTCCATTGGTTCGCCGCCGAGAGACTCACCGCATCCGGTGCGGCAGCCGAGGCGCGAGTCGCACACGCCGCGCACTATTCCGAGGTGGCGCAGCGAGCCGCCGCCGCGTTCGACGACGCAGACGAGGAGGCGGCTCGCCGTCTTCTCGGCGAGGACTACGCCGAGGCCCTCGCCGCCGCTCGATGGCTGGCGGCGTCGAATCCGGATGCCGCGCTCCGGCTCGCGGCAGACCTCGGGTGGACCGCTGACCGATACGGCAACGCCGCGGCGCTCATCGAGGTTCTGACAGCCCTGACGCACACGACGAGCGTGGGAACCGCGGCGGCTCGGCGGGATGCACTGCTGTGGCTCGCCGCGATGGCGAGCTGGTCACCGGTGGTCAGCGACCGCTCCGAATTGATCGGTCGCCAACTCGAGGAGGGGCTGGGTCTGGGCCGCCAGATCGCGGATCCGCTGCCTTTCCTGCGTGCATTGCACACTCACTTCAACGCTGCGGCGGGGCTGGGAGAATTCGAAGCCGCAATGAGGTCTTGCGTAGAGGGGCTGCGGCTGGCGTCCGAGATCGGACACACTCGCTGGCTCGGCCGCTTCGAGATCTCGCTGGGCACGATGAATGCCGCGCTTCGTCGATACGAGGAGGCCGCGAGCCTGACCGCGTCAGGGTTTGAGCGTGCCATGCGCGCCGGTGATCGGACGGGAGTGGCGTTGGGCAGCCTCGCCCTGCATGCGCTCCCCCCGGAGTGCGTCACCGACCGCGCCGAGCTGCCCTCCCTCGAGGGGGTGCTCGAGATGTTCCGCGCTCAGAGCGACCTCGTGCACGAGATGCACACGCTGGCGATCCTTGCCCAGGACGCGATCGAATCAGGCGATTCGCATCGGGCTGCCGCGTGGGTCCTGACCCGTCAGGAGCGACTCGGGCGGATGGATCTCCTCAACGGCTTGACGATCTCAGCCATGTGCGCCGTGCAGATCAGCCTGCTCCGCGGCGAGCCAGCGATCGGCGCGTTCCTGCACGGAAGCATTGCCGCGCACATCGCGCCGCTGATGGCGATCATGTCCCCCGCCCACTCCGCGCTGTACCGCCATGCGCTCGACAGCATCCGCGGTTCGCTGAGCCTCGAGGACTATGCGCGGCAGACCGCTCGAGGCCGGATGCTGGACCGCGACGAGACACTCTCAGAGCTGTTGACCTACCTTCGCGAGGTCGTCGACGCGGCACCCGCTCCCCCGGCAGCGAGCGCCGCCGCCGCTTCCCCCGAACTCACTCCACGGGAGCATCAGGTTCTACGGCTCCTCGCCCAGGGCCTGCACAACAAGGAGATCGCGGGCGCACTCCGGATCACTCCGAAGAGCGTCATGCATCACACTGTGTCGATCTACCGCAAGCTCGGTGTGCGCGGACGTACCGAGGCGGTCACCGCCGCGCTCCACTCCGGCATGCTCTCCCCCTGACGATCTGGGCGGGCGCGTCGACAAGGCGGGCAAATGCCCGATGCGCCGCGCGCGCCGGCTTCCTAGCCTGGGCGGACCGGTTCACGCAACGCGTCAGACCGCCCGAAAGGATGTCGATGATGGCAATTCACCACGCACTCGGAGCACGTCGGGGCCTCGCCCTGCTTGTTGCGAGCGTCCTCGCCACGGGATCGCTCACCGTCCTTTCCCTCACCGGCCCAGCGCCTTCGGCCTCAGCGACGCATCTTCCGGGTCCGTCGGTCGACTGCTACTACGGAACCTTCGACGGCTGGATCGTGAACGAAAACCTCGGTGCCACCGACGACGTCTACGACCGTGATGCGCTCGCGAGCTGGTTCGCGCCGCTTCCGTATTCCCCGGCCCCGCTGTACAACTCCGTCATCGCCCCTGGGCGCAGTTCGGGCGTACTCGACAATGATTTCACGCTTGGCTTCCCCGCGGACAATCATGTGCCTCTCAGCTCGACCTACCGGGCGATCCTGTGGGCGAGTCCGGATCACGCCAAGTCGTTCACACTCAACCCGGACGGAAGCTTCACCTACGTCCCCGCCGACGGCTACTACGGCGCGGACAGTTTTCAGTACGTGTACGCGTCGCAGGCCGTGGGCAGTCCCTGTTCGAATGTCGCGACCGTGCGCATCGCGGCGGTGGATCAGGTCCGAACTCAACGAGACGTCTACACGGCCTACCAGGACACGCCGCTCGAAGTGGGCAAGCTCGTCTGCGGATTCACGTGCGGTCTGCTCGACAACGACGTCCTCGCCAATCGCGACACCGTCGTCAGGTCGGTTGCGGCGAGGTTTCCGGTGTCCTTCACCGAGAAGACTGTCGGGTCGTTCGCCTCGATCGAGACCGATCAGGGCGGCACACTGACCTTCGTCGATCCGAACGGCTCATTCATCTATACGCCACCCTCAGGATTCATCGGTGTCGACTCGTTCCTGTATCGCGCCCGGGGAACCTCGCCAACCGGCCTGCAACTTTCGCTTGGTGCTGAGGAGAACGCCGCCCACACGAGGGTCACCATCAACGTCGTCGCGCCACCGGCGCCCGATGTGCCTGCCGGCGAGCCCGACCTGCTGAACGCCGTCGAAGACACCTCGCTGCCCATCCAGTCGGGCGATCTCCTCGAGAACGACGGGCACGCCGCCTATATCGGATACATCGGCGGCGCCTTGTTCGACGGACAGGACGAGGTGCGCACTCAGCACGGAGTGCTCCGGATCGGATGGGTCGAATTCATCCCAGGAGTGCCCTTCAACCTGATCGTCAGCAGCATGACCTACACGCCCGACCCTGATTTCACCGGCGTCGACCGGTTCACCTATTTCGTCACGAACGACCCCATCGACGGCGCGACGACACCGGTCGATGCCTTCATCGATGTCGCGCAGGTCGTTGATGCTCCGTCTGTGACGAACGACACGGCGACGATCGACGAAGACACCCCGACAACTGTCGATGTCGCCGCCAACGACACCGACGGCGATGGCGATCTGCGGCCGGCCTCTGTGGTGGAGGATCCCTGCGATGCGCATCTCTGCGCGCCGGTGGGTCGGGACCTGTACCTTCACGGCGAGTGGACGGTGAATGACGATGGCACTGTGACATACACTCCCGAGCGGGACTATGTCGGTGAGGCGATCTTCCTGTACCGGATCAGCGACGCGCTGGGCCAGTTCGGCTTCGGACGTGTCACTGTGACGGTTCAGGCGAGCGACGCCATGGATGACGGATTCGATGCCGTCGAGGATCAGCTTCTGTCGGTGGCTGCGCCCGGAGTGCTCGGCAACGACGACCCCGCAGCGGCGGGCGACAACCCGATCGTCACGGTTCCGGCCGAGCACGGCCAGGTCGTGATGGCGACCGATGGCTCATTCACCTACCTTCCTGGGGACGATTTTGCGGGGAAGGATCAGTTCACGTACGAAGCCGGGGACGACCCGGCTACGGTGACCCTCGACGTCGCAGCCGTGAACGATGCTCCGGTCGTGCACCTGAACCCGTACTGCGACCCGTCCCAGCCCCTCGTCCTGTGCCTCGGTGACCTCGACGACAGGGATCTTCTCGAGGGCGAGGCCGCCGAGCTTCGAGGAAGCATCGCCGACGCCGAGTTCGATGTCGGCACCTACGTGATCGAATGGGGCGACGGCAGCCAGAGCACCGGCAGCTATCCGTGCAGCGGTGAAGGCTGCCCGTTCGAGTACTTTCCCACGTTCAACAGCGGACTCTGCATCCCTCTGTCGAGCTGCGCCGGACCGCTCTTCTTCGCCTTCGAGCACTCCTACGGCGATGATCCGACGGGATCCGCAGCCTACTTCCCGATCACGATGACGGTGACCGAGGGGGATGGGACGACGAGTGCGGGCGTCAGCAGCGCGAGAGTGCTCAACTCTCCCCCGACGATGACCCTTGCCCCTGACTGCGGGGCCGCTGAGGGCTCGATCTGCCTCGGAGACTACTCGATCCTCGCCGGACAGCCCGGAGACCTTCTTCGCGTCGGCGGCAAGGTCGACGACATCGGCCGCGACGTCGGAACGGTCACGATCGATTGGGGCGACGGGTCCGAAGACACGGTGATTCCGACCGGATGCGACGACGCTGACAGCACATGCGCGACACCTTCGGAGCGGGATTTCGGATGCGCCGCCACCCTCACCGCGCCGCCGTCGTGCGGCTACTTCGCCGGGACGCACGCGTACGCGTCAGGCGGCGACTACATCATCACCGTCGTGGCGGACGACGGTGATGGCGGGGTCGACCAGGAGACCGCGACCGCAACTGTGACGCACGCGAACGGAGCACCGGATGCCTCCGACGGGAACGTCGTCACGCGCGAGGACACCGCGATCACTGTCGACCTGGCCGACCTCGTCACCGATGGAGAGACCGCGGATGCCGATCTCGGATACGAAGTGATCGTGGATCCGACGGCTGGCACGGTGACGCTGGCCGGCTCCGTCGCGACCTACGTTCCGTCGGCGGACGCCAACGGCGTGGACTCGTTCGAGTATCGGGTCACCGATCGGGGCGCCCCGGATGACTGCGGCGAGCCCAGCGATGACTGCTCGGGTTCGCTCGGCGCCATGGCGACCATTGGAGTGACGGTCACCGCTGTGAACGACGCCCCGTCCTTCACCGGCGGGCAGAACATCCACGCGGTCGGCGACGGGGTTGCGGTATCCGAGCCGGGCTGGGCGACCGGCATCTCAACGGGCCCCGCCGATGAGGCGTCCCAGACGGTCGAGTTCGTCGTCGACACCGAAGACTCCGAGTTGTTCACCGCCGACGGACAGCCTGCGATCTCGGCCGACGGAACGCTGACGTTCACCCCGGCGGCCGGAGGAATCGCAGAGCTCAGTGTCACCGCGGTCGACAGCGGACCGGCTACCGCTCCCGACGACAACTCGAGCGAGCCTCAGGCGCTCACGATCTCCATCGTGCCGCCGAACCGGGCACCCGTCTTGATATCGCCCGACGAGCCGACGGGCTCGTACTCCGATTTCCTCTCATTCATCGTGTCCGCGAGCGACCCTGAGGACGGACTCAGCGGGGTCACGATCGAGGTCGAGGCGCTGCCGTCGGGCCTGACGGCTACGGGCACCGCGGAGCAGATGACGATCTCGGGGGTGCTCACCGCCGAACCCGCAACATATCCGGTCATCCTGCGCGCGTGCGACGCACTCCACGCGTGCAGCGAGACGGTCCTGAACATCGTGGTTCAGCCAGAGGCCATGGCAGTGAAGCTCGCCTCTTCCACTCCATCGGCTGTCCCTGCCGATGCGAGCGGGGTGGCGCCGCCCATCACCTTCTCCGCGAAGCTGATCGAGGACAAAGACGGACGTTGGGGTGACCTCACTCGCATCCAATCGAGCGATCTGAGCGGAACCCTGACTTCCGTCGTGACCGGTTTCGAGACGACGTGCGCGCCACGGATCGTCAAGACGACGGCTGCGCGCGGCAACGCGCCCGGGACCCTTGAGCTGACGTGCACGTTCGCGACGGGTGTGCCGGTTGGAGTCTACGATGTCGCGTTCTCGGTCGGTGGATGGTTCGCCGGCGGAGCCAGCGCCGCGTTGACCGTCACAGCGACACCTGTGCCAGGCGACACCGTGACGGGCGCAGGATCGGTTGCACTGCCTGGCGGCGGTACGGGTGATTTCACCTTCTCCGTAGCGCCGTCGGGGAAGAAGGCGGTGACCGGCACGTGGACCTATGCCGAACGAGACGCTGGCGCAGTCGTCATCCGATCGGTGAACGCGACCTCGATCACCTCGTTCGCAGTGACCGGATCCGGCGCATCGCGCACGGTCGTCATCACCGGAAAAGCGCAAGTCGACGGCATCGGCGGGTACGACTTCCGAGTCACGGCGATCGATGGCGGAGGCGCCTCGGATGCGTACGGCCAATCGGTCACGGGCGCCAAGAAGGCAGCTGCACCCCCGCTGAGCTTCACTCCGCTTCCACTGGCGAGTGGAGACATCGCCTTGCAGTAAGGGTCGAGGGTGTGGGCCCGCGGCGTCAGGGAACGGTGATGACGACTTTGCCGCGGATGCCGCCCCCGGCCAGCGCTTCGAGCGCCTGCGGGGTCTCCTCGAATGGGAAGACCTTTCCGACGACGGCTCGCAACATCCCGGCGTCGACAAGGGAGACGATCTCGCGGAGCTGGTCACCGCTGGAGCTCATCAGCAGGAACTCGTAGGTCACACCGAGCTTCTTCGCCTGAGAGCGGATCCTGCGGCTCAGCGCGGCGACTGCCAGACGCACCACTGCATTCAGGCCGGCTGCCTTCGCGAATGCCGGGTCCGGCGGGCCGGAGATCCCGATGGCCTTCCCGCCCGGCTTGAGAATCTTCAGAGACTTCTCCAGGTTCGCCCCGCCGAGGCTGTCCACGACCAGGTCGTATCCGGACAGCTCCTCCTCGAAGTCCTGGGTGCGGTAGTCGATCACCACGTCCGCTCCGAGCTCACGGACGAAGTCGGCGTTCCTGCCGGAGGCTGTGGTGGCGACACGAGCTCCGAGATGCTTGGCGAGTTGGATCATCATCGACCCCGCACCGCCGGCACCGGCGTGAATGAGCACCTTCTGGCCCGGCATCACGTTGCCCCTCACCACGAGCACCTGCCATGCGGTCAAGGCCACCAGCGGCAAGGACGCCGCCTCGACGAGGCCGATCGTGGTGGGCGCGAGCGCGAGATCGGATTCGTCGATCGCAATGCGCTCCGCGAAGCTGCCGATCCTGTGGTCCCGGGGCCTGGCGACCACCCGATCACCGGGCGTGAAACCGGCCACCTTCGATCCGACGCGGATCACCGTGCCGGCGACATCGTGTCCGAGCGTGAGAGGTGTCTTGTAGGGCAGGATCGCCTTGAACTCCCCCGCGCGGATCTTCTCGTCCAGCTGGTTCACCCCGGCAGCCGCCACCTCCACGAGAACATCTCGCTCGCCGACGACGGGCTCCGCCACGTCAGCTTGACGCAGGGGCTGCTTGTACGCGTCGAGAACGAATGCCCGCATGGGATCTCCTTCAAATAGCCTGTCTCGTCGCCCTTGCGGCGACGAGCATGAGAACGAGCACCGCGGCGCTGAGTGCGGTCAGTGACAGAGCGGCAATGCCGACAGCGGTGCTCAGACCGCCGGCGGTCGCCAGCGCACCCACACCGATCGCGGTCCCCGCTTGGAGAGCGTAGGAGACCAGATAGAGCAGCGACAGAGTGCTGCCGCGGTGGCGCGGGGAAGCGACCCGGTTGATGAGACCGAGCCCTCCCGTGAACGCGAAGGAGTAGGCGATCCCGCCGAAGATGCACCAGCCGAGGAAGAGGATGACGGATCCGGCCGTGCTGGCGGCCGCCATGAGACCGAGGCTGACAAGCGTGAGGGTCGCGCCGATCCCGATGGAGACGTTCGGTGGGACGCGGGACAGGAAGAGCGCGGTCAAGCCGATGGTCGCCGCGGAAACGCCGAGAAGGGCACCGACGAGCGCGCTGTTCCCGGTGTGCGCGAACTGGGTGATCATGTGGGCGCCGAGGGACAGGAAGATCGCGCCCACGCAATACGCCAGAGACACGGAGAGCGTCGCGATGGCGAAGCGCAGTCTGATGCCGCGGGGCATGCTCGGGGCTTGCGGGCGCCACCGCTGCAGACGGATCGGTGTGTCGTCCGGAGAGAGTGCCAGCGCTCCGATGGATGCCACAGACAGTACGAGGAGGACGATGTAGCTCCAGAGCAGGGGCAGCGGGGCGAACTGGGCGACCGCACCGCTGAGCACGAGGGCCAGAGTGAGTCCGGTCGCAGTCGAGATGGTCGCCATCGAGCTGGCGAAGCGGGGGTTGGCGCTGGTGTTGTTCTCAATGAGTGACGCGGTCGCCGACCCCATCGCCAACCCAGCACCGGCGCCCTGCAGGGTCCGGCCGATGAACAGGAAGGACACATCGGAGGCGACGGCGAAGAGGATCGCGGATGCCGCGATGAGGGCGACACCGGCGAGCATGACGAGCCGTCTGCCGAACTGGTCGGAGAGGCTTCCGAAGAGCGGAAGGACGATGATGAGCGCGAGCTGATAGGTCGCGAACACCATCGTGATCGTGAGCGGGGTCAGATGCCACTGCTCCGCGTAGATCGGGTACAGAACGCTGGGCGCTCCCGACGACCAGAGCACGAGGGCGAGGACGGATGCCGCGGCCCAGAACGCCCCGCGCCTTCCCAGCCGCCATCGCGTGCGGGACGCGAGAGCATCCGCCGGCGCGGCTGTCCCCTGGGTAGTCATCGGGCGGCAGTCGGATGGATGATCAGGCAGGTGCTGGATGCGGTGGCGAGCACCCTGCCATCGCTGTCACGGATGTCAGCTTCGGCGAAGGCGGCGCTTCTGCCGCGGCGGGTGATCCAGCCGTGAGCGGTGACGGTGCCGGTTTCAGCGGTGATCGGCCGCAGGAAGGAGACCTTGATTTCCAGGCTCGTGTAACCCACTCCTGCGGGCAGGGTGCTGTGCACGGCGCTCCCGCACACCGAGTCGAGCACCGTCGCGAAGAAGCCTCCGTGGACCGATCCGATCGGGTTGTAATGCGACTCGTCGGGCTGGGCGGTCATCACGACATCGCCATCATCGGCGGAGACGAACTCCAGACCGATGTGGCTGCTGATCGGCGGCGGTGGGACCAGCCCGTCGATCAGCGCGCGCAACTGCTCGAGCCCCGTCCGCTCGAACAGTTTCGTCTTGTCCTCTTCAGGACGGTGGTAGTTGATGGTGCGTGAACGAGTCTGCGGCGTCATCGACTCTCCTCCGGGTGCTGGATACCAGGATCACCCTACTGATGCTAACTTGGTTATGCCAACTCAGAGTTCACGCACCGAGGATGAGGTAATGCCCCGTAAGCCACCGATGCTCGCCGATGCACTGGACAACCAATGCGCCATCGTCAGATCTCTTGGTGTGCTGAGCGACTCCTGGAGCTTCCTGCTGCTGCGCGAGGCGCTGCTCGGCCGGCGCACGTTCGCGCAGTTCCGAGACTCTTTGGGCATCGCGAGCGACGTGCTCAGCGCGCGACTGAACGCACTCGTGGAGCACGGCGTACTGGAGCGGATTCCGTACCAAGAGCCCGGACAGCGCACTCGCGATGCCTACGAGCTCACCGCAGCAGGCGATGAACTGAAGGTCGTGCTGGTGGCCATGCAGCAGTGGGGCGAAGCCCACGTTCAGCGCGGGCGCACCGGAAGCGTGCTTCCGGTGCGCCGTGGTGGCCATGAGCGCGTGCGAGCCGTATTGGTAGACACCCATGACGTGATCCTCGGAGAAGACGACGTGGATTTCGTTCGCGTCACCGCCTCTGAGGCTCCCCGGCGCTGAATAGATCGCCGAGGCGGGCCCGGGAGCCCTCTGCTCTGCAAATGATCAGCGGCAGACAGGGAGAGCGCCTCGAGTGAAGCCGAACGGGCTGGTCACTGTGGAGGTGGTGCCGTTCGCGCGACGCGCTTCCAGCGCGCGGAAAGCCGCGGTCGCCCCGGTGACCTGGTAGTACTGGCCCGACTTGGTCTGACCGCGGTCGATGTAGTCCAGGTACGTCCCGGACGTGCTTCCCGAGTACCAGAGGGTGATTCTGCGCAGGTCGGTGGTGGTGTTGTTCCGGGCCGAGTAACGCACGCCCGTGTTCGCCGAGTTGCGGCATGCAAAGACGTGGATCCCGTTGAGGGAGTAGATCGCCGTTCCCACCCTCGGCAGTCCGGCCTTGAGCTTCGACCAGGTGAGGGGTCCCACAACACCGTCCGCGGCAAGACCGTTCGCGCGCTGGTAGAAGATGACGGCGCGCCTGGTCAGCGTGCCGAACGAGCCGTCGACCGACAGACCGCCGAGGCGCTGCTGGAGCACGCGCACGCAGCTGCCCGTGTCACCCGGGCGCACCTTCTGGGGCGCGGAGATCGTGCAGCTGACCGTCGCTGCGCTCGCGGGTGAGGCGCCGCCGACGAGCACGCTCCCGGCTGCGAGTGCGACGACTGCGGCCACAGCGGCCAGCCGATTGCGGAGGGTGGATCGGACAGTCATGGAGCTCCTTACGGCAAGGCCGATCCGCATGAGGCGAATCGGTCGGTCACCGCGATGCTATTGAGCAGTCAGGGGTCTCGCCCATGGGCTGTTCTGCCCATGAAGTGCCTCCGACCTCGCAACGTCAGCTGGCGAACGGTCAGCGGTCACAATGAAAAGTCCCTGGTCAGAGTTGAATCTGAACAGGGACTTCTTGGCGGAGACGGAGGGATTTGAACCCTCGGTCCCCTTGCGAGGACTCCACCTTAGCAGTGTGGTGTTCTCGGTCTGACTGCCCGGTGGTCTCGCGGTGCTGAAACCGGCTGAATGGCTGGGAAGCCCGTGATTCCGGGGCTATTCGGCCTTGTGCCCTTCGACTCCCCATGCACTGGGGACACGCGAAAACTCGTCAGAAACGCCAACCTCGGGATGCTCCGGACACTTTTGGGACACTTGGCGACGCGCTGGGTCACGGTGGAGTTCGAAGCCGAATCGCTGACGTTCTCTTGGGTCCCATGCAGTCCAAAATGCCGGATTTCGGCGGACTCACCCCTTTCCAATACCGCCTGGAACTGGCTTCGATCCGGCTCGATCTCGTGCGTTCGTGGTTGAAATCTTGGAGGCGATTCTTTCCAGATCGCGAGCTACGGCTGGACGGACTCGCACCGAGCGCGCGGCCCCAAGGCCGAGTCAGTACTCACCTCCGCACCAACAGGACCGAGGCATTGCGCCAAAGAGCCACGAGGTCGAGGTCGGGGTCCCGGAGCCACTGGAGCTGCAGCCCGTCCATGATCGCAAGCACTTCGACGGCGAAGCCTTCCGGATGCGGATGCCACGGGCGAGCGGCGTCAGCGATGGTCACACGCCCCACCGTCGCGCGTCGCGCGAAGAAATCATGGGCCGGATGGGACGGATCGAGAGCCTCGGCGCCGAGGATCGCGTAAAGCTGCACGATCTCGCGACGTTCCGCGTTGCGACGGACCTGCTCGTCCAGCGCCCGCCAGACCCCGGCCTCGTCGGTCGGCAGGGCGCCGCCCGGTGCGGCGATCACCTCGTCCACTTCATCGCGGTGGCGGAGGATCTCGATGAGCACCGCTTCTTTTGTTCCGAAGTGGTGTTCGACGCCTGCCCGGGTGATGCCGCTCTCGGCGGCGACCTGGGAGAGGTTGAAGGTGTTGAACCCCTGCTCGGATACCAGCCGAGTTGCTGTCTCGACGATCTGCGCGCGGCGCGCGGCCGGTGCCATTCGTGTGCGGGTTCGGGGTGTCTTCATCTCACGAGCCTTTCATATCCGCTCTTGCGGGAATTTGTTGTCTATGCCTACTATCGCTTACCTGTATTGATACAGGTAAGCGATTTGGACAGCGAGGATGTGTGTGATGTCAACGACGAGTACCGCGACGACGGCTTTCGCCGAGAGTGTGGACCGGGTGCGCTCCGGCGCCAGCGCGCAGGATGTGGCAGGGGAGCTCCTCTCCGCGCTCACGCGGCAGGAGAAGCTGTTCCTTCTCGACGGCGACGAGGAGTTCTGGCCCGGGATGGGCGAGATCATCAAGCAGTACAACTCGGCTCCGATCGTGATGGGTCGAGTCGACCGCCTCGGCATCCCCGGGCTGCGCTTCAGCGACGGACCCCGTGGAGTGGTGATGGGCGAGGCGACCGCCTTCCCGGTGTCGATGGCGCGCGGCGCGACATGGGACGTCGAACTCGAGGAGCGCATCGGAGTGGCGATCGGCGCCGAGATGCGTGCGCTCGGCGCGAACTTCTATGGCGGCGTATGCATCAATCTGCCCCGTCACCCGGCATGGGGTCGCGCGCAGGAGACCTACGGCGAGGACAGCCACGCTCTTGGTGAGTTCGGTGCGGCCCTGACCCGGGGGGTTCGTCGCCACGCGATGGCCGTGGCGAAGCACTACGCCCTGAACTCGATGGAGAATGCGCGCTTCACCGTCGACGTCAGCGCCGATGAAGCGACACTGCAGGAGGTGTACCTGCCGCACTTCCGCCGTACGGTCGAGCAGGGCGTCGACGGAATCATGACCGCCTATAACAGCGTCAACGGAGAGTGGGCCGGCGAGAACGAAGCCTTGATGGAAGGCATCCTGCGCGAGCAGTGGGGGTTCCAAGGCGTCACCGTCTCGGACTTCATCTGGGGGCTGAGAGACGCGGCGAAGTCGCTGCGCGCAGGGCTCGATGTCGAGGAGCCCTTCCGCCAGCAGCGCGCGGAGCACCTTCCCGCCGACCTCGCAGCCGGACGGGCGTCATGGTCGGACGTGGATCGCGCCGGCCGGCGCATCCTTGCCACGCAACTCGCCTTCTACGCCCGAGACCGCGACGAGGAGCCCACCGCCGACGTCGTCTTCTCCGCAGAACACCGCGCGCTTTCTCGCGAGGCCGCAGCCGCCGCCGCAGTGCTCCTGAAGAACGACGACGTCAACGGCCGGCCCGTTCTCCCGCTGTCAGCGGACGCTCTCGCCCGCGTGGCGGTCATCGGGCGTCTGGCGGATCTTCCGAACACCGGCGACGAAGGGTCGTCCAACGTTCATTCCCCGGAGATCGTCACACCACTGCAGGGCCTGCGCGCCGCCCTCCCTTCCGCTGCCGTCACACACGTCTCCGCCGATGACCCGGGAGAGGCCGCCGGCGCAGCCGGTGACGCGGATGTGGCTGTCGTCGTCGTCGGCTACACCTCCGCGGACGAGGGCGAGTACATCGGCGATCTCGCCAGTCAGCACGAACTCCTGGCGCTCTTCCCGCCGCCTCCGGAGGGCGTTGATCTCGCAGCCGTCATGGGCGCCGCCGACAGCCAGCTCGCGATGGGAACCGCAGTGGGCGGCGACCGCCACTCCCTCCGCGTGCGCCCGATCGATGCGGACATCATCCGCGCTACCGCTGCGGCGAATCCCCGCACCGTCGTCGTCATCGTCACAGCCGGCGCGATCATCACCGAGGAATGGCGTTCGTCCGTTCCCGCCGTGGTGGTCAGCTGGTACAACGGCAGCGAAGGCGGAAGCGCACTCGCCGACGTGCTCCTCGGCGTCCACGACGCGACCGGTCGCCTGCCCTATTCGATTCCGACGAGCGAAGAGCATCTGCCGGCCTTCGACATCGACGCGACCACCATCACCTATGACCGGTGGCACGGGCAGCGTCTGCTCGACCGCGATGGAATACCCGCCGCCTTCCCACTCGGCTTCGGCCTCTCCTACACGAGCTTCTCCCTGGACGAGCTCACCGTCGGCGAGGTCACCGGAGAGAGCTTCGATGCACAGGTCACGATGACCAACACCGGCGACCGTGCTGGACGACACGTCGTCCAGCTCTACGCGGCGATCGACGCGGAGGACTTCCCGCACCGCGTCCTCGTCGGCTTCGCCCCCGTCACTCTCAACGCCGGCGAGACCCGCACGATCGCTGTCACCGGATCCACACGACCCACGAATCGGTGGGCCGAGGGACGATTCGTTCCTGCCGCGACACACGTGGTGATCGAAGCAGCCGCCTTCTCCGGCGACCCCCACGCGATCACGGCGACTCTCGACCTGCTTCCATCCTGACGAATGCTTCACGATGCCGCGGAGAGGTCTTCGCTTCGCGGCACCGTGAACCATTCCTCCCTTTCCCTCACGTCCGCAAACCACTGCCGCTCGGCCGACCCTTCAAGGACAACGATGTCTCAGACGCCCGCACCCGATCAGTCCCCCTACGCTCCCGCACCGGACACGACGACCGTGACCGCCAACCCTCACGACGGGCGAACCACCTTTCGCCCCCTGCGTCTCGGCCTCGCCCTCTTCATCGGCGGGGCTCTATGGGTCGGACCCTTCTACGCATACAACGCCGTCCTCATCCCGGCCCGGCTCGAACAGATCGCACCCGCCGACAAAGTCGGGCTGATCGCCATGATCGCCATCACCGGATCGCTCGTCGCGATGTTCGCAAACATCATCTTCGGAGCCCTCAGCGACCTCACTCGCAGCCGCTTCGGCCGCCGCGCGCCGTGGATGATCCTCGGCTCAGCGGGAGCATCCGCGTCCCTGTTCGTGCTGCTCTCGAGCGAGTCGACAACCGTCGTCGTCTTCTCCTGGATGGCGTTCCAGATGTTCCTCAATGCGATCGCCGCCCCTTTGATCGCCACTCTTGCCGAGCGCGTCCCCAAAGCTCGTCGCGGCACATACTCCGCCATCTACGGAGTAGGGGTGCTCATCGGCGTGTTCGGCTCGCAGATCGCGGCATCCTTCTTCACCACCGACCCCACGACAGGCATGGCCATCTTCGCGGTCATCGTGCTGCTCGCAGGCCCCGTGGTCGTGCTCATCTCGCCGGAGAAGTCCAACCTGAACCAACCGCGGCAGTCCTTCAGCGTGCGCATGATCGCCGACAACTTCTCCTTCCCCCGGCACGGCGCACGCGACTACTACTTCGCACTATTCGGCAAGCTGCTCGTCATCCTCGGCGCATACTCGCTCTCCGGATACCAGCTCTACATCCTCACCGACTACATGGGGCAGACGCTCGCCGAAGCTGGCGGCACCATGGCCATGATGGGCATCATCCAGCTGGGAACGGCGCTGGTGTTCGGCGCGATCTCCGGGCCGATCTCGGACCGAATCGGTCGCCGCAAACCGCTCGTGATCGGCTCGGCGATCCTCATCGCCCTGGCCTCCTTGCTCCCCTTCTTCGTCGTGGAGCCGTGGGCGATGCTCGTCTACGCCCTGGTCGGGGGCACCGGACTCGGCATCTTCAACTCGGTCGACCAGGCACTGAACACTGAGGTGCTGCCCAACATCGACAACGCCGCCAAAGACCTCGGGATCCTCAACATGGCCACCACGGGCGGCCAGATCCTCGGCCCCGGCCTCACCTCGAGCATCGTCGGCATCACAGGCGGCTACGCCCCCGTGTTCATCGTCGCAACCGGCATCGCCACCCTCTCCACACTGCTGATCGTCCCCATCCGCTCCGTCCGCTGAGGCAGGCTCTCCGAATTCAGGGGGTCAGCGGATGGGGTGGAGCGATCGGGCCGGAAGTCACGAGACGTGAGGGCGCAGGGATTCGATCATCCGCGACCGGAATCCGGAGGTGATAGCCGTCACCATCGCTGCGTCGGCTCCGTGATACATGCCGTCCTCCACGTGAACCTCGCAGGAGACGCCTGCGCTGTTCAGCCTGCGCGCGTACTCGAGATTCTCGTCGTGGAAGAGGTCGAGGCTGCCGACTCCGATCCAGGCCGGTGGGAGACCGGAGAGATTCTGGCGACGCGCAGGCACGGCGTATGGCCGAGATTCGAGCAGGCCCGGCTTGTGACCGAGGTAGACCCTCCATGCCATGCGGTTGAGGGTGGGCGTCCAGGCAAAGCGGCCACGACCGGCGGGGTCTGGACGAAGGCCGGTTCGGTCATCGAGCATCGGGTATTCCAGCATCTGAAAGCTGACAGGAATGCCTTGGTCGAACGCCCGCTGCGCAAGGGCCACGGCGAGGCCGCCGCCCGCGCTTCCGCCGCCGATTGCGATTCGTGAGTCATCGATGTTCAATGAGTTCGCGGAGTCATGCAACCACTTCAGCGCGGTGAAGCAGTCATCCAGATCCAGAGGGAACGCGCCGATGCGGTAGTCGACGCTGATGACCGGCACTCCGAGATCTTCCGCGATTTCTGTACACCAGGAATGGTCCCCAGCGGCTGTTCCGAGGATGTGCCCGCCTCCGTGAATCCACAGCAGCGCACCGGTCCTTCTCTCGCGTCGGAGCGGCTCGTAGATGAAGACATCGAATGAGCCGTCCTCGCTCGGCAGCGAGACCGTTCGAACACTCGCCCCTTCGGGCACGGCGGTCGGGCGGTCGAGAAGTCGCCGCCCCAGCGGAAGCATCCAAGGCCGTGCGAATGAGTAGTTGAAATAGAGGCCGATCGACCGCAACTCCGGAGCGACGCTTGCGATCGACCGCCTCGTGACCAGGATGTGCCTGAGGATCGTTGCAGCCGCACCTGCCGCAGCGCCCGCGAGGAGACAGGTGGGCTTCATCTCGACAACCGATCGCTCTGTCCTGCAAGCGGCCACGCGAATGTCCATTCCCCCGACCCCACTGCATGGATGGTCCTATCCGGCAGTGTCACCGTGGCTCGGGAGCCGGTCGGAACCGTCACGACGACTCGACCGCCCATCTCGGAGACGTCCCACCGGATCGATGCCGATCCATACGGCGTCTCCACCGACGACTCGACGAACGTCAGGCCCCCGCCGACAACTGGTCTGAAGCCGATGTGTTCGTACCCGGGAGCAAGCGGCGTGATTCCTGCGAGCTGTTCGCGCATCCATCCGGCGACGGATCCCAATGCATAGTGGTTGTGGCTTTCCCTGGCCCTGCCGTGCTCGTCGTACCCCTCCCAGGTCTCCCAGATCGTGGTCGCGCCCTGCTTCACTGCGAACAGCCACGAAGGAGCAGTGTCCTGCAGAAGCAGCCGGAATGCGACATCCTCGTGTCCGGTATCCACCAGTGCGGACAGCAGCATGGGCGTGCTCAGGAATCCAGTACCCAAGTGCATTCCCGCGCCTTCGATGAGCTCGATCAATCGAGTGGACGCATTCTGCCGTTCATCCGCGCTGAGGAGATCGAAGGCGATGGCTCGCACGTAGTCGTCCTGCAGGTCTCGGCCGATGCGTCGACCCTCGTCTCGGACGAATGCCGCGCGCCACGCCTGCCTGACCGAGTTCGCGAGTGCTCGGTAACGGGCAGCGTCCCCGCTGTGGCCGAGCACTTCTGCGGCGTTCGAGAGCAGCCGGGCGGAATGCTCGAAGTATGCGGTCGCCAGCCCCGCTCCATGCAGCACACCATCGAAGAAGCTCCATGGAACGTGCTCTCCCGGGCGCAGCCACTCGCCCCAGTGGAAGCCACTGTCGAGAATGTACCGCTCGGCCTTGCCGACACGCGAAGAGAACCAGCGCTGAAAGCCGCGTCGACGCGCGGACCGCTCCAAACGGTCCACCCATTTGCGCATGCTGTCGTACTGAGTGCTCAGCACGTCTTCGTCACCGTAGTAGCGGTAGATGTCCCAGGGCATCAGGACAGCGGCGTCACCCCAGCCGACGGAATTTCCCAGGAAGTCGCCGAGAAGGCGCGCAAAGAAACCCGCATTTCCGGATCGTTCGCTCGGTATCCACGGGGAGACGTTGCCGTTGTCCTTCTGTTCCACAGCGAGGTTGCGCAGATACCGTTTGAGAAATGCTCGGCTATCCACCATCCCCGTCGCTGTGGGGGTGAAGACCTGGATGTCGCCGGTCCAGCCGGAACGCTCGCGTGTCGGGCAATCGGTGGGCGTGTCTGTGAAGTTGGACCGAGTGCTCCAGTGGACGTTGTGCCACAGCTGCGTGAGGCGGCTGTCGGATGCCGAGAAGGATCCAGCTGTCGGAAGGTCCGACGAAAGCGCGATGCCTTCGACGTCGTCGGGGGCAAGGTCTTCGGAGAGCCCTTCGATCTCCACGTACCGGAAGCCGTGAATGGTGAACCAGGGCCGCCACCACTGCTCCGATCCGTCCAGGATCACCTGATCGCGCTGGTACCAGGGCTTCTTCGGGTTCTGAATGATCCAGTCGGTGTCGAGTTCGCCATCCGACGTCAGCACTTCGCTGAAGGTCAGTCTGACCGTCGTGCCGGCCTCGCCCGCGAGCCGGATCCGGAGCACGCCGGCCAGGTTCTGACCCAGATCGACCAATTGCCTGCCGGCCGGCGAGCGCCATGTCTTCGGAGCGAAGGAGCGAATCCGTGTGACCCGAGGAACTTCCTCCGCGATGAGTCGACGAGCATGGGGCGGGAGCAAGTCCACCGGCGCGAAGCGACCTGGCACCGCATCGTCGGCGAGCCAGTCACTATCGGGAACTCGAAGATCCACCGTCTCCCCCAGCTTGGGATCGCTCTCGATGATTCGGCCCGGGCCTGCCGCCCAGGACTCATCCGTGGCCCAGTGCACTGTGGTTCCGTCGGCGAGCTCGAGTTCCAGTTGCAGGAATCCGGCCAGACGGTCTCCGTACACTTCACGTCGATCGAAGAAGCTCACCTGACCGCGAAAGCGGCCATCGGCCACAGCCATGGCCACGACGTTCGTCCCAGCCCGGAGGCGGTCGGTGACGTCGTAGACCTGATACTCGACGGTCTCGTTGTAGGGCGTGTATCGCGGTACGAGCGCCGGTCCGGTCAGGTCAGCGCCGTTGACGAAGAGGCGGTACCAACCGAGCGCGCTCGCGTACGCACGGCCGCGGACGACGGGCGCGGAAAGCTCCAGTTCGCCCCGCAGATATATCGGCGCTGTCGTCGATACTGAGTCTCTCCGGGCCGTGATCCACTGGGCGTGCCATCCGTCGGATCCAAAGATGCCGGTTTCGAAGCTCGCCGACTCGCTCCACCCACCGCTGCGATTGTCTTGATCCCAGACGCGCACCCGCCACCAATACCGGGTGGAGGACGAAAGCGGAGCACCCGAATATCTGAGACCGAACGGGCGGGATCCTGCTACCGGACCGGTGTCCCACAGGACGGCGTCACCGAAGTCGTCGCGCAGTGCCACTTGCACTTGGAACGCCGTCTGCAGCAGATCTCTGCCGTCACCCACGAGATGCCAGGTCAATTCGGGATGGGCATCTCCGATCCCCAATGGCTCCGGGAAGTCGTTGGTGCGCAAGTTGGTCGCGCTCAGGGCAGCTGCGGGCTTCACGGGAGTTGTCCTTCTCATGCTCTGCTGATGCGGGGTCAGTGGCGAGGTGGCAGCGCGTCGTTGATGATGGCGCGGGCGCGGGCGTTGCACTGCCGGCTTGCGGCGAACGGGACCGCGTTGAAACCGTGCGGGGCACCGGGGAAGATGTCCAGCTGCACGTCGATGCCGTCCGCCCTCATCCTGGCTTCGATCCGGCGTGCGTCGTCGAGGATGAGGTCGCGGGATCCGACCGGCATGTAGGTCTTCGGGAAGCCGCGGAAGGATCCGAACAACGGAGAGACTGCGGGGTCCTGAAGATCGCGGTCGCTGGCGTACCAGCGTGCGGACAGCGCCACTTCGGAGCGCACCAGGATGTCGCGGCCGTTGTTGGCGGTTGAGGATCGACCGCTGAGCGACAGGTCGCCCCAGGGGAACACGGCGACCAGGGCGGTGACCATTGGAAGGCCCGCCGCCACGACAGCCTGCAGGACGGTGAGCGCAAGTCCGCCGCCCGCGGAGTCGCCGGTGATGGCCATCCGATCGGCGCCGACGGTCTTGAGCAGAGCGCGGTAGACGGTCAGCGCATCGTCCAGGGCTGCAGGGTAGGGATGCTCGGGGGCCAGGCGGTAGTCGACGCTGACCACGTCCGGTCCGCCCTTCGTCGCGAACGGGATGGACAGCGCTCCGGGGTCGCCGAGCACATATGCTCCCCCGTGGAAGGCGAGCACCGTTCCACGGTCGCCGCGGCCGGAGGAGAAGCGGATGACGGGGATGCCGTCGATGTGCTCCTCTGTTCGCTTCACATCGCGTGGCAGCCGGAACCTCCCCGTGATCCGCAGGTTGTGCCGGCGGGCCGCCTGCAGATCGAATGGCTGACCCTCCCGACGGCGCGCGTTCATCGCCAGGAAGCCGGTCAGCGCCGTGCCGACCAGACCCACACGCTTCGGTTCGCTGGTGAAATCGATCATCTTCGTGTCCCCTCGTCGACCGCGCCATCAATCCCACTGATTCGAATCAGTACGGTAGCACGGCACTGCCAGAAGGACCGCTCCTCCGACTCACACGATTCTGTTGATCCCGGGCGCCGCTTACGGAGCCCCCACGACCACATCATCTCGGCGAGTCAGCACTCGCATGGCGCGATCCAAGGCATTTGCAATATCGAACGTTGGGGCTATCAGCCATTGCGCCTGCAAACCGTCCCACATTGCGATGATCTGCCGACCGACTTCAGTCGGGTCGAGAGCGGGGTCGGCGAGCCCGCGAGCCTGCCGCAGCTTCACCTCGTTCGCGTAGGAGTCGATGATCGCCGCATAGCGACGAACGAAGAACGTGTGTGCGGGGTGCTCCGGGTCGCTCGCCTCGGCCGCCATCGCGACGTAGAGCCGCACTGTGTTCTGTCGTTCAACTCCCGCCTTGGCGAGCGTGCCGGCCAGCTCGTAATGCGCCAACCCGGCGGTGCGCTCGCGCTCGCGATCGTCATGCGCCTTCAGTGCGGCTGCGAGCAGATGCTCTTTGCTCGGAAAGTGATAGAGAACTGTCGCCTCGCTCATGCCGGCCCGCTCGGCCACCTCTGCGGAAGTCACGGCTCGGTGACCGAACTCCTCGACCAGATCCAGTACGACGCCGGCAACTGCATCTCGTCTTGCCTTGCTCTTGGCGTAAGGGCCGCGGGGGCCGGTGGGGCGTGCCATGTGGCGACTATAACACTCAGGCAACGATGCGAAACTTGTGCAGTTACTAGGATTGACGTCCAGCGGTGTGCAGGGATAGCCTCTGACTATGCCAAACTTAGTAGTTACTTAGGTTTGAAACGATCAAATAGGCATAGCGGTCTCCCAGCCGCATCTTCTGTTGCAAAGGAGCAAAGATGAACTCTCGTCCGCTTATCGGTGCAATGGCCATTCTGGCCGTCGCCGCACTGACCACCGCGTGCAGCCCGGGCGGTGGAGGCTCTGGGTCGGAGTCGGGCTCGACCTCTGGCCAGACCCTCACCGTCTGGTACAACTCAGCTGACAGTGAGGCACAGCTCGCCGTTTACGAACGATACGAGGAGGAATCCGGCAACACGCTGAACCTCGTCGCAATCCCGGCGGACGGATTCGAGAACCAGGTGACCACCAAGTGGGCCACCGGCGACCGCCCCGACATCCTCAGATATCACTCGACGTCCTTGTTCTTGGCGCTGAATCCTGCCAAGAATCTTCAGGATCTCTCAGACCAGGCCTTCGCCTCGCACTCAGGCGAGGTGTACAAGAGCGGAGCCGCATCCTACGACGGCAAGACCTACGGCGCAGTGACCACTCTTCCTACCCAGTTCGGCATCTACTACAACAAGGATGTGCTTGCGAAGGCCGGCGTCGAGGCGCCTCAGACGTTCGAAGACATTGAGGCTGCGTGCGTCGCGATTCGCGACGCTCTCCCCGACGTCACCCCGTTGTGGGAGTCGGGCGGGTCGTCCTGGCCGACTCAGATCCTGCCGCTGATGTACCTCGCCGACGCCAACAAGGGCAACGCGTACGCGGATGATCTGCTCAGCCAGGACGAGTCGCTCGCCGATCCGGACGGTCCGCTGGTCGCGGCCATCGCCGAATACGACAAGCTGCGGGAAGATGGCTGCTTCAACTCGGACATCACGACTGCAAAGTTCGAGGATTCGGTGCGTGCTGTCGCGGACGGAACCGCCGCGATGGTCGCCCTGCACAGTGCCGTCCTGCCGATGTTCAACGAGGCGTTGGGTGGCGCCGCCACCACCGACGCCAAGATCGGATGGGCAAACCCCTCCACTGAGGACAGCGTGTCCGTGTGGTCTCCGCCGATGGCGACCTACGCTCCGAAAACGGGCGATGCCGATCGTGAGGCCGCAGCTTTGGACTTCATCGATTACCTCACGGGCGACGGCTACCAGCAGTTCATCGATGAGGCGGCCCTCTTCCCGATCATCGAAGGCGCCAAGGACCCTGCCGGAGCACAGGAGCTGATGATCACGATCAAGGACGCCTACCTCGCTTCGGCGTCGCCCGCGTTCAACTCCAACCTGGTCGGGTTCAACGCGACGTTCGACAAGACCATGGGCCAGGTCATCGCCGGCCAGCTCGATCCCGAAGGTGCCGGTGAACTCAGCCAGCAGCAACTGGAGCAGGGTGCACAGACTGCCGGCTTGCCAGGCTGGTGAGCGAGCGCTTCATGTCGACATCAACCGCTACCAGCGGCACTGCCGCGAAGCGCGGCGGGTCATCCGCCGGGGGTGCGTCATCGACGCATCCCCGGCGGGGCCGGCGCTTCCTCAACCGCCACGCGTGGTGGCCGTATGCTCTTCCGGGTGTGGGCCTGGTGGTCGTCTTCTTCCTCGTTCCATTCCTCCTGAACCTGCGGTTCTCGTTCACGAACTGGTCGAGTTTCACGGACGTCATCACCTGGAACGGACTGCGCAACTTCGAAACGCTCATCGACCAGAACATCTTCTGGCCGTCCGTGCAGGTCACCCTCATCTACGCTGTGACGGCCATGGTCGTGCAGAACGTGGTGAGCCTTCCCCTTGCCTACGCACTGCGGGACACGAACGGGATCAACTCGTTCTTCCGGTCGTTGTTCTTCCTTCCGGTCCTGATCGCTCCGGTCGCGGCCGGATACATCTTCTCCGCGTTGCTCAGCCCAGCCGGGCCCTTGAACGCGGCAGTGGCGGCAGCCATCCCCGGGTTCGATTTCGCGTGGCTCGGGGAGACGTCGACGGCGATCTTCATCGTCGCCGCCGTAGACGCGTGGAAGTGGAGCGGCGTCATCACCCTGGTCTACATCGCCGGCCTCAACGCCATTCCCCAGAGCTTCATCGAAGCCGCACGAATCGATGGGGCCAACCGTCTGCGGGTCTTCCGCAGTATTGAACTGCCATTGCTGGCCCCTGCCGTGACGTTCAACGTCGTGGTCACACTCCTCGGTGCCATCAGCGCCTTCGACATCGTCGTATCCGCGACCGGCGGTGGACCGGGCAACTCGACCACCGTTCTGAACCTCGCGATGTTCCGCCAGTGGGGGGCAGGGTTCTTCGGCACCGCCAGCGCATTGAGCTTGACAGTGGCCGTGCTGGTCATCGTCATTGCACTGCCGCTGGTGTCGTTCCTTCGCAAGCGAGAGGTGGAGATGTGAGCAAGCACCCGACGACGGGGAAGACCGTCAAGTACATCGTCCTGGGGCTATTCGCACTCCCGTGGGTGGTCATCCCGATGTGGATGCTCCTCGTGAACTCGTTCAAGCCCCTCAACGAGGCGACGCAGCTGAAACTGACGTTGCCCGAGAAATGGGCATTCCTCGAGAACTACGCCTACGTCATCGAAAAGGGCAACTATGCGACCGGGCTGACGAACTCCCTGGTCATCGTCGTCCCGACGATGGCCGCCGTCGTGCTGCTCGGGGCGTTGACAGCCTGGGCGTTCGCACGCTCGAAGTCCATGACGATGAAAGTCGCCTACAACGTGACGGTGCTCTCCATACTGCTGCCGCCCGCGTTGCTGCCGACGATCTTCCTTCTGGAGAACATCGGCCTGGGCGGGACCACCGCAGGGTACATCCTGGTCACCATCGCCACACGACTGGGGATCATGGTCTTCCTCGCAACCGGATTCCTGCGGGCCTTTCCCCAAGACCTGGAAGAGGCGGCACAGATCGACGGTGCCTCGCGGCTCGGCACCTTCTGGCACGTCGTGCTTCCCCTTCTGTCTCCCGTGCTGTTCGTGGGCTCCATCCTTCTCGTGATCGGGGTGTGGAACGAGTTCTTCTTCGCTTCCTTCCTGCTCCCCACCGAAGGTCAAGCCACACTTCCGCTGGCGCTTTTCCGGTTCTCTGTCGCGTCCGCCGAATTCGCGTCAATGCGCTGGAACCTGATCTTCGCGCACGTCGTACTCACCTCCATTCCGCTGATCCTGGTCTACTTGATCGTGCAGAAGAAGGTGCTCTCCGGCCTCACCGAAGGTGCGATCAAAGGATGAACCATGTCACTGCCGCCGCGCGGGAGATCCTCCGCGGCGATCCGCTTCTCGGCGCGGCGTTCATCACCGCCGAAGCGCCCCGGAATGCGGCCCCGCTCCTGTCGACGCGCGTTCGGCTCGAGCAGTCTTCGTCGCAGATCGCCGCCGCGAGCGTCCGGGCGACGGCGCTCGGAATCTACGAGCTGAACATCAATGACCGCCCTGTCACACAGTCCGTGCTGAACCCTGGGTGGACCGCGTACGAGTGGCGGCTTCAGTACCAGGAGTTCGACGTCACACACATTGCCGACGATGCTGTCGACGAACTCCGCGTGGAGGCCAAACTGGGCAACGGCTGGTACCGGGGAGATCTCGGGTTCGAAGGCGCGAACGCCAACTATGGCGACGAGATCGCCGTGTGCGCAGTACTGGAGATCACGTATCACGACGGGACGACGCAGCGAATCCGCACCGGCGCAGACTGGGTCGCGCACACGTCGGACACTCCTGCGAACTCGCTCTACAACGGTCAGCGGATCGACGCACGACTGCGAAGCGTGACCGATGCGCTTCCCGTGCGCGAGGTGGACGTCGATCGGTCGAGGTTGGTTCCGCAAGCAGGGCCACTGGTGCAACGTCATGAACGACTACGCCCGCAACAGATCTGGACAAGCCCGCGGGGAGAGACTCTCGTCGATTTCGGACAGAATCTCGTGGGCTGGATCCGCTTCACCGTCACGGGACCCGCCGGCACCCAGATCACGATCCGGCATGCGGAAGTGCTTGAGCACGGCGAGCTGGGCACGAGGCCGTTGCGCCATGCGCGGGCCACTGACGTATTCGTCCTCTCAGGCGGCAGCGACACCTTCGAGCCGACGTTCACCTTCCACGGGTTCCGATACGCCGAGATCAGCGGATGGCCCGGCGAACTCGACGCGGACAGCATCGAAGCCGTCGTAGTCCACTCTGCGACGCGCGCCACCAGCGAGTTCGAGTGCTCGGACCCCCTGGTCAACCAGCTCGTGCACAACTCCATCTGGGGACAGAAGGGAAACTTCCTGGACGTGCCCACCGACTGCCCCCAGCGCGACGAGCGGCTGGGCTGGACCGGTGACCTCGCGGCCTTCGCACCGTCCGCGTGCTTCCAATTCGACTCCGCCGACTTCATGCACAAATGGCTGCTCGACCTCCTGGAGGAGACGCGGCATCACCCCGAAGGCATCGTGCCCATAACCGTTCCTGACATCCTGAAATACGCGGAGTTCACCAACGGATTCACGCTGAACGGGCTCGGGCCGACCGCGATCTGGAATGACGCCGCCGTCTGGGTTCCCCAGGCGCTGTGGCAGGCATACGGAGACGAGGACCGCCTCACTGCGCACTACCCGGCAATGGTTCTGTACCTGCAATCCGTCGAGCGCGTACTCAGCCCGTCCGGCCTCTGGGACGAAGGGTTCCAGTTCGGTGACTGGCTCGACCCGGATGCGCCCCCGGACCAGCCCGGCACCGCCAAAGCCGACCCGTATGTCGTCGCCACGGCCTGCTTGTTCCGCAGCGCCACTTTCGCGGCGGAGATCGCGGGCCTCCTGAACAAGCCAGAAGACGCTCAGCGTTGGACTGCACTTGCGGCACGTACCCGCGACGCCTTCAACACAGCTTACGTCGATGCGGGTCGCATCTTCTCGGACTGCGCGACCGTGTACGCTCTCGCGATCTGCTTCGGGCTGCTCGATCCTCCCGACCGCCGCGTCGCAGGCGACCGCCTCGCCGAGATCGTCGAAGCCGGCGACTACCGGATCACCACCGGATTCGCGGGGACACCATTTGTCACCTGGGCGCTCTCGGAGACGGGGCATGTCGATGCGGCTTATGCACTTCTTCTGGAGAAGAGCTGCCCGTCGTGGCTCTACTCGGTGACCATGGGAGCCACGACGATCTGGGAACGCTGGGACTCGATGCTGCCGGACGGCACGATCAATCCCGGTGAGATGACGAGCTTCAACCACTATGCACTCGGTGCGGTCACCGACTGGATCTATCAAGTGGTCGCCGGCATCCGTCCTGCCGAGCCCGGATACCGAAAGATTCGTATCCAGCCCGTCCCCGGGCCGGGCATCGATCACGTCCACGCGGCCCTGGAATCCGTCGTGGGTCGTATCTCTGTCGAATGGCGCAATGAC
Organism: Microbacterium sp. W4I4; assembly: GCF_030816235.1. NCBI lineage: Bacteria > Bacillati > Actinomycetota > Actinomycetes > Micrococcales > Microbacteriaceae > Microbacterium > Microbacterium sp. W4I4. The sequence continues at coordinate 1,735,036 of NZ_JAUSXT010000001.1, forward strand.
CATGCAGGATTCACGCTCGCCGTGGAAACGCCTCAGGGCACCCCTACAGAGATCGTGCTGCCCGACGGCAGCTCCACCCTCGTCGATGGAGGCGCGCACCACTTCCACGTCGACGCTGCTGTACGCGACCGGAGACTCTGAGAAGCTGAGGTCCTGAGCGCAGTCAGACGCGAGCCGACACGCTCACAGCGATCCCGGGAAGGTGATCAGCTGCCGCAGCTCTGATCCGTCCGCCAGTCCATCCATCGCCTCGTTGAGCGCGTCGAGGGTGATCGAAGAAGAGATCAGCTTCTCTACCGGAAGACGACCACGCCGCCAGAGGTCGACGAAGATCGGGATGTCCCTGCTCGGCACGGCCGAGCCGAGGTAGCTGCCGATGATCGTCCGGGCCTCTGCTGTCAGCACCAGCGGTGAGATCGAGCTGCGGGCCTCCGGCGCTGGCAGGCCCACTGTGACCGTTCTTCCGCCGACCGCGGTCAGCTCGACTGCTGTTTCGAAGGCCCGTGCGTTGCCGGCGGCCTCGATCACAAGCGGCGCGCGCACCCCCAGGGCTGCGGCCTCGGTGGGCGAGTACGCTGCGGATGCCCCCAGCTGGAGTGCCCGCTCAAGCTTGCTGTCGACTGCGTCGACAGCGGTCACGCGACCGGCACTCTGCGCGATGGCGGTGAGCACTGCCGCCATACCCACGCCGCCAAGACCGACGACGATGACGTCCTCGCCCGGGGCAAGGCGGCCGGCGTTCATCACAGCACCTCCTCCGGTCAGCACCGCGCACCCGAGCAGCGCGGCCACCGTCGGGGGAACGTCAGGGGGGACCGGTACGACGGATCGCCGGTCGACAACCGCGTGGGTCGCGAAGGCCGAGACGCCGAGGTGGTGTTGGACCGGCTCGCCGTCACGGTGCATTCGTCGCGCTCCGGACATGAGTGTGCCGTTCCCGTTCGCCGCCGAACCCGGCGTGCACGGCAGCCTGCCTTCGGTGCGGCACGCGTCGCACGCGCCGCACCGAGGCAGGAAGACCAGCACAACCCGCTCGCCCAGCTGGATGTCATCGACCCCGCTGCCGATGCCCTCGACGATTCCCGCACCCTCATGGCCGAGCAGCATGGGCAACGGTCGCACCCTGCTGCCGTTGACGACGGAGAGGTCCGAGTGACAGACCCCTGCCGCTTCGAGCCGGATCAGGAGCTCGCCGTCACCCGGCGGGTCCAGATCGAGGTCGCTGATCGACAAGGGACCGCTTTGGGCGTAGGGACGCGCGAGGGCGGACTCCGTCAGTACTGCGCCGCGAATTCTCATTCTTCTCGTCCTTTCGGAATCAACCATCTGCTGCAGACGAATCAAGCCGACTCGCGGTCGATGACCTCGATCGCGTTCGCGCTCGACAGATGCGGGGCGGGTCGACCCGCGATGCCCTCCACGACCACCTTCGCCATGTGCTGCGCGATCATCTGCTCGTTCTGGCGCACGGTGGTCAGCGGCGGGACGAGGAATCGTGACAACGGCTCGTCGTCCACACCGATGAGTGCGAGGTCTCCTGGGGCTGATAGGCCGAGAGCCCGCATCGCTGCCAGCAGTGCCGCTGCGACCTGATCGTTGTAGGCGGCCACCCCCGTGATCCCCTCGGCCAGCCAAGACTCCACGGCCGCCTTCGCGCCTTCGAACGACGAGCCGATGTCGATGATCTCGGGGGCGTCCAGGCCGCGCTGCAAGGCTGCTAGCCGCGCTCCCTGCACCCTGAGCCGGATGAATGATTCCAGTTGTGGGTCAGTGATCGTCGCATACCCGATCCGCGTGTGCCCTCGCGACACCAGATGCTGCAACTGGAACTCTCCGATGTGCTCCTGCGGCACGACCACGGCACGTCCGAGCGCGGTGTCCCCCGCCAGCAACGCCGACGCGACATAAGTGCCGCCCGCCTGAATGACCGCCAGCTCGGCTCGGTCGATCTCGCCGAATGCGATCACTGCGGCCGGCATGACCTCCCGCGACATCGTGACGAGCGACTGGCGCTCCTGCCGTCTACGAGTCAGCAGCACCAGGTCGCTGCGCTGCAACTCGTTGGTCAGCTCGTCGAGGATCCTCGCCATCACGTGGGTGAGCGGCCAGTCGGGCAGGATGAGCAGCACGACGTCGTTGCGTCCACGCCTCAGCGCCCGTGCGGCTGATGACGGCGTGTAATCCAACTCTCGTACAGCGTCGTATACGCGCTGGCGAGTGTGCTCCGGGATCTGCTGATTCGGGGTGTCGTTCAGCACATAGCTGACCGTGGTCTTCGACACACCGGCGGCACGCGCCACGTCGAGCGCCGTCGCCCTGCGAGCTACTTGGGTCACGTCGACCTCCCGTTGTTGTTGCTCTCCAGGCTACTGATCAGATTCACCAGGTTCGACCCAGCCGCTGATCGGATGCATCCCTGCTCGACTTTACTGATTCGAATCAGTAACATGGGTCATCGGAGCCACGAGGTCGTCGTCTCCACGAAAAACTAGGAGAGTCAGTGTCGACGAGCATCAAGTCGAAGTCCGAGTGCGAAGCCACGATCGCAGCCTTCGAGGTCGGCGACCTCCTCATCGAGGGTCCGCATGGCTCGATCCCGCTGCGAACCTATCTGCCGAAGGATGCGACGCAGGGGCTCGTCTGGGTTCACGGGGGCGCGTTCTCTTTCGGCGGTCTCGACGACGCGGAGAGCGACTGGGTCTCCCAACGCATAGCCGCGAGCGGCATCGCAGTCGTCGCCGTCGACTATCGGCTCGCGCCGGTACCCGACTGGCTGGCGACCGCAACCGGAACCCCAACCCGTTCAGGGGTTCATTTTCCCGTCGCATCCGAGGAGGTGGATGCCGCGTTCCGCTGGGCGACCACAAGCACCCCTGGCGTAGCGCCGAGCGCGTGGTCGCTGGGCGGCGCCAGCGCGGGGGCGGCTCTCGCGTCCGGTGCAGCGCTTCGCCTCCGCGACAGTGCAGGCGCCAGCGCCAGCGAGCGACCGCGTACTCTCGTCTTCGCCTACGGCCTGTTCCACGGCTCGCTTCCCCGACTTCGCCCCGAGATCGCGACGAAGTTCGCGGCGCTGCCGCCGGAAGCAGCGCGGCTCACGCCGGAGACCCTCGAAGCGCTCGCGCTCAACTACGTCGGCAGGTCGGGCCTTCTCAGCGAGGCGTACGCGTTCGCCGGCGGCCACGATCTCGTGGGACTGCCTCCTGTCCTTCTGGTCAATTCCGACAGCGACTCCATCCGCGCTTCGGGCGAGGCGTTCGCCGCCGAGCTGGCCGCGGCAAGTGTCGACATCGCTGTCGTCAACGAGCCCGGCACAATCCATGGCCACCTCAGCACACCCGATCACCCGGGCGCCGCACGGAGTGCGCAACGAATCGTGAACTGGCTGGCCTCGCGGCAGTCGGCAACCGAAGGAGCTCTCTGAAATGACTCGTCCTACGCTCGGCCGGGATGCCGCACAGGGCGCCGAAGCGCCCGGCCTGCGCCGCGCCGGCACATCCGACATGCACGTGCCGGGCGGTCCGTTCCGTCGGTATCTGCTCCTCTACGGCGTGGCGGTGCTCGGCTGCTTCATGGCAATGGCCGCGATGAGCAACATCCTGTTGCCCAATCAGGTCCAGGGCATCGAGTTCGGGAACTTCTTCAGGGGTGCCGACGCGGGGCTCGATCTGAAGGCGCTCACGGACCTCAATGCGCGGGTCGCAGACGGCGCACTCACACCGACAGCGGAGCAGACCCGTCAACTGGCCATGCTGCGCGCCTATGACGCCGCTCGCGCCGAGAGCCTCTCGATCGCCGCCGCACTCGGCATCCTGGCGACTCTCGTGGTCCAGCCGATCGTCGGCGCGCTCTCCGATCGCACCCGGTCAAGATTCGGCCGGCGCGCTCCCTGGATTCTGGCCGGCACGATCGTCGGCGCGCTCGCCATCGTCGGGCTGCGCTACTCCAGCACGATCCCGCTCGTGATCGCGTTCTCCGCCGTCGCGTCCGTCACGATCAACGTGGCACTCGGCCCGTTGAACACGACTGTCGCCGATCGTGTGCCGCATGATCGGCGCGGCGTCGCCTCGGCGATACAAGGGCTCGGTCTCCTGCTCGGAGCGGCGATCGGCGCGATCATCGCAGCGGTGCTCTTCGCGTCGATCGGCCTGGACGCGTACTTCCCGCTCGCGATCGTCGTCGCAGTGCTCGGCATCCTGTTCGTCCTCCTCGCACGCGATCGCTCCTCGAAGCAGCTCGAGCTCGAACCCCTGCACTGGGGCCCATTCCTGCGTGGCTTCATCGAACCGTTGCGTGCGCATGACTTCCGCTGGACATGGATCGCGCGCGCAACGCTCATGTTCGGATACTCCATCTCCACGGTCTTCTCCCTGTACATGCTGCAGAGCTATGTGCAACCGGCGTTGAGTGCGGCTGTGGCCACCGCGACCGCCCCGTTGCTCGCTGTGGTACTCGTGCCAGCCGCTCTGATCGGCATCGTCATCTGTGGACCGCTCTCGGACCGGCTACGACGACGCAAGCCGTTCGTCATCTGGTCGTCGGTGCTGATGGCCGCCTCGTACGTCATCCCGCTTGCGTGGCCGACCGTCACGGCGATGATCCTCCAGATGCTGATCGGGGGTCTGGCCTTCGGCATCTTCATCGCCGTCGACGCAGCGCTGTTCCTCGACGTGCTGCCGAACAAGCTGGCAGTCGGTCGCGACCTCGGCGTGGCCGCTGTCGCAACGAATCTCGGTCAGGCGATCGCGCCGCTCGTCGCAGGACAGATCGTTGCGATCAGCGGCTCGTACGCGCTCGTCTGGGTCGCGTCCATCATCGTTGTTCTCATCGCCGCAGTTGCGATCGTTCCCGTCAGGTCAGTCAGGTAGGCAGTCATGGATAACGAACTCGGCACCCCGGGGAGTGCCTTCACCTCCGCAGTGGAAGACGTCCGCGCCGCGCGCACGACCGTCGAATCTGCAGCCTCCGGACTGCTCGACCAGCTCTCCGACCGCGAGCTGCTGTCCCTGCTCGACGGCGACCGGCGATTCCTGCCTGGCTTCATAGCGACCGCGATCCGCTACAACTCCGTGCCCTACGTGGCCGGCCGCATCGATCGACTAGGGATCCCCGGCATCCGCTTCACGGACGGACCCCGCGGGGTCGTGATGGGCTCGGCCACCGCATTCCCCGTCGCTATCGCGCGGGCCGCCTCATGGGACGTCGACCTCGAGCGACGCGTCGGCGCGGTCATCGGCCAGGAAGCACGCGCCCTCGGCGCCAACCTCTTCGCCGGGATATGCCTCAACATGGCGCCGTTCGCCGGCTGGGGACGATCGCAGGAAGCCTACGGCGAGGAGCCGCACCTGATGGGCGCGATGGGCGCCGCGATCATCGACGGCGTCAAGCCGTGGGTGCTGTCGACGGTCAAGCACTTCGCCCTCAACTCCATGGAGGAGGGCCGCTTCCGAGTCGATGTACAGGTCGACGATGCGACTCTGAACGAGGTCTACCTGCCGCACTTCAAGACCGCGATCGACGCGGGCGTCGACGCGGTGATGAGCGCTTACAACTCCGTCAACGGCGAATGGGCCGGCGAGAGCACACCATTGCTCACGACCGTGCTGCGCGATCAACTGGGATTCGACGGCTTCGTGATGACTGACTTCATCTGGGGGCTGCGCCATCCCGTCGAGTCGGTCTCCGCGGGCCAGGACCTCGAGATGCCGTTCAGCCAGCAGCGGGCGTCCACCCTGCCGAAGGCCGTGCGCGCGGGCAGGCTGGCCAAGGACGATGTCCGACGCGCAGGAGCTCGACTTCTCACAGCGCAGCTGAATCTCGCGCTGCGCGCCGAGCCGACTCCACCGGCGTCCGTACTCGCGTCGCCCGAACACCGGGCCCTGGCACGCGAAGTCGCACACCGCAGCACCGTCCTGCTGCGCAACGCCGACGTCGACAGGGTCCCCGTTCTCCCGATGGATGTGAGCGGCGGCGCGCGAATCGCCGTGCTCGGCTCGCTGGCAGACGCCCCCAACATGGGCGATGTCGGCTCATCCCAGGTGTTCCCGCCCAGCTCCGTGTCGATCGCCGCCGGGCTGACCGAGCGTCTCGGCGACCGTATCGTCCGACCTGACGACGGATCGGCGGAGGCGGCGATGGCCGCGGCTTCCTCCGCGCACACGGCGATCATCGTCGTCGGACTCAGCTCGGTCGATGAGGGCGAGTCGCTCGTCGCCGTCGATGTCGATTCCGTCCGACTCTTCGGCGGGCTGGCCCGCTTCCGACCGATCGCCCGGCTGCTCATCCCCCTGCTGCGGGGAGCCGCGGCGAAGAAGAAGGTCGGCGGCGATCGCCGCGATCTCCGGCTTCACCCCCAGGACGTCGAGCTCATCGAGGCAGTCGCGCGGGTGAACGCACGAACCGTCGTGGTTCTCATCGGCGGTGGGACCATCATCACCGCCCCATGGGAGTCACATGTTGCGAGCGTGCTCCTCGCCTGGTATCCCGGCATGGAGGGTGGCCGCGCGATCGCCGATGTCCTGCTCGGCATCGAGGAGCCCGGTGGACGCCTGCCGGTCACGATCCCGCACAGCCAGGCCGACCTGCCCGCGGCCGACTGGGACGCGAGCATTGTGCGCTACCCCCGGATCTGGGGGCAGCGTGCCCTGGATGCTGCATCGACGGCGGCATCCCACCCCTTCGGATTCGGTCTCGGCTACACCACGTTCTCCATCGATTCCCTCCGCGTCGGGACCATCGAGGACGACGGCTTCACCGCGCAGGTCGGAGTGACGAACGTCGGTACGCGCCCCGGCCGCCACGTGGTCCAGCTGTACGCGGCGCCGTCCGCCGATGGCAGCCGACCCCGCGCACTGCTCGGGTTCGCCACCATCGCTCTGGCCCCGGGCGAGAGTGCGACCGTGCGCATTCCCGGGAGCGTGCACCCGCTTCAGCAGTGGAACGGCAGACGTCTCGCGTTTCCGGCCGGCCCGTTCGAGGTCGAGGCCGCAGCCTTCTGGGGCGACCCGGCTGCGGCGACCGCATCGCTCAGCAACCGTCCGGCGAGGACGGTGGGTGCCGCGTGAGCAGCATCCGGCTTCAGAGGATCATCACTCCACACACACCGTGCTCCGTTCAAGGGAGATCGCTATGGCACACTCATCCGCTCCAACACCCGACGCTGCCGATGTCGTCATCGTCGGAGCGGGCTCTGCAGGCGCCGCTCTCGCCGCACGCCTGAGCGAGGATCCGACCCGGCGGGTCGTCCTGCTTGAGGCAGGCGGACCGGCCGACGACATCTCGATTGCCGTGCCCGCCGCGTTCTCCAAGCTGTTCAAGACCTCCGTCGACTGGGACTACCAGACGACACCGCAGGCGAGTATGCGCGGCCGCTCGATCTACTGGCCGCGAGGCAAGGTGCTCGGAGGATCCTCATCGCTGAACGCGATGATGTGGGTGCGTGGATTCGCGGCGGACTACGACGCATGGGGCGAGATGGTCGGGTCGGAGTGGTCGTGGCCCGCGATGCGCGACCTCCTCGCACGCGTCGAACGCCCGCTCGGTGCGACCGACGGCGCCGTCAGCGTCGAGCCTCAGCGCAGTCCGTCGAAGCTCACGACCGCATTCCTGCAAGCGGTCATGCAAGCAGGAATGCCCGTTGAGACAGCCAACGCCGACCAGCCCGACGGCTTCAGCCAGACGATGCTCACCCAGCGCCGCGGAGCCCGCTCCAGCACCGCCGTCGCCTATCTCCATCCCGCCCGCCGGCGCCGGAACCTTGAGGTCAGAACAGGCGCACACGCCGCCCGGGTGCTCTTCGAGGGTCATCGGGCAATCGGTGTCGAGTACTTGCAGGGCAACACGCTCAAGCAGGTCACAGCCCGCGCAGAGGTCGTGCTCTGCGGAGGCTCCATCAATACTCCGCAACTGCTTGAACTCTCGGGTATCGGAGACGGAACCCGCCTTCGCGCCCTGGGCATCGACGTGCTCGTCGACCGTCCGGCAGTCGGGGAGAATCTTCAGGACCACCTGGTGTCCGCCCTCATTCCCGAGGTGCGCGGTGGGACGCTTCTCGACGCCACCAAGCCGACCCAGCTCGTCAACTATCTCGCGCGGCGCCGCGGGCTGCTCACCTCCAACGTCGCCGAGGCGTACGGATTCGTCCGGTCACGCCCTGATCTGCCGCTGCCCGACCTCGAGATGGTCTTCGCCCCCGTCGCCTACGTCGGTGAGGGACTGGTGCCCATCCCCGCGCACGGCATCACCGTCGGGCCGATTCTCCTCACCCCGAAGAGCCGCGGGTCAGTGCACATCCGCTCGACCGATCCATCCGACAAGCCGACCATCGACCCTCGCTACCTCTCCGATCCGGAGGGTGCCGACTACGCGGCGATCATGGCGGGCTTCCGCGTGGCCGAGCGTCTTCTGGAGACGCCAGCCCTCCGCACGCACCTCACCGGGCGGTACATCGCCCCGGAACGCGGCGAGGACATGACACCGGAACAGCGCAGCACCGAGGCCCTCGAGCGGTACGGGCACACCCTCTACCACCCGACCGGCACCGCGCGCATGGGGCGGGATGCCGATGCCGTCGTCGACCCGGGCCTGCGGGTGCGCGGCGTGGACGGACTCCGTGTGGCAGACGCCTCGGTCATGCCGCAAATCATCCGCGGGCACACCAACGCGCCCGCCATCGCGATCGGAGAGCGAGCAGCGGAGCTGATCAGCGGGTAGCCGCACGTTGCTGATCGCCCACGAGCGCTGCTTGCGAAGCCGAACTGCGTTGGACGAATCGACGAAGAGAGCCTTCTTGCGACGTCCAGCCCGTCGCGGTTGCCTCACGAGGTCAGATCGGGCGAACTCTGGACTCGCAGAGCAATTGGGAAGCACGCCCACCACGCGTGACGTTCGACTACCGCCAGCTGGTCGCCAGCATTCGCACACACGTCACCGCTCCACCGCGCTGACACAGCACGAACCCTGTCAATACCGTCGCCGGCGCGGGATCGGGGGGGGGACACCACCCCTGTGGGGTGGCGTCCCCCTTCGACTCCGCCCGACGGAAACCGCGGAATCACGCGGATCCAGGCCACCCGCGCACGCGATTCCGGCGATGAAGTGTCCGTGGAGTTTCCCGGAACGGGACACTTTTGGGACACTTGGCACCCGAATCCAACCAAATCAGCGCTCGCGATGCCCTGACCAACCGACGAGAAAAGCGGTTCCGACCAGGACTTTTATGGCGGAGACGGAGGGATTTGAACCCTCGGTCCCCTTGCGAGGACTCCACCTTAGCAGGGTGGTGTGCTCGGTTCAGCTGGTGGACGGGTTCAGCGCTCCGGAGTCCTTGGAACGACTGAGAAGCCCGCGATTCCGCGGATCCTGGGCCGTCTGGCCTCATGCTCGTCACGCTCTGGAGGCACAATGAAACTCGTCAGAAACGCCATCCTCGGGATGCTCCGGACACTTTTGGGACACTTGGCGACGCTACGGATGCGGAAGCCCCTCAATCGCCGATCTCACGATTATGAGTCGCAGCGGGCGAAATCTGCTCGTCTCGTCTCATCCGTGTTTGTCTCGAAATCCGCGGAATCATGCGGATGTAATGATGTGCCGACATCTTGTCATGCCGACCGATCGGGTCTGGTTGCGCTTGGTTCGTGGGCAGAATGTGGGCACGGAGATGGGCCAAGTGTGGGAAGCCCCGCCAGCCGCCGGGAGCGTTGAGACGCACGGCGTTAGCACGATGTTGTGCCGGGTCGAGTTGCCTGATGACCGCAGTGCTCTGGCACCCTTGACACGACTGAGAACGCCGTGATTTCGCGGCTCTTCAACCTTGCGACCTTCGACTCGCATACACGGGAGTCACCCGAAAACTCGTTAGAAACGCTCCGCTCGGGGTATTCCGGACACTTCTCGGACACTTGGCGGCGCCCCCTCAATCCGGGAACAAGTGCTCGCGACCGCAGGTGTCGAATTGCAGGGAGGACACTGCGTTCGAGGAGCGAGGTCAGGTACTGGTGGTCCAGGAACATGTCGACGTGGCCGATAGCGATGCGGTTCGGGTCCACGCCCTCCTCCTACAGGATTTCGAGTGGGTCGACGCCGGTGGGGTACAGGAAAGCGTGCGTGGTCACCGCGGCGCCTGTGGCATTGGACGCCCCGCGCTGCGGCTCGAAAGACGCATTCTTCAGCGGGAGACAATGTCGAGCCGTGAGTCTCGATTTCTCCGATCACTCCGCCGTGCGAGACCTCGATGGCGTCCACGCCGGCGTCATCCAGAGCGCACGCTATCTTGGCGGCCTTCGCGGGTGTGCTGCAACACCGGCGGGCCCGCCACCGCAACCACGACGTCGAATGCGAGCGACTTCGTCTCATCTATGTTCATCTGTCGCTTGTCGCTTCGCGACAAGAGAACTGCTATTCTCACAGAGCGATTAAGTCGGCTGGTAGGAGGGCTCATGACACGACCGCTGGTACTTGCCTATTACTTTCCGGACTGGCATCAAGACCCGCAGAACGACACGTGGTTCGGGCGCGGGTGGACGGAGTGGGACCTGGTGCGCGACGCGCGTCCCCGCTTCCCGGGCCATCGCCAACCACGTGTGCCACTGCTCGGACATCGCGACGAATCCGACCCGAACGAAGCTGCGCGCGATATCGCGATGGCGAGCTCGCACGGGGTCGACGGGTTCCTCGTCGACTACTACTGGTACGACGACGGTCCATATCTGTCGCGCGCGCTCGATGACGGGCTGCTGAAGGCCCCCAACATCGATGAGGTCAGATTCGCGTTGATGTGGGCAAACCACGATCTCGTCAACATCTTCCCGTCACAGGCGCCCGGAGCAGATCACCGGACACTCCGCACGGGGGCAATATCACGGACGTCGTTCGAGCGCTTCGCCCACGTCGCGCTGGAGAGGTACTTCTCGCACGACTCGTACCTCACAATTGACGGTGCGCCCTGGCTGTCCATATACCAGATCGGGTCGCTGCTGGAAGGTCTCGGTGGCGTGGCAGAGACTGCCAATGCCTTGGCATGGTTCAGGGATCTCGCCCGCGAGCACGGATTTCCAGACCTCCACCTCGACGCCGTGGTCTGGGGCATTGGAGTGCTTCCTGGAGCAATCGCCCTCGAACAGCCTGAGCGACTGCTAGAGCAGCTCGGGTTCAGCTCGGCCACTTCCTACGTCTGGATCCACCATGATGACCTAGGCGCGCATCCGTTTCCTGAGGGCGACATCGAGCGCCTTCGTAACCGGTCCTTCCAGGAGTACGACGACTACGCCACGACGTTGCCAGTGCCGTTCTATCCCAATGTCACCGTCGGGTGGGATTCGAGCGCCCGCACGCGGCAGGACGCCGTCTACGAGCACGCGGACTACCCCTGGTATCCGGTATTCGATGCGTCACCGACGGAGTTTACGGCGGGCCTCATCGCCGCACAGTCGTTCCTGAACGAGCACCGCCCCCCGAATCCCGTGGTGACGATCAATGCATGGAACGAGTGGACGGAAGGGTCATCGCTCCTTCCGGACTCCCGCCACGGATACGCCTACTTGGAAGCCGTGCGGAAGGTGTTCGGTCGTGCCTGAGCCGCTCCCCAGCCTCGACATCATCGACACCGACAATCGGCTCCTGCGCGTCGTATCGCAGTATCCGCCGGGGATGATTGGCGTGCCTTCCGAAGGGCTTCGACTGACGTGGCGACAATCGCGACCAGACCCCCAACTTGGATACCAGGTGCGTTGGTCGAACGAAAGCGTACAAATCAACCCGCCGGTCTCCTCTGACGCATCGATCGGCATCCCTGCACCCGGGCCCGCACTCGGCTCGGGTGAGCGTCGCCTCTACTCCGTCCGTGTTGCGACTCGACGCGGCTGGACGGGATGGAGTGACGCCCTCGAGGTCGAGGGGGCGCTTGTCTCCAATGACATCACCGCACGACCCGTAGGAGGAGGAAGCCTGACCGGAGGACACGCCACGCTGTTACGCCATCGTTTCACGTTGCCTACCACTGCGCGGATGGCTCGACTCACAGGCACTTTCTGGGGCATCGGCGAGATCCGCCTCAACGGGCAGAATGCGACGGACGAGCACCTCACGCCAGGATGGACTCCCTACTCTGAGCGACTCCTCGTCGGAACGTGGGATGTCACCGATCTCCTGCACAGCGGTGAGAACGTGATCGGAGCGCTCGTCGGCGACGGCTGGTACCGTGGCCGACTCGGGTGGGACGGCAGGCAGGAGATCTACGGCGACGAGAATGCCGCCTTGCTCCAACTCGACGTGGAGTGCGTCGATGGTTCGCTGATCCGTGTCGCGTCTTCACAGCAGTGGCGAGTTGCGCGTGGGTCCATCCAATCGGCGGGCCTATACGACGGCGTCGCCGTCGACCTGCGCCACGAGCAGCGCGGGTGGGACAGCGCCGGATTTGACGACTCAGGCTGGGAATCGGCGCGACCCGCCCCAGTCGACACGAGCGTCTTGGAGCCTCGAGTCACAACCGGCGTTCGCACGGTCGGAGAGTGGGGCGCGCAGATTGCGCCCCGTCAGGGAAGTACCCTCGTGGATACAGGGCAGAACATCGCTGGGTGGCTCCGCCTGGTCGTCGTCGGCTCAAGCGGCGACGAGGTCGTCGTGCGTCACGCCGAGGTGCTCGAACCGGACGGCGCACTCCACACGGCATCACTCCGCTCGGCACGAGCGACAGACTCCTATGTCCTCGCCCACGACGGCGAGACGGTCCTCGAGCCGCACCTCACCTACCACGGCTTCCAATTCGCTGAGGTCGTCGGTGCTTCGGTCGTGAGTGCCACGGCCGTTGCGATCTCCAGTGCGGACAGGCCGCGCGCTGAGTTCGCGTGCGCGGATGATCGGCTCAATCAGCTTCACTCGAACGTGGTTTGGTCGCAACGAGCCAATTTCGTGAGCCTCCCCACCGATTGTCCACAGAGGGATGAGCGTCTCGGCTGGACGGGGGATGCTCAAGTCTTCGCGGCCACAGCGTGCACACTGTTCGACGTGGAGTCATTCTGGTTGTCCTGGATGCGTGATGTCGCTCTCGAGCAGGATGACAACGGATCGATCCCCTCGGTCGTGCCGAACATCCTTGCGGCTGTGGGCACGGGTGATGATCGGACCTGGACTTCGGGGCGAGCTGGTTGGGCGGACGTCGCAACGATCGCGCCGTGGGCGGTCTATGAGTCATATGGAAGCGATGAGATCCTCATTCGCCAGCTAGAGAGCATGCGGAGATGGGTGTCGCACCTCGAAATCCGATCAGCGGGGAATCTTCTGCCGGCGGAGTTCCAGTTCGGTGACTGGCTCGATCCGGACGCGCCCGCGGACGCGCCTTGGAAAGCGAAAGCTCCGGCAGAATTCGTCGCCAACGCGTTCTTCGCTCACAGTGCTCGCTTGCTGGCTGACGCGGAGGAGCTGGTCGGTGATGCGACGCGAGCGGTCTTGATGCGTGAATTGGCTGCGCGGGTAGCAGAGCTCACCTGGAGCCGATGGGGGGAGGAAGCGATCGATACACAGTCGGGAGCAGCCCTTGCCCTCGAATTACACATCGCTCCGCCCGCAGAGCGCGAGCACATCGGTGCGCGGCTCGCGGAAGGCGTGCGTGACCGAAGCGGACGAATCGCGACCGGATTTCTCGGCACACCGCTCGTGCTTCACGCCCTCGCGGGCGCTGGACACTTCGACGAGGCGTACGAGATGCTTCTCCGCTCACAGCCGCCGTCCTGGTTGTACCAAGTCGAAATGGGGGCGACGACGGTTTGGGAGCGATGGGACGCGCTCGATCCCGCCGGTCACACCTTGGCTGCAAGCGATGGCTCTGACGGGATGCTCTCGTTCAATCACTACGCGTACGGCGCCGTCGTGGACTGGATGTACAGGGCCGTCGCAGGCCTGGCGCCAACACGTCGCTCTCCCGGTTACAGAACCATGATTGTCGCCCCGCGACCATGCCGTCAGATCCCCTGGGCGCGAGCAAGCATCGAGACGCGATTGGGCACTGCATCGGTGTCCTGGACGATCCAAGACGGCGACCTAGAGATTGATCTTGTCGTTCCTCCCGGTTCCGAGGCGGTCCTCGATCTGGCTACGACGGAGAGTTCCCGCATTGTCTTGAACGATCTCGCATACACCGGAGGACTCGTCTCACCCGGCACACACCATGTCACAGTGACCTCGCCCCGGGTCTTCAGCGCGGCGGGTGAGGCCAGCTCGCCCCAGAACCGAGCGTCGCTCACGGGCCCAAGCCTGTGACGCGCAGCGTCTCCGACCCTGGCTTCGTTCAGCCTCACCGCCAAGAACTTGGGACAATGACAATGTCGCACTTTCATCCCGAAATCGTCGAAGTTCAGATCGAAGCATCCGACACCTCGAGTCTCGCGTGGACCCTAAGACCGACTGGAGACAGCGGCGAAGACCGCTTCGTAGTTGTCGTCGAGAACAACGGCGAGCATCCCGTGGAGGTTAACTGGATCGACGTGATCCTGCGCGCTCGAATCGCCCCCACCGACGACGTTCGCGTACTAGAGCTGGGGTTGCAATCAACCGATCTCGACGTAGGAGTCGTCAGCGTCCCGGACGGTGGCTCATACTGTTCCGAGCATGTCGCAGTCGTCTCCCTCGACGGCCAGCGACACCTTGTCACGGGTTACGCAACGTCCACTCGATTCCTTACATCGGTGCGCACGACCCGGACCTCCAGCACGACTCTGAGTTTCGTCGCCACTTGTCTCACCGACGCCATTGCGATCGAGCCTGGACAAACCATCACCAGCGAAGCTCTTGTACTGATCACGGGCCCGAGCGCTCACGAAGTTCTGGCTCGATACGGCGATGCCTGCTCTGAGCTGATGGGAGTACGCTCGCGATTTGCGGAACCCCCGACGGGCTGGCTGTCCTGGTATTGCTTCTACGGAGAGGTGACCGAAGAAGACGTCCTGAGACAGCTGGATACGCTGGCTAGCGAGTACTCGTACGCGCGCCCCAAGTACGTCGTCATCGACTCGGGGTGGTACCCGGAAAGCGGCTGGGGGGACTGGGAACCCAACTCCAAATTCCCCCACGGCATGAAATGGCTGGCAGACCGCATCCGCGAGGCAGGATTCGCCCCTGGACTGTGGTTCTCCCCGCTTCTCGTCTCCGCCACCTCACGGCTCGCTCGAGAACGTCCGGAACTGCTTCTTCGTCAGAGTGACGGGCGACCTGTGGCGACAATGGGAACCGCGATCTGGGACCACGCGGCCGAGGGCGCGACGGGGGCCGGCGTCGATGTCGTCGAGGACGCAGAGACAGTTCGATTCGCCCTCGATCTCGGATCAGATTCGGTGCACGCGTGGCTGGAAGAGCTCTTCAACCGTGTCCGTCATGAGTGGGGCTACGAGTTCGTCAAACTCGACTTCCTCATCCGCGCACTGGTCACGGATCGCGGGCTCTCGCCAGACCGGCCAGGTCGAGGCCACGACGTGGTTCGTCATTCGGGGGTAACCGCCGTCGAGGGATACCGTCGAGCGCTCAGAACCGTACGGCGCGCAGTCGGCGAGGACTGCTTCATCCTCGGGTGCGCCGCACCACTGGTCGCGAGCGCAGGCGACCTGATCGATGCGAATCGAATGACGCCTGACATCACGCGTCGCAACTACGGCGACGCCCCGCTTCCTGACCGCCCCTCTTCCTGGGAACTCGTCTTGATGTGCGCTCGCAGCCTTGCGCTTCGATACGCATTCAACGGACGCATTGGCTGGAACGATTCCGACGTCCTCATCGTGCGGGATCGGCCTCTCCCTGGGATCTCAGACTCGTTCAGCCCGACCGTTGCCGAGGCGCAAGTCTGGACAACCATCGTCGCCGCGGCCGGAGGGATCACGTTCCTCGGAGATGACCTCAGTCGTCTCACCGCGGAGAGACGAGAACTCACACGATTGGCCTTTCCGCCACTCCCAACTGCGGCTACGCCATGGGACCTGCTGAGTGCACCTGCTCCCCGAATCTGGGTCAACTCCTCAGCCAGCTTGGGGCATAGTCAGCCCGCTCGCATCGCTGTGATCAACTGGAGCGATGATCAGGAAGTCGTTGACGTCCCGATCGCCGCGCTCGAGGCCGCGGGTGTGGACGCGCAGTACGGCATCTCGGCCGTCGACCTCTGGAGCGGGGAGAAGACAACCCACGGCCCTCTGCCCTCCCGAGGGCTGTCGGTCCCGCTCGCCGGCCGATCTGTGCGGTGGCTTCAGGTCCTGCCGATGCGGCGGCCGTGGAGTGATCAGGGCCGTGTCGACGCGTCCCGGCTTCGATAGGCTGTCGCTGGCGCGGCTGAAGTTGTAGGTCATCAGGCGCTGCCGACTCCTGCGGCAGAGATGGAGTTGGCGAACTCTCGCCACGTCTGCCTTGCGGACCACTGCTGGCTCTCCTCGTAGGCATCGGACTTTGTTCCACTCACCGTCAGTGTGCGTCGTGAAAACGAGAAGCGTGTGTGCACCCCCGCACCATCGCGGTGACCGCGCACCGTGGTCAGCGTGAATGACTGCGTATCGAGCGCCGTCACCTCCATGGGGCTCACACTTGGCGCTTTGCGAACGTACACATACCGCTGACGATGGTAGAGGTGAACGACCGTGCCCTTGCTTGGGTCATTCACCATTCCGGCGAGAGGAAACCACGCCCCCAGGCGGGGTGCCACGTGTGCGAACAACGCGACCCCCGAAGCGATGCCAGGCGCGGGAGATTCGAGAGCGAACTCGTAGTTGAAATGGCGCGGGTCGGCGCCAACTCTAAACTCAGACGCGCCGGAGACGGCACTCAGGCCGAGCCCGACGGCCGACGCTTGCAGAAACCCTCGACGGCTGATCACTTGTTTCTCCTCCCAGCTGTGCGGTCGTCGGCGATTGACTCAGAACCGGGATCAGTTCGCCAGAGCGAGTCCGCCAACATACCGAGGTGAGCCCCAGGTGAGCACTCCGGAGACGCCGATCCCCCCTGCGCTGACCCATGATGCCGTAGCCCGCGAGGCGGTGAGCCCGGAGTTGCTGCCGTACCTGAAGGTCGCAGTGGCGTTGTCACACCACAGCGCAAGCGCGTACTCGCCGGCCTCGACATACGCAGCTGAGATCCCCTGGACCTTATCGCCTGTCGCGCATGCGACGCTCCCTGAGGTGAGGACGCGAGTCCATGATCCGCCCGACCCCAACTTCAGCAGCGCGACCTGCATTGCGCCTGAACCGGAATCAACCCGAAACTGGGCAAGCGAGTACACCGCCCCCGTCGGAATGTGCAAGCGGTGCGCGATCACGGTCTCCGATCCGGGCCACGCGGCGGGTGCCGGAATTGAAAGCATTGAAGCAGGAGGAAAGATTACGTTCGCTGCACTCGCGTGACGTGCCCATAGGGATCGTGGCCGGCAGGAGGCGCCGATCGTTGCAGGATTCCCCTGGAAATAGGGGGTCCCGTACTGGTTTCCGGACACCATGACGATCGCGGCATTGTCGAATGAGTTGTGGTTCGAACCGGTATCCTCCCGATAGATCTGTCCCTTTGCCGAATGGATGACAGGTTGGGAGTGCTCAGTACCGTGGAATGTGTTTCCACTCGAGCCGATCAACTCGATGTCCGGGTATCCGCCATCAGCCTTATTGCTCTGCTGGAATCCGATGGTGCTAAACGAACAGTTGTGGGTGTTGGTGAGATGAATCCCCGTGCGCCCCAGGTTGTACGTCCGCCATCCGGCAACGAAGATCAATCCGGAGTTCATGGCTTTGATACCATAACCTGTCATGATGTCGTTGTACGAGCCATCTGAGTAACCGCCATTGATGACGACGTTGTGCACATTCGTGAAGCTATATGAGGCGCCGCTTCCTGTTCCGGGCACAGTATCGACATTATTGAAGGACCAGCCGTCAGCGATGTTCGAGAGTTCGATCGCGGGCCCGTCCACGATGTTGTTGGCCCAGACATAGCTGTCGGACATATGTCCGTCGCTCACTTGATTGACGACCAGGCGCCCGTTCCTGATCCAGACCCGCGTCAGCTGCGGCATGAAGTGAGCACCGGGGGCAGAGTTGTCTCCACGAAGTCGAATGCCGCAAGTTCCTGACACGCCGGTGGCGCCGTCGATCTCGAGATCCTCGAAGACGGTCTTGGTCGGGTTCGTCACATCGATGTCCCATACGGCGCGAGTTCCCACGAACCAGGATCGCAACCGGAAGTTGCGTAGCGACTCGCCCTGGCCGCCCGTCCAACTCAACGCGGTGATATCGGTAGTGACAAGGATCGTCGAGGTCTTAGCACCTGATCCCATCAGCTGCCTGCCCGCTGGGATGGTGACGGTCGATTCGAGCTTGTAGGTACCTTCGGGCATGTAGGTATCGCCCAAGGCCAGAGCCGCAGCGAAAGCGGCGGAATCATCGGTGACTCCGTCACCTACTGCTCCATAGTCGCGCACATCGAACATCGGGTCTCCTCTGTTTGGCTCTTCCATGGCTGCGAAGGACTCCAGATCACATGTACGCCACTCGTTCATCCGCCCATCGACCGCGCGTAAAATCGGGCACGTCAACGAAGGCGAGTTCGCCGTTCGACCGCTCGCTGAGCGGGCCAATCGAACTCAGAACAGCGGCGTCATAGACATCCATATCGGGCTCTCGTCCATTCAGCATCGTGTCGATGAGGCGCCACAACATGATGTAGTCGATCCCGCCGTGGCCGCCGAGGAGCGCCTGCTCACGGTTCAGCGCCCAGAATCGATGCTCGTACTGTTCTCGCATAGCGTCCAACGGTTGCGGATCGTGGCTCACCGGGATGCCAAGTGCGGGAATCTCCGATTGCAGGTAGACCTCATTGGCGAATCCACTTGCGTAACCTTTGTCACCCGAGATGACGTTGTGCCGGTTGTAGGGGCGCGGGCTGACCTCGTCGTGCTGGAGCATGACAGTGCGTCCTCGAGCGGTACGCAGAATCGACACGTTCATGTCGCCGGCCACATACGCCTCTTCTGGCTCATGACCGATTTCGCGAAAGTACGACTGAAGCCCGATGGCAGCCGAACTGAGCGACGCCATGGTCACGAAGCGGTCACCCCGATTGATCTGCAGATAGTTTGCGACCGGGGCAAGCCCGTGCGTCGGGTAGAGGTTGCCGTTTCGAATCGCGCGAGCATGCAGGCGCCACGGCTTCTCGAGATAATAGTTTCGGAGGTCATGGATGTAGCTGGCGTCCGCATGTACGAGTTCGCCGAAGACTCCCGCGCGCACCATGTTGAGCATGAGAAGTTCTTCGTCGCCGTAGCTGCAGTTCTCGAGCATGACGCAATGGCGCTTCGTCCGCTCAGAAGCATCCACCAAAGCCCAGCAGTCTTCGATCGTCACAGCCGCGGGAACCTCCACGGCCACGTGCAGACCGGCATTCATGAGATCAATCGCAATCCATGCGTGATCCGTCCACGCGGTGGCGATGATCGCAAGATCGACACGTCCCGCATCGGCGCGCAGGTTCTGCAGCGCATCGGGGCCGGAGTAGAGGTGGGGGACCTCATGACCAGCAACTCTGATGCTCTCGGCGAACTTGGACACGCGATCCGCGTTGAGATCGCACAGCGCCTCGACCCGCGCACCCGCGATCTTCACGAGAGATGACAGCAGCGTGGACTGACGCGAACCGAGACCGACGATTGCGACTCGAACGACGTCGTGCTTCTCAAACGGAGTACCTAGCATCACTTCTTCCCTGAGTGCGAATTTCTATTCTCTATTGGAGCATAATATGAGCAACCGTGAAACTCAACGGTCATCGGGAAGGAAGTCCATCTATGAAACTGATTCGAATCGGCGCTCTCGGTAACGAACGTCCCGCTGCGCTCATCGACCCGCAACACTATGTCGATCTCGGCGACGTCGTCGAAGATTTCGACGGCGACTTCTTCGCGCACGATAGCCTCGATTCTCTCGCCGAGGTTGTTCGGGTGCGCATCGCTGCCGCCGAAGTGCGCAAGCTGGGTAACCAACGTCTCGGATCGCCCATCGCACGACCGCACCAGATCATCTGCGTCGGTCTCAACTACGTTGATCACGCCGCAGAGACCGGGCAGGCAGTTCCTGCGGAACCGATCCTGTTCTCCAAATCACCGAACACCGCGGTCGGACCTTACGATGATGTGCGGCTACCCCGCGGAGCGACGAAAACCGATTGGGAGGTCGAACTCGGCATCATCATTGGTGCTCGAACTTCGTACCTTGAGTCAGACGATGACGCCCGGGAGTCGATAGCGGGCTGGGTCCTCGTCAACGACGTCAGCGAACGAGCGTTTCAGCTTGAGAGAGGTGGACAGTGGCTGAAAGGCAAGTCGTCCGAGACCTTCAACCCGATCGGCCCATGGCTTGCCACCAAGGACGAGATACCTGATGCATCGATGCTTGACATGCGACTCGACGTGAACGGCGTGCGGCGACAAACAGGCAACACGTCCACGATGATCTTCGACCCATACTTCATCGTCCGCTATGTCTCGCAGTTCATGGTGCTGGAGCCCGGGGATCTCATCAATACAGGCACACCCCCGGGAGTGGGCATGGGGTGGAATCCGCCCATCTGGCTCAAGCCTGGTGACGTCATGGAGCTCGAGATCTCGGGCCTCGGCGTTCAGCGGCAAGTGGTAGTGGGCGCGCGATGAGGCGCGCCCTGATCACGGGCGGCGCGAGCGGTCTCGGCGCAGCCACAGCAACACGTCTACGGGCCGAAGGGTACGAAGTCATCACGCTCGATCGTCGCGGCGATGCCGACATTCGCCTCGACATCACAGATCAGGACGCGCTGGCGGCTGCAGGCACGGAGATTGGAGTCGTTGATGTACTCGTGAACTCCGCAGGGATCGTCGGCCCGAATCGCGCTCTCATCGATACAACCGCCAAAGAGTGGCGCGATGTTCTCGAGATCAATGTGATCGGCACTGTGGCAACCATGCGCACCTTCTTGCCTGGAATGATCGAGCGTCGGTGGGGTCGGATCGTGAACCTCGCGAGCATGGCCGGAAAGGACGGGAACCCTCAACTCTCCGCGTATTCGGCCTCAAAGGCGGCAGTGATCGCCCTGACGAAATCCGTCGGTAAGGAAGTGGCCACAACGGGGGTCCTGATCAATGCCGTCGCGCCAGCGGTAATCGCTACCCCAATGAACGACAACACCAGCGCCGAGGTACTTGAAAGAATCACCGGCCTCATTCCAATGAGACGACCGGGTCGTGCCGAAGAAGTCGCCGAGCTCATCGCGTGGCTCTGCTCCGACCGGGTCAGCTTCTCGACCGGCGCGGTCTACGACATCAGCGGCGGACGCGCGACCTACTGACCGTGCATGAATCGACGGCGGGTTCCGGATCGTCCGGAGCCCGCCGTCGATGTCTTGCCAAGCGGAGAGATCAGCCGAGGTAGGACTGGTACAGGTCGGTGACTTGCTCGTCGGTGAGAGCCCGATCATAAATCCGCGCTTCGTCTACGAGACCGTCCATGAACGCGAGGTTGTCTGCCGACTTGTGCCCGAATCGCCAGGGGTCCTCGATGTCCTTGAGCGTCCCGCTTACTCGTCCGCTCGCGCCTGTCTCGACACCATCAACATACATGCGATACTGCTGGCCGTCGTAGACGGCAACCAGGTGCTTCCATGCGCCTGGTGTGAGTGGCTGACTGAAGACGGCGATCGCCGAGTACCACGGAGACCCGCTAGTGGCAGCGACGAAGTGGCCAGCCCCCGTCGGAAGTACGAGGAACCGAGCCCCACCACCTGCACCAACGGAGTCCTCCTTGCCCAGCGGAGTGACGTTCGCACCAGGAACCCCATTCAGGTTCGCCCATACCGAAAGAGTGAACTCTGGGAACCCGTCGAGTTCGGGCGTGTCCGCGATCTCGGCAAAGCCATCGACCCCATCAAGCGAGAGAGCGCCCCCCGCGATGCCGCGCGGGACAATGCTGGCGCCACCGTGCAGTGCAGCATCGTTTCCGGCGCCTGACGCGTCTTCGACGAGCCCGTTGTTGACGGCGTCGAAATGCCATTCGCCTACCGGGTTCGGCATGGCGCCGTCGTCCGTACCTGCGCATTCCGGTTCCGGAGCGGGAGCGGTCGTGAGCGAACCGGCCTTCTCGACAAGAAGCAGCCAGTCTGCCTCCGTCGGCTTAGGCGGCATGCACCAGGTACCTGCAGTGCTGGGTGTTACGTTCGCCGCCGCAACCGTCCGGGAACCAGTGCTGGGATCGATCCAGGTCGCCCGGTACGCGTGGTCGGTGTCGAGCTGCTTCAGCAATCCCGTTGCGGGGTCGCGGTTGTAGAAATACCCGAGGTACGAATCGCTCCCCACCGATGCCAGCGCGCTGGAACCGGCGTGCGCGTACGCCACCCACGCCGGATCAGTGAAACGCGGCTCGAAATGCGACCAGTCGAGCGAAGTGAACACGTCCTTCAGGATGCCCATGTCCTCCCCACCCGCGGCATGCAGTCCGTCCCACCAAGAAACGTTCTGTCCGTATCCGGCGAGGCTGACGTTCCAGATGCCCTGTGCCCCGTACGAGTAACCGAGACCACCCGCGAGGATCGCCCTATACGCACCCATCCGCACGGTCGACGCGTCGATCTGCGCACGCAGACCCTCGTAGTTGAGCTCGCTTTCGAGGAACGGCTTCACGGGCGAGTAGTCCCACGACTGCTTGTAGTGGGCTAGTGAGGGAAGCGTGTTGTGGCCGCCCTGAATCATCGTGAAGTCATGCCACGGCTGCTCCACCCACGGCGACTTCGGGACGCCCGCGGACTGATGAACCGACTGCGGATGGTTGTAGTCGTCCGCCCGGTCGATCTCTTCCGCTGCCGCCATCCAGACCGACTGAAGATCCACAGGCGCGAGGTCGACCTCCTGAGCGGTGAACCACGTCACAGGGTACGCACCGTATCGGGCGACGAAGAGTCGTGCCAGACGCTCGGCGCCCTGTTCAGTGAGCTCGGCTGTGTGGTGGTATGCGCCGAGTCCCATATTGTGAACGAGGCCCTTCGAGGCGATGTACTCGACCTTCTTGTCATAATCCTTCAGCAGGGTCAGATCGGGCACAGTGCACGACGCGTTGCAGAGCGAGAGCCTGTGCCCATCGGGTTCTGATTGAATCGCGGTGTAGCCCTGCTCCACTCGCTTGTCGATTATCGCTTTGAACTGCGAGTCCACCCCGGGGACGTCACTCCCTGCCCACTGTTCCTGGCTGAGGAACCGATGCGTGTCGTCCAGATAGAAGAATGGCTTACCGTCTGCGAAAGCGAGATCTCTACCACTCTCGCTCACCTTCAGAAAACCGTGCTTGTACACGTCCAAGTTGCCACGATACGGCGTCCCGATGACAACGCCGGTTTGCGTAAGTCCTGCATTGGATCGATCGCTGGTCTCGGTCGTGTATTGCCATCCGCCGACATCGTCGGGCGCGAAGCGCACCTTCCACACGTCGCCACCGTCCCAAAAGGCCGGTCGGGTGATGGTCTCGCCCCGCGGGCTCGTGAAGGTCGCCGTCACATCCACTTCGGTGAACGGCGATTCGTAGTCGACGGAGCTGTGCAGGGTGATCTCAGCTACCTGCCACTTCTGCACAATCACAGGAGGAAGCGTCGGCGTTGCCGCTGCGCTCAGTGGCGCGAGACCACTGACCGCAGTGACCAATACAGATGCGAGCGCGATGAATCGCGCACGCGGTCTGCGTGAACTGCGCGTAATGGGCGTTGTACCTTGTCGTTTTGGCATCTTTGCCACTCTCCCAGAGTCGACTTGCATCAGAGGTTAATTTTCTGTGCGCGAATTATGATTCGCACTCAGCAAATACAAGATAGCCCCTGCGCGGACGTTGTGGCAAGGATCACGACACGTCACCGCACAAGTTCGTCGAGAAAGGGCAGGCTGCCGGCGGTAAGGCCCGCGTCGACTGGCAACGCCACTCCGGTAATGCCACTCGCTCGCGGGGACGCCAAGAACAAGACCGTCTCAACGACTTCCGACGGGCGGACAAGACGGGCCAACGGGTACAGCCTGCGCACCCGATCGAGAATCTCCGAGTCGCGCGCGATTCGATGATCCCAGGCAGCGGTGTGAATCGATCCGGGGCAGACCACGTTGGATCGCAGCCCCTGCCGTCCGTACTCAACGGCGAGAGCGCGTGAGTAGGCATTGATTCCCGCTTTCGCTGCGGAATAGGCGGGATTCCCGAAGTGCTGAAGCGCGTTCACCGACGAAACGAAAACGATTGAACCACGCTCCGCCGCCCCCATAGCTTCAGCGCATCGAGCGGTCAAGGTCATGACACCGGTGAGATTGAGATCGATTTCCTTACGGATGGCATCGAGCGTGAGAGATGCCGCACTGTCCGCGGAGCTCGCACCCGCGTTGTTGACCACAATGTCGGGCGTAGCGTCGCGCACGATCTCCTCAGCCGCGTGGGCTACCGCCGCGGTGTCGACGAGATCAAAGACTTTTCGTTGGTGCGCCTGTACTCCCGCGAGTGCTGAAGCTGATCTGTCACACGCGATGACTTCTGCCCCACGATCGGCGAAAGCGCTTACGAGCAACCTGCCCAAGCCTCCTCCGGCCCCGGTGATCACTACGCGGCGACCGCGGAACTCGTTGTCCCTTGGGTCGAGCTGGATGTTCATCCGCGCAGCGCGCCGTGGGTGAGGCCCGAGATAAAGAAGCGCTGCAGTGAAACAAACAAGATGATCACGGGGATGAGCGTGATCACCGCGGCAGCGAACACAACCGGAACGTCGCTGTTGAAAGTGTTCATGAGCCCGAGTGTCGCCTTCCCTAGCGTGAGCTTCTCCGCGCTCTGCAGGAAGAAGAGCGCGACGAGAAGATCGTTCCAGACCGAGATCGCAGAGATGATGATGACTGTGGCTGTGGCCGGTCGCAGCAGCGGAAACACGATGCTGATGAAAGTGCGCCACTCGCTCGCGCCGTCCACGCGAGCCGAATCTTCGAGCTCTTGCGGCACCGCGAGGAGGAACCCCGCGTACAGGAAGATCGCGAAAGGGAGGCTCGTTGCGATCTGGATAATAATGACTCCGGCCAGAGAATCGACCAGCCCCACCTGCGCCCAGAGTCGATAGAGCATCGGCAGGCCGAGCTGAAACGGAACGATGAGTCCGAAAACAAAGAAGATGTACAGCATCGTGCCGCCCCGCCCCCGCCAGCGCGCGATCGCGTAACCGGCGATCGACCCGATGATGACCACACTGAAGACCGTCACAACTGACACGACAAGGTTGTTGACGAACGCGCTCATGAAGTTCCCGCGCTCCCACGCCTGGACGTAGTTCATCCAGACCGGCGCTGCGGGGAGACCCAGCGGATCGGTCGCGAATTCATGCCGAGTGCGCAACGAGATCACGACAAGGTAGAAGAACGGCACCGTGAGACTGAGCGCCCACGCGACCGGAAGCAGCAACCGTGCGGCGCTGAGACCGTTCCGCCGCTGGCGGTAGGAGATAAATGTTCCGGTCACGCGCGCAACTCCCGTCGGCGAAGGATGGCAAGAAGGATGATTGAGATCGACAGAACGAGGATCGTCAGCATGAGGTTGGTTGCGGCCGAGTACCCAAACTGCCCGAAGCCGCCTTGAGCAACCGCGCGGGCAACGATTGTCTCTGTTGCCCCGCCCGGACCACCTTTCGTGAGCACGTAGATGACGTCGAAAACCTTGAAACCACCGATCGCCGTCAGCACGATGTTGATCGTCGCCGCGGGCGCGAGCAATGGCCATGTGACGTGGGCAAAGCGACGCCAGGCACCCGCGCCGTCGATGGTGGCAGCCTCCAGTAACTCGGAGGGAACCGTCGAAAGACCCGCAAGGAAGATCAACATCGTGAAGCCCGTCCACTGCCACAGGTTCATGAAGATGACCGCACCCATGGCCAGGGAAGGATCGCCCAACCAGTTCTGCGCCAACCACCCCAGGCCCGGGAACTGCGAGAGAGCGACCAGCAGGCCGCTGCGCGGATCGAAGATCACAGTTCCGAGAAAGCCGAGCACGACGCCGCTGACAGCGATCGGAAGCACGATCACGAGTCGCAGAGTGCTACGCAGAATTCCGGCGCCAAAGAGGGCGAGAGCCAGAGCTAGTCCGAGCGCGAGTTGAATCACCGAGTTCACCCCGGTGAATACGAGGGTGTTGCGGACCGCCCGCACATTGGCCGGGTCAGAGAAGACATGGACGATGTTCTCAAGACCGACAAAATTGAACGTCGAGCCGATTCCGTTCCAATCCGTGAACGAATAGAACAAATTGAACAAGATCGGCAGTACGACGACCGCGGTAAAAAGCGCGACGGCGGGGAGCACAAAGACGATGCGGTTGCCATTGGATCCCAATGGTGATCGACGTCGTCGCGTGATAGATACAGTGCGCTGTGCTGCTTTCGCTTGCCCTGTCCTCAGGTTCACGCGAGTCGCATTACTAGACATGAAGAGGATCCCCGATCCCTGTGAGTGGGTGGTCGACGCAGCCGTTCATCGCGACGCCGACCATCCTGTACGGGCTAATTGCCGGCGGCCTGTGCGGCATCGATCGCCTCAAGCACCTGCTCGACGGAGGCAGACCCGACCATCAGGCCCTGCATCCCCGCCTGAATTGCGGCACCGACCTCGGGAGTCGGCCGCACCAGGCCGGCGATCTCGATGCCTCGCGTGGGGAGCAGTTCGCTGGCCGACTTGAACGCCGGGTCGATGTCACCAGCCGTCGAGGTAACCAGCGACGTCAGAGCGGAAGCATCGGTTAGATACTTCGCGTGCACTTCGGGCGACGCCCAGAAGTCCAGAAATTTCTTCGCGAGCTTCGGGTTGGCCGCAGTGGTCGGGATCGCCTGAGTAGCCGCGGGAGAGAGAGCCAGCGGAGCGGGCACGCCGTCGGCGCTGAACGGAAGCGGGAACATGCTGAAGTTCCCGCCGGGCGCGGCGTTGCGGATGGCCGGGAGCGCAACGGTTCCCTGGATCATCATGGCCGTACGGCCCAGAGCGAAATCGTTCGCACTGGACGGCCAATCAACGCCAGTCGCATTCGGATCGAAGCCGCCCGCTGCCACCAGGTCAGCAAAGGCGGGAATGATCGCCGCGGTCGATGCCTTCGAGTACTTCAAGTCTCCCGAAGTCAGCTTCGCTCCTTCCTCGGGGGTCGAGGTGGCGCGCATCATCTGGGTCCACTGGGTCTGCAACGTCCAGCCATCCTTGCCTCCGACCGAGAGGGGGGTAATCCCGTCGGCACGGAATCGCTTCACGATATCCAGGAACTCATCCCACGTCTCGGGGATCTCGATGCCCCGCTCCTCAAACATGTCGACGTTGTAGAACACGCCGCCCGAGTTCACCTCCGGCACGAACGACAGCGTCTTGCCCTCGGTCTGCTCCGCCAGGTTCTGGACCGTTTCGATCTCGTTCTTAACCCAGGGTTGGACAGTGAGATCGGTGAGCAGGCTCGACTCTAGCCACGGCCTGAGGTCGTTGTTCAAGACCTCGAAGATATCGGGTGCCGTACCCGATGCCATTCGGGTAGCGAGGATGGTGTTGTAGGTGTCGTCACCCGCGAGAATCTCTTGCTTGACATCGACCTCCGGGTTCGCCTTCTCGAATGCGGCGATGAGATTCTCGTACTTGATGCCGGCGTCGCCACCCGTGAAGGTCACAATGCTCAGTGTGTTGCTCTCGGGTTTGTCGCGATCTGCGCTGCTCGCTGAGCTGCATCCTGCGGCGATGAGCGCGACTACCCCTACTACTGCAACTCCACCGAGCCGCCTACGGATCAGATGTGCGATTTGGGTGGTCATGTGGACTCCGTCCGTTTGCTGTGACCCGGCGTCATCGCCCGTCGGTCGCATGTGCTGTTGAATCTAGAGGATCCGCCACTTGCTTCGAGGCGAGTCTTTATCCCTGTGAGGAAATTGCTATTCCCGGTCCGAGGATAGAACAAACTTGCTTCGAACGGAAGTCCCCTGACAAAACTCCCCCGGTCGATGCCCCGGTTCGTGTACGGGCGCTCTGTTCTGGCGCTGAGATCTTCCACAGTCGTGTTCGCGCCTCGACGAAGTCCGCCCACGCCACGTCGCCCGGGCTCACTGCTGCAGCAACGGCTGTCGCAGCGGCTATTCCGGCTGCTTCTCCGATCGTCACTGCATTCCCCGTCACCCGATAGCTGGAGTGAGCCCAGAAGTCCCCGCTGATGCACCGTCCTGCTGTCAGTAGGCCCTCGACATCACGAGGAACCATGGCGCCATACGGGACGTCATAAGGGTGCCGCCGAAGGTCGAGATCACCCGCCTCGGTGCTCAGATACCCGCCTTCCGCGGCGGTGAACGCATGAATGTCTGAACCGAACCGCACCGTACAGACGGCATCCGGCCTCTGTCTTCCGCTGTCAACATCAGCGCGGCTCACATAGTCTCGACCGAGTACTCGTCGCCCCTCACGAATTCCGATGTGAGCGGCGGTAGAGAGCAGTCTCAGTCCGCTCCACGGCGCACCCGCCGATGCAAGGCTCGAGACGACGTCGTTAATCTCTCGTCGCGCGTGCAGAGTCGCGGCTGTTACATCGGCTGCGCTGAGCGCTGAGTACCCGTACTCGTGATTCACCATCAGCGCGAAGAGCGAGTCCGTAACACGAAACAACGTCGGCCCCTTGTAGGACGGCTCGACTCCTGACCTGGAGATCGCCTCGAGCAGTCGACGCTTGGGGGCGTCCACGTCAGGGCTTGCACGTTCGGTGAACACGTGACCGCCCGTGACGAACTCCGACACCTCGTCGTACTCGACACCACCCACCAGCGCCATCAGGCTCATCGGCTGGGTCTTGCCGCGCACTGGATGCCCCAATTCGTATGCGCAACCGGCGAGCGCGGCAAGATCACCGTCTCCTGTTGCGTCGATGAAGACATCGGCCGCCCACACCTGATGCCCAGACTTGGACTCTGTATGGATCTCGCGTAGACGGTCATCGCGCACGACCCCGGTGACTCTCGTGTGAAGTTGGATCGTCACTCCCGCTTCGAGGCACATCGTCTCTAGCACGAGCTTCATCGCCTCGCTGTCGTATGTGAAGTCTGCGTCCGGTTCCCCCGTGCGGGCGTCAAGCTCATCGAGTCGAGAGATGATCTCTGCCATCGCTCCCTGTTTGCCAATCGCATCAATCACCCAACTAAGGCTCCCTGCGGTCCAGACGCCACCAAGACACCCCTGAACCTCGATCAGTGCCGTATGCGCTCCGAGTCGCGCCGACGCTACCGCTGCAGCAACCCCAGAAGGACCGCCCCCACTAACGACCACGTCGAATCGATGGGGTTCTCGAACATTCGCTTTCATGAGACGCATTGTATCTTCGCACAGCGCGAATTGCTATTCGCTTCTAGGGATGGGTGCCCATGCTCGACTTCCGCCGAGAGGCTCCCATGCCAACGAGCCCCACCTGGCGCGTCATCGTCCGCGGAGGCGCCGATTTCGCCGCACACGGCGTCGAACACGCGGATGTCGCTGTGCGAGCCGATCTGATCACCAGGTCGACGCCATCTCGCTAGGATCAGACGGCCACGTCGTCGACTGCGTTGACCAGCTGATCCTGCCAGGCTTCATTGACGTGCACACGCACGTCCACGGGGTGTTCGATGATGTATCTGCACAGGTTGCGCTTCTCGCGCAAGGCGTCACGAGTGTCATCGTGGGACGGGACGGCGTGTCGTTCGCGCCCGATAATGACGCAGACGCGTCAGAGCTACCCATGTCAATACCGGAGGTCCTCCCCTCATCCCATCAACCCATCAACCCATCAACCCATCAACCCACGCTGCCCGCAACCTCCGCGGGAAGAACATCTAGAGTGATCACGGTGGATCCGACGGCGTATCCTGCCGTGGCGACAAGATAGGAAAGCGGGGGCAGCGAAGACATGACTGCGGGAGCGGAAGATGGAACCGGCGGCGAGCACGGCACAGTCGGTGCGCTTGATCGGGCGATTCGCATCATCGATGAACTCGCCGGAGCACCGGACGGGCTCGACCTCGCGAGCGTCGCGAAAGCAGTCGGGATGAGCGCTTCAGGTGCGCACCGGGCCTTGAAATCTCTGGTCATCGGCGGCGTGGTCGCACAGCGTGAACGTCGAGGCGAGTATTACCTCGGTCCCAAGATTCTCGTGTGGGCTCAACAGATGAAACAGGACGGCGCGCTTGCCACGCTCGCAGCCCCAATGCTGCGCGATCTGAACGGAGAGACAGGCGAAAGCGTATACCTATCCGTTGTGCGCGACTCCCGAATATGGAACATCGTGTGGCTGAGCGGGCGCGGCCAGATCGTTGTGCACGCCCGGCCGGGTTCAGAGTCGAACTTTCACAGCACCGGACGCGGCAAGCTCTTCCTTGCTTATATGCCGAAGGAGCGGGCGCGCACCCTGATTCACTCAACAGGGCTGCCCAAGGTCGGTCCATCGTCGATCACGGACGAAACAGTGCTTTGGGAACAAGTCGCTCACGCCCACGAACTGGGCTACGCCGTGAGTCGAGAAGAGTCCTTCGCCGGCGGGGCTGGAGTTGCCGCACCGGTGCTCGGCGTCGACGGCACGCTGCTCGCCACTATCGGCGTGAGTGTGCCATTGGTTCGTTTTGAATCGGTCGGGGAGCAGTATTTCGTCGATCGAGTGCGCGCGGCCGCCTCGAAGATCGAAGAGGCAGTGACACGCGAGTTAATGACAGGTATGCGCTCGGTTTCGCAGAGCTAGTTCCAATACAGTTCGGTTAAGCGGTAGGGCGGTACTGGTGAGGTCATGCCTCGTTCTGGATGGAAGGTGTCGGCGTCTGATCGTTGGTTGTCGAATACGGTGCCGATTGGGCTGTTCACGCGGGTGTCCCCGGCGGATGTGGTTGAAGAGGTGATCGCGACGGTGGGACGCGCGCAGGTGCGGCATCGGAGCTTGCCGGCTCGCTTCATCGTGTAGTTCTCGATTTGAATCGCATCCCAGGTCTGGTTCTGCTCATGCAGATTGGATTGATTCCCACGCGCCCACTCAGATCTCGCCGATCTCCTGCCCCAACCGTAGGTAGATCTCAGTAACCGCCTCGTCGTTGACGCGATATCTGACCCACTCCCCCCGCTTGCGCTCCCCGCGCGGTGGATGAGCGAGCAGCAGCCCCGCAGCCTCCAACTCCCCGAGGTACGGCACGAGCGTCGACGGTGGAACCTGAAGCACCCCAGCGATGTCCTTCCGCCCAACGTTGGGAGTCTTGCGCAGTTGGCGGATGATGCCGGCCATGACGCGGTTGCCGAGGATGGCGAGGGGGCCTTCGGCTCCGTCGCCGTCTGCTGGGCGCGCGTATTTCGGCATCTTCCCATTGTGCTCGCCGGCCGCAAGCGAGTCCAGATCAAGCGGACTAATTACCCGTTTACTTCGTGACTGAACGGGTGTACCGTTCAGTTCATGTTCGAGGCAACGCAGTCGGATCCGCTCCGTTTCGGGGCTGGTTCTACGAGTTTGTCCCCCAAATGGCCTACAGACGCGGCAAACCGGGCTGGAGTAACGTCCACTTCGTCACTGCGGCGCATGCCGGCTCAGTGCAGTCCGCGCATCGTCGCCATCCTGAGGGTTCGGGAGGGCTGACCATCGTGGCCAGGGAGCGGAAGCAAGGGCGCCACCTGCTGTGGGCGTGGATCGGCGGCGCCATCCTGGTCGCCGGCATCATCGCCATCATCATCAGCTCGACCCTGAACGCTCAGAGACCGACGCCCACGCCCGCCGGCACGACGCACTCATCGACGCCCCGGTCAACCCCGAGCAGCACTTCGGCCGATGTCGTAGACGCATCTGTGACCGAGCACGGGTGGGTTCCTGAGCCGATCACCACCGACGCGGATACCTATATCCGGGCTGCTCTCGAGGCGGCCGCGACGTTCGACACCCAGCATGGTGATCGCGACGCGTGGTTGGCCTACCTCGACTCCTGGTTCACCCCCGACACCCGCTACACCTCCGAAGACGACCAGAAGAACGCCATGACGAGTTCACAACTCGAAATGCGTCAGGCTGTCGTGCTTCCCGAAGACGATTGGAACTCCCTCGCAGCTGAGAAAGGTCGAGTCCGCGCAACGGTGAAGGGCGAGATTGACTACGTACCCGTGTCTGAGGACCCGACGGGGTTGATGAAGATCGGCACCGCCGATGTCACCCTCACCTATATCCGTGCCGATAACAACGGCACGGAGAGCTCGTACGACGAGCAGGCCCGCGTCAGTGTGCAGGTCTTGTGCGGCGGCGAGAGCATCCCTACCCCTGATAGCGACCAGCAGCCTGGCGATTGCAAGATCGTCCGCTACTTCTCGGAGCCGATGGAGCCGTGACGTGGGCGCCCCACTGCTGGCCCTGTCGGCCCTCGCGAAAGCGAGGACCGGGCGCCGGGTAGTACTGGCCCTGTTCATCCCCGTAGCACTCGTTCTACTGCTGATTGTCTCGCCACTGCTCGTGGTTCCGCTTGCCCTCGCCGGCGATCCAGCACAGTCCGACTCTTCCGCACTCCCGGGGTCTGCCCCGGTTGCCAACGGCGACTGGGGATACCCGCTGGCCGGCAGCTATCGGAAGGGCCGTGGTTTCGGTCACAACCCGGTCAGCGGCTGCAGCTACTGCTCGACCGAGCACAAGGGTTATGACATGGCCCAGGGATGCGGGAGCACGGTCTATGCCGCTGGCGGTGGGGTCGTGACGGTCGCGGGCTCGTACTTCGGGTGGGGCAACACCGTCCTGGTGGATCACGGCAACGACCTGGAGACCCTGTACGGGCATATGCAGTGGGGCTCGCTTCAGGTCGCTGTCGGTCAGCACGTCACTGTCGGGGCGCGCATCGGCGCGGAGGGCAGCACCGGGCACTCGACCGGCTGTCATCTGCACTATGAAGTCCGCAAGAGCGGTGTCGCCATCGACCCGCAACCGTTCATGGCCGCGCTCGGCCTGCCGTTGAAGTGATCCAAAGGAGAATCATCGTGAATCTGCCAGCCGACGTCGACGTCCCGGACATCAACCCGGACTTCTCCGCCCCGTTCTTCCAGGGCTTTCAAGTCATCGCGTCCTACATCCTCGCCGGGGCGATGCTCGTGGTGTTGATCATGCTCATGCTCGCCGGCGCCGCACTCGCCTTCCGCGGCCTCGCCTCCGACCGGGTACGCACGTGGGCGGGTGAGAACATCCTCTGGATCTTCATCGCCGCAGCGATCCTTGGCGCGGCGAACGGGCTGTTCGCCTGGTTCGTGAACTTCGACTTCGGCTTCTGATGCGCACCCTCCGCACCGCACTGGCAGGGATCCTTCTCGGATTCCTCACAGTGCTGTGCGTGCTCAGCCCCGCGGATGCTGCCGTGGTGCCGTCATCGACCGGCACCGTTCAACCGCGCACTCAGTTGGATTCCGTGACTGGCGAATCCTGGTCGGCGCCGGCATACCCCGTGGCCTGCAACCAGGCGTCAGGTCAGGTCTCGTGCACGCCCACGAACCCTAATGACGTCAAGCCGCAGCAGTGTTTCATCAGGGTTCTGATGAAGGGTGCCGACACAACGGTGTGCACGACCTACGAAGGCCACGTCGCTGCAATTCAAGCGGCAGGCGGCCGACCCCTCTTGGTCGAGTACGGCTGCAGTTTCGGTGACGCGGTGTGTGTCACGTTTGAGAACGCGGGGCGAGGGATGGCGTTGACGGCGACGTCGGCGATGATGCTGGTGGCGTCGAGCATGAGGTTCGATACGAGCAGTGTCTTGTGGACAGCGGCCGTGAACGAGTGGTCGTTCTGGCAGTGGGCCGTCCTGGTCGTGCTGTTCGCCGCGATGGTCTGGTCGATCGCGGCGGCGGTCGTCTCCGGGGACCGTGATGAGCTCGTGGGGGCGATCATCCGCAGCTTCCTTGCTGTCCCGGCCGTGCCCCTGACGTTGTGGATGCTGGGGCACCTGCTGAATGCGGTGGATGATCTCACCTGGTACATCCTGAATCGCGACGGCCCGGTCGCGCTGTTCCGGACGTTGCAGAAGGTGATGTGGGCGGGCGGGCAGGCGAACTATTTCTTCGCGTTCCTCATCCACGGGATGTTGCTGCTGTCGATGCTGCTCCTGGTGCTCGTCTTCACCTTCCGCAACATCGCGTTGGCCGCATTGATCACGGTCGGACCTGTCGCGTGGATGCTGTTTCCTGTGAAGAGCGTCGGGCCGCAGTGGGTGGTTCGGTACGTGTCCGCGACGGTCGCGTTGTTGTTGGCGGGGCCGTTGACGATCGGGTTTGTGACGTTGATCATCAATGGGCTTGCTGAGGTCGAGACGATCTGGGATCCGCAGTCGTGGCCGTTGCTGATCGGTCTCGCTCTCGCGGCGTTCGCCCCGTTCGCGGTGTTCGGGCTATTCAGCTTCGTCGGCGCATCCGCATCCGATGCCCTCGGCTCGCGCCTCGGCTCCGGTGCCGGCCGGGTCGCATCCGGTGCCGCGCGCTCTGCCGCCCGACTGCCCTCGCGCCTGGGCGCCCTGCCGGCCGGTGTCACCAAGGGTGCGGCTCCCGCTCGCGCTGCCGCACAAGCCGCGTCCGGTTCCGGCTCCGCGCGTCGGGGTGTTTCCCGGCCTGCGGGCACGCGCCCTTCGGGCGCTCGCCCCGCAGCATCCGCCTCGTCTGCCGCGCCGACCGCGTCCGCACGGCAGGCCACGTCGGCGTCGAGTCGTGCGGCGTCGCCGCCGGCATCCGCACCTGTTCCGAATTCTGAGGGGAAGCAGCCATGACTTCTGCATCCGACAGCACGCGCCCGGTCCGCCTGCCCGGGAGATCCCGCCAGGGGATCGTGCTCGGGATGGACGGCTGGCAACTCGCGTTCATCGCCGCCGCAGCCGTCGTCGTCCTCATCTTCGTGAACAGGTTCGGCCCCGTCGGGCTTCTCTATGCGGCTCCCCTCTATCTCGCGTTGGGGGTCTCGGCGGTGGTGACGGTGCATGGCATGTCGGCGCCGAAGATGGCGGGGTTGTGGCTGATGAAGCAGGTCCGGCACGCGACGGGTGCGACCACGCAGGCCTACCGTCCCGAGCGCCCACAGCTGGTCGGCACGCTGAACCTGCCTGGCGTGCGCGCGTCGGTGCAGCTGTGGGATGTCGAGGGCATCGCGTGCGTCTACGACCCGCGCGGCCGCACCGTCTCCGTCACCGCGGAACTCGAGGTTCAAGGATTCCTCATGCACGACGAACCGGAGCGGCTGGACCTGGCTCAGCAGTGGTCCCGGGTCCTCGCGTCGTTCACCCAACGCCCGGGTATCAAGCGGGTCACCCTTCAGGAGCGCACCCTGCCCACAACGATCCGCAGCGCCCGCGAGCACTACGACCAGACGATCCAGCGGCGCGAGCTCGATCGCACGTCGGTGCTCGCGGAGAACTACGAGCGGGTGATGAACGACTCGGAGCGGTTCGCGGTCGCGCACCGCAACTACCTCACCTTCACCCTCGACCTGACCGCATCCAGCGCACAGGTGAAAGCGCTCGGTGGTGGCAGGGAGGGGGCGCAGGCGCTGGCGTTCGTCGAGACCCGCACCCTCTCCGATGCGCTGAGCGCCGCGAAGATCACCGTCCGCAGGTGGCTGTCACCACGGGAGATCGCCGCACTCATCCGCATCGCTTTCGACCCGGAGTTCGCCTCGACCATCCAGAACCGCTCCGATGACAAGCCTGGGGTCGACCTGGCTGCGATGGGGCCGATGTATCTGGAGGAGCCGAGAGGTGTGAACCATCTGGTGCGCACCGACTCCGGGGTGCACACGACGATGTGGATTCACGAATGGCCGCGGTCCGACGCGCATGTCGGGTTCGTGTCCCCGATCGTGTTCGCCCGGCACCCCCACACTGGTGAAGCCGTCACCCACATCCTCTCGCTGGTCCTCACACCGGTGCCGTTGAAGCGGGCGTTGAAGCGGGTGCGGGATGAGAAGAAGGTGTGGCGCGGCAACGAACGCCTCCGCGCGAAGCGCGGCGTCGACGGGTCAGCGGCGGATGCGGCGGACTGGACAGCGCTGGAGAAGGAAGAGCAGGAGCTGGTCGCAGGTCACGGTGAGTTCCGGTACGGCGGGTACCTCACCGTCACCGCCCCGGATGAGGAGCAGCTGGATCAGGCGATCGCGGGGATGCGGAACGCGCTGGCGCAGGCGGAGATGGAAGCACAGATCATGTACTGCCAGCAGGCCGAGGCCCTCATGGTGAACGCGCTGCCGATGGGGTTGGGGATGAAGTGATGAGCCGCCAGCGGATCGACTTCGAAGCCAGCGGGCTGTCTCGCAAGGAGCGCCGGCAGGGGCGGCGCGCACGCGCGAACGACCACTACGACGCCGAGCCCACCCGGGCCCGCCGTCGCGACCAGGCGCTCCCGGAGCCGGCAGTGCCCGGCCCGTTCGGTCCGGGTCTCACCGAGGGCGGGTACTGGAACCTCGCCCCGGTCAACGTCCCGCCGCACCAGGCGACGTCGCAGCATGTCGCGGGCATCTACCCGTTCGTCGCGGATGCAGGGCTCGGGCATCGCGGGCCGATCCTCGGCGTCGACCTCAACGCCGACGCACTGTGGCACTTCTCCCCCTGGGAAACATACGCCGACAGCACCGACCGGGGGTCGTTCTCCACGAACGTTCTCGTGCTCGGCGCCTACCGTGCTGGCAAGTCCGCGGTCATCAAGACGCTCGTCACCCGGTCGATGGCGTTCGGCCACCAGGCCGTCGTCCCCTCCGACCCGAAGGGAGAATGGCGGGCCGTCGCCGAAGCCATCCCCGGTGGGAACGTCATCCGCCTCGGCGGCGCGTTCGACACGAGACTCAACCCCCTCGACCGCGGACCACGACGCACCGGTGTCACCAACGAGCAGCACGAGCTGATGGTGAAGCAACGTCGCATCACCGTCCTCACCTCCCTCGTCCAAGCAGCCCTCCCCGGCGCGAGCCTCACCGCCGTCGAACACGCAGCCCTCCTGGAAGCCCTCGATCGGTGCATCGTCCACACCGATGACCAGCCCACCTTGCGCGGAGTGTTCGCGGAACTCACCCAGCTGACCACCGAGACCAACCGGGATCGGCATCTCGCCCACGGTGCCATCCAGCCGTCCTTCGTCCTGCGCCGGTTCGTCAACGGCGACCTCTCCGGCTTGTTCGAAGACGAATCAACGGTGAATTTCGATGACGATGCGCCGATCGTCGTCGTCGACACCAGCGAGTTGTTCGCCCGTGGTGACCTGGTCGCCCAGCTATCGCAGATCTGCACCACCGCCTGGAACCAGGCCGTGATCTCCGACCGCGGCGCGCACAAGACCCGGTACGTGATCCGGGAAGAAGGCTGGCGGGACATGACCTCGCTCGCGTCCTTGCAGATGTATCAGCAGTGGTTGAAGCTGTCCCGGCATTACGGGATCAGCAACATCGTCATCCTGCACAAGATGGGCGACCTGGATGCCGTCGGAGAAGCCGACTCCCAAGAACGCAACCTCGCCTACTCGATCGCCGGCGACATCGAGAACAAGTTCATCTTCCGCATCAACCAGCAAGAAGCCACCAGCATCCAACAGCGACTGGCCGTGCCACCCGCCCACGCCGACATGGCCCGGCAACTGCGCAGGGGCGAGTTCCTCGCCTACGTCGGCCAGTACTCCTACCTCGTCGACGCATTCGCGACATCCACCCCGTGGGAGTACGAGCTATTCAAGACGGATGACGCGATGGACCTCGACCCGGGCCGGGCCGGCGAGCTGCAGTACTTCGAGCCAACCGATCTCGATGCCGTGTGGCCGGCGGACACCGACGTGGACGGTTGGCTGACCTCGAGTAAGGAGCTGAAATGACCCTCGAAGCTGTCCCCCGCGCCTATGCGACCGTCACGGGAACGGACGCCACCTTCATCACCCCCGACGGACGTAGTGAGCCCATCACGGCATCCGCGGATGAGGACATCCGCCGCATGATCGTGCAACGCGCCACCGACGAGGCCCGCCGCACCGGCGCCGCACTCGAACTCATCACCTCCGGCGACCGGGGCGAGCACCACCTCCTCGTTAGCGGCACAGGAGAGCTGTCAACTGTGCCGGTGACGCGCGCCGCCGAGCGGGCACGCGCAGCCGGCGCACCGGATGAGGATGCTGACCTGCCGGGCGCACCGGAACCGGACGATCCGGACGAGCCGGGTGATCTCGGACGTCCGCAGCGTGCCTCGTTCATCACCCCGGGAACCCTCGAGCAGACACCCGCTTCCGGGTGGCGCGGGACAGTGTCCGGGCTCGGCATCCGTATCCCTGAGTCCGCGCGTCAACGTCAACGCAGGATCGACGAGGCGAATGTGTCTCGGCATGTGGCGGGATGCCGTGCGGTCGCGGTCGCGAACGGAAAGGGCGGCATCGGGAAGACCATGACCACCGCCATGCTCGCCGCGGTGTTCGCACGGTTCGGTGGCGGGAATGTCCTTGCGTGGGACAACAATGACACCCGCGGCACGCTCGGCTGGCGGACAGAACAAGGTACTTACGACACCACCATTCGTGACCTCCTGCCCGCCACCGCGGAGCTCCTCGCACCTTCCGCGTCCGTCTCCGATATCTCCCGGTTCGTGCATCACCAGTCCGTCGACCGGTATGACGTGCTGCGCTCGAACCCCGAACTGCTCGCCACGCATCAGCGCATCGAATCCGTACAGTTCGCGGAGCTGTTGAAGGTCGCGACCCGTTACTACCGTCTCATCGTCTTCGATTCCGGCAATGACGAGTCCGCCGACCGGTGGCTGCGGATGATCGACGCGTCCCATCAACTCGTCATCCCCACCCTCCCCTCCCCCGAATCCGCCGAATCCGCAGCCCTCCTCCTCGACGCGCTTCGGGACAGAGATGAACACTCGGCCCGCCTCGCCGAGAACGCCGTCCTCGTCGTCACCCAGTCCGAACCCGGCGCCCGACGGGCAGCGAAAGACATCGCCGCCAGGGTTCGCGGGACAGGTCCGCACGGTGCAGATTGTGCCCTTCGACCCGGCGCTGAAAAGCGGACCTTTGCGGTTTGATTCGCTCCGGACACGGACACGGGATGCCTGGCTTCGTGTTGCCAGCGCCGCCAGTACCGGGTGGGAGTGAGGTGCCGCCATGAACACCGGGATACTGGGAAAGGCAGCGGCGGTCCTCATCGCCGCAGCATTCGGGCTGAGCCTCGCCACAGCAATGATCGCGGAAGCCGTCACCGGCCTCGTCTGCGGTGAACGGCCCCGACCTGCCAGCATCTTCGCCGGACTCCTCCTCGGCATCACCGGCGACGCATCCCACTACACGTCATCGTGTCCGATGCCCGTCTGGCAGATCCGGGCACTCGACCTCCTCCTGCTGCTCCTCCTCGCCGGCGCGATCGTGGCACTCTGGGCGGCCTACCGGCGTTACAAGAGCTCCGATCGTGCCTTCGTCGCCGACCTGCGTGCCCGTCCCGGGTTCGCGAGCGCCTCCGAGGTCCGCCAGCACCTGTCCGCGCGGGCCGTGCTCCGTCGTGCCCGTCAGCTCCGCCCGGACCTCGACAAGCCGCAGCCGACGGATGTGGGGTGGCGCGTTGGCCGTTCGCGCGGCCGCGACGTCTACGTCTCCATCGAAGACTCCGTCGCCCTGGAAGGTCCACCGCGGTCGGGGAAGGGGTATCGGGTGTTGATCTCCGCGATCCTGGACTGGTCGGGGCCGCTCATCACCACCTCGACCACGAACGACAATCTGACGGCGACGATGCGGTTGCGTCAGCAGCGCGGGGACGTGCACGTGTTCGACCCGCAGGGGCTGTCCGGCATCCGGCATCCGCTCCGCGTCAGCCCGCTCGCCGGGTGCGAGGACCCGCTCGTCGCGATGCAACGCGGCAACGCGATCATCACCGGCACGGCACTGGGGGCGTCGACGACGAACGGGGAATGGGCGCAAGCATCCGGCGTCGTCCTGGGCCGGCTCCTGCACGCCGCCGCGATCGGGGACCGCACCATCCAGGACGTCTACGACTGGGGATCCAGCCCCGCCTTCGCCCGCACCGCCGTCGACGTGCTGCGCTCAGACGGCGCACCCGGATGGGGCGACAATCTTGAGGCGACCATCAGCGGTGACGAGAAACTCGTCTCCTCCATCTGGTTCGGTGTCCAAGGTGCCGTCGCCCCACTCGCCGTCCCTCAGATCCGCGACGCACTCATGCCCCGCCCCGGCGACCGGATCCTCGACCCCCGCGAATTTCTCAACGACGCCAACACCCTCTACCTGATCGGATCCTCCTCAGGGGCTGCGGCGATGGGCGGATTCCTCGGCGCGCTCCTCGACGACATCGTCGAAGTCGCCCGCGCCCGGGCCCTCGCCTCCCCCGGCTCCCGGCTCGTGCACCCGCTCGGGCTGATCCTGGACGAGATCGCGAACATCTTCCGCTGGGACGCCCTGCCCCGCACGATGGCCGACGGTGGTGGGCGTGGCATCTGCACTTTCGTCGTCCTGCAAGCCCTCTCCCAAGCCGAAACCGCCTGGTCCCGCGCGGAAGCAGACACCATCTGGGCCGCCGCCACCGCGAAAGTGCTCCTCGGCGGGGCATCCCACGTCGCACACCTCCGCGACATCGAAGCACTCCTCGGCACGCGGGATGCGCGCCGCACCGAACGATCCTGGAACACCGAACAACACGGCCACCACACCAGCGAACGACAAGACCGGCTCCCGCTCATGTCCGTCGATGAGATCCGCCGCATGCCCGAGACCCTCGGGCTGCTCGCCTACCGCAACCGACGCGGCGTGCTCCTGGACCTTGCGGGGTGGGACGCACGACACGATGCGAAAGCGATCCAGCATGGCAAAGCCAGCACCGAAGCCGAACAGCGCACCGTCTTCGACGCCGCCGAACGACACACCACACCCCCACGCTCAACCGACACCGACGATGCTCGGGATGCCGAGGCATCCGAGCTGCCGACTGAGGCGGTGAGTGACGAATGAGCAACCACCGCCGCACCGGGCTGAAGAACCTATACAGGGAGGAGTTCCTCCGCTCCCCGGCCTGGTTCGCCCGCCGAAACCGCTGGTTCCGAGACCACAGCACCACCGGCGCGCTCCCCTGCGCTGCCTGTGGGGTGGTCACCGTCAAGGACGAGCTCGAGCTGCATCACCGCGACTACGAAGGCGTCCGCATCATCCAAGGTGTCTGGCAGGCCTGGGAAGACGACGAGGACCTCGTCGCGTTGCATCCGCACTGCCACGAACTCCTGCACCGGCTCATCGACCGCGACGTCGTCCTCTCCCGCCACCGCACCCGCCGCGACGCCTCCGACCACGCCCTCCGGGCCCTGCAAATCAAACTCCACAGTGTGGAGGCCGCATCATGAGCAGATACGACCCCGAAGATGTCGACGCCCTCCTCGCCCAAGAACTCAGCGGATTCGACCCACACTCCCGCACCGGAACCTCCGCACTCATCGGCGGGACCGTCACTAGCTGGCGCGACCTCACGGATGAGGAAGCCGCCGAGCGGTGGCAGGCGCTGCGCGAATGGGTCGAATGGTTCACCGTCCGTTACACCGTGCCCATCAGCATCGTGCCCGACTGTTGGTGGCGGCACGGGCACCTCGTCGAAGAACTCTCCGCCCTCCACACCGCACACGTCACCGCGTTCGACCCCGCCGACAGCGGATTCGGCCCCATCGGCTGGCACGAACGCCTCACCATCGCCCTCCCCAGACTCAACCGCGCCTACGGCGGCGGATGCAACAACGGACACAAACCCACCAGACCCCGCTCATGGGCCGGAACGACCAATGAGCAGGAATGGGAGACGTGGACCACCCAGGCCCACGCCCACTAGGACGCACCCCGCGCCCGCAACGAAAGGAAAGAACGCATGACCACCAAGATTCCGGTGACGCTGGAGGGCAACCTCACAGCCGACCCCGAACACGGCGCCGGCGAATCAGGCAACGAGTACGCCCGCTTCACCCTCGCCGTCAACGACCGCAGGCTCAACGAAGACACCGGCCGGTGGGAAGACGCCGGCACCGTCTTTCACCGCGTCGTCGTCTTCAACCAGCAGTCCCGCCACGTCACCGACTCGCTCCACAAGGGCGACTCCGCGATCGTCGTCGGCGACCTCCGCTTCGGCAGCTACACCGACAAGGAGACCGGCCAAGTCCGCGAGACCCGCGACGTCATCGCCGACAACATCGGCGCCTCCCTCAAGTTCGCCGGCGCCACCGTGAACCGCGCCCCAAAAGCTAACGGCCCCGCAGCAGACGCTTCGGGGCCGGTAGCAGCACCGGCCTCGTACGCCAGTGCAGGTGTCGCGCGCTGACAATCCAGACAGAAGCGGACGGGAGCGATGCTACTCCCGTCCGCTCCTTGGTGCGAGGGTCATGCTGAGGTGCGTCGCTGCGACGTCAAGCGCCTTGTCACCACATACTCAAACCACCTGCGAATCGGCCCTTTCAGATCAACGCAACCAGATCCCGTCGGTCCGGACTTCGTCGGTTAAGGACTTTGCGGACGCGACAGGCGTTCTTACTGCGCTCACTATTCCTGCAGTGGCTCATCGACGGCTTCGCCCATCCATCACTAGGTGTCGACGTCCTCATCAGTAAGGCGTGGGCCGGCTACCTGTTGCTCTGGTCCACGAACGACCCGTGACTCATCAAAGATCCGACACGCCAGACCGTCGGGTCCGCGGTCGATGCGCTGGTTACGGCCCTGAGGCGACGCGACAGCTGAGCGAACATCTCCTCCTCGTCCGTCCTGTCCTTCGACCGTGAGGCGCACCTCTGGCTGACGAACGCCCGCGTGGGTGGCCGTGGGTGGAGACATCGACTCAGACTGAGATGAGCGCAGGGCTCGCCCGCGCGCAGAAAACCTACAGCGTCCTGCCGACCGGCGCGTTTCGCAGGACTATGTCCGCCACCTCAGCTCTGTGGTCACATCTCCCTCCGGTGACGGGAGGTCGACGAGCAGTTCATTCGAGCAGAAGACGTCCACGAAGTCTTTCAGCATCTCGCTCGTGCGGATTGTCTCGAGGTCGTTGCTCGTGTGCTGAATGATCTCGCGGCTCGCCATGACGATGAGCTTTGCGCGGGCGCGCGTTGCGAGGACGTTGAACCGGTTGAGGTTGTGGAGGAAGTCCTCCTCTTCGGCGACCGTGTCGGGGTCGCCGACCGCGTAAGTGGCGAGGATGATGTCCCGCTCTTGACCTTGGAAGCGCTCAACCGTGTCGACAGCGCTCTCGATCCATCCGGGGAGCCGCGGGTCAGAGGACGCGGTGACGAACGCCGCTCTGAGCAGTTCAATGATGCGGGAGCGCTGAGCGCGGTGAAGGCTCACCACCCCGATTGCTTCAGTCCAGAAGTACTCGTCCGTCATGGAACTTGTGCCTGCGCTACTCAGGCCGCGGACAAGGGTGCTGTGGTACCAACGGACGAGGTCCGCGATGGTCATCGCTTCGAAGTCGTTCCACTGCCCGGAGACGCCTTCGAGGTAGGTGACGGTGACGGCCACACGGTCTGGATCTGCGACGGCCACGAGGTCCTCGCTGAGCGCGAGCTCGATGCGAACGTCGTCGAGGGACACATCGTCTCGATACTGGATGCGGAGGTCTGGACGCTCCGCGCGCAGCGCATCCGGGTAGCCGGCGAGTTTGCCTAGCTCCACCAGTGTGGCGTTGGACCGGTAGTTGACGAGGAGCTGCTCCTGCGGGACGCCCTGGTCGTGAAGCAGGTAGTTGTAGATCGAGCCGACCTTGTTCTCCAGGCCCAGGGGAGGTTCGGCCGCATGGATGGGCGCCAACTGCAGGTGGTCGCCGGCCACGATGAGCTGGGCCCCATTGTTGGCACCGGAGAGCAGCAAGGTTGCGTGGGCGACGTCGAGCTGGCCGGCCTCATCGAAGATGATGACGTCGAAGGTTCCACGCGTCCCGCGGGCATCGCGCGTCTCGATGGCGGCATGGAGCTGCTCGGTGGTTCCGAAGACGAACATTGGTTGACCGGATCCGAGGTCGTCTATGAGCTCATCGAACTCGGGGGTCCGACGCCTGACGTCCATCTGCGGCGGGAGCCAGTCAGGTGTCGCTCGTGCGCCCGAGCTCAGTCGCCTGACCAGCACGTTCGACGGCAGCGCAGGAAGAAGTCCCTGCAGCACCGTGTCGATGGCCGTGTAGGTGAAGGCTGCTATGGCCACCCGCAGCGGCCGCCCAGTGACTGCGAAGCCCTGGAGGATCGAGCGGACGGTGGCTGTCTTACCAGTTCCTGGGGGTCCCCAGATGAGGGTTACCCGGCGGGACAGGGCGCTCTCCCATGCGCTGTCCTGGGACGCGTTGAGGCCCGCGAAGGTCGCGGGCATCGCGGCTCGCAGTACCTGCATGTCGCGAGCCACAGTTGTCGCGTTCAACGCCGCCGCGTTCCAAAGCAGATCCCCGGCAGGGTGGGCTGGGCCCGTGCGAGGGCGCACCGCTCGACCCAGCGCCGAATCGACGAGAGGATCTCGGCCTGATGCGGGAGGGTTGCCGATGGCTTTGGTCGCCTCTTCCAGGCGCCTGACGAAGAAGTCTCGGTTCACGGCCTCGAGGGTGAGTGGCCCATGTCCACCGAAGGCACGAGCCTGCCCCAGGCGGCGTCGGATCTCCGTGCGGATACCCCAGGTGTCCAGGTCAGCGACGAGTGTTGCCTCGTGCCTGTCGATGTTGACGATGGTGGCGCCGAGGACATCCCCGAGAGTGGTGCGGAAGTCATTGATACCGTCCCACCAGGCGGACAGCTGCGCGTTATTGACCCGGCGCACGAAGCTGTTGATGGTGGTGTCGAGA
This sequence comes from Microbacterium sp. W4I4, assembly GCF_030816235.1. Lineage (NCBI taxonomy): Bacteria > Bacillati > Actinomycetota > Actinomycetes > Micrococcales > Microbacteriaceae > Microbacterium > Microbacterium sp. W4I4. The sequence continues at coordinate 1,779,840 of NZ_JAUSXT010000001.1, forward strand.
TCCATCGCGAGCATTTCGGGAACGACTGCCCAGAGGAACTCTCCGGGCTTGACCTTCACATCGACACTCCCCGGACGGAGCCTGAACACCATACGCTGCGGCAGATGAGGGAGACCCAGGCGTGTCAACTCCGCGTCGCGGTCGGGTCCCTGCAGTGCCGTCATGACTGCCGTCTCGAACTTCGCTTCCTTTTCATCGGTGGGCAGCGCTCGTATCTGTGCCTGGTCCAGTTTCGCGACTGCACGATCCAGCTTTGAGTAGGCAACGAGGAGAACCCCGAGAGGACTCGTCGCGTTCTGTAGCGTCGGCGCCGACAACTGGCGCAGCAGCGGTGCCTTCCGTGAAATGCGGTCACCGAACGCAGTGGTCAGGGCATCGGTCACATCACTGAGCGCGCGCAGCTTCGTCTTGACCGTCTGCAATAGCCGGCCAGAGAGTTCCGCGGGCGTCGGTGCGGAGGGCGCCCGCCGGGGGTTCCAGAGCTGATGGGCACGCTCAGGAGGGATCTGGTCAGTAAACGGATCCTCCCAGAACATGGGCACGTTGTACGGGTAGGGACTGTTCGGGTCCTGCAGTTTCCGAGCTACTCCGAGCAACGTGTACGTATGGGCGAGGTCCACGGCGAGCGTGGCTTTCGCCGCGTTCCGGACGATACTGACGGCGGGCGCCTCTGTCAGAGCAGGGCTGTCGAGTACCTCCTCAGGAGGGAACAGCCATACCAACCGTTGCAGGCGACCGCTGGCAAGGATGCGGGCGAGGTGGCGTCCGACGACTCGCGTCATGTGTTCGAACGTGACGGTGTCCCACACATAGACCTGCATCGACTGCGTTCGGTCGTGAGTGGTGCACTCGTCGATGAGGGCCGCGAGGTCGTCGAGCAGGCCGGACAATGCGTCCCACTCTGCATCGGCGGACTTCTGGTCCGTGTGGTGCACTCGAGTCCGCGAGATGCTGGAGGGTTGCCAGCCTCTCTGCATCCATGCCCAGGAGAGGCCGAAGGAGAGACTGAGGGCGCTGCCCGGGTCGAAGTCTGCGGTGATGTAGATGCGAAGGCGCGCCCAGGAGGGGATCGCTGCGGTCGTGTATAGCGACGAGTCCAGAGGCACGACGCTATTCCCACCGAGGGCCTGCGCACGTCGGCTGACGATCTGTCGCTGGCCTCGCAGTCGGTGGTGAAGGTCGAAGGTCTCGTCAGTGGTGTCGAGGCCTGCGAGGTCGGTGACGGTGGACGTCCCGTGAGTGCGGAGGATCTGGAACGCGCCCCTTGTGAGGAAAGGGACCCGTGAGAGGTGCTGCTCGGCCTCGGCCTGCGGCAGGCAGTGCCGGGCGTCCCAGGCGGAACCACTGGTGCCGGGTGTGGTTGAGAACTTCTGGCCGAGGTTCTCACATCCCTGGCAGGCGGGAGTGACCGACCACGGAAGATCGGCGAGACGTTCGCCGAGTACGTGCGGGATGTCGACGTGGAGGACCCTGCGGACCTGTGCGAGGAACGTCCGCATCGGAACCGTCTCGAGATCCTCGTGGAATCCGGCGTAGCGGTCCGCAGCCGCCGCCCCTGCAGCTGCCGCCGCGTGCAGCGCCGATTCTGATTCACTACCCGGCCAAATCGCTGGGTAGGCGCTCACAAAGTAGCGGTCGTCCAGGCCGACGTCCTCGAGGAAAGCCGCGAGCGTCAGCGCGTAATAGGCGAGCTCGGCGAAGTACCGCGGCCCCGGCTCACTGGTGAGCTTGACGTCGATGATCCGCAGCCCCAGTCGTGGATCAGCTACTTCAATCGGGACAATATCGCCGTTCACGGCGACACCCTTATCGCCGAGTAGGGCGTCGTCCGCTTCGAGTACCTCGATGACGTCTGGGCGAACTCGCGTGAACTGCAACGGTCCGCTCGTCTCGGCGAACGCGATGGCATCCAACTTGTGGGCGAGGCGGAACGTTGGGGTGTCCGCAAGGAACTCGGTCTCGATGAGGAACTGCCCGGGGGCCACACCAGCGACGAGGAACGGCTCCAGCGGTGTCGCGGTGTAGCTCAGGCCAGGCTGCGTCGTGCTCCCAGTGACGGCGAACGACCCGCCCAGAAGGTTTCCTGCACCGAACGCTTCCTGGAGGTCATGGACCTTCGCCTGCCCCCACTCGTCACCAGCGTCCTGGATACCGCGGAGAGCAGGGCGGACCTGCCGGTGCGGGAGGTCCAGCGCTTGACGTTCGTGGACGAACGTTCCACTGTCAGGGTGCATTGATAGTCGGAGCTGTCGTTCACAGCCGGAACCGACGAACTGAGTGATGGTCATCTTCTCAACGCGAGGCATAGTTGTACCTTGTGGCCGGCGCAGGGCTCGTCCCCCGCGAGTGGCTCCACTCTATGCGCGCGCTATGACACGACGGCGACAGCGTGCTCGAGGGTTATCACTTCGTCATCTGTCGGTTCGTCGTCATCCAGGAAGGCAGCGACGGCCAGCGCGCGCCGCAAGTTTGCCGTGTCCGGATCAGCGAGCTGGAGAGTTTTCGCCCATCGGCTGGCTTCAGCGTGAACCGTGTCGAGCACGGATGGGGAGCGGATGGCGTCATGGCGAACGGGCGCTGCGTCGTCCTTCGCCAGCACGAACACGGCGTCCCAGACGCTGGAGCCCTGGTGTCGGTGAAGGCTCATGTCGCTATCTCCGCGAAGGGGGAACACCGTGACGTAGCGCAGGCCGGTTCCTCTCAGGGCTCCACCCAGTGCAGACCAGGCGCCGGGGGCTTTGTGCTGGAAGGTGAAGATCAGGCGTCCGCCGGGCTTGAGGATGCGTGCGGCTTCGCGAAAGCAGTCACGCAACCCTGCTTCAAAGAGCGGGGCATGGTCCGCACCGCGGCCCTTGGTTGCCAAGCTGGCCGTCGAGGGGCCTCCGGGGTCGGTAATGGCGCCGGCGGCAGCGAGCCACGGAACGAAGAAGTCCGCGAGTTCCGAGTAATCGATGTTGTCGAGGTACGGCGGGTCGGTGAGCACAATGTCGACACTGGAATCGGGGATCTGTGCGAGGGCGCGGCTGTCGTCGTTGTAGATGAGGACCGTTCGGTCCTCGGCCGGAAGCGGCGAGTCGACGAAGCCGGTCTTCGAGTATTCGCGGGGAGCCTTGGCGTAGGAGATTGCGTTCGCCACTTTTCGGAGGGCGTTCGGGAACGTGCCGCGCCCTGTGCCGCGCAGCCAAGGGTTGAGCTCCACCGGCCTGGTCGAATGAGCGAAAGCCCGGAGTGAGAACAGCGGCGTCACTTGACGCCACCGTTCGGTATAGCGGGTGAGGTTGCAGTTCGACGTGAGGTGATTGGAGAACGCCAGAGCGTACGGCAGCTGATACTCCTCGGGGAGGGAACCGATGGCAGAGAGGAGCCGGTTAGCGTGCAGCAGCTGGCGGTCGTTGAACAGCTGCGTGTACGAGGTGTACCCGTAGGAGGTTAGACGGTTGTCGCTGCGTCCGAGGTGGGGGATGGCGCGGGTCGGAAGGAGGTCTCGTTCGTCGCGAAGGTTCGCTTGCGCCGTGGCGAGGTTCTTGAAGTCGAAGTCGCTCGGGCGGTGGATGACACGGTCACGAATCGGAACCGCGCGCGTGGACGAGGAGCCTGCGGCGATGGACTCGATGGCGAACAGGCGGAAGGCCGGGCGTTCGCCGGTGCGGCGGGCGTGCTCGATGAGCGCCTCGGAATGCTGGCAGGCGGGGCATGTCGCGATGCCGCGCTGAACGGTGCCCTCCGCGATGGCTGTTCGGTAACCGCAGGCACAATCGACGGTCGTGACGTCCCCACCGACTCGGTAGATGTCGCCGCAAGCCCGACAGAAGACGATCTGGTCGTCGCCGTCGAGAGCAATCCGGTGGTGGGGGTGCGCGTCGAACGTGTGGTCACATCTCTCACAGGTCACTTGCTGCACCCAGAAGTAGTGCAGTCCGATGCGGTCGTCACCATCGGGCCCGACGGTCGAGTACAGAGACTGCTGCTCATGGAGCGCACTGTTGACGTCGTCGAAAGCATCCCAGGGGTTGGGGTACGTGTGTGCCGTCAGCTCGAATTCGGTGACGACGCATGCCACAGGGTCGATGTCCGCTCCCACCACGTTCGCGCCCAGGCGCGACGCCTCGTAGAGACTGGTGCCGCCCCCGATGAAGAGGTCGGCGACGATTGCGCCGGTCAGTGGGCCGCCCTTTTCGAAAGTCGTCCAGAACTCCTTCTCCGTGGTCGTCTGTGACCCGACGAGGAGTGCCCGCATCGCGGTACCGAACCGCCTGGCGAACCACTTGTGTGCGAGGTAAACCGGGCGGGGACGGTGCGCTTCGCGGCGGGCGAGCTCAGCGAGCGCGACCAGCGGCAGCGCAGCATCGTCGAGGAGGCTCGTCGCAGAGTCGGAGGGAACGGGTTTCATGGGCTATTCCATTGTGGGGGATCTTCTCCTCCATGCGCGGCCGGCCGCAGCGCTTGGGCCTATCCGGCTGAGCGCAGTAGGCGGGCGCCGAGCTTCTCCTGGTCGCTCGGGAACGGCCCGTCGTACACATCGCACAGGAACAGGCGCACCAGAGCGCCGTTCACGCGGACCGGGGAGTCGAGCATCTCGCGCAGCGCCTCGTGCTCGGTGATGTCGGCGCCACCTGGGAGTCTGTGCACGCGGCTCTCACCCCAAGCCCCTCGTTGTTCCGGAACCGGTGCCGGGCACCTGATGTGGAGCTGCTGGGTCGAACCTCGGGTCTCCTCGATGAATGATGTCCTCGGCGCGCCGGATCGTGCGGTTGCGCATCGCCTTCAAGCGCTGGTCGACGATGGATGCAACCTCGTCGTCCACACGAGCGTCCAGTTCCTCTTCGAGTTCGTACGACGGCAGACCCCGCACCACTCGCGCGATGGAGTCCAGCCGGATCTCTTCCCGGAGTCGCGCCTCGTGCCGTTCGCGGTGGTGTTCGAGGATCTGGGGGCGCTCGGCACGGATCTTCTCGACGAGCGCCTCGTGAGTCTCCTTCAGCGCTTGCAGGTCCCTGGCGCGACGCCACCGTCGAACGACGGCGGGTATGTCCTCTTCGGGCCTTGTCGAATCCCGCTCAATCGAAGTCGAACCGGTGGGCCTCGACTGTTCTCTGAGGATCACTCGCCTGCGCACGGCGACCACTTTGGGGATGGTGAGCGCGTCCGTGTCGCTCCCCTCTGCGGCGATCCGACCCCGCGTCGCGACATCCCGACGCCGTGCGAAGTACTCCCCTGCTGCGGCGTCATGTGCGCGGCGTTCCTCCGCGTAGATCCGGTGGAACCGGATCGGTGGTAGGCCGAGCTTCTTGAGTCGGCGTTGAAGCCGTGCCGTTTCGCGGCCTCGCGCGCGTTGCTCCTCAAGATGCTTCTCGTACCACCGCTTGTGCTGGTCAGGATCCTTCTTGCGACGTTCCTCCGCAGCCAGGCGCTGTTTGGCTCGGAGCTCCTCGGCGTTCTTGTCGCGGTAGCGCTGCGCGCTTTCGCGACTGGACTGGCGTGCACGTTCGGGATGGCGTTCCTTGTATCGCCGCTGATACTCCCGAATCTTGTCCGGATGCGCCTCCCGGAACGCGCGTGACTTCTCCCGGGCGGCGTCCGGATTCTGTTCACGCCGTTCCTTCTGGTGCGCGTTCTTCTTCAGTCGCTGCCGGCGACGTTGGGCCTGCCGTTTCTCGGACTCGCGGTTCAGCTGGCGGGACCGCTCACGGTTGCGTTCGCGCCAGGCCCGATGCGCGGCCGCGAGCTCCTCGTGGTGCGCCTCACGGTAGCGTCGGCGGCCTTCCGCTGCGGCTTCTGGGTGCGCTTTTCTCCAGTCTTGTTGAGGACGCGCGCCGGTCGGCTCGTCGTCCTCGCCCGTCGGGCACATGCGCTCACTCCGCCTGCTCGGCGGCCGCGACGGTGCCGTACACGAACGAGGTCAGTGTCTCCCTGTGACCGGTGGGATCCACCACGGTGCGCCCGATCAGATCCCGAAGCTCAGAACTCACGTCCTCCGCCGCGAGCCCATCGAGACACCAGTCGATGTCCTCACTGAGTTGGTACTCCGGGGAGTCGGCGGGCAGCGCCCGGTAGTACATGATCGCGATCGTCCCGACCCGCTGAAGAAGCGCGTCTGCATCGTCGAGTTTCATTAGATTCCTCCTTGTATGGATACTGGTGCCGCAGCAACCAGCTCTGGGTGTGGTCTAGGTTCGCGGTCATCGTTGACGTAGCGTGCGAGGTCCCGCGCCTCGAGCGCCTCCGCCCTGGCGAGGCACTCTTGCAGTCGAGCGCGGGTCGCGCGGTCGAGGACGGCTCGCGCGTCGGCATCCACCGGCAGCAATCTTCCGTGCTTCCGCGCCGCGGCTCCGGCGTCACCCGCATCCGCCTGAAGGAGTGCCGTCCGCGCCGCGTGCACCCATTGGTCGAACTCGGTCGGGTCTTCGGGTGGTTCGTCGCGTGCGGAGCGGTGCAGGTCGCGGCGGGCGGCGCTGATGGCATCCGCGATGTCGGGTTCGGGCAGGCCTCGCATCATCTCGCCGGCGAGTTCCTCTCGGGCCTCGACATCCGTGCGCGCAATGACGACGACTTCGTTGTGTCGGCGCCCACGCGTCAGTCCGACGTAGAGGCCCGAGGCGTCGACGTCAGGCCCGACGAGGGAGGTGTCGGTGGTCTCGCCTTGGATGCCATGCACGGTCGTGGCGTAAGCGAGGTGCACGTAGTCTGCCGCGTACTCGAGCGAGACGACCCGGGTGTCCGCGGCGTCGTCGATCCGCTGCAGCTCGAGGACGGCTGGGCCGATGTGCGCGACTTGCCAGATCGCACGGTTCTCCACCCCGGCATCCCGATCGTTGCGCCGCGTCTGCACAACGTCACCCTCCAGAATCCTCTGCTCCCCCGCACCGACCGCGATCCGGTGCGTGCTGAGCTGGGCCCGGGAGACGCGCTCTTGCTGGATGGCTTCGTTGATGTACGACGCTTCCTCGTTCGTGGCGGTGACGATCGCCACCGTCCGGCCGTGCTCGTGATGCTGGAAGTAGCCGCGGACGAGCGCGGCGCGCGCAGCCTCCAGGTCATCGACGCGCTTCACATGATGCTGCTGTTGCAGTGCTGCTGCGGTCTCGATCGCGTCGAAGAGGGTGTCCGGGGAGCGCAGGCGCAGGGTGAGGGCGGCGTAGTCGGGGTCTTCGAAGCGATGCATCCCGCTCAGCACCACGTCCTTGCCCGCGCGGCGCTGTGCCAGAGCCATCGCGCCGGCATGCCCGACCGGGCTCGCCTGCAGGGGGTCACCGACCAGGGCGATACCGGCGCCAGTTTCGATCGCCAGCTGGGTCAGGGCATCGGCGGCATTGAGGTCCAGCATCCCCGCCTCGTCCACGACGATCCGCGCCCGCGCATCCAACGGGTATCGTCGAGGCCCCCGGTAGATCACACCGGTTGCGGGGTCCGTCTGCCCAGGGCGCAACCGCCACCACAGGTCAGCGCCCGCGTCGTCTGTGCCCCAATTCCAGCCATGGTCCGCAAGCAGGGCATGAACGCTCGTCCCTGATGCGCCGATCTCACGGCTCGCGACCGCGGCCGCCTTCCTCGTCGGCGCAACGATCAACAGCCGCCGCCCCTGCACCTCCAGCGTCGCTCGCGCGACCCGCAACATCGTCGTCTTACCCGTACCAGCAGGCCCCGTGACGGTCACGAGTCGATCCACATCCGCGACCGCACCCGCAGCCGCCTGCTGCGACGCATCCAACCCACCCGCCGCCACGATCCGGGCAGCATCACCCGAGGCGCGCCGCGGGGCGGGCTGCTGGTCGTTGCTCAGGATGCTGAGCCGGGCGCCGAGATCAGACTTCAGCCGCGCGAACGCGTGCGTCACGAGCGCCTTCACATGCTCCGGCTTCTCGAGATCGTCCGGGATCAAGTCTCGGGTATGTACGAGAGCCCTCGCGGTGACGTCATCGATGAGGTGCTGCAACTCGTCGCGTCCGGCGACGAGACCTGCGGATGCCACTGCCCGGGCGGCACCGGCGCGGACGTCCAGCACACTGAAGCGACCATTGCTCGCCCGCGACCGATCATCCGCATCCACCACAGCACACCGCGCAAGCAAATCATGATCGAGCACACCCTCGGGGGAAGCAGGGCCGGCGACGGGTGAGCGTGGTACGAGCACGTTGGGGTCCAGGCGGAGGAGTTCCTGTCTCGTGAGCTCGGTCCACTCGTCCTCGTCCACCTCGCGTGGCTTGCCTGGGCGGCCCGTCGCCCACGCCCGCCGATCTATCATCTGCACCACATCCGGACTCGGAACCTGGCCCGGATGATCGGCTCTCCATTGCTCGAGGAGAACAGCCCGGTTCGCTTCGATCTGGTTCGAGCGTCGGGAGACAGCGCGGACCAGATGCGCGAGCTGCATGATCTCGCCATCCGCGTTCAGCATGTATCCGTGCGCGGCAAGCGCCGCGATCCACTCCGGGTCCGTCCGGGCCGCGAGCTCCCCCTCAGCGTTGACGAGATTCTGCACGCGCATCGCGACGCGCGAGTCCACATTCGACCACTTGCCGTCCACTCCGCGCACCCGCACGTTCAGCCAAAGGTGTCGATGGATATGAGGATCCAGCGCGCGTGAGCGGCGATGCTGCAGCTCCACCACCTCGATGCGTGCGAGACGTTCACGGATCCGCCCGCCGGCCCCGCGCCGGGCGTTCAGCTCGCGCTGCCACGTGGCGATGATCCGATCCCGAAGGCTATCCTGCAGCGCCTCGAAAGCGGTCGCGAGTTCCGGATGCAAGAGCGCGGCGATGCTGAAGGACTTCGACGCGTTGATCGTGCTGTCCAGAATCAGATCCGAAGCCGGCGACGCAAGGTCGCGCCCGCGCAGCTCCCCCGTCTCCGGATCACGACCATCAACCCAGTTCGTAAGCTGCTCCGCATCCAACTCATCGACGACGATCCTCCCGGACTCGATACTGAACCGCGTGACCGTCGCGCCCCCGACCTGGCTGTACGCACCCAAGGCATCGACGCCGGCCGCCCGCAGATGCGAGTCACAGGACCCGCGAAACGCGTAGGCCATCGCCTGCCGGACCCCCTGTGAGCCCGCGCCCCGCTTCCAACGTTCGAGTCCACCTCGCACGCCATCAGGCTACGCCGAGTTTGCCTATCACGCCAGAGTATTCACAGAAAGTGCCTGCGTGCATTGCACCTCTCGCTATGTCTCGTCAGTGGGCGCTTCCGGGTGTCGCTTCCGGGTGTCGCTTCCGGGTGTCGCTTCCGGGTGTCGCTTCCGGGTGTCGTTTCAGCGCGCTCCTCGGCGCTCGCAAGACGTGCGTTCAACGCGCACGAGTGCGGGCAGGGTATTCGTGCGGCGGGGCACGGTCGACATGATGCTCGATCTGAAGGAACTGAAGCCGTGCATTCAGGGACTGCTCTACGTTCTCCCGGACCGGGGCACGGGCTCGATGGATTGCGCCGCCACTATCGTTTCGAGCGTGGAGTCGAACTCGAACGCCGTGAGTGCCGCACGACCGACGCTTCTCATACTGTCTGCGACCATGGTCGACGCTGCCTCACCGTCGGAGAGGGCGCTCAAGAGCATCACCTGCCGGGCGAAGCCTTCGGCGAAGCTCAGACAGGGAGCCAGAGACACGCGCTCGTCTACCGGGTTGCGCGCGCTACGGCGCGGATTGGTCACCACGAGGTTGGGAACGCGCGAGCGCGACGGGCATACCGCGGTGCGCCGTACGCCTACTGTTCCCGTGCCGCTCGACGGACGATTCCGCTCGGCCGACGTACTGCGGACCGGTCCCGGGGGTCGGAGCGTTCTTGAATGCGCGCGGCAAGTCGATCTATCGCCGCCGGCACCGTCCACCAGATCACAGCGGTGACGACCGGCATGACGTAGGCGGCGGCGAGGAGGCACATCGCTGAATCAGTCCACGGACTCGAGAGCGGGGCCTGGCGTTTAATGCTCACGAGAGCGCCAGCGAGGACTCCAGCGGTGAGCCAAAGGCAGACGTTCCACGCAGTGGTTCGGGTGACTGACGCTCGCCTGGCGAACCAGAGGACGAACGAGGCGGTCGCTCCCGCGGCAAGCCAGAATGCGGAGTACGGGCCGACGAGCCACGCGACCACCTCCTGGACCCGGTCCATGCCCCAGGCGCCTGACGGCAATTGATCGATGAGCGGTTGCCCAAACGTCTTCATGAGAGCCGCCGAGATGATCGTGACGGCGAAGGTGGTGACCCCGCCGACAACAACGCGAAAGAGCATCCTCATGTTTCACGCTGCTCGTCGGCTACGCTCGCGCGCGGCACGCTTGCGCGCCCCCGTCGCGTTCAGGCGGAAGGTGACCATGGCCGCGCTGACCCCGAAGTGAACTGCTGCCCCTTCGACCGTCCAGCGGCCTCGGGCGATAGCGAGCGCGGCGGGCTCCGGGATGAGGAGGCAGCCGGAGAGCCACCCGGCCTCGTCCTCGAAGTCCTGGTTCCAGATGCGGCATCCGGCGGCGTCGAGCGCGGGCGTGGGCGGGTGGGCGAGGAGACCGTGGCTGAGCTCGTGTCCGATGTTGCTGCTCTGACGCGCCGGCGTGTGCCCGTCGTTGTGGACGATAAGCCGACGGCGCCCGGCAAAGACGGTCATCGCAGAGAAGACCTCCGGTTCACCGTCGATGAGGTACTCGACCTCGGGCGCGGCAGCTGCAAACCCCGAGAGCGCGATCACCGGAATGTCGAGCGACTCGGCCAGCACGATCGGGTCGAGTCGTGCGGTGAGGCTCAGACCGAGTTCGGCGCGCGCGTCCGCGGCGATGATGTTCGCCCAGGTCTTGAAGCCGCGTTGAAATGCCATGGTGCTACTCGCTATCGCTTCGGAGTCTCTCGTAGGTGACCTTGATCAGACCGTCCAACGCTGTCGCCGCCTCCGGCGATAGGTTGCGGTCGGAGCGGAGGTAGGTGGAGATCTTCGCGAGCGAATCTGGCTCCCGAACAGCGTCGTCGGCACCCCGAACGAAGTCGTCGACCGCGAGGCCCGACCATGCGGCGAGTGCTGCCAGCCCATCGACATCAGGGCGTTTCCCCTGCGCCATGCGCGTCAAGGTGGACGCGCTCACGCCCGACGCGGCGGCCACCTGCTTCCAGTTCAAGCGGCGGCTCTGGCGCTGCGCATCAAGAGCCTCGTAGAAGCCCTCGGCGTCGAACGAACCAACCTTGTCCATGTCATCCCTTCAAAATTGCGATACTGCAATCTATAGTCTAATGTGGGTTTCGCATTAGCAATCAGACACCTCAAGTCTAACGGAAGGAGCGAGGATGTCACCCGAAGACAAGCCCAGCAAGCCGGAGAAGCCGGACAACCCCAGCCGCTACGAGATCATCGTGAACGGCCAGGTCCAGGAGGTCCCGTCGGCGACGGTCACCTTCGAGCAGATCGTGGCGCTCGCGTTCCCAGAGCATTCCAGCAACACCGACCTCACGTTCGTGATCACGTACCGCAAGGCCCACTCCCCCAAGGAAGGCAGCCTCGCCGAGGGCGGTTCGGTCGAGGTCAAGCCCCGCGGAACGATCTTCAATGTCACCTTCACCCGTCGCTCGTAGTAGCGATCTGCAGCGGCTGCGCGCCGAGGGTTACGAGATCGAAATCCGTGACAACCACCTTCTCGTGCACCACGTGCCGTACGTCACCCCCACCCGGGAGATGGCGTACGGCACGCTGATCTCGACGCTGCACCTCAACGACGACCAGACGCTGGCGCCGGACACGCATGTGGTCTCGTTCATCGGCGAGCGGCCGTCCCGCGTCGACGGCTCCGAGGTTTCGAACCTGCTGCATCAGAAGGGGCCCATCCAGCTCACCGCGACAATCACCGCAGACTTCTCGTTCTCGAACAAGCCGGACGCCGGGTTCGCCGACTACTACGAGAAGATGACCTCGTACGCGAGCATCCTGTTGGGCTATGCACTCCAGCTGGACCCGACAGCGACACCGAAGACCTACGTCGTGCACGGGGACGACGATCCCGACTCGGTGTTCCTGTACGCCGACTCCGCGTCATCGCGCGCGGGGATCTCGGCCATCAACGACAAGCTGCGCCTCGGCAAGATCGCGATCGTCGGCGTCGGCGGCACCGGCTCCTACATCCTCGACTTCACCGCGAAGACCCCGGTGCGCGAGATCCACCTCTTCGACGGCGACCGTTTCCTGCAGCACAACGCCTTCCGTGCCCCCGGGGCCGCGAGGCAGAGCGACTTCGCCAGCATGCCGTTCAAGGTCGACCACTTCGCTCAGATCTACTCGGCGATGCGCCGCGGCATCCACCCGCACCCGTACGACATCGACACGCAGACGGTCGCCGAGCTCGACGACATGGACTTCGTCTTCCTGGCTGCCGAGGGCGGTCCAACGAAACAGCTGATCATCGAGCGATTGCAGGCGACCGGCATCCCGTTCGTCGACGTCGGAATGGGTTTAAGGCCTCATGACGGCCGGCTCCACGGCATCCTCGCCGTCACAACGGGAACGGACAGCAAGGCCGACCACGTCCCCGGACGCATCGACTTCTCTGAGACTGACGAGGCCGACGACTACGACCTCAACATTCAGATCGTCGATCTCAACGCGCTCAATGCCGCCCTCGCCGTCATCAAGTGGAAGAAGCTGTTCGACTTTTACGCCGACCTCGAGAACGAGCACTACGCTGCGTTCACGATCGACGGCAACCACCTGCTGAACGAGGACCAGGCCGAATGACCCGCCAAGAAGAGATTGAGTTCCTGTTCGTCGACTACATTCCGAATGAGCTCGAGGAAGGCATCCTCTACATCGCGGCCGAGTTCGGCGCCGTCGTCCACCTCTGCTTCGACGGGTGCGGTGAGCGGGTCTCCACACCCCTTCACCCGGGACAATGGACACTCACTTTCGACGGCACCACCGTGAGCCTCAGTCCGTCAGTCGGGAACTGGGGGCTGCCGTGCCGGTCGCACTACATCATCCGTCGCAACCGCGTCGTATGGGCTGCCGACTGGTCCACCGAGGCCGTCGTGAGGTCTGCCGCGAGCGACCGTCAAGCGGTGGACCGGCCCGCGATCCCGCGCGCCACCAACCGCCGCTCTCTCATCCAGATCCTGAAGCTAGTCTTCTCGGGCCGCGGAAGCCGCTGACGGGACGATTGACGAAACGCCTTTCTTGGCGCACGAACAGCCCCGTCTATATTCATCTGGTTCATAGGACCGTTCCCCGGGCTAGGAAGCCTCGACTTCGTCAGGAGGGGGTTGAGGTCCACATGGGGTGGTGAAGATCGAACAGAACATGGCTCATCGTCTGCACGCTGATTCCGTTCGATGCTCCCAGGCGGAGTGCCTCGGTCAGCTCGTCGCTGTCAAAGATGTGAATGTGCGCCTGGTTACCCTCACCCGTGCGCCTCTGCTTCCCACACGCCCACAGAGAACGAATCGCGACCGACATGTGTGCCGTCATCATGACGGCACACGAGTAACTGATCCAAACGACGGTCTTGGTCCACCGTGGTTCCCCGTCGAATTGCTGGGGCTCGATCACGGTGAGCGATGGGCCGGACTGCGAGATGACGGCGCCGTCATCGACTTTGACTCCGCGTTCGCCAGGCAAGATCGCCAGGCCGTGCTTGCCCGCGTTATACAGGTCAGCTCCATCGAGAACCGTGTCACACGCAAACTGAAAAAGTGAGCGCACTCCTTCCCGATGCCGCGTCCAGCCCCCCTTCTTGCTCCATGAGACTGAGGCTTCGACCTTCTTCCGGTCCCCGCTCCAACTGACCACCGTCAGCAGATCACGGATCACGCTGTCCGAACCGAGACCATCGCGGAGCGTGCGGACCTCGCGAGTAAACACTCCGGGCGAACGCATGTTGGTCATCTCAGCCCAGGGGCAGGCTGCGTCGTTCGCGTGCGCGAAGTAGAGCCGCAAGAGAGTCTCCGCGGCCTGATGGAGGATGAGCGTGCTCTCAAGTGCCACGAACTGGACGCGCTTGGAACCTGATGGGGCAGCGTCGCGTGAGAGTGAGAGATCGTCCGCTTCGTATCGCGCTTCAGTCGATTCGTCGCCCAGAAAGCGGGCCAGCATCCATAAACGATGGTCGATTACTTCGGCGGGGTCGGCGGCGTAAAACTCTCGGTTCAGTGAGTCGAACTCGTGAGGGTCTATCGGCGCGGGGCTCTCTCTCATGAGCTGAGGGTAACCACGGGCTCCGACCCTGGAGTCCCGGCGCTCCGCCGCTCAGCCCGCACGTAACGCGCCCTCAAACGCGCGATGCACGAACATCGATCGATGACGCCCCACCGCCCCTAGGCTGGCAGCATGCGCGACTCGCAAGCCGACCCGATGGCCTGCCCGACCTGCGGCGACAAGTTGGCGTTCGGAATTCTTGATGACGAGAAGTTCCTCGTCGCCTGGTCGTGCCCGACCTGCGGCGTTATCCGCACCACGGAACCTGCATAGGACGACTCGCACGGCATCCGCCGCTACCGCGCATTGAACGCATAGGGATCGGGACGCCCCCGGGCGCGGTCCGCGGCGGCAAGACTCTACGATCGTCACGTGGGCACGTTGAAGCATGCATGGCATTACACGACGGCGGCGGCGCTAGTCCAGATCGTTACGCGGCACCGACTGTGGGCGACCTCCGCCGCGTATCTGAATGACAGCGCCGAGATTCGAGCGGGGCGACTCGCGCTGCAGGAAGCTGTCAAGTCCCGTAAGCCTCCCCTTGAGAGCTGGCAGCTAGAGCAACTTGGAACGTTGGGGGTGATGAGGTCGGGTGACCCGCATGATCTGTTCTTGCTGTGCGCCTCGAAGCAAGGCAACTCGCTCACTCTCTGGCGTAGCTACGGAGCAGGAAGTGAGGCCGAGTACTCAATCGACTTCGATCCTGCGGTCTCGCTGTTGCCCGTGCAACAGCGAGACGACCCCCACCACCCCGCACCCGAACCGCCAGGCTGGGGGTCAGATGCGATCGACTACACCGATGAAGGTGTGGAGTTCCGGTCCTACGATCCCGATGAAGCCTACGCCTACGCGAGCGACTGGTCTGCGGTTGAGTACCTCCGCCCAAGCAACACAGCCGCGGAGAAGGAACTCGACGAGGTGCTGAAGGAACTGCGCAAACCCCCAGAGGGCAAGCGAGTCATGCCGTTCCTCCTCGATTACCTTGCAGGCCCAGAACCGACTGCCACATTCAAGCACCCCGGATTCGCAGACGAACGAGAGGTACGAACCTCGTGGACGGTCCAACCGTGGTGGCGCTTCGTGCTGTACCGTGCCAGCCGATTCGGCGTGACTCCGTACATCGAGGTTGGTAGGCCAAGAAACGACGCGAGCGCCCGAAATAACACCAGGCACAACTTCATTCATCCACGCGACTTGGATCGCCTGCCAATCCGCGCGATCCGGATCGGACCGACACGAAAGGCCGTGGAGGCAGAGCGGAGCCTCCGCGCGCTGCTAGACGCGAACGGCTACGGGGATGTCACGATTAAGCGGAGCTCCACGCCGTATCGCTGATCTCAACGAGTCCGCTGACGGCACACAGTTGCTCCCTCAACGGGCACTGCCCGCAGGGGGATCCGATTCGCGCGACTAACGACGAGCACCACTAGCCCCTCGACCACCACGCTGCTCAGAGCTTAGATCGCGGAGTGGATTCCACGAACGGACGCCCGGCACGGATTCGTGCCTCTCGATGGAGTGTGATCGGGGTGATGTCGAGCACGTGCTCAACCATCGTGTTCAGGAACCGCGCCGGATCGAGGGCGGGCGGCGCAAGATCGCGGCGCACCCGAACCACTGGCAAGGTTGCCAAGGCGGAATCCACCTCGATCTGCGACACATCTAGTGCTGCCACGTCATCGTCGACTGGACCGGACACCGGGAGTGCTGGCGAATCATTATCGTCAGTGTCCGTTAGCTCGCCACCGTACTCGAGCACGAGAAGGCAAACGCCATCGTAGGCGTCATCTTCGCGCCCTAGCTTCTCAAGCAGGTCAGCAATCCAGCGGGCGGTTGCGGGCTCCGTGTCAAATGCAGTTGATCGAAGCCCAAACACGAACCCGAGCGCTGCGAGCGGGTGACGTCCACGCAGGTTCTTTGCATCGCCGTAGGACTCCTCCACTCGGTTTGCCGCGTTCTTACCGAACGAGGAATCCATCCGTTTGGTACTGATGAGGATCTGAGGTCCAGTGTCCCAGGCACTCATGACGACATCGACCTGCTTGATGTAGTTCTTTCCCAGCACGTTCGCAGAAGCGCCAACAACTCCAGAGGGCGGGTTGCGTCCTTCGAGACGTTCGCGAAGGGGCTTGCTCTCGCGTATGGGTAGTGCGTCAAGGAGCGTACTAATAGAGGTCGGGACGACGCGAGGTGACTGCGCACGCGGCCATACTGCATCGGGGTGGAAGCCCGCGCGGCGAAGCTCATACGCTACCCATACATCTAGGGCGAGCGCGGCTACGCCGGACTGTGTCTTTCCGTCTGGGACTATCTGCAACGCTGCGCCGAGCAGCCGCTCCAGCGTTGTCATGTCCGGAACGTATCCATCATCCTGCCATGGATTCGAGTGCTCACCCCGAGGCGCCGCATCATCGAGAATGGTATCGAACAAGGCCCAGGCCTTACCTTTGGCGGAGTCTTCAGCCACTCTTCCCCCTGGTCATTCGCCGCGCCATCCAGTCCGCGTGATCTGCGCGCACCGCTGCCAACTGATTCGGATCGACGCAATCTACGAGCAGCACCTCGTCAACGAGAGAAGCCGCGTCAAGCAATCGTCGCTGCTTGAGCAAACTGTCCACTTGAGCTTTGATCTCGACCAGATCACCATGCCGAGCGCGAAGGAGGGCTTCAGACGGCACCCACCAACGATCAGCCTCACGTGGCTCGATTTTCAGAATCCCGCCGCCGTAGGATCTACCGGTGAGTTCGCCCGACAAGAGCGTGATCGAGTTCAGCGAAGCGACCGGAAGAACCTCGCGCGCGAGGGCACGCACGTCGCCTCGAAGATACACGCCGTGCACGGAGTTTAGGTGACGGGCGCCAGCAGAGTTCCCCACGAGCCTAGGAGCATCCGCATTCATATACGTCACGAACAAATCGGGCGGTGCGAGCAGCGGTGTCCGATACCAGGGTCGACGCACTCGGCACTTGTAGGCGTCATTGACCCCCGTATGCTCACCTTCCTCGATGTAGCGCTGCGTCGCTTGGGCTGGTGATGCTGACGGCCAGAGCAACCAGGTCGGCTCCCCTGCCTTCCCCAGGGCTCCGAGGCGTGAGCTCGTGAGGTCTAGTCGCCGAAGATGAGCGCTGCCCGGAGGACTGATTCGAACCAGGTCGCGTCGCGGGATCTGCAACTGCGCGACCCGCTGTGGGGTGAGCGCGAAGTATCGATTCCCTCCTGTTACCGCTCCAAGCGATGTTTCTCCGAGCGTGATGAGTGGCGTGAAGTGACCTTGCTCAAGCACAGATGCCAGCGCATCCGTGGTCACATCGCGAAGCGGCAATGGTTGCCAACGCGCATCAGTCGTCGTTGGTATCCAAGAAGTTCCGGCGCCAAGTTCGCCCAGAGTGCCCGCGTTCCGCGCTTGCCGAAGCCTTGCTTCGCCTGCTGGACCCTCCCGCCACCCGTCTGCTTTCACGAGCACGGTGTCGGCCTCAGCATCCGGGAACACTTGCTCGTCGAAGACGATCAACTCAACGGAACGGAACTGTTCAAGTAGGAATCGGCGCACCGGTGCCGCGTAGTTGACGGATAGAAGTTCCGCAGGAAGCACCATGGCCAGCCGGCCTCCGCTTCGAAGCTGACCAGCAGCGTGCACCACGAATGCTGCCCAGGAGGATGCGAGACCGGTCAAGGCCACGCCTTGTTGCAGGGCAGCTAGACGCGCGCGATCCCGCTGGGCGCCGGTCCAGTCCTGATATCGGATAAAGGGCGGGTTCCCGATGACGACATCGTATTTGGCTAGAGCAGCAATCTTGAAGAAGTCACTCACCCGGATCACGGCACGTGCGCCGAGCTGACTGATCAAGGCGCGCGCAATGCCAGCACTCGATCCATGGATTTCGACACCATGCACTTCTGGCTCAACCGCACCGAGTTCTTTCAGACGGTCCACCGCAGCAACCAGGAACGCAGCCTCTCCCGTCGACGGCTCGAGCACCCGATCCCCCACATCACGGACAGCCCATGCGGCTAGGTGCTGAGTGATACCTTCTGGCGTGAAAAACGCGCCGCGCCCCTTTCGCAATGACGGCGTGTCGGCGCGGCTCATCGTATTCGGGATCACATCTCCAGACTATGCCGCAACCCTCCGACACCGGAGAACATCGAGACGATGTTGCCAGAGCAAGATCCGGGTTTGCTACGTTGTGCTGCATCGACCAGCACCTCCCACCGGTCGGGTGGCATTCGATGCTGCATGTCCTTCAAAGCCAGTTGGACAGTCGTTGCGGGGATGCCTTCGTAGCGGGTGAGGTCCGTGTCGGGCACATCAGGTCGGTGCTCCAGGTCCATCCACTCTGGCAGAGCACGCCGCACCCGACGTCGCGTACCGACGCGCACTTTTGGCGGGTTGAACTGCCCGAGCCCGAACAGATGCAGCACGGACTCACGATGCAGGAACGCCCCGGCACCGGCGAGAGCGACAGCGATCGTCGGCTCAGTCAACGGCGTCGTCGGCACGTCACGATGCGCGTAGACACCTTGCCCGTACCCCCGGAGTGCGCCGCGGGCTGCGAGCTTGCGTACCTCGACCGCGGGAACGCCCGCATCCTCTGCCTCAGCGATGGTCACCACACCGTTGCGGGATGCGGCGATCTCCCACAGGTCCTGTCGATAGCTCGCCATCACGCCTCCTCGTCAATACCGTACCAAAAACGGTACTCTATTGACAGCCTCGTGACCTGACGGAACAGCTCAGACGACCCAGGTGGTGCGAGTTCGCCGTTGGTAGGCTCGCCTCAAGGAGTCGAGATGTCACAGCAACTCTCGCCATGGCGAGTGAATGATGCGGTGCTTTACGACGCCTTGCGCGATGAGCTCCGTTCAGCCATCGCCAGTGTGATGGCCACTGCCGATGGCTCCGGCGACGAGGTCGTCGCCGTGGTGCGGCAGTCACGGTCCGAGATGTACGGCACGGACGGGTTCGACCGCGACGGGATCGCTTCGCGTCTCGAAGCTGTGCGAGCATCCACTCGAACGGCACCGGAGCGGTCGCGTGGCTGACGATGAATCGGTGGATGCCAGACGGGTGCAGGATGTCATCCTGCGCTCGTTGTTCGATGGTGCCCGTCCGAGCGAGACCCCGACGTTCGTGCTTCTGGCGGGTGCGCCGTCCACCGGCACGGGACGTGTGATCGGGCGGCTGCGTCGCGAGCATGACGGGGATCTCGTCCCGGTCTCGATCGAGGATCTGCAGGCCTTCCACCCGAGGTACTTGGACACGCAGTTCCGGCAGTCTCCTTCGGGTCGGAAGGAGTTGTCGCAGGTCGCGGCGTCGTGGCTGCAGGCCAGCATCAGCCATGCGCGCGCGAACGGGTACTCGTTGCTTCTTGAGGGCGAGTTCCGGACTCCGGGAACGGCGCTGGGCGTGGCGCTACGGTTTGCTGATGCCGGCTATGACGTGCGCGTCGTCACGGTCGCTGCGCGCGAGGATCAAAGCCTGCTCGCGGCGACGTCGCGTGGTCTACGCCGCTTGCAGCAAAGGCAGCCGGCGGAGTTCGTCACCCCTGCGGAGAATGAGCAGAGTATGCGGGACGTGAGCGCTCTGATCGTGGCTGCCGCGGACAGTCCGTTAGTCGGGCGGGTGTCCGTGCTCGATCAGCAGGGTGTGAGCGTTTTCGATGCCGAACGGTCAGAGTCTGGGATGCTGAGCGGAGCATCCGTCGCGCTGAGCACTTCACGGTCAACTGCGATGAGCGCTCTCGAGGCGACGCAGTGGTTGAGCGAGCTTCGCCACATGACGGAATACGCACGGTCCCTGCGAACCGTCCCCACCCCCGCGCTTGACTCCCTGGTCGCGCTGCATCAGATGGCGATCCGTCGCGTCGTGCCCGAACTGCCCGTGCCGCCGGGTTCGGAGGTTGTGAGGATCCAGCAGCAGAAGTTGGCAACAGATCTCGCGGCGCTCAGAGGCATGCAGGTGCACCCAGAGGTCGTCGATGTCGCCGCTCCTACGGTCACTCCCGTGGAGTCGGGGCCTTCGATCTCCCGGTGAGTCGACCGCGCATTCTGGCGCCGTCCGGATAGCTGCCGAGTTGTAGTGGGCGGTGGGCTGGGTAGTGCCGCGTCGTGGAATACCGGACTGAGCGCCAGCGAGGGAGGATATGCCGCGAAAGCGCGGAACGGACCAGCACGCCGTCCACTATCCTCTCGCAGCCGGCGGTGGCGACCGTTCACTCTGAAGACAAGACGACCGGGCTCCATCCTCCTGCCGGTGAGCCGTGCTGCGGGTTCGGGCTCACAGCAGAATCTCCAAGGCGTCCTGGATCGAGGGGCGCGCCTTCGGGAAGCTCTTGGCCATCGTCAGCAGTGCAGCGGGACTGTTGCCGCGTCCCCGCAGCCATTGTTTGAGCGCGCTGATCGCGAGGTCGCTCCCCCAGGTGTGCCGTAGCCGGAAGAGATCGATCAGGGTCCGCTCGGTCGAGTACAGCCCGATCGTCAGCCCACCCGGCAGCGCGTATTCCTCGCGGCCGATTTCGAAGGTGTCGGCGTCGAAGCGGTGCCAGGCGATGGGAGCGTGATGGACAGTGAGTGGTTGCGTCCCGCGCGGGATAGCGATGTCGCTGCGTGTGGGGATCTCGTCGGTGAGTTCGTGCAACGACAGCGCGGTGAGCAGGCAGAGTGTCGCGTCGGGTTTCTTCGCAGCGATCGCGGTCCATGCCGCGGTTGTGTCGTCCGTGAGTCCAGCACGCAGGAACAGTCCGGGCGCGATGCGCTCGAACTCACCGGACTCGATCAACCTCTTCAGGCCATGTCGGGTAAGGCCGTGGTCGGCCAGGCTGTCATAGCCGAGCAGGTCCGGCAAGGTTGCGGCGTCGACCCTCACTCCATTCCAACAGAAACCATGACAGGTCAAGCATACCTGTAATGGTTTTTGCTGACCAGTGGTCGAACGGAGTCAGCAACGGGGCCTCGCGTCGCGGCACCGCGCGGTAAGTTCACCCAACTGGATCGGCCTGCTTCGGTTTCGCGCATTCAGATGACAGAGGCCTTCCCGATTCAATCCCACGTGAGCAGCTCCTCGACCTCGGCGCGATCCCGATACGACGATTGTGCACCCGCGTGCTGCACAGCGATCGCTGACATCGCCGTCGCGAAGCGGACGGCGTCGGTGAGGCTCGCGCCATTCGCAAGTTCACATGCAGTGGCGCCGACAAACGCGTCGCCTGCCCCTGTGGTATCGACGGCGCGCACGACATGCGCCGGGATAGAGCGCAGCCCGTCGCTATCAGCAACGAGTGCGCCCGCGACACCAAGGGTGATGATCACCGAGCGGGTGCCTGCCTCCCGCAACCCGCGCGCGAGGTCTTCGGGTGCCAATGACTCGTTGCCCAGCACGATTCCCGCCTCATGCTCATTGACGATGAGTGGATCGCACCAGCGCAAGATGCTGTGCTCCAGCCGCCGCGCCGGCGCCGCATTCAGCACGACCCGAACACCGGTGCGCCCCGCGCGCTCAAGCGCGTAGGCGACCGTCTCTTCAGGGATCTCCATGCTCGCGACGAGCACCGACGCGTCGCGCCAGGCTTCGGCTGCGGCATCCACGATCGCGGTGCAGACCTCGCGGTTCTCCCCCGGTGAGACGACGATCGAGTTCTCGCCGTCCGGAGTCAGCAGGATCAGTGCTGTTCCCGTAGGCCCGTCGCCGATGCCGAGAGCAGAGACGTCCACGCCCGCGTCGGCGAGCGCGTCCCGCAGGAGTCGCCCGTAATCATCATCGCCGACGCGACCGATGAAGGTGGTCTCTGCACCCGCGCGCGCTGCGGCCGCGGCCTGATTTGCGCCTTTACCCCCGGGGTGCACTCGCAGATCCGAGCCGAGCAGCGTCTCGCCGGCCCCAGGGCGCCGCTCGACTTCGACGACGAGGTCGGCATTGGCGCTTCCCAGCACGACGACACCGTTCGACATCTTCCCAACCTCTTCTTCAGCGGTCATCATGCGGCCAATGCTTCGGATTCGTACGCCGCAATGAGCGCGACGACATCGTCGGCGATTGAATCCTCGATGTCGAGCAGCAAGGTGTGTCGTGCGCCGGGTATGGACGGGTTGCCCGAATAGAGCCCTCGCAGGTCACAGAGCGTCGCGCCGCGAGACGGGCCGTCCGAGGTGTCGATCACGATGTCGATGACAGGGGCGCTATTGATTCTGAGCGTACCCGCCGCTGCCGCCACGGCGATCGTGTCGTGCATCGTTGCGGTCCATGTGCCGAACGTCTGCGCGCAGAAGTCGCCGTAGAATCCGAGAATCTGCGACATGTACTGGGCTGCCGGTCCGCCCGCGGCCAGCGTGGCCCGGCGTTCGGGTGTGATGAGAACTTTCATCGTGACGTCCAGGCCCGCCATCGTGATGGGCCACGCCGCAGCGAATACCGCCGCAGCGGCTTCTGGATCATGCCAGATGTTCGCCTCAGCGACAGGTGACACGTTACCCGGCGACATTGCAGTGCCGCCCATGATCGACACCCCGGCAATTAGCGACGGAAGCTCGGGTTCAATCACCAATGCCGCAGCGAGATTCGTCAGTGGACCCACGGCGGCGATCCACACCTCACCGGGATGCGCGCGTGCGGTCTCGACGATCTGCTGCGCCGCAGAAATGGAGGCGGCGGGCCCGACCGGAGTTTCATCGTACGCGTTGCCCTGGCCATCGTCACCGTGTACGAAGTAGGCGTACTCCTGCTCTTCGCCGAGAATCGGGCGCGCAGCGCCCTGCGCCACAGGGATGTGCCCGGCCCCGACCATTTCGAGGGTGTGGATCGCATTGCGCGTTCCCATCGGCACTTCGACGTTTCCCCAGACTGTGCCGACTGCAAGCAGATCGATATCGGGGTGCAGCGCTGCGTACATCAACGCCATCGTGTCATCGACACCGGGGTCGCA
Source organism: Microbacterium sp. W4I4 (assembly GCF_030816235.1). Classification (NCBI taxonomy): domain Bacteria; kingdom Bacillati; phylum Actinomycetota; class Actinomycetes; order Micrococcales; family Microbacteriaceae; genus Microbacterium; species Microbacterium sp. W4I4. The sequence continues at coordinate 1,802,913 of NZ_JAUSXT010000001.1, forward strand.
GTCCAAAATGATCTTCGTCAAACTCTTGTCTTCTTTCATGGGGCGGCGAGCGAAACTCACCGACTGAGCAGCGAGGTGACCCGCAGGCGATCCGAGCGGATCCACACGTCTGAGTATTCGATGGGGCGACCATCAGCGAGGTAGGTGACCTGCTCGAGGTACTGCACCGGATCGCCTTCGGCGATCTCGAGCAGCTCCGCAGTCTTCGCCGTCGCACGCTGTGCGCTGAACGAGCGGCGAGCTGTGGCGATCTTGAGCCGGTAAACGCCCTCTATTGTCGCGAACAGTCGCTCCTTCGTGAAGTCGATGTCGTCGATACCGCGCACATCCGTCGCGCGGACGTAGTTGTGCAGCAGCGCGACCGGCCCGTTGACCGCCACATGACGGCGATACAGACGAAAGACGCGTCCGTCTGATTCGACATTGAGGAGGGCAGCTACCGGAGAGGGCGGAACGACGAGTCCACTTTCCAACACTTCGGTCGTCGTCACGATTCCCTGCGATGCGTAGTCCTCGCTTAACGTACTGAGCTTCTGCGCGATTGCGGGCTCGATGGTCGCCGACGTGACGAATGTGCCCTTTCCGCGCACCTGTCGCAACAGGCCCTCCTGGATGAGGGTGTGCAGAGCCTTTCGCAACGTGCCTCGACTCACCGCGAGTTCTCGTGCGAGCTCCGGCTCACTGGGCAGGCGATAGGACGGTGGCCATTCACCCGACGCGATGCGCGTGCGGAAACCATCCGAGATCTGTGCATGGATCGCCAAGGGCAGGTGGCGATCGACGGGTCGAACGTCAACCATCATTCGTCTCTTCTCATGCAGGTCGGCTTTATCACGGAGGCAATTCGAGCGTATGCCACGGCGGGAGACCGGCACCGAGGCGCCGCGCTCCCGCCATGACTATCAGTCGTCGTCGGCGCGTACGGGTTATACCTTCTCCCCTGCCGGCGGTCGGATGAACAGACTCGCGATAAGCGCAAGCGCGGCCAGTCCGCACGAGATCACGAGACCAGTGATGAACCCCTCACGGGTACTCTGAGCGACATAGGGTGCGACGACGGCGATACCGAGGCTCGCTCCGATGCCGAACGCAGCGCCGTTCAGGCCGGGCAGGATGCCCGGTTCCGCCTTGGGGGAGAGGAGCACGCCGAGACCATTCACGGTGGTCAGCGCAAGCCCGTTGTAGGCGATTCCGAACAGCACGACGGCCACGATGATCGCGCTGAACACCGTCGGGAACACGGCCACGATCGCGATGCCCAGGATGCAGATCGCCAGGCCGATGCGCAGCATCCGGATCCAGCCGAACTTGCCGGCGAGCCACCCGGAGATAGGCGCGGCAGCCACGCCGATGAGAGCTGGCGGAGTCAGCACGAGTAGCGCCGACATACCGCCGTTCAGACCCAGGCCCACCTCGGTGTTCTGGCTCAAGACCACAAGCGTGAAGTTGATCACCGCGAACACGCCGCACAGGGTCAGCACGGTGGTCGCGATCATCGGCCAGACCTGGCGCGAACGCAGGTGCTCGACAGCCACCAGCGGATGGGTTGTGCGCTTCTCCAGGAACCAGAAGCCGACGAACGCCGCGATCGTGATCGCCGCCCACAGGAGCGTCATCGGATCGAGCCAGCCCTTCGACGACCCTTCCGACACGAAATAAGTGAGCGCGATGAGCACGATGGAGAAGAGCGCTGCGCCCCACCAGTCCATCTTCCCCGCCGAGCGAGGTGCGCCGTCACGGGGCACGACGAGCCAGATCGCGACGAGACCGATGACGCCGAACACGAGGATCACGACGAAGATCGACCGGAATCCGAAGCTGTCGGCAAGCGCGCCGCCCAGGTACGCGTCCAGACCGCCGAGGCCGCCGTTGACTGCGGTCACGACACCCATCGCGGTGGCGAACGCCTTACGGGATAAGTTCTCGTTGAGCAGGATGTACGCGAGCGGGAAAGCTGCGGCGGTCGCACCCTGCAGCACGCGACCTGCAAGCAGCAGGGGCAGGTTCGGCGCGACCAAGCAGATGATCGTTCCGACCATCAGTGTGCTCAGCACGAGGATGAACATGCGCCGTCGCCCGATGAAGTCGCTCCAACGGGCGAGTACGACACCGCCGACCGCACCTGCGAGGAAGAACAGCGAGATCACCTGCGAGATCGCATCAATGCTCTCGCCGAGGCGGTCCGCCATGTCCGGCAGCGCCGGACTGAGCATGCTCGAGTTGAGCTGGTAGGCGAGGACGCCGAGGATCAGTACCGTCACGAGCGCGACGGTGCGCCCTCGCGTCATCTGCGGAGGCGCGGCGGCGGTGGTGGCCGATGAGGACATCAGAGAACTCCTTCGTTCATGGGGTAAATGGTGGGATTCGGGTTCAGGACAGAGCGTTGACCATGGTCTGGAAGAAGAGTTCCTGATCGATCTCCTCGATGACCCGCGCATTGGGCGCGTGTCCAGAGCGGTTCACGGCGTCGACGAGCATGTATCCCTGTGTGAGCCCCGGATTGGTCTCGACATCGACGAAGTACTCGGTCGCCTTCTTGACGATCGCGGGCTCGACAGCGATCGCTGCAGCGATCGAGTCGGGGTGCGTACTTCCCTTGACGCCATGCGTCTTCTCGACATACTCGACGCTCGCACGGTTGGCCCGTGTGAAGAACCGCGACTGCGGGGTATCGAGCTCATCGATGATCTGAAGCTGCTCGGGACTGAACCGGCCCTGCGTCATCGTGAGATCCCAGGTGACGAGCGTGACGGGGAATCCCGCAGCGAGCACGATCTTCGCAGCCTCAGGGTCGTGCCAGAAGTTCGCTTCCGCGGCTGCGGTGATGTTGCCGACGGCATTGTTCGTACCGCCCATGATGAACATGTCCTTGACCTTGCCGGCGATCGATCGATCAGCCGCCACTGCGCAGGCGAGGTTCGTCAGCGGCGCCTGAGCGATGATGGTGAACTCGCCCGGGTTGTCGTTGATGAGGCGGATAAGCGCCGCGACGGCGTTCTCGCTCTCTGGGCGCTGCGTTGCCTTGGGGAAACCGGCGCCGCCGAAGCCGTCGACACCATGCACGTAGGACGAGTCATCGAACGGGGCGATGAGCGGCAACCGGCATCCCTCATAAACGGGCACCTGCCCGCCGAAGCCTGCAACCTCGATCGTGTACAGCGCGTTCTCGACCATCTGATCGAACCCCACGTTGCCATAGTTGATCGTGACGGCCTCGACCTGCGTATTCGGGTGACGCAGGCCGATCATGAGTGCGAACGCGTCGTCCTGCGCGGTGTCGGTGTCGTGGATCAATCGAAGAGTCATGGGATGTGCCTTTCGGGAAGTGCGGTCAGTAACTGGTGGTCTGGTCGTCGGAAGAATCGGTCACGATCTCGATTCCCGCGCTCGTCCCAAGTAGCACGGCACCGGCGCTCAGCAGTTCGATCGCCTGTGCGCGGTTCGTGATCGCCCCCGAGGCCTTAACCTGCACACCCGGCCGTGCACGCTCGACGAGGTAGCGGATGCTGGCGCGGTTAGCGGTCTCGATAGCCCCACTGCTCGCGTTCTTGAGGAACGCGACACCGGCGTCCATCGCAAGATCGACAGCCGCCTGCTTCTCGGCCTCGCTGAGGAGCGGGAGCTCGAGCATCACCTTGACGGGAACACCCGAGGCGCGAACGACGCCCGCGATGTCGTCGCGGAATTCATCGAACATGCCGCTCTTGAGGTAGCCGACCTGCACACCCATGTCGATCTGAGTCGCACCCGCCTCTGCGAGTCGCTCAGCTTCGAAGGCCTTGCCCGCCGGCGTTGTGACGCCCACAGTCGGGAAATCGAGCGCACTCGCCACACCGATGCCTGTCCCCTCGAGTTCTTTCGCCGTGAGGCTCACCCAAGACCCCGGAACCATCGCGGCGTTGAAGCCGTACTCAATGGTCTCCTTCGCGTGGGCGATCATCTCGTCACGGGTGAGGCCGGTCGCGATGCGAGTGTGCTGGATGTAGGGCGCGAGTTCGCGCGGGGTGAGGGCTGCGAAGTCTGTCTGGGTCGTCATGGGATGTTTCCTTCCGGTGGTCAGTTCTGTGGGTTCTGCGAGCGCATGATGCGATCGATGTCGGCGCGCGTCGGGAGCGCGTCGATGACTCCCGCGCGTGTCACGGCGTGGGCACCTGCAGCGCTTGCGAAGCGGACGGCGTCGTCGATGGGGAGGCCCTCGGTGACTGCGACCGCGAGTGCCGCAGTGAATGCGTCGCCGGCTCCCGTCGTGTCCACGACTCGGTCAGCGCTATATGGGGCGAGGACCCGCGGGGTCTCATCCGTCATGACCGCGCAGCCGCCCGCGCCGAGGGTCAGCACGATTGTTGCGGCGGTCTTCTGCCGCAGGCGACGCAGCAGTTCTGTCGGGTCAAGGTCATGAGCATCATCGAGCCCGAGCAGCAGCGCCGCCTCGCTCTGGTTCGGCGTGATGATGTCGATCCAGTCCCAGATCTCTTCCGGCAGAACCGTCACCGGTGCCGGATTCAGCAGCGTCCGGGTTCCCTCTTCATGCGCGACACGCAGTGCCGCGCTCGCCGCTTCGGGTGAGATCTCGAGTGAGACAACGACGAGGTCGGCCTCACGGACGACGTCGCGGAACGCTTCGACGTGTGCGGGGGTGAGTAGCTCGAGAGCACCGGGGGCGATCGCGATCTCGTTCTCACCGGCGTCGTCGACGAATATGAAGCCGACCATCGTAGGAGCATCCATGCGTGCGACGTGGCCCGAGCCGACTCCTTCATCACGCCACAGCGTCAGAGCATCGTCAGCGGCATGATCACGGCCGATCGCCGTCAGCAGTTCGACTTCGGCGCCCAAACGTGCGGCAGCGATCGCCTGGTTGGACCCTTTACCGCCCGGTCCTGCGGAGTAGAGACCGTGCGACACCGTCTCGCCCGCGGAGGGAAAGTGAGGCACTGTCATCGTCATGCCGACGCCGTACCCGCCGACTGCTGCGATCTTCATCCCGAACTTCCTTGTCTATGGACAACCATGTACATGCACACAACCACATTCGTACGAGTTCGTCAACTTCAGTGCACGACTGGGACAATTGCGTTGCTCCCTCAAGAGGTATAATGTCATACCCGTATCGTTCCGCAGTACTCAGGGAGCCAAGATGAGCAGTTTTTCAGCTGTTGACAAAGACACGTCAGGCATAGGCGAGCGTCAGTACCACATAGGAATCGCCCCTGGGGAGGTGTCGAGCGTGGCACTGCTGCCCGGCGACCCGTTCCGGGTGCCGCTAGTCGCCGAGTTCTTGACCGACGTCAAGACCGTCGCCCACCAACGCGAGCACATGACCATGGTCGGAACCTATAAGGGCCGTTCGATCACCGCGACATCGACGGGTATGGGCTGTCCCTCGACCGCGATCGCGGTCGAGGAGCTCATCCGTGTTGGCGTCACGTCGTTCATCCGTGTCGGTTCGTCGGCTGGCCTGCAAAGCGGGATCAAGCCGGGGGACCTCTTGGTCAGCGAAGGCACGCTGCGCAACGATGGTACGACGGCCGCGTACGCTCATGCTGGTTTCCCTGCCGTGCCAGACCTCGAGATTGCAACAGACGCTGAAGAAGGTCGCTCGCGAGCTCGTTGCTGGCACGGACACCGAAGCCTATTCGGGGCTCAACGTCAGCGACGACGCGTTCTACGCGGAAGGACCCGAGTGGATCGACCAATTGAATAAGCTTGGCATTCTGAATGTGGAGATGGAGAGCTCGGCACTTTACGTGGTGGCCCGGCTGCGCGGGGTTCGCGCCGGCATGATCTGCGCAGCGTCGAGCAACTTGTTCGACGGAACCAGCTTGTACGACGGCGTGAAGGATCAGCTCAAGGACGGCTGGATGCGCAGCATCGAAGCTGCACTCGAGACCGCCGTACGACTGGAGTTGTAGCCAGGCGATTCGATCCCTTCGGGCGCAGGGATATAGTCGTTGACTGGTGTCATACCTCTTGGGTTCGATGCGTGCACGAAAATTCCTTCGTGGTTGATGTCTTCCGCTGGTCCGAAGGAGAGCAATGTGAGAGCGACGAAGACCAGTTTCTTGGATAGTCCGCTGCTGACCCCCCCTGGACAGCCACTACGCATCGCCGTGTACTCACGCATTGCGGAAGGCATCCGAACGAACACCTTCCGGCTCGGTGAGGCATTGCCGCGAGAGACGGAGTTGGCTGTCTCGCTCGGCGTGAGTCGAACGGTGGTGCGAGAGGCGCTGATGCTTCTCGAGGAGGACGGGCTCATCGTCACCAAGCGTGGCATCGGCCGATTCGTCACTGATTCGATCCCCCGGGTCGGCCTCGAGGAACTGCGACCTTTCGAGGAAGTCCTCGCTGAACCCAATTCGGCACTGTCGGTGAGGGGCATTGAGTTCACTCTGCAGCAGGCGACAGATTTCGCCTCAACCTACTTGCATCTCGACTCCGAGGCGAACATCTGGTTTCGTGAGAGCCTCGTCAGCGTCAGCAGTAACCCCCTCGCGATCGTGCAGGAGTACCTGCCCGCGGGGCGGGGCCTGAGCGATGTAAGCGAAGAATTCGCGCGCTTCCTGCCCGAAGCGGCAGAGGCTGACGCGACCGTCCTCAAGTCCGTGCTCGATCGGCTCGGCCCGATCTTCAATGGAGCCGTATGTCATATCGCCGCCAACGTGGTCGGGCAAACGCGAGGTCGACAGCTTGGAATGAAGGCTAGCGAACCCGTTCTGATACTGACTCAGACCGCAGAGATCAACGGAACCCCGACCTATTTGGCCAAGTGCATCGTCTCGGCACAGGTGGGAAGCCTATCGGTTATGCAGTCCAGCGGATAGCGACTCGCAACGTATCATCGCCTCGTCCGCAAACGGTACCAGCGATTGAATTGAGATCTTCTGCCCTGCCAGCGGAGTCTAGGTCGACGAGCCGAAAGCGCGAGGCTATTGCCTCTTTGGCACTGCATCCATGATCGGGTCTGTCAGATGCATGGACCTGGGCCGCGCGTATGTCCCTCGTCGAGGATGGACCGTTAGTCACTGTGTCCGGCCTGCGCCCGCGATCGTTTCTCCGCGGCACCTCTGTACTCGCTGATGATCGCCACGACATCGTCGGCGATCGAGTCGTCGATGTCGAGCAGCACCGTGCAATGCGCTCCCTCCTGCGAAGGAAAACCCATGTATCGGCCTCGCAAGTCGCACAGCGTCGAGCCATGCGAGGGCCCGCCCGAGTAGTCGACCTCGACATTGACGACCGGGGCCTCTCGAACGATGAGCGTCCCGGCCGCAGCCGCGACGGCGAGCGTATCGTGCATGGTCGCATTCCAGGTGCCGAATGCAGTGGCTGCACAGAAGTCACCGTAGAACTGCATTATGGTCGACAAGTATCGACCGGCGCTGCCGCCGTTGTCGAGCACGGCACGTCGCTCGGGAGTTATTAGGACCTTCATAGTGACGTCGAGGCCCACCATGATGATGTCCCACTTGGCACGGAAGACCGCAGCGGCCGCCTCGGCATCGTGCCAGATGTTCGCCTCGGCCACAGAAGTGGCGTTTCCGGGTGCGAGCGCGGCACCACCCATGATCGAGACACCGTCGACCAGCGACGGCAGATCCGGCTCGAGCACGAGCGCCGCGGCGAGGTTGGTCAGCGGCCCGACGGCGACCAACCGGACTTCTCCCGGATGACGGCGCGCTATCTCGACGATCTGCTGCGCGGCCCCGATCGGAGCCACGTCGTACACCGGTGCACCGTCGTAAGCGTTGCCCTGCCCGTCCTCTCCGTGCACGTAGCCGGCGAACTCGGGCTCGGCTCCGACCATCGGGCCGGCGGCGCCCTGTGCGACGGGGACGTCGGCCGCCCCGACCATCTGCAGAGTATGCAGCGCATTGCGCGTTCCCGTGACCACATCCACGTTCCCCCACACCGTGCCGACGGCGAGCAGCTCTATGTCCGGGTGGAGCGCCGCGTACATGAGCGCCATCGTGTCGTCGACACCTGGGTCGCAGTCGATGATGAGTTTCGTGACCACAGCATTTCTCCTAAGGATTCAATAGACGGGCGGCGACTCACACGCCGGCGAACTTCAGGGCGCGCTTCGCGCGGGCGTTAAACGCGGCTTTCACGCGCACGGCCACGACGACGAGCGCCACGATCGTGATGACATACGGGGTGGTCAGAGCCAGCGAGGAGTTGACCCCGCCGAGAACCAGCCTGTCCGCCAGCGCATCGGCAGCACCGAAGATGGCGCAGGCGATGAGCGTGCGATACGGCCGACCCAGCCCGAAGGTCAGCGCAGCGAGAGCGATGAACCCGCGCGACGACGTCATGTTGGCGGTGAAGGATCCGACGGTCGCCATGGCAAGTTGGGCACCGGCAAGGCCGCACAGCAGTCCGGACAGCAGGATGGCGATGAACTTAACATTGAACACGTTGATACCCGCGGCGACCGCGGCGGGCTCGTCCTCGCCGACCGCCCGCAGGTGCACACCGTACCGGGTTCGGTAGAGCACATAGGCGTACAGGGGCACGCACAGGAAGGCCAGCCAGACGAGGATGGTCTGGTTGTTCAACGCGGCGCCGATCACGGGTATCTGCCCGATCGGGCCCAGGTCGATCTTCGGAAGAAACGCTTTGACGTCTCCGGGCGTGACTCCAGCGTTGCCGTAGAGCACGATCAGAAGCAGCACGGTGATTCCCAGGGCCAGAAGGTTGATGCCGATGCCGACGACGATGAAGTCCGCCTTGAAGACGAGAGCCGCGATCGCGAATATCAGCGCCAGCAGGCCGGCCGCCCCCATCGCCGCCAGGATGCCGATCCAGGGACCCGAGAACGCACCGACCGCTACCGCGGTGAAGGCGCCGACGAGCATCATGCCTTCGAGGCCGATGTTGAGGATGTTCCCCATCTGTGTGAAGGCTCCGCCGACCGCCGCCAGCAGGATCGGAGCGGTCTTCATGAGGATCACCGCGAGGGTGCCCGCGGTGAGGACCTGCGCGAGGATGTCGTTCATCGTGATTCCGCCTTGCTGGAGTGCACCGGTTCCGTGAGTGAGAGCCGCTTTCTCCGCCCCGGAAGCCGGACGACGAAAGTGGCGGTGATCGCGATGATGATGATGCCCTGCAGGACATTGACTACGGGGAGCGGGACACCCACGGATTGGATGCCCGTGCCTCCGGCCATCATCGTCGCGTAGAACAGGGCCGCGATGAGCGACGCCCAAGGATTCAGTCGCGCCAGCAGCGCGACAGTGATCGCGAGGAAGGCGAATCCCGGGGAAAACTGCTGGATGAAGCGTCCGCCGTTCGGACCGATGACATACAGCGCACCGGCGAAACCCGCTGCAGCGCCCGAGAGCATGAGCACCTGCATCGACATCGCGCGCGTGGACACACCGGTGTACTGCGCAAACCTGTTCATCTCGCCCATCTGCTTGACTTTCAGCCCCCAGATGCTTCGCGTGAGCACTAGCGCGAGCCCGATGGCGATCACGATCCCGATGATCAGATCCGGCCCGAAGCCGTACATCGAGTCGAACATCGTGAGCCGGGACTCCTGAGGAATCTTGGGCGAGGCCACGATGCCGCCTTCGGGGTCCTTGAAGGGGCCCGTCACGAAGAAGTGAGTGATGAGCTTCGCGATCTCGGAGAGCAGCAGCGTCGCGACGATGATGTCGACCCGCCAGAAGGCATAGAGCGCACCGGGGACGAAGCCCCATGCGGCACCGGCCAGAGCTCCGACCACCAGGATGAGCAGCATGTGGAGCATCGGAGGCAGCCCGGTGATCGCGAATCCCGCGAACGCGCCGAAGAATGCGCCGAAGTAGAGCTGTCCTTCGCCACCGATGTTGAAGAAGCCCGCACGGAAGGAGATGATCGTACCCGCCGCCATGATGGCGAGCGGGATGAACGTGGCGATGATGCTCGCCATTCCGAAAGGCGTCCGCCAACCGGAGGTGAAGAGCTCCCAGTACGCCGCGATCGGGTTCTGTCCGATCAGGAGGATGATCACGGCACCGAGGACGAGCGCGGCGAGAAGCGCACCGATGGGCTGTGTGGCGCCTTTGACGAGCGCGGTCCCGAGCTCAGTCAGCCTGCTCGGAACCGGAGTCCTGAGCACCTGGCGCGCCGTTGCCGTAACGGATTGAGGAGCGAGAATGCTCGTCGTCTTGACCTCCTCCAGGACGATGTCGGCGCTGGGCTGTTCGGGCTCCGCTAGCGTCGCCCCAGTGGCGGCGAGTTCCGCAGCGCGTCGTGCGTGTTCGAGCTCCGCCTGAGCCAGTGAATCGGGGGTCGGCGCGATTCCCGCCATAGCCAAACCGACGGCCACCTCCGACATGTTCTCCTGGGTGAACTCTGCGACGATCCCCCCTCGATAGATCACCAGCAGACGATCCGAGAGGCTCATCACCTCGTTCAGATCTGCCGAGAGCAGCAGCACTCCCGCACCCCCATCCCGCGCTCGCAGGATCGAGTTGTGCACGAACTCCATCGCTCCGACGTCGACACCGCGCGTGGGCTGGGAGACGAGCAGCAGCTGCGGCTCCGATGCGAACTCTCGGGCGATGATCACCTTCTGCATGTTGCCGCCGGACAGGGTGGCCACGGGAGTCTCGGTCGTCGCTCCCCGAATGTCGAACTTCGCGATCAGCGTGCGAGCGAAGTCCCGCATCGCTTTCATCGAGAGCCACCCGAAACGTGCGATCGGCGCGTGCAGGTGAGTGCTGACCGCGTTCTCCGCAACGCTCAATGTCGGGGCCGCGCCCTCGTCGTGACGATCCTCGGGGATGTAGGCGAATCCATTCGCCCGCCGCTGTGCGACCGACGCACGGGTCATTTCCTTGCCCGCGAAGGTCACCGTGCCCCGGGGCGGATTGTACATGCCGGCGATGGCTGCGGCGAGCTCCGTCTGTCCGTTGCCCTCGACTCCGGCGATTCCCACGATCTCCCCACGGCGCACGCTCAGGGAGAGATCGTTCACGACGATCGCGCCCCGCTGATCGATCGCGTACAAGCCCTCGATGCGAAGCGCCTCGCCGGTGGGGTTCGGCGGAGTGTGCTGCACCCGCAGGAGCACCTCTCGCCCGACCATCAGCCGAGCGATGTCGGTCTGGCTCAGTCCTTGCGCAGGCCGGGTGTCCACGACTCGACCGTCGCGGATGACGCTGATCTCGTCAGCGATCGAGAGTACTTCGCCGAGCTTGTGAGAGATGAAGACGACAGCACATCCTTGTGCCGCCAATTGGCGGACCACGACGAACATCTCCTCCGTCTCGGCCGGAGTGAGCACCGCCGTCGGCTCATCAAGGATAAGAACTCTGGTGTCGTGCGAGAGCGCCTTGATGATCTCCACGCGCTGGCGCTGTCCGACGGAAAGGTCCTGAATTGTGTCCTGCGGGTTAATCTGCAGCCCGAAGCGGGTGGCCAGTTCTTCGACCTTCTTCTCCATGGCACGCTGACTCAGTCGGCCCAGCCTGTTGCGGAGCTCCCTGCCCAGGAACACGTTCGACGCGACCGAGAGCGAGGAGACGAGCTTGAAGTGCTGGTGCACCATCCCGATGCCGAGCGAGTTAGCACGGTTGGGATCGTTCATCACCACCGGCTCGCCATCGAAGATGATCGTTCCCGAGTCGGGCTGGAGATTTCCGGAGATCATGTTCATCAACGTCGTCTTGCCTGCACCGTTCTCGCCTACGATCGCGTGCACCCGCCCCGCCGTGATCGTGAGCGAGACGTCCTCGTTGGCCGTTTTCGATCCGAACGTCTTCGTGATGTTCCTGAGCTCAAGGATGCGAGCACTCATATCGGTTCCTTCGTGCGTTAGGTCTGTGGAACGGGTGGGTGCGGACTGCTGTCCCCACCCACCCGCGAGAATCAGCCCAGCGTCGTGGGGACCGCGATGGACCCGTCGACGACCTCCTGCTTGTACTTCTCGATCTGGTCGATGATCGACTGCGGCACGAGATCGCCGTTGCCCTCGAAGGTCAATCCGACGCCATCGTTCGCCAAGCCGAAGGATGTCGCCTCACCGTATTTGAGCGTGCCCTCTTGGGCCTGCGCGATCGCCGTCACGATGGTTCCGCCCGCGTTCTTGAGCATCGAACCGAGCACGTGTCCGGGCTGAAGGTCGTTCTGGTTGATGTTCACACCGATCGCGTACTTGTTCGAGTCCTTCGCCGCCTGCAGCGAACCGATCGCCGATCCGCCCGATGGAACGTATACGACGTCGGCACCCTGGTCGTACATCGCCTTGGCCTGGTCGTATCCCTTCGCCGAATCCGTGAACGAGCCGACGTAGCTCACCAAGACCTCGATGGTGGGATCGACGGCCTCGACGCCCGCTTCGAAACCGACCACGAAGTCATTGATGATGGCGACGTCCTGTCCACCGACGAGTCCGACTTTCTTGCTGCCCTCGGAAAGCGGGAACGCGTCGGTCTCGGTCGTTGCGAGCGCCGCGAGAACTCCTGCGAGGAAAGAGCCCTCGTTCTGCATATACGTGATGGAAGCGACGTTGGGCGCGTCGACAACGGCGTCGTACAGGATGTAGTGCTGGTCCGGGAATTTGGGCGCATCCTCGGTGAGGATGTCGAACATGCTGAATGTGCCCGTGACGATGACATCCCACTCGCCAGTGGAGACAGACTGCAGATTGGCCTTCCACTGAGCGGGGTTGTTCCCGTCAGCCTGGAGGGTGTTGGTCTCGTGACCATCACCTTCCAGCTTGTCCATACCGGACTGCGCGTCGTCGAAGAAGCCCTGGTCTCCAAGGGCGCCCGGCACAACGTGTGCGACGGAGATTTCGCCCGAGGCGCCGTCATCCGTTCCGCTAGGGGTTTCGGCGGGTCCGGTGCAAGCACTCAAGGTCACAACGAGCGCAGCCGCGGCCGCGACAGTGCTGAATCGCGAGATCTTCATGTCAACTCCTTTGTATTCATGTGGGGTTTACTGCGTGGTGGCGCTGCTCGCCGGCCCTCGGGGCGCTCGCACTGCGCAGCACCGCGAGGATCGGCGAAGGTATGCGAACGTCGCGTCGGTCAGTCCGAGGCGCCGTCCGAAAGGTCTAGGTACTGCCGGTGGGCATCCTCCGGGGTCGCGTTCGCGTGGACGATCGACTGCACGGCGAGCATCATGGCCTCCGGCGCTTCACGCTGGAAGATGTTGCGGCCCATGTCCACGCCGGCGGCTCCCTGATCGAGGGCCTTGTAGGCCATCGTGAGGGCATCGATCGCCGGCAGCTTCTTACCGCCGGCCATGATCACCGGCACCGGGCACCCGGCGGTGACCTCTTCGAATCCTTCGTCACAGAAGTACGTCTTCACGAGCTGGGCGCCCAGTTCTGCGATGATTCGCGTCGCGAGGCCCAGGTAGCGAGAATCGCGCACCAGTTCCTTGCCGACGGCGGTCACGCCGAGAACAGGGATGCCGATCCGCAGCCCGTCGTCGACGAGGGTGGTGAGGTTCTCGATCGACTGGGTCTCGTGCTCACTTCCGACGAATACTTGAACCGCGACGGCGGCCGCGTCGATGCGGGCCGCATCCTCCATACCCATCGCCAGTCGCTCATTTGAGAGGTCCTTCAGAATGGACGGTCCGCCGGAGGCGCGCACCACGAGCGCGTTGCGGTTGGATGCAGGCACAACGGAGCGGAGGATTCCGCGCGTGGCCATGAGCGCATCCGCGTGTGGCGCCAGGGGAACGATGTTCAGGTCGACGCGCTCCAGGCCGGAGGTCGGGCCCTGAAAGTAGCCGTGGTCGAACGCGAGCATGACGGTCTTCCCGTCCGGACGGAAGATGCGAGACAGCCTGTGCTGCATACCGTAGTCCAGTTGCGTCGCTCCCTTGACCGCCAGGGCAGGGGTCTCCTGAGCGATGCCGATGCCGTAGTCCTTCGCGGAGATGTTTCCTTCGAGATCAGCCATGATGATTTCCTTCGTTCGGGATGGGGTTGGTGCGTGCGAGCGATGAGCTATCAGGCAGTGCTGCCGGATGCCGACTCGCGAGGGTTCCACGGTTCAGCGTGGGTGTCGCCCGGACTGGACGGCGACTTGATGAAGAGGAGTCGGAACGCGCTCCCGGTCTCATTGATCAGATAGTGGTGCTCGCCCGGCTCGCAGCGGTAGACGTCACCAGTGCGCATGGTGTGTCTGTACGCTCTCTCGATCCACAGCGTGCATTCGCCTTCGAGGGCGATGAATGTCTCATCGCAGTGATTATGGAAATGGTTCTCCACCTCATCTCCCGGACGCAGCATCAGGACTCCGATATCGCTGCTCGAGCCGTTGACGAGGTATGCGGGGCCCCATTCCCCGTTGCGGTACTCGGGGTTCTCCGTCGATGCGTACTTCACGTCCTCGCCTCCCTGTGTTCGGTCATCGGCTCAGATGACACGTTCGTTCCCGCCGTCGATGGGGACCTGAGCACCGGTGGTGCACGCGAAGGTGTCGTCGACCATGGCGCGTGCGAGTCTGGCGACCCCCGAGCTGGTCACTTCTACACGCAGGAGATTTCGACGCTTGTACTCGTCAACGCTCATGCCGTAGTGGTGCGCCCGTTTTGCCAGCAGTTCCGGAGTCCACAGGGCCGTATCGAAGACGGCATCCGGATGGATCATATTCACCCTGATTCCGCTGGCCGCCCATTCCAGGGCGGCGACACGGGACAGTTGAACCAGAGCGGACTTCGATGCCGAGTATGCGGCGGCTCCCGGCCCCGGCGCCCTGACGTTCTTGGAGGCGACCACCACGACCCGGCCACCGCCTGGCGCGAGGGCGAGCAGAGGCTGAGTGATCGCGAAGAGGTCGGCGACCGAGTTCACGTTGATGTCCATGGCACGCCGCCACGCGTTCATGTCGAGTTCTGCCAACTGCTGCGAGGGCGGGAAGATTCCGGCGGAGACCACCAGAATGTCCAGCCCGCCGAATGCGCGGACCACCTGCTCGATCGCGGCGCGCTGCTCGTCGCCACTGGTGACATCCACCTGAATGCCCAGCCACTCGGGGCCGTCGAATGCATCCACGATCTGCGGGTCGATGTCCCACCCGACCACGCAGGCGCCGGCATCGAGCATCTCTGCCGCTATCGCACGTCCGATCCCCGATGCCGCACCCGTGACCAGCGCGATGCGACCGGCAAGAGGCTTGTTCCGAAGCGCTCTCGCCAGCTTGTCCCGCTCCGCAGACCAGTGCTCCAGCTCGAAGACGTGCTGCGCATCGATCGGCTGGTAGCCGCCGAGATCCTCGGCGGCGGCGACGACGTCGACCGTGTGCAGGTAGATGTCCTGCGCGGCCTGCGCTTCGGATCCGGTGCGCCCTGCGGTGAGCAGTCCCAATTCTGCGTCGACGATCACGCGGGGTGCTGGGTCGTGCGCCGGAGTCTGCGTGCCTTGCGAGTGCTGCGCGTGGTAGCTGTCGTAATCGGCTGCGTACTGCGCGACGTCGCGTCCGCGCAGGGGTCGGTATCCGGTGAGGATGACATGGTCGGGCGTGATCGGCCCCCGGGAGACCGCGGCCATCAGACTGTCGGATGCCAGCAGGTTCGCGGCCTGGTCGTCCCGGACGTTTCGCACGATCATGGGTCGGCCGGCGAAGTCGCTGAGCTGCTGCCGCAGTCGCGCACGGTCCGCGATGCTGCTCGCCGCCTGATGCACAGGCGCATCCGCTGGCCGATGGCGCTCCGCGATGTAGCGATCGGCGATCTCGACGAGTTCGACGTGACGTTCCAGCGCCTGTTGCGGGGTATCGCCCACCGTGAACAGACCGTGGTTCACAATGACCAGCCCCCAGGCCTCAGCCCGCTGCGAGGCGTGCGCGTTCCAGGCGTCAAGACACGCAGCCGCCGCGACGGGTCCGGGCATCGTGTAATCGACGACGATGACTCTGCCTCCCAGCGCCTCCTGCACGAGACGCTTGCCGTCAGCGGAGTTCGTGAGCGTGAGGATCGCATCCGAGTGGGAATGCAGCACGGCCACATGCGGCAGAAGTGCGTGGACCAGGGACTCCACCGATGCCGGAGGGGCTTCCGGGTCGAGGCACGCCATCGTGAGTTCCCTGGCGAGATCGTTGGCCGCCAGTTCGGTCGGGGGAAGCAGACGGCGGAGGCGGTCGAGCCGCAATGGCGTGAATCCGTCCGGGGAGATGGTTGCCATATCGTGGCCGCTGCCCTTGACAAGCAGCGCGGGGATCTCCTCCCCGGTGACGTCTGTCCACGTGAGCTTCACCGATGAGTTACCGCCCCCATGCAGAACCAGTCGGCTGTCGCGACCGATCGCACGGGAGGCTCTCGCGATCTCGGACAGCAGCGCGCTGCCGTCGCCATCGAGTCCCACTCTTGGGTTCGACAGTGTCATCTCACGCCTCCTGTTCATGCGACACGCAGATCGTCCCGTTCGAGATCTCCTGCAGTTCGCAGCCCGGCGTCAGGTACTCGATGCGCCCGGCCACCTCCGGGTAGGCGGTTTGAAGAGGGACCCGGCATCCGATGTGGAATCCCTCGGGCGTGTACTGCGGGGCCAGAGTCGTTCCCACCAGGGTCCAGTCTCCGAGGGAGGACACCCCCTGCCAGCACCCGGCAGGCGCGACGAACTGCGGACGCTGACCGGAGCGCAGGTCCATGCCCAGCACCGGTTGCTCGACGGTGCCGTCGGGGTGCAGCACGAGCATCTGCAGCGCGGCTCCGCCGTACCAGTGCCAGATCTCCGCGGAATCGAGCGCGTGCAATGCAGAGACGTCGTCGCCGGAGGTGAGGTAGTAGATCGCGCCCGAGTACGCGTTCTCGAACGTGCTGCGGAACATCCCCCCTTCTACGGGAAGGCGCTCGAGGCCCAGCATCTCGATCACGTCGTCGGCTCTGAGATCACGCATTGTCTCTCCCTGGAATTGTGGCGAAGTCGTGGATCAGTGCGCCCACGATGAGGCGTCGCACGGCATCGCGATCCACGTCGGATACGAACGTGTGCGCTGTGCCGTGGGCAGCCGCAGGGTCCCCCCAGACGGAGGCGCGGCCCGACTCGTCCCAGTGCACGGCGGCCGGCAGGCGCTCGACCCTGCGGATGAGGGCCGGGTCGAGGAAGACGGCGGCGGCGATCGAATCCCACACCGTGAAGGCTCGATCACCCAGACCGTAGGAACGCGTGACGAAGTCCGAGTAGAACGCGGTGGCGTCATGGATGAATCGTGCCTGCGGTGAGCCGTTTCGCGCATGTTCTTCGAGCAGCGCATAGGGGACGAGGAACGTGCCCCCGATATCCATTCCCACCCAGGTGATCGGACCCTCGGCGCGTGAGACGATCTCGGCCGCCTCCGCATCGCTGTTCATATTCGGATCGCCCACGGCCAGATAGTTCTGATACCCAGCCACGCCCGAGGCCGCCTGCCTGCGAGCGCCCATGCCGCCCATGATCACGACAGATCTGAAGCGCGTGAGAACCGTGGGGTCCACGCGCAGGGCATCAGCGACATTGCGCACGCAGCCAAGCGTCAGCAACTCGACCTCGCCCGGCCGCTCATGAGCGATGCGCAGGATCTGTTCGCTTGCCGGCTCCGCAGAGAACGCCGCGTTCTCCGGTGTGAGTCCAAGTTCACCGAGGCCGTCTGACCCGTGCACGAAGTCGGCGTACTGCTGGTCGTCGCCCGCAGCACGTCCGATGGCGACCGGCACGTCCGCCCGGTTCGTGAGCTCCAGGATGTACCGTGCGTTCGATGCCGCGTCGTGCACCGAGCAGTTTCCGAAACTGCTGGTCACCGCGACGACGTCGATATCAGCACGGCTGAGCAGTACCAGTAGTGCCAGTGCGTCGTCGACCCCTGTGTCGGTGTCGATGATGATGCTGCGCATGAGCCCTTATCCGATCTGTGAAGTGTCGAGAGAATCACCGCGATCGAAGCGCACGACACGGCTCTCCGTGACGATCGCGGTGATCAGGTGATGGGGAGTGACGTCGAAAGCCGGGTTCAGCGTCTGCGTTCCCACGGGAGCGGTCTGCCTGGTGCCCCAGTGGGTGACCTCGTCCGACCCGCGATCTTCGATCTCGATCTCTGCGCCCGATGCGGTGGCCGTGTCGATCGTCGACTCAGGGGCGACAACGATGAAGGGAATGCCGGCGTGCTTCGCGGCCAGCGCCAGCGAGAACGAGCCGATCTTGTTGGCCGTGTCTCCGTTGGCGACGATACGGTCGGCCCCAATCAGCACGGCGTCCGCCTTCCCGCGGCTGAGCAGGAATGGACCCGCAGAGTCGATCGTGAGTTTGAACGGTGCGCCCATACGCGAGAGCTCCCAGGCAGTGAGGCGGGAGCCCTGGAGCAGCGGTCTGGTTTCCAAGGGGATGACCTCCTCGAGCCAGCCCTGCTCGTGAACGGTCTGGATGACGCCGAGCGCCGTGCCGCGCTCGACAGCGGCGAGGCCTCCGGTGTTGCAGATCGTCATGACGCGCAGCTTCGCGTAGGGAACCAGCTCGCGCAGGAGATCAGCGCCGTTGCGTCCCATGTCCGTGCAAGCGGCGATGTCCTCGTCCCTGATTCGCAGAGCCTCCTCAAGGACGGCTTCCGCTCCGTCGGAGAGCTTCGACAGAGCACGGTCGACACCCCAGGAGAGGTTGACCGCCGTTGGACGGGCTTCGCGAAGCTCTGCGGCCAGACGGCGAACGGACTGCGGGTCTGCACACTGGTCAGCGAGCTGCGCCACTCCCATCGCCCCTGCGACGCCGAGCGCGGGTGCGCCGCGCACCGCGAGGGCCTGAATCGCCTCGATGACAGACGCGGGTGTCTCCAGCAGGCGAGTGGTCACCGTAGTCGGCAAGAGGTTCTGATCGATGATCTCGATCGCGCCGTCCACCCAGTCGATTGTTCGCATTCCATCTCCAGTGATGATCATGTTGACTTACAACTCGTTATCAACACGCATAACTATGGGTTACCACCTGGACCAATGTCAACTCCCGAATAGCAACCATCATGAGGGTGCTTGGGAGGACGGCGGACAGATAGCTCGCGCGCACGTGCGCGCGAGCGACACCCGCCGCACGCTCAGCTCCCCGCCACGCGGGAGGAACGACCTCAGATGCTGCGGACGACGAAGAAGGCGTAGCGGCCTTCGATGAAGTATGTGCGGGAGTACAGGACGAGTTCTCCCGAGGAATCCCTGTGCATCTGGCTCAGCAAGAGGAAGAGTCGATGAGACGTCGCACCCGGACCCCATCCGACGTAACCGGATTCCACGGCGTGCAGTTCTGCCACCGCGGTGGTGGGCGCTCGATTCAACGTCTCGCGTGCAAAGTGGAACAGCGATCCGTCGACGTCGTCAACATCGAACTCCTCTGGCAGCAAACTCGCGGGAACCAAGTCGTAGGAGTAGGCCAGAACCTCGCCGTCCGCCAGTATGGTGCGGCGGATCTCCAGTACTGACGTGTCTCCGGGCACGTCCATCCGGTCGGCCTCTTCGGGCAGGACCTCACGGATGAGCCGGCTCGCGAAGACGACTTCGGGATTGCGCCCCGTCGCGCGGATCGATTCGGTGATGGAGCTCAAACGCTCGAGCCCCGTGCGCACCGTCGGCTTGTCCACGACGAACGTGCCCACCCCGTGAGTCGTCTGTACCAGACCGAGCACGGCGAGCTCGCGGATAGCTGCGCGGACCGTGGGCCGCGAGACCTCAAACCGTGCACTGAGCTCATTCTCGGGCGGAAGCTTCGACCCTGCCGCGAAATCGCCTGACGCGATCGATGAACGCAGCTCTTGCGTGACCTTGGCTACAAGTGAGCCCGCTCGCGACTTGCCCATATGGATCCGCTTCACTCCAAAGCTCTGCGACCCCTCGAATGCGGGCCTCTGAGTGACCTGTTCCTCGACGTCACAACATTGACAACTACTGTTGAGCTATCTTACGCTACGGGTGTTGTCTTACAACTGTGACAACACGGTTACAAGAACCCTGTTCCACTCCTCCCCGAGTATTCCTGATGCTCACGGGAACCAGGCTGACGATCATTGATGATCGTCGTTCGATCACCAGAGAGGTTGACAAGAATGGGACACAACAGTCGCGAAGATTACGAGATCCTCGACGTGGACTCCGTCGCCGACTACCTGCGCAGCCGACCAGCACTCGCCGAGCGCATCGATGCCGACCAACTCGAGGACATCGCCGAGATCGGCGATGGAAACCTAAACCTGGTCTTCCTCACCCATGATCGGTCCGGACGCGGACTGTGCCTGAAGCAGGCCCTGCCGTATGTGCGGATGACCGGTGACAGCTGGCCGATGACGCCCGAACGCGCACGATTCGAGGTCGACTCGCTGCGTCTGCATGGGAAACTCGCGCCGTCCACCGTGTGCGAGGTCGTCGATTACGACGCGGACCGGTACCTGATCGCCCTGGAAGATCTGAGCGATCACACAGTATGGCGCGCTGCGCTCAACAACGGGATCATTCATCAAGGGGCCGCCAAGGCGGTGGGTCAGTACATCGCGGCCGTCGCATTCGGGACCTCCGCTCTGGGAATGGACCGACATGTCCTCGCCGCCGTGCAGGCGAGGTCTCTGAACCCCGAGTTGTGCCAGATCACCGAGGACTTGGTGTTCACCGAGCCGTCGGTCGACAGCGGCAGAAATGGAACGATCCCCGCCAACCACGCGGATCTGCGCGAGCTCGCCGCTGACGAGGAGTTCGTCTCAGCGATGGGCCGCGCGAAGTGGAAGTTTATGACGCAGGCGGAAGCGCTGATTCACGGCGACCTGCACACCGGCTCGGTCATGGTGCGAAGTGCCAAGGGCTCCACGACCGACGACAGCGTCAAGGTCTTCGACTCCGAGTTCGCGTTCTACGGCCCCGTCGGCTTCGATCACGGGCTTCTCTGGGCGAATTTCGTCTTCGCCGCCGCTCGAAGCGTCGCTCTCGGTGAGGACGCTCGGGCCGATCAGATCCTGTCGTTCGTCGGCGAGTCCTGGCATGCCTTCGAGAACGAGATGCGCGCCCTCTGGCCCGGACGAATCGATCCCCGGGTCTGGCGCGAGTGCTTTCTGGAAGAGCGCATCGTCACGTGGCAAGAGGATTCCTGGCTGTTCGCGGCCGGCGAGATGTCCCGTCGCGTCGTCGGGGCGGCGAAGACCTCCGACATCGAGTCTCTTCCCGAGGATCTTCGAGAGGGCGCTGTCCGCGGCGTTCTCAACGCGACCCGACAGGTGGTTCGTGTCTACCGGCAGAACAGCACGCCGGAATCCTTCACGAAGATCGTCGGCGATGCGCTTCGCGAGGCGCGCACGACGACTCAGCGTGGCGAGGATGTCGAGCCCGCCGCGGTGCAGGACACATCTGCATCAATCGCCGGCCTTCATTCATGATGACGTCCGCGAACGTTGTACCGGTGTTCATGGGCTCCGGTCTCATCGCTCACAGTCATGCCCGAGCCC
The DNA here is from genome assembly GCF_030816235.1 of Microbacterium sp. W4I4. NCBI lineage: Bacteria > Bacillati > Actinomycetota > Actinomycetes > Micrococcales > Microbacteriaceae > Microbacterium > Microbacterium sp. W4I4. Next base: position 1,824,302 of record NZ_JAUSXT010000001.1, read on the forward strand.
TCGTCGAACTGGGCCACCGCCCCGCCGTCGTCTGGAGTCCCCGCGCCGATAGCCGGGACCGATTCGCCAGAGCATGGGGCGCCGTCTCCGCACCGTCGATCGAGGCGGCGATGGACACGGCAGGAGCAACGCACGTGCACATCTGCACGACACCGATGAACCATAATGAACCCATTCGAGCTGCGGCGGCGCGCGCACTGACCATCGTCAGCGAGAAGCCCCTCGCCCCTACCGGGGCTCTTGCGCAGGACGCCTTCGATGCCGTGCAGGGTACCCCGACAGAGGCATGGTTGAACTTTAACCGCCGAATGGATGAGGGCATCCAGCTTCTGAGGTCGATCATGGCTAAGGGCACAATCGGCACAGCCGTCTCGGTCAACGGCCACTATCGCCAACAGTGGAACGCCACCCCGACCGGGCTGGATTGGAGACTTGATCCGAAGCAAGTCGGTCCGTCGCGCACAATCACCGAGATCGGCTCTCACTGGCTTGACCTGGCCGCGTTCGTGCTGGGCGCACGCATCACGGCCGCATCGGGCGTGCTCGGCTATGGTGGGCCGCGGGAGTATGTCACCGACACGGATCGTGGAATGGTGAATCCGCCCAACGATGACTTCTTCGCCAGCCTGCTGACGTTCGAATCCGGTGCCGTGGGGCAGGTGTACGGCACTCAACTCGCTCACGGAGCGTTCGACGAGATTGAACTGCGGATCGACGCGACGCGCGGCAGTGCCGTCTGGTCATCCGAGCATCCCAACCTGCTGAGATTCGGCAACAAGACGGAGGGGATGCGGACGGTAGGCATCGACTCGCCGACACGGTCGCTCAGCGCGAGCATCTCCGCGATCTATCAGGGAACGGCGCCCGAGCAGGGTGTCGCCACATTCTTGGATGGTGTGAACAATGCTCGGGCCATCGATGCTGTCCTGGCATCCGCGCGCACGAGGGCGTGGGTGGACGTATGACGCGGTCATTTTGATTGCACTCGGCCATCAGGTTGGTAGCAGATGACTAATGGGTGGTCGTTCTCCGAGTCTGCTGTGGCAACGGACGCGTCCGGGAGAAGCTTGGCTCTCCGCGCCGCGCGCCGAGCTGTCGAGAGCGCGTGGTATGACCTCAAGATGAGGCAATCATCGGGAGTCCAAGCGTGAACAAGTTTGAGCAGGTGATGAGTCGAACATTTTGGGCTGCCGGGCCGCCGACACCCGGCTTCGACGCGTGGTCTACGCCGCATGCGGGAAAGGCAGCCGGCGGAGTTCGTCACTCCAACGGAGAATGAGCAGAGTATGCGGCACGTGAGTGCACCGATCGTGGCTGCCGCGGATAGCCCGTTGGTCGGGCGGGTGTCCGTGCTCGATGCCGAACGGTCAGAGTCTGGGATGCTGAGCGGAGCATCCGTCGCGCTGAGCACTGCACGGTCAGAGGCGATGAGCGCTCTCGACGTGACCCAGTGGTTGAGCGAACTGCGACACACCACCGAGTACGCATGCTCTCTGCGAACCGTCCCCGCCCCCGCTATTAACTCCCTCATCGAGCTGCATGAGATGGCGATCCGACGCGTCGTGCCGGAGCTGCCCGTGCCGCCGGGTTCTGAGGTCGTGAGGATCCAGCAGCAGAAGTTGGCAGCAGATCTCGCTGCTCTCAAGCGCCTGCAGGTGCAGCCAGAGGTCGTCGATGTGGCCGCCCCTACTGTCACACCCGCGGAGTCGGGTCCTTCGATCTCCCGGTGAGTCGATCGCGCATTCTGGCGCCGTCCGGATAGCTGCCGATCCTTAGTGGGCGGGGGCTGGGCAGTGCCGCGTCGTGGAATACCGGACTGAGCGCCAGCGAGGGAGGATATGCCGCGAAAGCGCGGAACGGACCAGCACTCGGTCCACTATCCTCTTGCAGCCGGCGGTGCCGTCAACACGGGCATCCCACTCCGGTCAACCGAGTCCGAGACCAGCCGCGATCCCGTCTATGAGGTCTGGTCGGAACCCGGACCACCGTGCAAACCCGACTTCGACGATCGGCGCTTCGCGGTAGCCGAGCTCGTCGACGAGGAAGGCACGTACGGCAGCGTTGTGTTCGGCCTGGATGTCGACCAGGTCGTATCGGATGCGGAGCGCGTCGAGGCGCTGGCAGGTGAGTCGGCAGCGTTGGCAGGACGGCCCGGTCGAGTACACCGTGACACGCGTCATGACTTCGTCCCCCATCCGCTAGCCGGGACCGCCGCGTCGCCGGAGTGCGAGTCTCCGCGCGTTCGTGACTCCGACGCCTCGGCACATCCGATGTCCCGAACATCCGCAGTCCGCGACACCGCAACTCCCCCACTTCGGGAGCGCGCGCCTTCCAGACTCTGTGAGTCTGCGGCTTTCAAACTTCGGAAGTCTGGAACTCCGGAAGCCACAGAGCGTCGGAGTTCCACCTCGTCCGATCCGCGCAGCTCGCCCTGGTGGGCGAGGAGGAGGTCGATGGCGACGCGGATGAGGGTGTTCTCGGTGATGCGCTCACGACGCGAGACCCGACGGCGCATCAGCGAGCGGGCGAGATTCGTCAGCTGCGCGTACTGGTCCTCACGAACCCGGGTCTCCTTCCTGGTGAGCTGCGCGAACTTCGCGACCGGCTCCGCCGCGCCGTCCTGTTGGCGCGCGAGGCGCACCCGGGTCTTCTCCAGTCGCTCGCCGAGATTGACGTGCCCCATGATTCACCACGCTCCCTGCAACTGGGGGCTCAGCTGCTCGATCATCTCTAGGCCGAGTCGGGTGACGTCCCAGATCGCGCCCTGCGTGGTCCGGTTGTCCCGGACCGTCGTGACGAGGCTTCCCAGCACCGGAGCGTCAGCCTGCGCCTTGTACTGACGCAGGTAGGCGTCCAGGCGTGGAATACCGAGGGTGACGTCGAGGAGTTCCTTCCACGTGTCCAACTGCCCATGAACCCGCGGGTCAATCCGATTCAACAGAACCGCGAAACGGATGCCGCGCGGTTCGATCAACCGTTGAATCGTCCGCATTGTGGGCTCGACCGCGAGCGGCTCGGGCGCCAGGGGGACGATCACGAAGTCCGAGGCGTCGACGACCGTTTCCAGGGTGCGGGTATCCTCCAGGCTCCCTGGAGTGTCCACGATCACGAAGTCGTACTCGCCGGCGAGATGCGACAGGCGGGACAGGACCGACGGATGCTGACGTCCGGCGAAATCGAACGGCATGTGCTTGTCGGCGTTCTCCGCCCACCACACCGTGGACTGCTGCGGATCGACATCCACCACGAGCACACGATGCCGGCGCGACAACGCCGCCGCGAGCTGCATCGTGACCGTCGTCTTGCCCATCCCGCCTTTCTGGTTCGCGAGCGAAATGATCTTCAACTCAGACATCAGCATCACCCTTCTTGCGTATTTAAACTGGGTATTGACACAAGTAAACGTCTTAGTCGTACACTTGGCAAGAAGGATCTGCGAATCTCCAGTGCGGTAAGGCAAACTAAGGGGGTGAAGGTCGACGTGAACAATCTCGACGGCAAGACGATGACGTGGCACTCAGCCACGCAGCCCGTCGGGTCCGCGCTGCGCATAGCCCCCGCATTCGTAGCCTCCACCACCGATGAAGACACCGGTGTGGAGACCACAATCGAGGCGCACTATAACGCCAACGAGGGCCGCTACATCGTCACCGCGATCATCAACCGGGCAGTCCGGGACGACTTCGATCAGCAAGCACTGCGGCGAACGGCATCCGTCGCGATCCTGCAGGCTGCCATTCCTCACTGCATTGCTGTGCGGCTCACGGACGAGCCGGGTGACACGTGGACGTCCATTGCGGACCTCACCTCCGCGGAGGGTCGGATCATCCCGTCGTGGATGGCGGCTGCCGCGGTGAAACGCGGGATGAAAGACGAGCGGATGGAAGTCATCGAGATCCTCTACGGCGCAGCCGCACTCTCCGGCACACCACCCGTCCGTGCCGTGCAGGTCGAACTCGACATCCCCCACCGCACCGCCTCTGACTGGATCAAGAAGGCCCGCGACGCGGGACGCCTGGAGGGCATGACGTACAACGTCGGCCGCCAGGCAGATGGCTAACCCACAACTCACCGACACAGAACTCACGCCGGCCGCTGCCCTCACCCCGCTGTTCTACTCTGAAGAGGAAGCAGCGCTGCTCCTCGGCATACACCGCACGACCCTGCGCCACCTCGCCGTCGACGGCAAAGCACCCGTCCCGCCCGTGCACATCACCGAGCACAAGCGCATTTACCGACGCATCGACGTCGAACGCCTCGCGGGGGTGGCGACGTGAGCGTCGAGACGCGAAAGACGAGCGCGGGCAAGACGAGATACCTCGCCCGCGTCAAGGTCGGGAATGTCCAGGTTGCCACCAAGACGTTCCACCGGAAGAGCGATGCCGAGGCATGGGAGCGAGAGCAGAAGCACCTGCTGACCACTGGTCGCCCCCTTCCTCCGACCAAGTCGATCAGTCTGGGTGAACTGGTGGTGATGTTCCAGCGCGCACGAGAAAGCGGGAACCCGCACACCATAGACACGGACAATCACAACCTTGCCGCGCTGTCGAAGCGACTCCTTGTCCGACCCCTGTCGTCGATCCAGTCCGATGACGTCCGTGAGCATCTGATCGCCGAGTTGCAATCCGGGAAGGCTCCGGCAACCGTCGCGCGGGCACGGACGACACTCAGCGCCCTGTTCACGTACGCGGCCGAGCACGATCTGCTTCGCCAGCCGCATCCAGTCAGAACAATGAGGAAGATCCCCGAGCTCGGCATGGCGGCGCAGCGAACACTCAGCCTCAGCGAGATCCCCACTGCTCAACAGGTCACCGTGACTCTGGCGGCGCTCCGGGAACGGCGCTCCGACATTGCCGACGTGTTCGAGTTCATGTCCCTGACCGGGATCCGGTGGGGCGAGGCGCGAGCCGCGCGCGTGAGTTGGCTAAGCAAGCATGGACTGGAACAGCTCGACGTGGGACGTTCACACTCAGATGGATACTCGGAAAAGAGCCCCAAGTCCTGGCGTGGCACGAGATCGATACCGCTTTCGCCTCGCGCGGTAGAGATCTTCCGCGCCCACGCCGCCGGAAAATCATCCGGCAGCTACGTCTTCACCAACCGGCTCGGAGGACAGTTGTCCGCGAACCTTGTTCGCAAGTTCCCGCTCGGGTTCCGTCGACACGCGCTTCGACACTTCGCAGCATCGACGTGGTTGAGATTGGGCACGCCAGTCAACGAGGTGGCCGAGTATCTCGGAGATGAGGCCCGGACGGTTCTTACGACGTACGCGCACATCCTGGGCGAAGGCCAACGCCGGGATTTCGTCAACAGATTGGCCAATGCAGAGAGCAGATCTCAGAATCGCGTACACTCCACGTACACTTGGAGCCCAGATTCGTCCCAAGCGAGCGATCTGAGCGATCGGCCGGGCTTCGGAATCTAGCCCCTGACCAGGACTTTTATGGCGGAGACGGAGGGATTTGAACCCTCGGTCCCCTTGCGAGGACTCCACCTTAGCAGGGTGGTGCACTAGGCCGAACTATGCGACGTCTCCAGGCATCCGGCTCGAAAGAGCGTGGATGCGCGTTGTAATCATAACGGTTCCGCAGGGCAGTCACGAATCGAGATCAGCCGCCGCTGGAATCCCTCGCGACGAGTTCGGGCTGGAAGCGCACCCGCCGCTCATGGTCGACTCCGTCGAGTTCCTTCAGTAGCAGGTCGACCCCGGTCCAGCCCAGCAGTCGCGCGGGCTGGCGCACGGAGCTGAGCGGCACGACGGTGGCCGAGGCGAAGTCGATGTCGTCGTATCCGACCATCGCGATGTCCTCGGGAACGCGGATGCCGGAGCCGAAACTGAACGCCTGCAGCAATCCGACCGCGAGCAGGTCGTTGGCCGCGAAAACAGCATCCGGTCGATCTCCGACCGCACGTGCCGCGAGCAGCTCCCCCGCGGCCCGCCCCTGCAGCACTGTCATCGACGACTGCTCGATGATCTCGAGCGTCGCGCCGGAGGGCGCTGCCACGGCAGCCTCCGCTCCGCGCAGACGATCCGCGACCTGCTGCACGCTGCGCGGACCGCACACGAACGCGATCCGCCGTCGCCCGCCGTCGAGCAGGTGCTGCACGGCGAGCCGTCCGCCCTCGACGTCATCGACCGACACCGACGGAAAGGCCTCGGCATCGACCTCCCAGTCGACCAGGACCACCGGCATCCCGCCCGCGGCGAAGCGCTGCACCGACGCGAGGTCGTCGGATGCCGGCGTGAGCAGCACACCATTCACCCGCTGCTCCTGGAACAGCGCGAGATGCGCGTCCTGCCGATGGACGTTCTCATCGCTGTTGCCGAGCAGCACCGTCATCCCGGCCTCCGCCGCCCGATCCTCCGCACCGCGCGCGACCTCGGCGAAGAAGGGGTTGCCGATGTCGGGCACCACCAGTCCGATGCTGCGGCTGCGCCCGGCCCTCAACTGGCGGGCGGCGTCGTTGCGAACGAAGCCGAGCTCGCGGATCGCGTTCTGCACGCGCGCCACTGTCTGCACGGAGACCCTTTCGGGTCGGTTGAGCACGTTCGACACGGTTCCGACCGACACCCCGGCCGCAGCCGCGACATCCTTGACGCCAACTGCCATGCAGTTCCCCTCCCACTGCCGCCCGCGAAGGGCGTGCGTTCCACCTTCTCATCCCGAGCGGGTCTCACCCGGAAACGACGTCACCTCTCATTGCAGAATGACGTCGGCCTCGTCGAAGAACTGGTTCACCGCATCATCGACGGACACGGTTCCGAGGCCGATCTCGCGACCGAGGTCCCAGAACTTCTGCTCCAGGGATCCGTATCCGACGACCGGCACGGGCGGCGCCTCGCCGACGCGATCCGCGACGGAGGCGATGTAGTCGGCGACCTGCTTGTCGATGCCTTCCAGCGTGGTGCCGGCCAGCTTGCTCGACGAGGCGGGGAAGCCCAGGGTGGTGCCGAAGATGCGCCCGGCGTCCTCGCTGTTGACGATGAAGTCCAGGAACGTCGCGGCGGCTTCCGGATGCTTGGTGTTGGGCGCGAGCGCGATCTGCAGACCGCCCTGCTGGTAGAGGTCCTTCGACCCTTCGACCGCTGTGGGCGGTGCCACGATCGACATCGCCTTCGCGCCGGAGTCGGCGAGGTAGCCGCCGAGGAAGTTGCTCCAGCTCATCTCGCTCGCGGTCAGCTGACCGCCCAGGCCCGACTTCGGGCTGATCTCCTCGAGCCGCTGCTGGGGGACGGTGACGCCGTCGCGCAGTTCGGCGCCGCTGGACCAGTAGTCCTTCAGCTCGTCCTTCGTGAAGCCGAGCTTGCCGTCTGCGGTGTAGAGGTTCTCGCCTTCGGCGCGCAGCACGAGCTCGAAGCCCTGGATGCGCTGCGTGTAGTCGGTGCCGCCGAAGACCTTGCCGTCGGATGCCTCAGTGAAATCCGCCATCCAGGTGTTGAAGTCCTCGGGGCTGGAGCCGGCCTCGGGCGCCTGAATGCCGTATTCGGCCAGCAGATCCTCGTTCACGAAGTTCGCCCACATGCTGTAGCCGGTCGGCAGGGAGTACTGCACGTCGTCGAGCCGGCCGGTGCCGAGCAGCGAGTCGTCGAACGTGGAGAAGTCGATGTAGTCCTTCACCTTCGCCAGGTCCATCACGTGCCCGCTCTCGGCGTACTGACGCAGGTAGCTGTCCGAGAACTGGAACACGTCGGGAAGGCCGCCGCCGGCCGCCTCGGTCGCGCGCTTCTCCCAGTAGCTGGGGAAGTCGCTGAAGGTGACCTTGATCGTGATGTTCGGGTGCTTCTCGTTGAACGCCTCGATCAGCTGGTTGTAGCGATCAGCGCGGTCGTCGTTGCCCCAGAACGCGAAGTCCAGCGACACCTCCGCCTCGGGATCGTACGTGGCGGCCGGCTCCGCCGCGGCGCATCCGGCCAGCATCAGTGCACCGGCGGCGGCCGCCGATGCGACGACGATCAGACGTCGATTCAGGGATTTTCTCATTCTCGGGACCTCTTCCATAGAACTCTCGAACGGGTGTGACGACAGCAGAAGTTTCAGCGCCGACGGCGCACCGGGACGGCGACGACCGCCAGTGCGGCGCATCCGATCGCCGGGATGAACAGGGGGATCAGCGCCCAGGTCACCACGCCGACGAAGACGGCGGTGGCCGCGATGTAGAGCGCGCCGACGGCATCCGCTCGCACGATCCCGGGAACCTCACGAACCGCCGCCCGCCATCCGGCCTGCGGCGACCAGGCACCGGCTGCGACCAGTACCGCGACCGCCAGGATCACGAGGCCCGCCCAGCCGACGACCCCCACGATCTCGCCGCCGGGCAGTACGCCGGAGCGGGCCAGCACGACGTCCACGGTGAGCACAGCGGCGATCAGCACGGCCGGCACGCCGACGACCAGAGACGGCAGGATGCCGGTTCGCACATCCGCCCAGAACAGCGCTGCCCGGGAGTCCTCAGCCGCGGCGAACCGACGCAGCTGACGGATGCCCGCGGCCAGCGCGATCGGCAGGGTGACCACCGCCAGCGAGACGAGTGCGATCAGCAGGCCGACCGTGAGCACCTCGCCGAACAGACCGAACTTCGCCTTCGCCCCGGGATGCGGCCCGGCGACGAAGTCCTCGCCGACAGGACCGGCACCGGAGCGCGCCTCGCGCACTGCGGCCCGGTTCCCACGACGACGAGTCGGCGACATGCTCAGCCCTTCAGACCCTGCGTGGCGACCCCGTCCACGAGGAAGCGCTGGAACACGATGAAGAACAGCAGGATGGGGACCAGTGCCACGAACGAGGCGGTCACCGTCGCGCCGTAGTCGGCACCGCCGGATGAGGCGTCGTTGTAGAGCCGCAGGGCGATCGGGAGCGGATAGTTCTCGGGGCTGGTCAGATACAGCAGCGGACTGAGGAAGTCGTTCCAGGTCCAGATGAACGCGAAGATCGCGCAGGTGATCAGCGCCGGCCGGATCAGCGGCAGGATGATCGACCAGAAGATGCGCAGGTGTCCCGCCCCGTCGATGCGCGCCGCCTCATCCATGTCGCGCGGCATCTGGCGGATGAACTGCACGATCAGGAACACGAAGAACGCCTCGGTGGCCAGGAACTTCGGCAGGATCAGCGGGATGAAGGTGTCGATCCAGCCGAGCTTGTTGAAGATGATGTACTGCGGGATGATCACGACGTGGAACGGCAGCAGCAGCGTGCCGATCATGGCGGCGAACAGGATGCCGAGACCCTTGAACTGCACGCGGGCGAATGCGTAGGCGGCGAGCGCCGACGACATCACCGTGCCGACCACCGCGGAGGCGGCCAGGATGAGCGAGTTCAGGAAGAAGCGCCACATCGGCACTCCGGCGATGCCCTCCATGACCTTGCCGTAGTTGTCCAGCGTGGGGCTGACCGGGAACAGGCCGGGGTTCTGCCCGAACTCGTCGTTGGGCTTGAAGGTCGACAGGAACAGCCAGACCAGCGGGTAGAGCACGATGACGGTGAGGATGATCAGGCCCACCATCCAGATCACGGTCTGGACGGTCTTGCGCTTGACCCTGCGCCGTGCGGGGGCAGCCACCCGGCGGGTGCTGTCGGCGGTCGTGGAGGTCATTTGTCGTCTCCTGCGTAGTGCACCCAGGACTTCTGCGTGCGGAAGAGGATGAATGCCAGCAGGGCGACCACGATCAGCAGCACCCAGGCGATCGCTGCGGCGTAGCCCATCTGCCCGTCCGAGAAGCCCCGCTTGTAGAGGTAGACGGTGATGAAGTTGGTCATTCCGGCGGGTCCGCCGGTGCCGTTGGAGATGATGTACGCGGATGCGAAGACCTGGAACGCGCCGATCAGGCCCAGCAGCAGGTTGAAGAACATCACCGGGGAGAGCATCGGGATGGTGACCGCCCGGAATCGGCGCCACGCACCGGCTCCGTCCATCTCGGCGGCCTCGTACAGCTCCTTGGGGATCTGCTTGAGTCCGGCGAGGAAGATGACCATGGTCGAGCCGAAGGTCCACACGTGCAGCAGGATCATCATCGGCAGCACCATGGCGGGGTTGCCGATCCAGCCGCCGAGGTCGATGCCGAAGATCTGCAGGCCGCTGTCGACGGGGCCGTCGGTGGCGAACATGGCCCGCCAGACGATGGCGACCGACACCGAGGCGCCGATCAGCGATGGCGCGTAGAACGCGGAGCGGAAGAACCCCGAGCCCCTGTCGCGGTAGTTCAGCAGCATCGCGACGCCGAGCGCTGCGGCGAGCGTGATCGGGGTTCCCACGAACACGTAGATCAGGGTGATCTCGGCCGACTGCAGGAACACCGGGTCCTTGGTGAACAACCGGATGTAGTTGTCGAAGCCGATCAGCCGCGGCGGCTGGAAGATGTTGTACCGCGTGAACGACAGGTACAGCGAGTACGCCATCGGCACGAGGGTGAGACCGAGGAAGCCGATCAGCCACGGTGTGAGGAATGCGAAGCCGACGGCGGTCTCGCGTCGCGCGCGAGTGCGCTGGCCGGGGCGGGTCGGGTCAACCTCGCGTCGGCCCTTGCGCAGCAGATGCGCGCTGGGGCGGTCTTCGGTGACGATGACCCTTGTCGCAGTGGTGCTCACGGGGCTGTCCTTCCGGGTGTGCGGGCGGGTGTGGAGGGTGCGCCGGCGGATCGGGAGCTGTCCCGATCCGCCGGCGATGCCTCACTGGTTGAGGACGACGTCCATCTCGGTGAAGAACTGCTTCACAGCATCATCCACCTTGACGGTTCCGAAGTTGAGCTCGGTGCCCAGCACGCGGAACTTCTCCTCCAGGCTGCCGTAGCCGACGATCGGCACGGGCGGCGCGTCGCCGAGGCGGTCGGCGATCGAGGCCTCATAGTCCTTGATCTGCGTGCTCATCGGGTCGAGGTCGGCTGCTTCCAGAGCCGTCGTCGAGGCGGGCAGACCACGGTTGGTGCCGAAGATCTTGCCGGACTCGGGCGAGTTGATGAGGAAGTCCACCAGCGTCGCAGCAGCCTCGGGGTGCTTGGTCTTGGCCGAGATCGCGTGCAGCATCGACGGCTTCAGGTACAGGTCCTTCGCGCCGTCCTTCGTGACGGGCGGGGCGACCAGGCCCAGCTCGGTGTAGCCCTCGCCCAGGTTGCCCAGGTAGCCGGCACCGAAGTTGTCCCACGTCAGCTCACTGGCGGTCTTGGCGGCGTCGAAGGCGCTGAGCGGCAGGAGTTCCTCTGCCTGCTGCTGCGGAAGGACGGCGCCATCGCGTGCCGCGGCGCCCTCGTTCCAGAACTCGGCGAGACGCTTCTCGTCGAAGCCGGGGGTGCCGTCCTCGTTGAAGAGGTTCTTGCCCTCGCTGCGCAGCTGCAGCTCGAAGTTCTGGATGCGACCGGTGTAGTCGCTGCCGCCGAAGACCTTGCCGTCCGAGGCGTCGGTGACCGACTTCATCCAGTCGGTGTAGTCGCTCCAGCTGCCGCCCTCGAAGTTCTCGACACCGGCGGTCTCGAGAAGCTTCGGGTTGGTGAACAGGCCCCAGGCGTTGGTGGAGGTGGGGATCGCGTAGGTGGTGTCGTCGACGACGCCGATCTTGAGGATGTTGTCGGCGAGCGGCTTCTTGTCGATGATGCCGCCGAGGTACGGGCCGAGGTCCAGCAGCAGCCCGTTCTGCGCGTACTGGCGCAGGTACGAGTAGTCGAACTGCATGACGTCGGGCAGACCGCCGCCGGCCGCCTCGGTCTGCCGCTTCTCCCAGAACTCGGGGAAGCCGAGGAAGGTCGAGTTGACCTTGATGTTCGGGTACTCCTCGTTGAACGCGTCGATCGCCTTGTTGTACAGATCGGCGCGGACGTCGTTGCCCCAGAACGCGAGGTTCAGGGTGACCTTCTCGTCGGGGTTGAACGTGGCGGAGGGATCGGCCGTCTCACCGGCGCAACCGGCCAGAACAAGCACCGCTCCGGTCGCGAGCGCGGCCGCGGCCACCAATCGCTTCTTGTTGAACATCTTTGTCCTCTCTGTGAACATCCCCCCTGCGGCTGAGCCGAGGGACATCCGTGTCCATGTGGGTGCAAGGCGCGCTGCCCGAGGGTCCATGGGAAAGCGCTTCCCTGCAAACTAACTCAAATTGAAACGTTTTTCAAGACCGGATGCCGCGAGGGACTCCACCGTTCCGTGACTCTCCGAGGCCCAAGACGCCCGCTTCGACCGCCAACCGTGTGCGATGCACCGCCGAGCGGCGCAGCTCACCACTCGGCGCATGCACTTCGGCATCCGCCTGTCCGAAGTAGTAGAACCAGACGTTCTCGCCGTCGCGCACGTGAGCGCCGTGATGGGCGTGGCCGCCGTTCGGCGCGGACCCGAGGATCACATCATCGGGTCCGCCCTGGCGGGTCCAGCGGATGCCGTCGTCCGAGCGGTGCACGCCCATCCCCCGCCATTCGTCCACGAGCATCCACCAGAACCCGCCGAGCTCGAACACGTCTGGCCCCTCGTGCGGGTTCCCGCCGATCGCGACTCCGTCCACGCGCCAGTCGCGCAGGTCGGGCGAGGTGGCGACCATGGTGACGGAGTCGGCGGCTTCGTCCTTGTACCAGAGCCGCCAGAGCGCATCGGGGGTCTGCGCGATCGCCGCATCGATCACCCGGTCGCTGCTGAGCGCGAGCGGTGCGATCCGACGCCAGTCGCGCAGGTCTTCCGAGACGTACTCGACGATCTCGCGCACGTGGCCCTGCCACCGGTCGGGGACGCCGTCGATCTCGGTGAGGTGCATGCGCCACTGCGCGCCGTCCCAGATCACCTCGGGTGCCCAGTGAGTGCGGTCGACGTCGGCGGGCGGTGGCCCGGGCTCGAGGAGAAGACCGGATGCCGTCGGCTCCAGCGTCCCGGCGTACTCCCACGCCACCCCATCAGCCGACATGGCGACGCCGATGCGGCTGCCGTGCACCCAGGCGACGCCCGGTCCGGGCTCTGCCAGGCTGGCCCGACGCTGGGTGTAGAACATCCACCAGTCGCCGGCGCTGTCGATGACGACGCGAGGGTCGGTGGCCCCGTCGTAGACCGGATCACGGAACAGATCGGTCACGGACGCAGGTCCTGCACGGGGCTCCTGAAGCCGGCGCGGTGCGTCGGGTGCCCCGCCAGCTGCTCCGGCGTGATGGCTGCGCCGTCGGCGGCCGCGGAGGCGTAGATCGCCGCCACGATCTCCAGCGAGCGCGCGGGCGCATCGGCCGTGGGCGGCAGCGGAGTGCCGTCGAGAAGGGCGTCGAAGACGTCGCGCAGCAGCGGCGCGTGGTCGCTGCGCTCCTCGGCATCCGGGAAGGCCCACCCCTCCGCCTCGGCTTCGAATCCGGGCGCCGGGGTGATGCGCCAGTTCTCGTGCCCATGCCCGTAGACGTGGTCGACCGTGATGGTCGCCTTCTGCGCGTCGATGCGGATCGAGCTGGTCTCCCGCGGCGAGACCGCGCTGGTGATGACCTGTGCGACGACTCCGGCGTCGAAGACGATCGTGGCCGTGGAGACGTCCTCGGTCTGCGTCTCGCGATCAAGACGGAACAGGCGCCCCTGCACGCTGGACCAGTCGCCGAGAAGGTGGGCGAGCAGGTCGATCTGATGGATGCCGTGGCCGAGCGTCGTGCCGCCGCCCTCGGTCTCCCACTTGCCGCGCCACGGCACGGCGAAGTAGTCCGCGTCGCGGTACCAGAGCGTCTGGCAGACGGCGACCAGCGGCCGGCCCAGTGCCCCGCCGGTCAGCAGTCCGCGCACGTGCGCGGCGGCCGTGCCGGTGCGCTGCTGGAAGACGACGGCCAGCTGCCGGTCGGCGGCGAGCGCGGCTGCGCGCATGTCGTCGAGCTCGTCGAGCGAGGGCGCCGGAGGCTTCTCCACGATGACGTGCGCGCCGGCGGCGAAGGCGGCCAGGGTCTGTGCCCGGTGGGGCCCTGGAGGGGTGCAGATCAGGACGACATCCGGATGCTGTGCGGCGAGCATCTCGTCGTAGTCGCCGTACGATTCCGGTACGTCGTACTCGGCGGCGAAGGCGGCCGCCCGATCGGCGCTGATGTCGGCGACCGCGACGAGCTGCGCGCGCGGGTGCGCGGCGACGGCCTTCGCATGCAGGTTGGCGACGGATCCGGTGCCGACGAGCACGCAGCGCAGTGTTCTTTCGGATGGCACCGTGCGGTCGGACGGGGTGTGGGGCGACATCGATCCTCCTCGGGGGACGGATCGATCATAACGTTTCAATCGGGGCGCGTGCCGTTCATCAGCAGGCCGCGCAGCGCTTCGGCGATCCGCGGCGCGTCGTCTGCGTCGGCGTCCGCGATCCCCACCGCATAGCGGAACACCACGCTCTGCCCTGCCGCCACGCGCAGCTCCTCGCTGAAGAACGGTGCCGGATTCAGCGCGGCGTACTCCTCCGAGCGGGCGAACCACTGCGGCGGGTGGTGCGGGTTGTCCGCAGCATCCGTCATCACGATCAGCGAGGTGGCGTCGACGGCATCGTGACGCCCCACGAACCCCATCCACTCGTGACGCTGCCCGCGCACATCCGAGCCGGTTCCGGTGCCCGTGGCGGTCACCAGGCGCCCCTCGGTGAACGAGCGGGGCCCACGCCAGAACAGGCCGCCGTAGCCGGCATTCTCGCGCCCGCGCGTGGTGGGCGAGCCGATCGAGATCGCGGCATCGGTCGTGTTGGTCATGGCGGTCTTGAAGGTGAGGGCCCAGGCGGTGTCGTCAAGGATCCGGGCGGTCACCGTGCGGCGCTCGACGAACATCGGGCGTCCGCCCTCGGAGATCCACTCCAGGTCGTGGGAGAAAGTCGCGATGTGCCCTTCGACCGCCGCGACGGCCGTGTCGATGTGGGCCTGCGTGCCGTCGTTGGACAGTTGCACGTAGCCCTGGTCACGCAGATAGGTCGGCCCGCCCCAGAAGTTCTCGTCGTCGACGACCGGCAGCGACCAGGCGAGGCCCTTGTGCCAGACGTGGTCCCACGGGCGGAACAGGCTCACCACGTGGCCGGCGCGGGTGCGGATCGGGTCGAGGTAAGGCTTCGGCGACTCCAGCTGCACGGTGTCGGGCCGGGTCACGTAGCGGAACAGCTCGACGTCGCCGTCGGCGACCGACACCGCACGGTCGGTGCGGCTGAGCGTCAGTGCCATCGCACGGTCTCCTCACATGGTGTTCTTCATCGGGGGCGATCTCGAGCGTACGGCGTGCGGGCAACGCCGTGATGACACACGACACGGAACGCTCTCCGGCCCGCACCCACCGTAGGCTCGTCTCCGACAGCAGGAGGACGGATGCCGCGGGCGAAGATCACCGAGGTCGCCCGCGAGGCGGGAGTCTCACTGTCGACCGTGTCGCGCGTCATGAACGGCAACCCCACGGTCGACGCCGCGCTGGCGGAGCGGGTGCGCGAGGTCGCCGCCCGTCTCGGCTACTCGGCCAATCCGCTCGCCCGCAGTCTGGTGCTCGGGCGCACGCAGACGATCTCGGTCGTGGTCCCCGATCTCGCCAACCCGACCTTCCAGGCGATCCTGCGCGGGCTCAGTCACGCAGCCTCCAAGGACGGCTACCACGTGCTGATCTCCGACACCGAGGAGCGCGTGGAGGACGAGCAGGAGATCGCCGTCACGACCCGGCGGCGCACCGATGGCGTGATCCTCTGCGCGCCCCGCCTCCCCCAGGACGAGCTGTCCGCCCTGCTCCCCGCGATCGGGCCGGCGGTCGTCATCAACCGTCCGCCGCAGCCCGAGGTGCCGACGGTGTCCGCCGACTACGGCGTCGCGACCGCCGGGCTCATCGCCCATCTGCAGTCGCTCGGACATCGACGCCTCGCGTTCCTGTCGGGGGCGGTACGCAGCGCATCGGGTGAGGCCCGCCGACGCGCCATCGCCGCGGCATCCGACGCGGATCCCGCACTGGAGGTCGTCGAGATCAGCGCCGGGGTCGACTTCGACAGCGGCGCCGCAGCAGCCGATGCAGTGCTCGCGAGCGGCGCGACCGCCGCCCTCGCATTCAACGACCTCGTCGCGATGGGACTGCTCTCGGCGGTCACGAGCCGCGGCGTGCGGGTTCCCGACGACCTGTCGATCGCCGGGTTCGACGACATCCCCTTCTCCGCCTACACGAGTCCTCCGCTGACGACGGCGTCCGTCCCCGCCGCCGATCTGGGCGAGCGCGCCTGGGCCGCCATGCACGCCCTGCTCTCCGGCGGCGAGCCGGAGACCGACGTGACCCTCGCACCGCAGATCGTCGTGCGCGCGAGCACCGCACCCGCCGCGCACTGACCGCCCCTGTCTCCGACCATGACCCGCGTGATAGCCTGAGAAAACGTTTCCTGAGATCTGGAGTCATCGATGCCACGCCTTCGATATGCCCTTGCCGGAGCCGGTCACCGCGCACAGATGTATGTCGGCGCGATCATCGGCGAGCACCGCGAGCGGGCCGAGCTCGTCGCCATCTGCGAGCCGAACCCGGTGCGCGCCGAGATCCACGCCCGCGCAGTGGTCGACGCCGGCGATCCCGCTCCCCGCATCGGCGCACCGGACCAGCTCGAGCAGCTGATCCGCGAGGAGAAGGTCGACCGTGTCATCATCACGGCGCGCGACGACCTGCACGCCGAGCTCATCGTTCGCTCCCTCGAGGCCGGTGCCGATGTCGTCGTCGAGAAGCCGTTGACCATCGACGCCCCCAGTGCCGCGCGCATCGAAGAGGCCGTCGCCCGCACCGGCCGACAGGTCGTGCTCACCTTCAACTACCGCTACTCGCCGCGCAACAGCGCGCTGCGGCAGGTGCTGCAGGACGGCGAGATCGGCGAGATCACCTCGATCGACTTCTCGTGGATGCTGGACACGAACCACGGCGCCGACTACTTCCGCCGCTGGCACCGCGAGAAGAAGAATTCCGGCGGGCTGCTCGTGCACAAATCCAGCCACCACTTCGACCTGGTCAACTGGTGGCTGCGCTCGCAGCCGCGCCGCGTGTTCGCATCCGGTGGTCTGCGCTTCTACGGCGCCGAGAACGCGGCGGCCCGTGGCCTCGGCGACCGCCCCGCACGCGGAACCCACGACGACGGCGACCTGTTCGAGCTGGATCTGCGCAAGGATCCGCGACTGAAGGCGCTGTACCTGGATGCCGAGCAGCACGACGGCTATCTGCGCGACCGCGACGTGTTCAGTGAGGGCATCACGATCGAGGACAACCTCGCCCTGATCGTCGACTACGCCTCGGGGGCGACGCTGTCGTATTCGCTCAATGCGCACTCGCCGTGGGAGGGCTACCGGGTCGCTGTGAACGGCACCCTCGGCCGCGCCGAGCTGACGGTCGTCGAGCGCGGCGCCGTGCTCGCCGGCGAAGGGCTGCACCCGGCGATCGACCCGAGCCTGACGGGCGCTGACCGCCCCACGAGCCTGCGCCCCGAGGGCGAGCACCTGATCGTGCAGAAGCACTGGGGCGAGGCGTACGAGGTGCCCATCCCCGGAGACTCCGGCGGTCACGGCGGCGGTGATGTGCTGCTGCTGAACGACGTCTTCGTCGGCCCGGGCGAGGACCCGCTGGCGCGCCCGGCGGACTGGAGCGACGGCATCCGCTCGATCGCCGTCGGCATCGCCGGCAACCGATCACTGGAGACCGGGATGCCGGTGCAGGTCGCCGACCTCGGCGTCCACCTGCTCGAGAACGCCGACGAGGGACGAGGCGCACGATGAGCCGCATCGTCGTCACCGGCGGCGCCGGGCGGCTCGGCCGCAGTCTGGTCGCCGGACTCGCCGAACGCGGTCACGAGGTCGTCTCCTTCGACCGCGCGGTCTCCGACGTCCCGCAGCTCGCCGACGCGCAGCAGTTGGCGATCGACCTGACGGATGCGGATGCCACGGCATCCGCCCTGCAGGAGGCGCAGGCCGACGCCGTGATCCACCTCGCTGCGATCGCCGTGCCGTTCAGCGCACCGGAGGACGTCATCCTGCGCACCAACGCCGCCCTTGCCATGAGCGTGCTGGGCGGTGCCGTGCGCGCCGGAATCGGCCGCATCGTTGCCGCGTCGAGCCTGACCGTGCTCGGCTACGGGACATCCGGCTGGCTGCCCGATCGCTTCCCCCTCGACGAGCAGACCGCACCGAAGCCCTCGCACGCCTACGCGCTCTCGAAGCACCTGGTCGAGCAGACCATGGCCATGCTGCAGCGCCAGCGCGACGACATCCGATTCGCCTCCTTCCGTCCCTGCTACGTGATCGCTCCCGAGGAATGGCGCGGTGCGCCGACCCAGCAGGGGCACACGGTGCGCGAGCGCCTGGACGAGCCCGCACTGTCCGCCCCCGCGCTGTTCAACTACGTGGACGCGCGCGACGTCGCCGACTTCACCGACACCCTGCTGCAGGCCATGCCGGAGATCCCCAACGGCGAGACCTTCATCGTCGGCGCCGATGACGCGCTGGCCCGTGAGCCGCTGGCAGACCTGCTCCCCCGCTTCGTGCCGGGCAGCGACGAGCTCGCCTCTGTGCTCACCGGCACCGCACCCGCGTTCTCGAGCGCGAAGGCCCGTCGGCTGCTCGGCTGGCGCCCCGAGCGGTCCTGGCGCACCGAACTCGCACCCCACCCGCACACCCCGACCCAGGGAGCTCCGGCATGAACTTCGACGGCATCCTCTTCTTCCCCGTCACCCCTTTCACCGCCGACGGCGCGATCGATCACGAGCTGCTCGCCCAGCATGTCGACCGCGGCGTCGCCGCCGGCGCCGGGGGCGTTTTCCCCGGCCTGCGGCACGGGCGAGTTCCACGCCCTGTCGGCCGGCGAGGCGGCATCCGTGGTCCGCACCGCCACCGACGCCGTGGCCGGCCGGGTGCCCGTGATCGCCGGAGCCGGTGGCACGCTCGGGCACGCGATCGAGGTCGCGAAGGCGGCGTCGGATGCCGGAGCCGACGGACTGCTCGTGCTGCCGCCGTACATGGTCGGCGGAACCCAGGCGGGCCTGATCTCCTACGTGGAGCAGATCGCTGCGGCATCCGATCTGCCCGTCATCGTCTACCACCGCGGCATCGCGCAGTACACCGTCGACTCGATGCGTCGTCTGGCACAGAACCCCCGTGTGGTCGGATTCAAGGACGGCACCGGCGACATCGGCGCCGCCCAGCTGATCGTCCGCGCGGTCGCCGATGAGGGCAGGGCGGACTTCGCGTTCTTCAACGGTCTGCTCACCGCCGAGCTCACCCAGGCCGCCTACCGCGGCATCGGCATCCCGCTGTACTCCTCGGCCGCCTTCGCGATGATCCCCGACGTGGCGAACGCCTACTACCGGGCCTACGTCGACGGCGACGAGGCACGCCGGCTCGAGCTGCTCGACGGCTTCTACCGGCCGCTGGTCGGCCTGCGCGATGAGACCCCGGGCTTCGGCGTCTCGCTGATCAAGACGGGCCTGCGGCTGCAGGGGATGCCGGTCGGCTCCGTGCGCGCGCCGCTCGTCGACCCGACGCCCGACCAGGAGCGCCGACTCGCCGAGATCCTCGAGGCCGGGCGCGCCCTGCTGTGAGCACGATCGCCCGGTTCGAGGCCCGACTGCTGCGGGTGCCGTTGACACGCCCCTGGGGCGCGGACGTCACCTCGGTCGGCGTCATCGAGACGCACGTCGTGCGCGCAGACGGCGCCGAGGGATGGGGCTTCTCGTGGACGCCGCAGATCGGCGCCGAGGCCGTGCAGGCACTCCTCGCGCATGACATCGCGGCCGCCGCGATCGGTCGCTCGGCCGTGCCCGGCGAGGCATGGCAGGGCCTGTGGGAGCACCTGCACGAGGCCGGCGGCGGGGGCATCACGACCATCGCGCTCGCGGGCCTGGACCTGGCGCTGTGGGATGCCGAGGCCCGCAGCCGCTCGCTGCCGGTGTCGTCGCTGCTGGGCCGCCACCGCGATTCCGTGCGCGCCTACGGCTCGGGCGTGAACCTGCACTACTCGCTGGACGAGCTCACCGCACAGGTGCGGCGGTGGACGGATGCCGGATTCGCGGCCGTGAAGATCAAGGTCGGCCGCCCCTCACTGGAGGAGGATCTGGAGCGCGTGGCCGCCGTGCGCGACGTGCTCGGGCCGGACCGCGAGCTGATGATCGACGCCAACCAGCGCTGGGACCTCGACCGCGCGACACGCTCGATCGATGCGCTCTCGGCGTTCGAGCTCTCCTGGATCGAGGAGCCGCTGCGCGCCGACGATCTTGCAGGGCACACCGAACTCGCCCGCCGCCTGGCCGGCTCCAGCGCCGTCCCCATCGCGCTGGGTGAGAACGTGCACACCGCGCACCGCTTCGGGGACTTCCTGCGGGCGGGCGCCGCGCAGATCGTGCAGCCGAACATCGTGCGTGTCGGCGGCATCACGCCGTTCCGGCGCATCGCCGACCTCGCCGAGCAGCACGGCGCGGCTCTGCATCCGCACCTGCTGCCCGAGCTGTCGGGACAGCTGGCACTCACCCTGCCCGGCACCGTCGCAGAGCCCTGGACGGAGGATGTCGAGGACGCCGGCTTCGGCGAGCTCGGCGCCCTCGCAGAGCCCTCGCCCGTGGCGGTCCGCGACGGCAGACTCACCGAGACCGTGCACGTCGGGCTCGGCATCCGCTTCCGCTGACGCGCCCGCACTTCAGACAGAAAGCGCTTTCCGATACGCTGAGGTCATGACCTCCCGCTTCGTGATCGGCGAGACCGATTTCCTTCTCGACGGCGCCCCGCACCGCATCATCTCCGGTGCCATGCACTACCCCCGCGTGCACCCGGATCTGTGGCGCGACCGCATCCGCAAGGCGCGCCTGATGGGCCTGAACACCATCGAGACCTACGTCGCCTGGAACGCGCACGAGCCTGTCAAGGGCCAGTGGCGTCAGGACGGCGACGTCGACCTCGGCCGCTTCCTCGACATCGTCGCCGAGGAGGGCATGCACGCGATCGTGCGCCCCGGCCCGTACGTCTGCGCCGAGTGGCACAACGGCGGCCTGCCCACCTGGCTGACGGCCGACAAGAGCATGAAGCTGCGCAGCAGCGATCCGGCGTATCTGGCCGAGGTCACCTCGTACCTCGAGAAGGTCAACGCGATCATCGCGCCCCGACAGATCGACCGCGGCGGCAGCGTGATCCTCGTGCAGATCGAGAACGAGTACGGCGCGTACGGCGCCGACAAGGACTACCTCGAAGCGCTGATCCGCGTCACGCGCGACGGCGGCATCACCGTGCCGCTCACGCAGGTCGACCAGCCCATCCCGCACATGCTCGAGAACGGCTCGCACCCCGAACTGCACAAGACCGGCTCCTTCGGCGGGCGCATCGACGAGCGTCTGGCCACGCTGCGGGAGTACCAGCCGACCGGGCCGCTGATGTGCATGGAGTTCTGGTGCGGCTGGTTCGACCACTGGGGCGAGAAGCACCACACCACGGCATTCGCCGACAGTGCGGCGGACCTGGACCGACTGCTGGCGGCCGGGGCGTCCGTGAACATCTACATGGTGCACGGCGGCACGAACTTCGGCCTGACCGCAGGAGCCAACGACTCCGGACGCTACCTGCCGATGGTGACCAGTTACGACTACGACTCCCCCATCACGGAGTCCGGCGACCTGACCGAGAAGTTCCACGCCTACCGCGAGGTGATCGCCAAGCACGCTCCGGTGCCCGATCTGCCGGTCGCGGAACCGGTCGCGGCCCCGACGCCGCGGGCCGAACTCGAGGCGGTCGCCGCCCCGCTCGACCTGGTCGCCACCGACCGCGGCGCCTTCGCGACGCCGCCGACGATGGACGAGCTCGGTTCCGATGTCGTGTTGGCGGAGTACACGACGGATGCCGCGGGCGCCGGTGTGCTCGAGGCCGAAGTGCGCGACTACGCCTGGGTCGAGCGCGACGGGACGGCGGTCGGACGCCTGCAGCGCACGATCGGCGAGCTGTCCCTGGCGATCCCCGCCGGACAGCAGCTGCGTCTGCTGGTCGAGGAGACCGGCCGGGTCAACTACGACCAGAAGATCGGCGAGGCCAAGGGCCTGATCGGCGTCCCGCTGCTGGACGGCACGGCCCTGGAGGGCCCGTGGCACGTGCGCACCTTCGACGTCGCCGCCCTCGGCGCCGCGGTGTCGGATGCCACGGTGTCAGGCGCCGTGGCCGCGACCCCGATCGCGAACGGCCGTGCGACCGGGCCCGTCGGTCTGCGGGGGAGCTTCGACCTGGACGAGCCCGCCGACCTGTTCCTCGACACCGCCGGCTGGGGCAAGGGCTACGCCTGGGTGAACGGCTTCTTCCTGGGCCGCTACTGGCGTCGCGGCCCGCAGCGCACCCTGTACGTGCCGGGACCCGCCACGCGCGCAGGCCGCAACGACGTCGTCATCGTCGAACTCGAAGCCATGACGGATGCCACGGCGCGCTTCCTCGCGCGCCCCGATCTCGGACACGAGGTGGAGTGATGACCGCGTACACCGCAGCCTTCGATTGGGCACGTCGGCATGTGCAGGCGGAGCGCCTGCCCACCGCCGTGCTGGGCATCGCGGATGCCGCTGGCATCGTCGCGCTGGACGGGTTCGGCGCGGCGACGGATGCCGTGTACCCGCAGTTCTCGGTCACGAAGGCGCTGGTCGGCATCACCGCCGCCCGCGCGGTGGAGCGCGGACTCCTCACGCTCGAGACCCCGCTTTCGGCGGCGCTTCCGGAGTTCGGCGCCGACCGTGACGACGTCGTGCGGCTGCGCCACCTGGTCAGCCACACGTCCGGCATCAGCGAACCCGAACTCGACACGGCCGTGCCGCTGCGCACCGAGCTGCTCAGCCGGGATCGCGACTTCCGTGCCGGCACCGCATCGCGGTACTCGACGATCGCCTTCGAGGGCATCGCGGCGCTCACCGAGCACGCGACCGGCGTCCCCTGGCACGAGGACACGTTCGCCTGGGCGCACTCCATCGGCGCCGACGGCCTCGCACTCGACCACGAGGGATCGATGGACGTGGTGGATGCCGCCGAGGCCGGGCTCGACATCGATCAGTTCCGCGCGAACCGGTCTGCGGGCGCCGGCCTGCTCGGCCGCGCCGAAGATCTGCTGCGCATCGGCTCCGAACTGCTGCGCATCCACGCCGGCGAGACCGACGGCATCCTCGCCCCGGCGACGCTGCGGATGATGCTGCGCCCCCTCACCGGCGACATCCCGCGCCTGGATCCCTACCCGATCGAGCGCGGTCAGGACTGGGGCTTCGCGTTCAATCTGCGCACCCGCGCTCCCGGCCTGATCGACCGCGACACGTACGGCCACGGCGGCTGGGCGGGCACCGAGTTCTGGGTGCACCCGAGCGCCGGGCGGTGCTGGGTGCTGCAGACCAATCGTGCCGAACGGCCGGGCGTCGATATCGACGAACTCGACAATGCAGTCGTGAGCGAGCGGTGATGAACGGACGATGATCCACTCCGTCAGGCACCGCGGGTGGGCCGCTGCGGCATCCGCCAGTCCTCTGCCCGAGCCCGCCGAGGCGGCGCTCGGCATCACCGTGACCGACCGCGCCGTGCTGCGCGACGGCGTGCCGGTCGTGCCGGTGTCGGGCGAGGTCCACTTCAGCCGGCTGCCCCGCGAGCGCTGGGCCGAGCGGGTGCGCCAGATGCGCGCGAACGGCATCACCCTGGCATCCGCCTATGTGCTCTGGCTGCACCACTCCCCCGAACGCGGCGTCGCGCATTTCGACGGCAATCGCGATGTCGGCGCCTTCATCGACGCATGCGCTGCGGCCGGGCTCGAGGTCGTGCTGCGGATCGGCCCGTGGGCGCACGGCGAGGCGCGCAACGGCGGGTTCCCCGACTGGGTGCAGGCGGCCGACGTCGAGCACCGCAGCGACGATCCGGGCTATCTCGAACTGGTCGCCGAGTGGTTCGGCCAGTTGGCGGAGAATCTCGACGGACGCGTGCGGCCGGGTGGCCCCGTCGTGGCGATCCAGCTCGAGAACGAGCTCTACGACCGGCCCGAGCATCTGGTCACCCTCAAGCGGATGGCTCGGGATGCCGGGATGTCCGCTCCGCTGTGGACCGCGACCGCCTGGGGTGGCGCACAGCTGCCTCCCGGCGAGGTCATGCCGCTGTTCGGCGGGTACGGCGACGGATTCTGGGCCGATCCCGCCGACGACTGGGACTCCTCTTTCCGTGCGCACTACTTCCCCTCTCACACCTGGGACGACCCGGGCGTCGGCGCCGATGTGCGCGCCACGCAGGGCTTCGACGCCGCGGTTGCGACGGCGCCGGCATCCGACCCGCTCGGTGGCTTCCCGCCGGCGACCTGCGAGCTCGGCAGCGGCATGGCCACGGCCTATCACCGCCGCCCGGTGCTCAGCGGCCGCGATGTGGCCGCGCTCGCCCAGGGGAAGATCGGCAACGGCTCGGCCTGGCAGGGCTATTACATGTTCGTCGGCGGCCGCAATCCGGGCCCGGGGATGCAGGAGACGCAGGCCACCGGCTATCCGAACGACATGACCGAGTGGAGCTACGACTTCCACGCGCCGATCGGCCAGTCCGGTGATCTGCACGAGTCCGCTGCGCTGCTGCGCGCGCAGCACGCTTTCCTGGCCGCCTTCGGCGACCGGCTCGGCGAGATGACCTCGAGCCTGCCCGCACTGCAGGCGACCGGGCTGGACGACACCAGGACACCGCGCTGGGCGCTGCGCTCGAACGGGTCGGAGGGCTTCTGCGTCATCACGCATCACCAGCCGCACCGTCCCCCGCACGAACCCGTGCAGGACGTTCTCGACGTGCAGCTGCAGGTCGAGCTGGACGGCGAGACGCTGCTGCTGCCGAGCATGCCCGTCGACATCCCGGCCGGCACGATCGCCCGCTGGCCGGTGGGTCTGCGGTTCGGCGACGCGCGACTGCGGTGGGCCACGGCATCCGCTCTCACGGTTCTGCCGGACGGCACGCTCGTGCTGACGGCCGATGCCGGCATCCCGGTCGAGGTCGCCGTCGGCGATCTCGCACCCGTCATCGTGACCCCGGGCGCGCTCGAGATCGGCGGGCTGTCGCTGCTGGTGCTCGCGGACGCGGGCGATGCCTGGGTGCTCGGCGACGAGCTGTGGCAGTGCGACGGGCAGCTGCTCTGGGACGGCACGACCGTCGAGGCGCGGGATGCCGTGTACCTGCGCCGGTTCGATCCGGCCACGCGGGCGTGGGTCTCGGCGCCGGCGATCGGGCCGGAGCCGGCGCGGCCCGTCGGCATCCGACGGATGCGGGATGCCGCCGAGGTGCCCGCCGACCACGGCTTCGGCGGAGCGCGGGCACCTCGCCCCGACCGCCGAGGTCTTCGACGACCTGGCAGCCGTCTTCGCCCTGGATCTCCCCGCCGGCGACGGCGATGCCGTGCTCGACATCGACTGGGCCGGCGACACCGCGCAGCTGCGGGTGGACGGCAGGACGGTCGATGACCGCTTCTGGGACGGCACGCGCTGGTCGGTGTCGCTGCGCGACGTCGGAGCGGATGCCGGCAGCACCGTCACGCTGCACGTGCTGCCGCTGTCCATGGAGAGCACGGTGTGGCTGCCGGACGCGATGACGCAGCGCGGGGATGCCGCGCGGGGTGTCGTGCGAGCGGTCAGCGTGCGGACGCGCACCCGCCCAGCCACCATCTGACCCGCGAGCCACCACGCAAGCACGCGCTGGTTGCGTGTGTGGCTCGTCGATTGCCTGGTGGCTCGACGATTGCGTGCGACGCAGCGCCGCAACGAGGTCCGATGTGAAACGTGTCAGAAAATGCTTGCCCTGCTGATGCGCGACATGCAAGGATCATGATCAACCCTTTGGGAATACGTTTTCCGAAGGTTGGATCACGGGACCGTCGTTCGTACGCGTCCCGGCTTCCATGATGCGCATCGCGCTGCTGCGGTGACCGTCAGACCCCCTTCGACAGCGACGCCCAAGGAGGAATCGTGGATCATCCCACCCGTTCTGCAGGATCGTTCTTCGCACGACGCACCCGAAGCACCCTCGCGGTCGCGACGACGGCCGCTCTCATCGGCGCAGTCCTCACCGCATCGCCCGCCGCCGCCGCGCTCGCCCCTGCCGATGACGGCAGTTGGCGCTTCGACTTCGGCACCTCGACCAGCCCCGTGGCCGAGGGATACCAGCAGGTGCTCACCACCTCGCTGTACACCGCCGAGTCGGGCTGGGGGGTGACCGTCGCAGACGGCGTCGCACTGTTCGACCGCAATCGCACCGGCAACCGCACCCCGGCAGAGCCGGTGGCCGAGGACTTCGTCGCGGGCACCGACTGGGGCTTCCTGCTCGATGCCGTGCCCGCCGGCGAGTACGACGTCACCGTGTCGATCGGCGACGCGCTCGCCGGCACCTCGGGCACGAACGCGACCGTGGCGCTCGAAGGCGTCGCGCAGACTCGACTGACCACCGAGAAGGGCGGCACGACCACGCAGACGTTCCGGACCGCAGTCGAGGACGGCCAGCTCACCGCCGGATTCACCGGCAGCGGGCTGGGCGCCTATGTCAACGGGCTCGTCGTCACTCCGGTCGTGCCGGCGACCCCCGCCGACCTCACCGTGACCCGCGTGGCATGGGACTCCGTCGACCTGAGTTGGGGCGCCGGGGACGGCGCTAGCTCCTACCGAGTGCTGCGCGCGGACGTCGTCGGTGACGTCGTCGGAGAGTTCAAGCAGATCGTCGAGACAGACAAGACCTCGTTCACCGACTCCGACGTGACCGAAGGCGACTCCTTCGCGTACACGGTGCAGGCGGTGAGCCCGTACGGAGCCGTCTCGGCGCCCACGGATGGCGTTCGCAGCGGGGTCATCCCCGCACTGGCCGTCCCCGCGGCGCCGACCGGTCTCACCGTGACGAAGGTGACGAAGACCGACATCTCGCTCAGCTGGTCGGCGGCCGTCAACGCCGCCGAGTACGTGCTGGAACGAGCCGGCGACGACGGCGTGTTCACGCCCATCGCGACCACGACCGACCTCGTGCACGTCGACGTCGTCGACACCACCCGCGCGTGGTCGTACCGAGTCACGGCGCGCAACACGGCCGGCTCGTCGGCGGCATCCGACCCCGTCGTCTCCCCGGTCTACACCGCGCCCGCGCCGCTGCCCACTGGCGATCGGGTCGTGTTCGACTTCGGCCCCGGTGCCGTCGCCGACGGCGCTCTCGCCGTCACCTCCACCACCGCCTACTCCGACGAGTGGGGCTACGGCTTCAGCACCGCACCCACCGCGGAGTCTCCGGACGTGGACCGCGGCGGAGACGATCCGCTGCGCGATGACCACGTGGCAGCCCAGGGCGGCATCTTCGAGGTGCAGCTCGGCGCCGGGGACTACACCGTGCAGCTGATCGCCGGCGACCGCACGACCGCGAGCGACATCGCCATCACCGCCGAGGGCATGGCGAAGGTGCAGGCGACCGCGAAGCCCGCCGGCGAGTACCTCGAGATGGCGTTCCCGATCGCCCTGGTCGACGGCCGGCTGACCTTCCAGGTCAGCGGTGACGCCGCGGCGCTCGATGCGCTGACCATCATCCGGCAGCCGAAGCGGCTCGCCGGGGCGATCCCCACGGCATACATCGCCGGGGACTCGACCGTCCAGACCTATGACGGCTCGGCATACGCTCCGCAGGCGGGCTGGGGCCAGATGATCGACCGGTTCTTCGCCGACGACATCGCCTTCGCCAACCATGCGATCGGCGGACGGAGCTCGAAGAACTTCATCAGCCAGGGTCGACTCGACGACATCCTTCGCGGCATCCGCCCCGGCGACTACCTGTTCACCCAGTTCGGCCACAACGACGCGACCCAGGGCGTCGACGACCGCTACGCCAGCCCCGCTGACTACAAGGAGTACCTCCGCACCTACGTGCAGGGGGCTCGCCAGCGTGGCGCCACACCCGTGCTGGTCACCCCGGTCTCGCGGCGCAGCTTCAACGCCGACACCGGGCTGTTCAACGTGAGCTTCCCCGAGTACGTCGACAAGATGAAGGAGCTCGCCGCCGAGGAGAACGTGCTGCTCGTCGACCTGTCGGCATCCAGCCGTGCGTACCTCGACCAGATCGGGCCGGAGGCCGCGAAGGCCGTGTTCCTGTGGGTCGACCCTGGCATCTTCCCGAACCGCCCCTCGGGCACCCAGGACGACACGCACTTCCAGGAGTACGGCGCCATCCAGATTGCCCGACTGATCGCGCAGGACGTCGTGGACCTCGATGACCCGCTGGCCGCGAAGGTCATCGACATCGACCCGCCCGCCGAGGTTCCCTCCGCGCCACAGCATCTCGTCGCGGGCTCCATCTCGAACGCCGGGGCCGTGCTGCAGTGGCAGGCCTCGCCCGGCGCCGACATCTACCGCATCGAGCGTCAGGCCGTGGCCGACCCCGACCCGCAGTGGGCGCTGGTGACCACGACGACGCAGAACTCCGCCATCGTGCAGGGGCTGGCCGAGGGCACCGGATACCGCTATCGCGTCATCGCGGTGAACGGCCGCGGCGACTCGGAGCCCTCGGAGGTGGTGACGTTCACCACCAAGCAAGCGAGGTGGAAGTTCGACTTCCAGCTGGCCGGCAACCCGCTGATGGCCGGCTACACCGAGGTCAACCCCGATGCCGGGTACAGCGCCGAGGCCGGGTTCGGCTTCGCGACCCCGCTGCCCGCCAACGCCGGCCGTGACCGCGGCGCCGCCGACGGATCGAACGACCTGTTGCGCGACTTCGTGCTGCCGGGTGATTCCAGCGAGTTCCTGCTCGATGTGCCGAACGGCACCTACTCGGTGAAAACCTACTCGGGCGACTGGATCGGCTCCACGCGCACGAACTTCGACCTCGAAGGTCGCGCCTTCGGCAGCGGCAACGCCGGCAAGGGCTCCGTCAACGAGTCCGTGCGCGGTCCGGTGCTGGTCGCCGATGGACAGCTGACCGTGCGCGCCTACGGCGCGGCAGCCGGCACCCGTCTGAACGGCCTGGAGATCACGCCGATCCTGCTGGGACCGATCGGCCTGCAAGTGACGGATGTCAACGCCGACCCGGCCGCGCCCGCAGTCCAGCTGGACTGGACGAGCGACGCGGACGTGACCTGGAACGTGTACCGCACCTCGGAGTTCGACAAGAAGGCGACCAGGGTCGGCGAGACGACCACGGCATCCTTCACGGACACCACGGCCCGGATCGGGCTGGACTACTCGTACCACGTCACCGCAGTCGACCAGACCGGGCTGGAGTCGGTGCCGTCGGCATCCGTCGACGTGTCCTTCGTCGACCCCGACGTGACCACCCCGGGTGCGCCGACCGGCCTGGCCGTCGATCGCCTCGACAAGCGCGAGGTGGAGATCTCATGGGCGCAGCCGAGCACCGCGCTGTACGCGATGGTGTTCCGCTCCGAGATCGCCGGCGAGCGCGGCGAGCTGGTCGGATTCACGGCCACCAACCGCTTCACCGACACCGACGTGCTCACCACGATCCCGTACCACTACACGGTGGTGGGGGTGAACGCGGGCGGTGCGGGCACGGCATCCGCGCAGCTGACGACGGATGCCGCCACCGTGCTGCAGCGCCAGGCCGAATACCTCGACCGGGCTCCCGTCGCCGTGCGAACCGATGACGGCAACCTGGTGTCGTGGCGGATGCTGGGCACCGACCCCGACGAGGTCGCCTTCCACGTCTATCGCGACGGGAAGCGCATCACCGACGAGCCGATCACGGACTCGACGAACTACCTCGACAAGGCCGGGTCGGCGGATGCGACGTACTTCGTCACGAAGGTGCTGGGCGAGGTCGAGACCACCGAGACCGACGAGTTCGGCGTGCGGGACGGCGACTACCTCTCGGTGCCGCTGGATCGCCCCGCCGACGCGTACACGAAGGACGGCCAGCCCTACTCGTACCGGGCCAACGACACGAGCGTCGGCGATGTGGACGGCGACGGCCAGTACGAGCTGATCGTGAAGTGGGACCCCACGAACTCCAAGGACAACTCCCAGGCCGGTTACACCGGCAACGTCTACCTCGACGCCTACCGGCTCGACGGCACGCGTCTGTGGCGCATCGACATGGGCGTCAACATCCGGGCCGGCGCGCACTACACGCAGTTCCAGGTGTTCGACTACGACGGCGACGGGCGTGCCGAGGTCATGGCCAAGACCGCCGACGGCACGATCGACGGCGCAGGCCAGCCGATCGGCAACGCCGGCGCCGACCACCGGAACAGCTCGGGCTACGTGCTGACCGGACCGGAGTACCTCACGGTCTTCGACGGCGCGACGGGCACGGCTGTCGACACGATCGACTACACGCCGCCGCGCGGTGACGTCGGTGCGTGGGGCGACACCTACGGCAACCGGGTCGACCGGTTCCTCGCGGCGACCGCCTACCTGGACGGCGAGCACCCGTCCGCGATCTTCAGCCGCGGCTACTACACCCGCGCGGTGATGGCCGCGTACGACTTCGACGGTGCCGAGCTGCATGAGCGCTGGGTGCTCGATTCGAACGACCCCGGCAACGAGGGCTTCTACAGCATGGGCAACCACAACCTGTCGGTGGCGGATGTCGACGGCGATCAGAAGGACGAGATCGTGTTCGGCTCGGCCACGGTCGATGACGACGGCACGCTGCTGTACTCGACGGGTCTCGGTCATGGCGATGCGCTGCACGTCTCGGACCTGGTCCCGTCGCGTCCCGGCCTGGAGGTGTTCGCGGCCCACGAGGACATGGGCAACTCGGAGAACCGGGGAGCGACCATGCGCGATGCGCGCACCGGCGAGGTGCTCTGGTCGATCCCGGCGCTCAAGGACACCGGCCGCGCCGCCGCCGGCGACATCGACCCGCGATACGAGGGCGCCGAGGGCTGGGCGATCGGCGGAGACGCCGCCTGGGACTCTCCCGTCGGCCAGCTGACGTCCTCGACCGGCGAGCTCATCGCCGAGAAGATCCCGGCGGCCAACTTCCTGGCCTGGTTCGACGGTGACCCGCTGCGCGAGATCGTCGACCACGACTGGAACGCCGACACGTCGCAGGGCGTGCCGACGATCTCGAAGTGGAACTGGGACACCGAGTCGGAGGATGTGCTCCTGAAGGCCGACGGCGCCCAGTCGAACAACGGCACCAAGGGCACGCCGAACCTGCAGGCCGACCTGTTCGGCGACTGGCGGGAGGAGATCGCCTGGCGCTCAGACGACTCGAGCGAACTGCGCATCTACTCCACGACGGATGCCACCGAGCTGCGTCTGCGCACGCTGATGCACGACCCCGTGTACCGACTGTCCGTCGCATGGCAGAACACCGGCTACAACCAGCCGCCGCAGACCAGCTTCTTCCTGGGCGACGGGATGCAGCAGCCTGCGGCCCCGCGGATCGCGGTGACCGGAGACCCGACCGGGGCTTCGGACACCACCGCTCCCGTGCTCGCCGGCCTGCCGGCCGAGGGCAGCCTGCTGGCCAGCACGTCCGACCTCACGGTCGATGTGACGGCATCCGACCCCGAGTCGGGGGTGCGCAACCTGGACATCGCGTTCGATGGCGAGCCGGTCTCAGCCGGTCAGGTCATCGATCTCGACGGCCTGGCGGGTCCGCACACCCTCACAGTGAACGCGGTCAACCACGACGGTCTCGTGACCAGGGCATCCGTCTCGGTGTTGGTGTACGACGACGAGGGCACGAGCAGCAAGCCCGGACGCGGCGCGCTCTCGACCGACTCCGGGTGGGACACCGGTCTGCACGACGGCGACCACACGGTGTCGATGAACCTGTGGAGCGGGACCAACGGCGCGGTGTTCCGTCTGTACGAGAACGGCGAGCTCATCGCCACGAAGCTGCTCGATGCGAATTCGCCCCAGGCGCAGCTGACCACCGTCGCAGTGAGCGGCAAGTCGAACGGCACGTACGTGTACACCGGCGAGCTGATCAACGCGAACGGCTCGACGGCCACGACATCCGTCTCGGTCACCGTGAAGGATGCCGCCCCCGGCGTCCCCGTCGTCAGTCATGACAACCGGGACAAGGACGGCAGCTACACGGTGACGGCCGATCTGTGGTGGGGAACCAACGCCACCTCCTACCGGCTGTACGAGAACGGCACGCTGATCGACGAGCAGTCGCTCACCGCGGCGACGCCGAAGGCGCAGCAGGCGAGCACCGCGATCACCGGGCGCGCACCCGGCACGTACGAGTACGTCGCCGAGTTCATCAATGCAGCCGGTTCCACGAAGTCGAAGCCGGTGAAGGTGACGGTGCGCTGAGCCGTCGCCTGGACGGAGAGGCCTCGGCGGGCCGATGCTCGTGGGCGCCTCTCCCTCCAGGTGGCCCGGACCTCCGGGTGCGCCGCAATCGCGGCATGAATCGTTACAACATCTTTATGTGGTCCGGAATACCATGGGGCTGAACCGGCCCCGCCGGTTTCGCCAACAAGGAGGTTGCATGAAGTTCATCGGAAAGATCCTCGCCGTCACCGCGGTGGCCGCACTCGCCACCACCGCCCTCGCGGGCTGCACGCAGCGCGGGAGCACGGATGGCGCATCCGAAGGGCCGGGCACCTCGAACAAGGAGGTCTCCGTCGCCTTCGTCCCCAAGCTGCAGGGCATCCCGTACTTCGAGGCCATGAACACCGGCGGACAGGCCGCAGCGAAGGACCTGGGCCTGAAGTGGCTCTACCAGGGTCCGACCTCGGCCGATGCCGCAGCGCAGGCCGACATCGTCCGCTCGTACATCCAGCAGAAGGTCGACGTGCTGTTCGTCGCTCCCAACGATCCGAACTCGATGGCGCCGGTGCTGCAGCAGGCCAAGGATGCCGGCATCCGTGTCGCCACCGCCGACACCGACGCGCCGGACTCCGTCCGCGAGCTGTTCGTCAACCAGGCCTCCACAGAGGGCATCGGCGAGACCCTGACGGATCAGCTCATGACAGCCATGGGAGGCAAGGGCAAGTACGCCATCGTCTCCTGCGGCGAGACGGCCGAGAACCTCAACTCGTGGATCGCCGTGCAGAAGAAGTACACGGCAGAGAAGTATCCGGATGCCGAGATCGTCGACATCGTCTACGCGGGCGAGGACCAGGCCAAGGCGACCCAGATGGCCACCGACCTGATGAACGCCCACCCCGACCTGACCGGACTCGTCGGCGAGTGCACCTCCAGCGCTCCCGGTGTCGCCCAGGCCGTCGCGGACGCCGGCAAGATCGGCAAGGTCTTCACCGTCGGACTCGGCACGCCGCAGGCGATGAAGCCGTACCTCGACGCGGGCTCCTCCAGCGCATCCGTGCTGTGGGACGTCGAGGCGCTCGGATACCTCACCGCCTGGGCCGGCCAGCAGCTGGCCGAGGGCAAGGAGATCCCCGCCGAGCCCGATGTGAAGGCCGCTCCGGACGCGAGCTACGACGCCGGCACGAAGGTGCTGCTGCTCGGACCGCCGCTGGTCATCACGAAGGACAACGCAGGAGACTTCTCCTACTGACGGTCCGCCCGCGTGCGCCGCACCACCCCGGTGCGGCGCACGCGTCGACCCCCGAGACCGACGCAGGAGAGTGGCGATGGTGCAGCCCCGACTCGAGATGAGTGGAATATCCAAGCGGTACGGCGGCGTGCGGGCGATCCGCGGGGCCGACCTCGAGGTCCCTCCCGGATCCGTTCACGCCCTGGTCGGCGAGAACGGTGCGGGCAAATCCACCCTGATCAAGATCCTCGCCGGTGCGGAGCAGGCCGACACCGGCACGATCCGCATCGACGGCGCCCCGGTGCACATCGACAGCACGGGTGACGCGATCGCCCTCGGCATCCAGACCGTGTACCAGGAGCCGCACCTGTTCCAGGATCTGTCGGTGGCCGAGAACTTCTTCGTCGGGCGGGAGATCACCCGCGGTCCGATGATCGACTGGCGCGCGCAGGCCCCGCGCATGCTCGAGCTGCTCGACGTCGTAGGCCTGAACCGCGCCGTCGCCTCGCAGCCCGTGCGCTACCTGTCGATCGCCCAGCAGCAGCAGGTGTCGATCGCCAAGGCGCTGCTGGAGGACGCCAGGATACTCATCCTCGACGAGCCCAGCGCGATCCTCACGCAGAGCGAGATCGACGTGCTGTTCGGCGTCGTCCGACGGCTGGCATCCGACGGCGTCTCCATCATCTACATCTCGCACCGCCTCGATGAGCTGTTCCAGATCGCCGACACCGTCACGATCATGCGCGACGGCAGCACCGTCTCCACCGACCCGATCGGCGAGCTGACCGTGCGCGACATCGCGGAGCGGATGGTCGGCGGTGAACTGTCCAGCGGCGTCCGCTCCCCCGGGCCCATCGGCGAGACCATGCTCTCGCTGGAAGGGCTCACCCTCGACGGCGCATTCGCCGACGTGACCTTCGAGGTGCGCCGCAACGAGATCGTGGGACTCTACGGTCTGGTCGGCGCCGGCGCCGCCGAAGTGGGCGACGTGGTCTACGGGATGCGACGACCCGACTCGGGCACGATGCGCGTCGTCGGCAGTGCGCACACGGTCCGCAGCCCGCGGCAGGCCAAACGCCGCGGCGTGCGGATGCTGCCGGCCGACCGCTCCAGCCAGGGGACGTTCTCGTTCCAGTCGATCGCGTTCAACATCACCATCGGCTCCCTGAACCTGCTCTCCGACATCCCCGGCTGGATCAGCCGACGCCGCGAGCGTCGCACCGCGCAGGACCTCATCGACCGGCTGGCCGTGAAGACTCCCAGCTCCCGTCAGCCCGTGCGCGCCATGTCCGGCGGCAATGCGCAGAAAGTGGTTCTCGCCCGTCAGCTCGTCGAGCGCCCCGATCTGCTGGTGCTCGCCGAGCCCACCCAGGGCGTCGACGTCGGTGCGAAGGAGGAGATCCATCAGATCGTCTCCGCCCTGGCGGATGCCGGCACCGCCGTGCTCATGATCACGACCGACCTCGCCGAGGTGCTGCGCGTCTCGGATCGGATCATCGTCTTCCGCGGCGGCCGCGTGGTCGCCGAGCTGCCGCCGACGGCGACGCAGAGCGATGTACTGGCGCTCGCCGCCGGCCACGAGGGATCGCCCACACGCCAGCCCGAGAACTCCGATCAGGAAGGCGGTGCGAGCGCATGACCTCGCAGCTCGAACAGCGGACGGCGACCGTCTCGCTCAAGCGCATTCTTCCTCCGGTGATCACCGGCCAGGAGATCGTGCTGGTCGCGGTGATCGCCGTGCTGTGGGTGCTGCTGGGCTTCTTCACGCCCTCGTTCCTCTCCCCCGGCTCCATCGGACCGCTCCTGGTCGCCGTCGCCCCCGTCGCGCTGATCGGCATCGGCATGACGTTCATCATCATCACCGGCGGCATCGACGTATCGGTCGCCGGCATGACGATGGTCTGCGCCGTCGTCACGGCACGGCTGCTGGTCTCCTTCGACATCCCGCTCGTCCTGGCCGTTCTGGTGTCGATGGTGGTGGGCGCCGCGCTCGGCTCGCTCAACGGGTTCCTCGTGGCGTACGCCCGGGTGCATCCGATCATCATCACGTTCGGCACGTGGAACCTGTTCCTGTTCCTCGGATACCGCGTGTTCGACTCGTCGACGGTCAACGGCATCCCCGACACCTTCGACGTCTTCGGCAAGGGAGCCGCGGGCAGCACGCTGGGTGTGCCGAACGCCTTCGCGATCGTCGTCGTGCTCGTCGTCGCCGCCTGGTGGTTCCTGCGATACACGCGCGTCGGCCGCAATCTCTACGCGATCGGCGGCAACGCCGAAGCCGCGCGCCTCACCGGCATCTCCGTCCAGCCGAGACTCGTGTGGGTCTACGGCATCACCGGTCTGCTCGTGGGCCTGGCGGCCTGCATCACGATCGCCTCGGGCACGTCCTCACTGGATCAGTCGGTGGGCAACGGGCGGGAGCTGGAGGTGATCGCCGCCGTGGTCATCGGCGGAACCTCCATCATGGGCGGGCGGGGCTCGGTCGTCGGCACCCTGCTGGGAGCGCTGCTCGTGCAGACCGTGGCGGTGGGCGTGACGCAGCTGGGCTGGCCCTCGCAGCTCTCCCGGCTCTTCGTCGGCGCGTTCATCATCATCGCGGTCGGCACCGACCTGGTGCGAGAACACGCACGTCGCAAGGCGGGGAGGAAGTCATGAGCGCTGCCGCACAGTCCACCGGGCTCGGTGCACGGCTGCGCACCTGGTTCACCGATGGAGGTCTGAGCGATCGACGCAGCGTGCTCGTCGTGCTGCTGCTGGTCCTGCTCATCGCCATGACGATCCTCGACGGCGCGGGAGCCACGTCGGCCTCGTTCAACTCCGACTATCTCGCATCCGCGCTGATCAACCTGGTGCCGCTGGCGCTGCTGGCGATCGCCGAGCTGTTCGTGATCACCACGGGCAACGGCAGCATCGACCTGTCGGTGGGCTCGATGGTGTCTCTGGTGGGAATGGTCTTCGGCATCCTCTACGGCGTCGCCGAGTGGAGCTTCCTCGGCGCCGCCACGGCGGCTCTTCTCCTGGGCGCGCTGCTCGGAGCGGTCAACGGGGTGCTGACCGCCTATTTCGGCTACCCCGCCCTGATCACCACCCTCGCGACCTACTACGCCTTCGCATCCATCGCCCTGGTCATCACCAATGCCTCGCCCGTCTCGGGCGGCCGCATCCAGGGCCTGTACAGCGCAGCGCAGTCCATCGAGCTGCCGCTGATCGGCGCCTACCTGCCACTGGTGCCGCTGGGCGTGTTCACATTCCTGCTGCCGGTGGTCGTGATCGCCTGGATCGTGCTGAACCGCACCACCTATGGACGGGCACTGTACGCGGTCGGCACGAACGAGACCGCCGCGCGCTGGGCGGGCATCGACACCCGCCGCACGCAGTTGATGGCGTTCGTCGCGTCCGGCGTGATCAGCGGACTGGTCGCGATCTACACCGTGGCACAGTTCGCCTCGGCCAGACCGGATGCCGGGACGAGCGGGGCCGGCATGGCGCTGCCCGCGATCACCATCGCGGTCCTGGGCGGCGTGGCGATCACCGGTGGAGTGGGCCGGATCGGCGGCGTGGTGCTGGCGGCACTGCTGATCGTCTGGACGAATGCCTCGATCCTCATCGTCGTGCCAGGCAACACCGGCACACAGCTGCAGTTCCTGGCGCTCGCGGTCGTGCTGATCGGCGCCTCGCTCGTGGATGCGCGCAGCAACCGTCCGCGGCGGCAGAGACGCGAGACGACCGCATCTCGTACGGCGACGGTGTCCTGACCCGATCACGGCGGATCGCAGAGACGCGGCTCTTGCATCCGCCGGATCGAGCCGATAGTCTCTGAAACGATTCATAACTCCGGAAGGAACCACGATGACCGTGACCCGCATCGCCTTCGAGCTGCAGGTGCGCCCCGAGCTGCTCGATGAGTACCTCGCCCGGCACTCGCCGGTCCGGCCCGAGATGCTCGCCGAGATCGCCGCGTCCGGCCGGCGCAACTACTCGCTGTTCCTCGCCGAGGGCGGGCGCCTGATCGGCTACTACGAGACCGATGACGATGCCGCCGCACAGGCCTACCTCGCCGCATCCGAGATCGCCGGCCGCTGGGAGGCCGAGATGGGCCGCTTCTTCGTCGGCCTCGAAGGTCGCCCCGATCAGGCGGCCACGCCGCTCACCGAAGTCTTCAACCTCGAAACACAGCTGGCTGCAGCAGAAAGCACCGAATCATGAGCATCCTCACCCCTGACATCCTGACCGAGCTCGAGAAGCAGTCGATCGAACTGCCCTCGTGGGCGTTCGGCAACTCCGGCACCCGGTTCCGCGTGTTCGGCACGCCTGGCACGCCGCGCGACCCCTTCGAGAAGATCTCCGATGCCGCGCAGGTTCACAAGTACACCGCACTCGCCCCGGCCGTGGCGCTGCACATCCCGTGGGACATGAGCGACTTCGGCGATCTGCGCAAGCACGCCGAGGACCTCGGCGTGCAGCTCGGCACGGTCAACTCGAACACGTTCCAGGACGAGGACTACAAGTTCGGCGCGCTGACGCATGAGGACGCCGCGGTGCGCCGCAAGGCGATCGATCATCACCTCGAGTGCATCGAGGTGATGGATGCCACCGGCAGCCGCGACCTGAAGATCTGGCTCGCCGAGGGCTCGAACTACCCCGGCCAGGCCGATATGCGCGCCCGTCAGGACCGCCTCCACGACTCGCTGTCGACCATCTACGCGGGGCTCGGCGACGAGCAGCGCCTGGTGCTGGAGTACAAGTTCTTCGAGCCGTCGTTCTACCACACCGATGTTCCGGATTGGGGAACCAGCTACGCGCAGGTGGCGGCGCTGGGCGACAAGGCCATGGTGTGCCTGGACACCGGCCACCACGCCCCAGGCACCAACATCGAGTTCATCGTCATGCAGCTGCTGCGACTGGGCAAGCTCGGCTCGTTCGACTTCAACTCGCGCTTCTACGCCGACGACGACCTGATCGTGGGCGCCGCCGATCCGTTCCAGCTGTTCCGCATCCTGTTCGAGGTCGTCCGCGGCGGCGGCCTGAACAACCCCGACGTGGCCTTCATGCTCGACCAGTGCCACAACATCGAGGACAAGATCCCCGGTCAGATCCGCTCGGTGCTGAACGTGCAGGAGATGACGGCTCGGGCACTGCTCGTGGATCGCGACGCGCTGGCCAAGGCGCAGTCCGCCAACGAC
Organism: Microbacterium sp. W4I4; assembly: GCF_030816235.1. Lineage (NCBI taxonomy): Bacteria > Bacillati > Actinomycetota > Actinomycetes > Micrococcales > Microbacteriaceae > Microbacterium > Microbacterium sp. W4I4. The sequence continues at coordinate 1,862,807 of NZ_JAUSXT010000001.1, forward strand.
GTGCTGGCCGCCAATGCTGTGTTCATGGACGCGTTCTACACCGACGTGCGCCCGGCTCTGGCCGAGTGGCGCGAGTCGCGGGGCCTTCCCGCAGATCCGATGGCCGCGTTCGCGGCATCCGGCTACCTGTCCCAGATCGCCGCCGACCGCGTCGGCGGCACCCAGGCCGGCTGGGGCGCCTGACCACCCGCCCGTCTATATGGCGCAAATCGCCCCGTTTCGCAGGTTTCGAGGGCCGTTTGCGCCATATAGACGGGCTCTGCAGGAGGAGCGGAATGGACGAGGAGCTGCACGCGGCATCCGACGCGCCGCGTCGGGTCGACTTCCTGCCCTGGGAGTACGACCCGGCGTCGGCCGAGGGGGCACTGCAGGCCGATCGACAGCGCGCACTGACCGGTGCGACCATCGGCCAAGGCGTGATGATCGCCTCGACCGCGGCGGTCTTCTGCGACAGCCTGAGCATCGGCGACCGCAGCTACGTCGCCGCCCTCGCGTATCTGACCGGCGATCTCACGATCGGCGCGGACTGCTCCGTGAACCCGTTCGCGGTCGTGCGCGGTGACGTGGTGATGGGCGACGGCGTGCGGATCGGAGCGCACACCTCGATCCTCGGATTCAACCATCGGATGTCGATCGAGTCGCCCGTGTTCACGCAGGAGACCTGGAGCAGGGGCATCAGGATCGGCGACGACGTCTGGATCGGCTCGGGCGTCACGATCCTCGATGGGCTGACCGTGGGCGACCATGTCGTGATCGGCGCCGGATCGGTCGTCACGAAGGACGTGCCCGACTGGGCGGTCGTCGCCGGAAACCCCGCCCGACTCATCCGCGATCGTCGCGTGGACGCCTCCGGCGACGCCGACCTGCGCGCAGCCCTGAGCGCGTTCGGCGACACCGCGCGCGCTCAGGCCGCGGCAGTACTGGCCAGGTGCGTCGAGGACGGCGGGTTCGTCGACCGTCCCTCGGCTCTCGCCGAGACGGATGCCGCGGACGTGCGCCCCTGGTGCGATGCGATCGAGATCGCCGACCTCCTGCTCGGCGGCCCGCCGCCCGGGTTCGAGACCGCCGATCTCCTGCAGCGCCTGACCTCGCTGCAGGATGCCGCGACCGGCCTGTTCTCCCCCGACGGGAGCGAGCCGGATGCCGCGGCCCCGGATTATCACGTGCTGTGCGTCGGCTACGCGATCCATCTGCTGGGTGGCGCGCTGCCGCATCCGATCCACGCCGTGCACTCCCTGACCGGCGGCGCAGTGACCTCAGCGCTCGCGGGGCGCGAATGGCGGGGCGGCGCCTGGGGCGACGGCGACGCGGTCGATGTCCTCGCGACGGCCTGCGCACTCACCGTCGCCGATCATGGCGACAGCCTGCCCGATGGCGGCTTCGGTCCGTACTTCGAGATCTTGGGCTGGCTGACCGCGCACGCCGATCCGACCACCGGCATGTGGGGGTCGGTCGATTCCAGCGAGCTGCGCCTGCAGGCCGTGAACGGGTTCTACCGGCTGACCCGCGGCGCGTACGCGCAGTTCGGCGTGCCGCTGCCGCATCCCGAGGCCGCGATCGACACGGTGCTCGCGCACGCCGCCGATCCGCTGCTCGAGACGCCGGAGGGCCTGACGGCCTGCAACATCCTCGACATCATCCACCCGCTGTGGCTCGCCGCCGAGCAGACCGGGCACCGCCGCGGGGAGGGCGCGGCCTGGGCGCGCGGTCAGCTCACCGCGGCGCTGGACCGCTGGGTCGACGGTGCGGGCTTCGCGTTCGCTCCGCTCAGCGTCGGCCCCGACGGCGTTCCCGGCCTGCAGGGCACCGAGATGTGGTGCGCGATCATCTGGCTGCTCGCCGACTATCTGCAGCTCTCGGATGCTGTGGGCTACCGCCCGCGCGGCGTGCACCGTCCCGAGCCGCTGGTCACGCCCGGCCGCCTCGGCTGAGAACGACCGTCACCAGCGGGGGTGCACGGCGGCACGCAGGCGACGGTCGTAGATCTCGCGCACGGATGCGGTGAACTCCGCTCCGAGGTCTGGAATCGACCCGGCGACGGCGTTCGACTCCGCCTGCGCGACGTTGCGTGCGCCGGGGATCACCGCGGAGACGCCGGGGAGCTGCGACACCCAGGCCAGGGCTGCCGCGGCCGGCGCGAGGCCCGCGTTCTCGGCGAGTGCGGAGAACTCCCGGGCGGCTTCGACGCCGTCGTCGTAATCGACGCCCGAGAACGTCTCGCCCTGATCGAACGCCTCGCCGTGGCGGTTGTACGTGCGGTGATCGTTCGCGGCGAAGACGGTGTCGTGCGTGTAGCGGCCGGTGAGCAGTCCGCTCGCGAGCGGCACGCGGGCGATGATGCCGACACCGGCCTCGCGGGCCGCCGGGAGCACCCGGTCGAGGGGCTTCAGGCGGAAGGCGTTGAGGATGATCTGCACGGTCGCGACACCGGGGCGCACGATCGCGGTCAGCGCCTCGTCGACGGTCTCGACGCTCACACCGTAGTTCGCGATCGCCCCTTCGTCGACGAGCGTGTCCAGGGCGTCGAACACGGCGTCGTCGGAGTACACCGCGGTCGGCGGGCAGTGCAGCTGCACGAGGTCGAGGGTGTCCATGCCGAGGTTGCGCCGACTGCGATCGGTCCACGCGCGGAAGTTGTCCAGCACGTAGTTCTCCGGGACCTGATCGACGCGGCGCCCCATCTTGGTGGCGACCGTGAGCTCGGCATCCGGATTGTCCCGACGCCAGGCGCCGATCAGCGACTCGCTGCGTCCGTCGCCGTAGACGTCGGCGGTGTCGAAGAAGGTGGCTCCGGCCGCCGCGCTCGCGTCCAGGACCGCTCGCGCATCGGCTTCGCTCACGTCGCCCCAGTCAGCGCCGAGCTGCCACGTTCCGAGACCGATCAGAGACACGTCGCGGCCGGTGCGGCCCAGGATGCGATGCTGCATGGCCCCAGCCTATGGCGCGGCAGCTCCCGGCCTTGCGCTCGCGCGCTGAGGCCTCTATTCTTGAAACGATTCACACGTTCGATCGACGGAGCTCTCATGACCAACCCCACCGCCGCTGCTCTCCTCGCGCGCTCGAACCGCCTCGGCGCGGATGCGAAGAACACCAACTACGCCGGTGGCAACACGTCCGCCAAGGGCACCGAGACCGACCCGGTCACCGGCGAGCCCGTCGAGCTGCTGTGGGTCAAGGGCTCCGGCGGCGACCTCGGCACGCTCAAGGAGCAGGGGCTCGCGGTGCTGCGCCTGGACCGCATGCGCGCACTCGTCGACGTCTACCCGGGCGTGGACCGCGAGGACGAGATGGTCGCGGCCTTCGACTACTGCCTGCACGGCAAGGGGGGAGCCGCCCCCTCGATCGACACCGCGATGCACGGCCTCGTCGACGCCGCGCACGTGGATCACCTGCATCCCGACTCCGGTATCGCGATCGCGACCGCGGCCGACGGCCCCGAGCTGACCGCGAAGATCTTCGGCGAGAAGGTCGTGTGGGTGCCGTGGCGCCGCCCCGGCTTCCAGCTGGGTCTGGACATCGCCGAGATCAAGGCGCAGCACCCGGATGCCATCGGCTGCATCCTCGGCGGGCACGGCATCACCGCGTGGGGCGAGACGAGCGAGGAGTCCGAGGCGAACTCGCTGTGGATCATCGACACCGCCGCGGAGTACATCGCCGCGAACGGCAAGGGGGCCCCGTTCGGCGGCATCCGTCCCGGCTTCGAGCGCCTTGCGGATGCCGAGCGCCGCACCCGCGCCGCCGCCCTCGCCGCGACGATCCGCGGCATCGCCTCGCACGACAAGCCCATGGTCGGGCACTTCACCGACGCCGACGTGGTGACCGACTTCCTGGCCTCCGAGAAGGCGCCGGAACTCGCCGCCCTCGGCACCAGCTGCCCCGACCACTTCCTGCGCACCAAGGTCAAGCCGCTGATCCTCGACCTGCCGGCGACGGCATCCGTCGACGAGCAGATCGCCCGCCTGCAGGAGCTGCACGCCGAGTACCGCACCGACTACCAGGCGTACTACGACGCGCACGCGACCGCCGACTCTGCTGGTGCCGCGGGCGCGTGGCCCGCGATCCGCGGCGCCGACCCGCTGATCGTCCTCATCCCGGGCGTGGGCATGTTCTCCTACGGCGCGAACAAGCAGACCGCACGCGTGGCCGGCGAGTTCTACGTGAACGCGATCAACGTCATGCGCGGCGCCGAGGCGCTGTCGACCTACGCGCCGATCTCGGATGCCGAGAAGTTCCGCATCGAGTACTGGGCGCTCGAGGAGGCCAAGCTGCAGCGGATGCCGAAGCCGAAGTCGCACCAGGGTCGCATCGCGTTCGTCACGGGTGCGGCATCCGGCATCGGCAAGGCCATCGCCACCCGCCTGGCCGCCGAGGGCGCCTGCGTGGTCGTCGCGGATCTGGATCTGGAGAAGGCGCAGGCCGCGGCCGCCGAGCTCGGCGGCACGGACGTCGCGATCGGCGTGGCCGCGAACGTGGCGGATGCGGATGCTGTGCAGGCCGCGCTGGACGAGGCGGTGCTGGCCTTCGGCGGCGTCGACCTCGTCGTCAACAACGCCGGCCTGTCTCTGTCGCGCCCGCTGCTGGAGACCACCGAGAAGGACTGGGATCTGCAGCACGATGTGATGGCCAAGGGCTCGTTCCTCGTCTCGAAGGCCGCCGCTCGCGTGCTGATCGATCAGAAGCTCGGCGGCGACATCATCTACATCTCCTCGAAGAACTCCGTCTTCGCCGGTCCGAACAACATCGCCTACTCGGCGACCAAGGCCGACCAGGCCCACCAGGTGCGACTGCTGGCCGTGGAACTCGGCGAGTACGGCATCCGCGTCAACGGCATCAACCCCGACGGCGTCGTGCGCGGCTCGGGAATCTTCGCCTCCGGCTGGGGCGCCAACCGCGCCGCGACCTACGGCGTCGCCGAAGAGGACCTCGGCCAGTTCTACGCGAACCGGACGATCCTCAAGCGCGAGGTCGTGCCCGAGAACGTCGCGGATGCCGTCTTCGTCCTCACCGGCCCCGAGCTGTCCCGCACCACCGGCCTGCACATCCCCGTCGACTCCGGCGTGGCCGCAGCGTTCCTGCGATGACCGTCCCCCTCCCGCGGCCGCTCCCCATCCTCCGTCGAGAGCACGGGACTTCGCCGAGTGCACAGGGCGTTCATGTGAATGAGCCGTGCACTCGGCAGCATCCGGTGCACCCGGCGAGCGGATGCCGGGCATGACCGTGAACGCAGACACCGCCGTGCACGCCTTCGCCGCCGTCGACCTGGGCGCCACCAGCGGCCGGGTCATGATCGGCCGGGTCGGCGAGGGGCGCGTCGAGCTCGAACTCGTCACGCGCTTCCCCAACGGGCCCGTCGAGCATGCGGACGGACTGCACTGGGACTTCGACGCCCTGTACGAGAACGTCGTGGCCGGGCTCGCCGAGGCCGTGCGCCGCGAACCCGGGATCGAGAGCATCGGCATCGATTCCTGGGCGGTCGACTACGGTCTGCTGCGCGACGGGATTCTGATCGCACAGCCCTTCCACTACCGCGACGACCGCAGCACGCGCGGCGTGGACGAGGTGCACGCGATCGTCCCGTTCGCGGAACTGTACCGCCGAAACGGCTTGCAGTTCCTGCCGTTCAACACGCTGTACCAGTACCGGGTCGACGCCCCTCTGGCAGAGGCGGATGCCGCACTGCTCGTCCCCGACCTGATCGCGTTCCTGCTCACCGGTGAACAGGTCGCGGAGCGCACGAACGCGTCGACGACCGGACTGCTCGACGTGCACACCTCCCAGTGGGACGTCGAGCTGGCGGGGCGGCTCGGCCTCCCCACGACGGTGCTGCCGCGACTCGTGGACCCCGGCACGGTGATCGGCACGCTGCGGCCCGAGCTGGTCGCACGCATCGGCGCGGAGCTGCCCGTGGTCGCGGTGGGGTCGCACGACACGGCATCCGCGGTCGTCGCCGCGCCGCTGTCGTCACCCCACGCCGCGTACATCTCCTGTGGCACGTGGGGTCTGGTCGGGCTGGAGCTGCCCGAGCCGGTGGTGACGGATGCCGCGCGCGCCGCGAACTTCACCAACGAGCTCGGCGTCGACGGCCGCATCCGCTTCCTGCACAACGTCACGGGGCTCTGGCTGCTCAGCGAAACCGTGCGCGCCTGGGAGGCCGAGGACGGCGCCGAGATCGATCTGCCCGGCCTGCTCGCCTCGGCATCCGATGTCGCCGGTGACGTGCCGCTGTTCGACGCGAACGATCCGTCGCTGAGCGCTCCGGGCGACATGCCGGCTCGAATCGCCGCGCTGATCGGCGATGCCGCCCCGACCACGCGTCCCGCGTTCGCGCGCAGCATCGTCGAATCGATCGCCGCGGCGTTCGCGGATGCCGTGCGCACGGCATCCGCGCTGTCAGGTCGCGATGTCGACAGCATCCATCTCGTCGGCGGCGGCTCGCTGAACCGACTGCTCTGCCAGGCGACCGCCGACCGCACTGGGCTGCCGGTGCTCGCGGGCCCCGTCGAGGCGACCGCTCTGGGCAACGTCCTGGTGCAGGCGCGGACCGCCGGCGCGGCTCCCGTCGCGCTGGAACGACTGCGCGAGATCGTCGCCGCGACGCACGTCCCCGTGCGATACGAGCCGCGCTGACGCGCGTCACCGCAGGAGAGCGGAGTCTCGACGAGACCGGGAGGGTCAGCCCCGGGTCTTGCCGTTCGAGCAGGTCTCGACCGCGGCCGAGTTGCCCCTGATCGACGACGGCAGCTCGACGACGTCTCCCGGAGTCTGGGTCGGCGTGGGAGTCTGCGTCGCGCCGGGCACCGGCTCCTTGACGACCACGCCGTCGTTGTTGGTGTTCTCGTGCGTGATCTGCAGCTGCTTGTTGGCCGTGATGGCATCCCAGAGCGTGGTCGCCGCGGACGTGTTCGGGACGACCTTGTTGGGGTTGTCCGGGTCCTCCAGGGTGGGGTACTGCACGAAGACGATGTCCTCGAACGGCACGCTCTTCACCGCCAGCGCGATCTGCGCGATCGTCATGGGGTTCGCGAGCGAGGTCGACGCCTCGAGGTTGTTCAGACCGGTGTCGGCGAGCTTCAGCACCGTGCCGACATTGCCGAGCACCTCACCGCTGATCAGTTTGCGCACCAGACTCGACATGTACTGCTGCTGGTTGCCGATGCGGCCCAGGTCGCTTCCGTCGCCCACGCCGTGACGGGTGCGCAGGAACTGCAGCGCCTCCAGGCCCTTGATGGTGTGGGTGCCGGCCTTCAGGTCCAGACCCGTGAAGCGGTCCTTGATCGGGGTGGCCAGGCATACGTCGACGCCACCGATGGCATCCGTGATCTCGATGACACCGCCGAAGGTGACCTTCGCAGCGAACTCGATGTCCTCGCCCGTGAGGTCGGAGATCGTCTTGACGACGCAGTTCAGGCCGCCGCCGTCGCCGCCGTGCTCATACGAGACGTTGAGTGGCTGCTTGCTCATGGAGGAGTACGTGCGGTCGTTGGCATCCGTGCAGGACGGGATGCCCAGCATCAGGTCGCGCGGGAAGCTGACCACCGTGACGCGGCGCGGCGCGTCCGACACGTGCACCAGCAGGTTCACGTCGTTCAGGGTGCCTTCGGAGTCCTTGCCCGTGCAGCGCTTTCCGAACAGGTGCGCGTACTTCGGCTCGCAGGTGTCGACGCCGGTGAGAAGGATGTCGAAGCCGCCCTTGAGCGCGGCGACGTCCGGCGGGATCTCCTTCTGACCCTCGAGCTCCACGGCGTTGGCGCTGACGGTGTTGAGGAACCCGCCCACGACGAACCCGGCCACGCCCAATCCGCTGACGAGGATGACGGCCATGGCGATCCCGATCAGCTTCAGCAGCTGCCCGGTGGCGCCGGGCGAGCGCAGCTGGCCGTGACGCGCGACGGGTCTGCGTCGCCTGCTCGACTCGCTCACTCAGTGCCTTTCACGTAATGCGGAGGGTGTGGGATTCGAACCCACGGGACATTGCTGCCCACTGGTTTTCAAGACCAGGTCCATCGGCCGCTCGGACAACCCTCCCTGGTCCGGCTCGCACCGGACGGTCAGGCGTCGAGTCTATCGGCTCCGGGGGGAACCGATTCGACGTCACCGATTCTCCCGTGCCCACCTGGGGATCTACTGGGCGGGATCGGCCGCGGGCTCGGCAGGCGGGAGTGCCGGAGAGGTGCGCGACATGCGCACCCCGGCCCGTCCGAGCATGGAAGGCGACGGTGTCGATGCCTCCAGCGCCGCCGCGAACTCGTCACCGGAGATGCGCAGGAGTCGGCAGTCCGACTTCGTGATGACCGTGGCCGAGCGCACGGTCCGATCCAGCAGCCCGAGCTCGCCGACGTACCCGGGCGCGTCGACGTCGGGAAGCTCCACCGCCAGTCCATCGGCACGGACGGCACTGACAGCCAGGATGCCGTCCTCGAGCACCCACAGGGCATCCGAAGGGTCGCCCTGGGTGATGAGCAGCGTACCCGCGGGGACAAGCCGCTCCTCCGCACTCTCGGCGAGATGCTCGATGAGGCTGCGCGGTGCGCCGGCGAACAGGTCGAGCTGGTCGAGCGTGCGTGTGAGGGGCTCGAGTCGCGCGGCCCGCTGCGCGACATCGGCATCGAGGCGGAGCAGCACGGGGAGCCCGAGCAGCCCGAGGATCGGGAATCCCAATCCGATGATGCCGAAGGCCCAGCCGAGACCGAACTGCGCGAACAGGACGCTCGCCAGCACCGATGCCAGTACCGCGCTGGCGAGGATCAGCACGTCGAGCGTCCCCAGCACGCGTCCGAGCACGTCACGCGGCAGGTCGCGCTGCAGGGTGCTGAAGGCGATCACGTCGACGATGACCATGCCCACGCCCGAGATCACCTGCAGGCCCAGCGCTCCCACCACCGATCCGGCGAAGACGCTCAGCCAGAGCGGCACGCACTGGATGAAGATCGCCGCAGTGATCAGCGCGGCCAGCCGCTTCGACGTGGCGAGCCGCTGCGCGATGCCTGCCACGATGACACTGCCCAGGGCGTTCGCCGCCAGCAGCATGGCGTACCCGATCTCGTCGCTGCCCAGGTGCTGCGCCAATGGCGGCATGAGCACGTTCGCCGAATTCGCCGCCGCCGAGTCGAGGATCAGGAAGATGGTGAGCACGAGCGCCTTGTGGTGCCCGGCGAGCGTCCGCACCCCCGAGACCCACTGGCTGAATGCTCCACCGCCGGCCTCGGCGCTGCCCTTGGAGCGCACTCGCAGACGCTGGTACAGCAGTCCTGCGGCGACGAAGCTCACGGTGTTGATCAGCACGCCGTACGCGGGTGCGCCGATCAGCAGCATCAGTCCGCCGATCCCCGGGCCGATCACGACGATGACGCCCTCCAACAGGGCGAAGAGCGCGTTCGCGGCGATGAGGTCCGACTCGGGCACGACCTCGGGGATCAGCGCCCCGGATGCCGGGCGCATCGGGGTGCACACCGCCGTGAGCATCGCCACCCCCACCAGCAGCAGCCACAACGGTGCCTCGACCCAGACGATCGCGGCGATCCCGACGGTGACCACTGCCGCGATCCAGGCGCTGACCGCGAGCACCACGCGCCGGTCGTAGCGGTCGGCCAGCACGCCGGCGTATCCCCCGCACAGCACGCCGACCACCCAGCGCACCGTGACCAGCGCGGTGATCCAGCCGGCCGAGTGGGTGCGTTCGAAGACGTACGCGATGAGAATGACGCTGTACGCCCAGGACGCGCCGCCGTCGATGATGAACGCGACGACGAGCAGCCGCAGGTCGCGATGCCGGAGCGCGGCGGTGAAGCGCGGTTTGACCTGCTCGACGTCCCCAGCGACCATGTTCGCTCCCAAGGCGTCCCGGTGTCCGTGAGGAGAGCCGGGTGATGACATCCGTGCGGGTACAGCGGACTACGCAGACTGTAGATCCGCGACGTGCCTCCGCACATCCGTGTATCTACGGATGTCCGCGTCGGATGCGCGCCGCGATCGATGCGCTCGCGTTCAGAGCAGGGTGCGCAGCGCCACGGCGAGCCCGCCGTCGTCGACGACTCCGGTCTCCTCGCCCGCGGCGATCTTGACCTCGTCGGGAGCCTGCCCCATCGCCACGGCCCGTCCGCCTCCGGCGAGCGCCCAGCCGAACATCCCGATGTCGTTGCGCCCGTCACCGGCGACGAACACCCGATCGCCCGGGATGCCGAGTTCGACGCGCACCCGCTCGAGCGCGGTGCCCTTGTCAACGCCCAGCGGTGCGATGTCGAGCCACGCCGTCCAGCCGATCGCGTAGGAGACCTCGTTCAGCCCGGCCTCGGCGACCAGGCGGTGGAAGTCCTCCTCGTCGTGGTTCGGCGAGACCACGACCACGCGCGACACCGGCTGCGACCCGAGCTCGTCGAAGCCGACCTGCCGACCGTCGTCGAGCGTCCAGTCGTCGAGCACCGCCGTGTACAGCCGCTGGCCGGAGCCGAGCTCCACCATGTACCGTGCCTCGGGGAGTCGATCACGCAGCAGGGACAGCACGGGCGACGGGTCGAAGACCTCGACCATCCACCGCTCCCAGCCGTCTCCATCGCGGCGCATCACGACCGCGCCGTTCGAGCACACGACGAAGTCGGCGACCAGATCGAGTTCCTCGACGTAACGGCGGGTTCCCATCCAGCTTCGGCCCGTCGCGAGCATCACCTCGAAACCGGCATCCCGCACCTCTGCCACGGCCTCGACGACGCCAGGGCTCAGCGTCTCGTCCTGCAGCAGGATCGTGCCGTCGATGTCCAGGCCGACGAGGCCGCGGCGGGTCACTCCGCTGCCTGTGCTTCGCCGGTCTCCTCCGACGGGGCGGTCCAGCCCAGCGGCCGCAGCACGTCCAGACCGCCGAGATACGGCCGCAGCACCTCGGGAACCGTGACGGATCCGTCGGCCTGCTGGTGCGTCTCGAGGATGGCCACGATCCAGCGGGTGGTGGCGAGGGTGCCATTCAGCGTCGCGACCGGCGTCGTCTTGCTCGGGGCGCCCTCCTGGGTCCCTGAGCCGGCCGAAGGGCGGTAGCGCATGTCCAGCCGGCGCGCCTGGTAGGTGGTGCAGTTCGAGGTCGAGGTCAGCTCGCGGAACGCGCCCTGAGTGGGCACCCACGCCTCGATGTCGAACTTGCGGGCGGCGCTGGAGCCGAGGTCGCCTGCGGCGACGTCGATCACGCGGTACGACAGCCCCAGCGCGGTCAGCATCTCCTCCTGCAGGGCGACGAGACGATCGTGTTCCGCCTCGGCGTCCTCGGGGGTCGTGTAGACGAACATCTCGAGCTTGTTGAACTGGTGCACGCGGATGATGCCGCGGGTGTCCTTGCCGTACGAGCCCGCCTCGCTGCGGTAGCAGGTCGACCATCCCGCGTAGCGCAGCGGCCCCTCGGCCAGGTCGAGGATCTCGTCCTTGTGGTAGCCGGCGAGAGGAACCTCGCTGGTGCCGACCAGGTACAGGTCCTCCTTGTCGAGGTGGTAGACCTCGTCGGCGTGCTCGCCGAGGAACCCGGTGCCCTGCATGATCTCGGGCCGCACGAGGGTCGGCACGATCATCGGCGTGAAGCCGTTCTGCAGCGCCTTGTCGAGTGCGAGGTTCATCAGCGCGATCTCCAGACGCGCACCGATGCCCTTCAGGAAGTAGAACCGCGCTCCCGACACCTTCGCGCCGCGCTCCATGTCGATGGCGCCCAGCATCTCGCCGAGCTCCAGGTGATCGCGCGGAGTGAAGTCATAGGTCGGCACGTCGCCGACGCGGCGCAGCTCGACGAAGTCCGCCTCGCCGCCGGCCGGCACGCCGTCGATGATGACGTTCTCGATCTTCGCGAGAGCGGATGCCGCAGCATCCGCCGCCTCGTTCGACGCCTGCTGCGCTGCCTTGACGCTGTCGGCCAGAGTCTTGGCCTGCGCGACGAGCGCGGCCTTCTCGTCCTTGGGCGCCTTCGCGACAGTCTTGCCGAAGGCGTTCTGCTCGGCCCGCAGCGATTCGAAGGCGTTCAGCGCGTCGCGGCGCGATCGATCGGACTCGATCGCCGCGTCGACGGTTTCGGGCGCGTTCCCGCGCGCGATCTGTGAGCGTCGGACGAGCTCGGGCTCATCACGGAGAAGGGCGAGATCGATCATTGTGCAAGTCTACCGAGCGGCACCCGCGCTACGATCGCCGACCCGGCGGCCCTCGCAGGGCGCGAATGGCCGCATCCGCGCGCCTGAGACGGCCATCCGTGACCCGCGAACCGGCGCCCGTGACGGCGGCGCCGCTCGGCAGCGCCGTTCGGCCGTAGAGTTGCGGCATGTCGGCATCCGGGACGCAGCACGCGCACGCGGCGCTCGTGCTCAACCCGGTCAAGGTCGACGCGGAGCGGCTGCGTTCGATCCTGCGGACCCTGTCGAAGAAGCACGGGTGGGCTCCGCCGCGGTTCTACGAGACCAGCATCGAGGACCCCGGCCAGGAGATCACGCGCACCGCCCTCGCCGACGGAGCCTCCGCCGTGCTCGCGGCCGGCGGCGATGGAACCGTGCGCTCGGTGTCCGAGGCGATGGCCGGCACCGGCATCCCGTTCGCCATCGTCCCCGGCGGCACGGGCAACCTCTTCGCCCGCAACCTCGGGCTTCCGCTGCTGAATCCGGGGAAGGTCATGGAGGCCGTGTTCCTCGGCTTCACGCACCCCGTGGACATCGGCTGGGCGATGCTGACCCGCGAGGACGGATCACAGAGCGAGCACGGCTTCGTGGTGCTCGCCGGGATGGGCCTGGACGCGGACATGATCGCCAACACCCGCCCCGATCTGAAGAAGTCCGTGGGCTGGATGGCGTATCTGGACGGCGCCGCGCGCTCGCTGCCCGGCGCGAAGCCGTTCCGGGTCGTCTACCAGCTCGACGACGGCCGGCTGCACTCCACCAAGGTGCACAGCATGCTGTTCGCCAACTGCGGCATCCTGCCGGCGGGAATCGCCCTGATGCCCGATGCGTCGCTGGATGACGGGATGATGGACATCGCGGTCATCCAGCCGACCGGGCCGCTCGGCTGGATGGGCATCTGGCGCAAGATCTGGTGGGACAACTCGGTGCTGCGGCGCACGCGAGCCGGGCGGCGGGTGCTCGAACGACGCGGCCGGAACGCATCGATCCGCTATCTGCGCGGAGGAAGCGCCGAGGCGGCGATGGTCGCGCCGACCTCGATCGAGCTCGACGGCGATGAACTCGGCACGGCGGTGCGGATGCTGTGCCGCATCCAGCAGGGCGGGCTGACCCTCGCGCTGCCCGCCGGCCACGACGTCTCGCGCTTCTGACAGCCCGTCTGTTTGTGCCTTATGCACGTTCTGAGCCCGAACTACCTGCGTAAGACACAAACAGACGGGCTCTGAGGGTCCGCGTCAGCCGAGGACCGGCACCTCGGCGTCGAGGTTGTCGCCGACGAGGGTCAGCGTGAAGGGCGCGTCGTCATCGTGGTCCTCGAGCAGCGTGATCACCGTGGCGCGCGGGGCGAAGTCCATCGTGCACACGCGATCCGCGGTCTCGAATCCATTGAAAGTCACCTTGGCACCGGAATCCGTCATCGCGAGCTCCTGCACGACCGGCGGGCACGAGCTGGAGCCGTAGGTGAGCAGCACGATGCCGTCGTCGTCGAACCATCCGGCCGACGGCTGCTGCTCGCCGGGGCCCTGCGGTGCGGCATCCAGACCGTCGAGGTCGGCGTCGGCCTCGACGTCGCCGTATGTCACGCGCAGGTCGATATCCTTCGTGACGTCGACGCCCTCCGGAAGCATCGCCGCAACCGCGCGCGGACCGAGGTCGTCGGTGCAGGCCATCTCATCGGGATCGGCCAGCGTGACGGCGACCGTCTGACCGTCCGCCTTCACGTCCGCGACATGCGGACGGCAACTCGAGGATCCCCACGTGACGATTCCGATGACCCGTCCGTCATCGAGCCAGGCCGCTTCGATGTCACTCGCGGTGCGGTCGAACGTCGACGACCCCGCATCCGATCCTGGGGTGCTCGATGGCGAACCCGCCGTGCTGGTCGGCGCGGGGGAGGCCGGACCCGTCCCGCATCCGGCGGCCAGCAGCGCGACCGCGGCGAGCGCGAAGACGGACGGGATCGGGCGCAGTCGAGAGAGGCTCATACTCCCTAGTGTCGCGGGAGAACCGAACGTCTCAAAGCCCTTGTCCGGATCACTGCAGGGCAGAGGTGAGCCGCGCGAGGTTGTCGAGGATGTTGGAGCGCAGCGGCTGCTTCTCCCACTCCGCCAGCGTGAGCTCACGGCTGAGCGAGCGGTACTCGTCCTCGACGATGCGCATCTCGGTGACGAACTCCTCACCGCGCACGAGCATCGACACCTCCATGTTCAGACCGAAGGAGCGCATGTCCATGTTGCTCGAGCCGATGACGGCGACCTCGTCGTCGATCGTGAGGCTCTTGGTGTGCAGGATGTAAGGCTTGGGATAGAACCAGATGCGCACGCCGGCGCGCAGCAGCACCTCGTAATAGCTGCGCTGCGCGTGATAGACCATGGCCTGGTCACCCTGCTCCGAGACGAACAGCTCCACCTCGACGCCCCGATCCACCGCCGCCGTCACGGCCAGCAGCAGCGCCTCGTCCGGCACGAAGTACGGACTGACGATCATGATCCGCTTCTTGGCCGCATACAGCAGTCCCAAGAACAGACGCAGGTTGTTCTCGGCTTCGAATCCCGGGCCCGAGGGCACGATCTGGCAGTCCAGGTCGCCGTCGCCGAACTCGACGCGCGTGATGTCGACGCTCTCCGGGACCCGGTCGGTCTCGGCGTAATAATCAGAGAGGAAAATCGCGTTCAGGCTCGCGACGACGGGGCCGTTCACCCGCACCATCAGGTCGACCCAGTGCAGACCCTGACGGATGTTCTTGGGCAGGTTGTACGAGGAGTCTGTGATGTTCTGCGAGCCGAGGAACCCCACACGGCCGTCGACGACGAGCAGTTTGCGGTGGTTGCGCAGGTCGGGTCGTTGGATGCGGCCCTTGAATGGCTGCACGGGCAGCATGAGATGCCAGTCGGCCCCCATCGCATCGAGGCGCCGCACGGTCTCGCGGTACTTCGGCTTCCAGCGATTCGCCCAGTAGTCCAGCAGCACGCGCACCGGGATGCCGCGCGCAGCGGTCTCCTCCATCGCCCGGAAGAAGTTCTCGGTGGACGTGTCGGACTGCAGGATGTAGAACTCGATGTGCGCGTAGTCCTGGGCGCCGCGGATGGCCTCGGCCATGGCATCCAGGGATTCCTGGTAGTCGCTGATGAGGTGAGCGTCGTTGTCGCCGGACTGCGGCGGGGCGCCCAGCGCGTCGTTCATCTTCACCAGCGGAGGGAACCAGCGCGGCGGGTTCGGCCGCAGCGAGCCCAGGTACAGGCCCTGCGCCGTCTTCGCGATGTACGCGTTGATCTGGTCCTGTTTGCGGCGGCGAGCGCGGGGCAGCTTGGGATTTCCGATCAGCAGGAAGATCAGGATTCCGACGATCGGGATGATGAAGATCGCGAGCAGCCAGGCCATCGCCGAGGTGGGGCGGCGGTTTCGCGGCACCACGATGACGGCGAAGATCCTCAGGCTGATGTCGATGACGACATAGACCAGCACCAGCCACCAGGGCCAGTTGTCGACGTTGAACATCACACCCCCGCCCGTTCGACTGGGTTCAGCGTAGCCGCAGGCGCCGACTTCGAGTGCAACCGCGCGATCTCACGCGAGCCGCGGGCGTCAGAGCGACTGTGCTGGTCAGAGCGACTTGGGGGGAAGACCGCGCGCGGCGCGCTCCTCGGCCTCGATGCGGGCATGCACCTTGCGTTCGGTGCGATCGAAGCGCAGGATGCCGCGCAGCACGATCACGAAGATCCCGCTCACCACGATGGTCGGCAGAATCGACCATGCCGCCGCGACCCAGAAGTTGTCCACGGGTCCATCGTACGCCGTGCAGCCTGTCAATCGTCCGGCGACGATGTCCCTGCACGGATGGGGGTTTCGGACGACCTCTTCACAATTCCTGGGATCCGCCCCCTCGAGGGTCGGTGCGCGCGGGCAGGCTCCCTGCATGAACACGATCATCCGCACCACAGAACCCGCCGAGCTTCTCGGCATCGTCCCGGCCCTGGCCGGCTTCACTCCTCGGCAGAGCATCGTCATGCTGCCGTTTCACGGCACGCGCGCCTCCGGTGCAATGCGCATCGACCTGCCCGATCCGCAGACCGATGCCGACGACTTCGCCGAGGTCGCCCTGCGCGCTCTGCTGCAGGTCAGCGGCGTCGACGGGGTCGCCGCCGTCGTCTACACCGACGAGGCGCCGCAGTCCGTCCCCGACGGCATCCTGCTGCCCCGACTCACCCTGATCGAGGCGCTGCTGGACGTCGCCGCCGATGCCGGGCTGCGCATCGTCGACGCGCTGTGCGTGACCGCCCAAGGCTGGGGCGACTATCTCGACGAGGACCCGGTCGTGCGAAGTCTGGAGGAGATCCCGGATACCCCGGACATCGCGGGGATCGGCGACGTCAGCGGCGATCAGGAGTCCGGCGCCGAACTGCCGGCCGGCGACCTCGTCGACCGCGAGCGGGTCGGACGCGCCCTGCACGAGATCGATGACCTGCTCGAGCGGCATCGCCTGGGCAGCGGCCGGATAACCGCCACGGACAGCCCGTTCGCCCTGTCCGTGGCTTGCATGCTGCTCGATGACCTGCCGGCCTTCGCGGAGGAGCTGCTCGACGCGCCGAGCGGCGACGACCCCTATGACTGCGCGGCCCTGCTGTGGTGTCTGAACCGGCCGGTGCTGCGCGACGCGATCCTGGTGCAGTGGGCGACCGATCTGGCGTTCGGCGAACGCGCTCTGGACGCGCAGCTCGAGTTCTCCGCATCGGGCGGGGGAATCCCGGATGCCGTCGGCGAGATCTTCCTGGGGCGGGGCCCGCGCCCCGACGCCGACCGGCTCGGCTGCGCGCTGCAGGTGGTGCGCGCCGCGGCATCCCGAGCACCCCGGCACGCGCAGGTCGGCGCGCTCACCGCCGCAGGATGGCTCGCGTGGGCTCTGGGACGCTCGTCGCACGCCGGGAAGTACATCGACCGGGCGCTCGAGATCGATCCGAAGCACAGCATGGCATCGCTGATCTCGACGATGCTGTCCGCCGCGCTCCTTCCGGAGTGGGCGCTGCAGCGCGGGTGAGCGGTGCGCCTACTTGACCAGCGGGAACAGGATGGTCTCGCGGATGCCGAGGCCGGTGATGGCCATCAGCAGACGGTCGATGCCCATACCCATGCCCCCGGACGGCGGCATGCCGTGCTCGAGGGCCCGCAGGAACTCCTCGTCCACGCGCATGGCCTCCAGGTCACCACCGGCGGCGAGCTTCGCCTGTTCGACGAAGCGCTCGCGCTGGATGACCGGGTCGACCAGCTCGGAGTAGCCGGTGGCCAGCTCGAAGCCGCGGATGTACAGATCCCATTTCTCCACGACGCCGGCGATCGAGCGGTGCTCGCGCACGAGCGGCGACGTGTCGACGGGGAAGTCCATCACGAAGGTGGGGCGCACGAGGTCGCCCTTCACGAAGTGCTCCCAAAGCTCCTCGACGAGCTTGCCGTGGGTGGCGTGCGGGGGGACATCCACGCCGTTGGTCTCGGCGAACGCGATGAGATCCTCCACCGCGTCGTCCGGGGTGACCGTGCGTCCGGACGCCGCCGACAGCGACTCGTACATCGAGACGCGGTCCCACTCGCCACCGAGGTCGTACTCGGTTCCGTCGGCCCAGGTGACCGTGGTGGAGCCGGCGACGGCGATCGCGGCGTTCTGCACGAGCTCCTGGGTGAGCCGGGCCATCTGGTCGTAGTCGCCGTACGCCTGGTAGGCCTCGAGCATCGCGAACTCGGGCGAGTGCGTGGAATCGGCGCCCTCGTTGCGGAAGTTGCGGTTGATCTCGTAGACGCGCTCGATGCCGCCCACGACCGCGCGCTTCAGGTACAGCTCCGGCGCGATGCGCAGGTACAGCTCCGTGTCGAACGCGTTCGAGTGGGTGATGAAGGGACGTGCGGATGCTCCGCCGTGCTGCACCTGCAGCATCGGCGTCTCGACCTCGAGGTACTCGTGGCCGGTGAACGTGGCGCGCAGGCTGGCGTTCACGGCGGCGCGGGCGCGCACGGTGGTGCGGGCCTGATCGCGCACGATCAGGTCGAGGAAGCGGCTCCGCACGCGCGTCTCCTCGTTCAGCTCCGAGTACGCGTTCGGCAGCGGCAGGATCGCCTTCGAGGCGATCTGCCAAGAATCGGCCATGACAGACAGCTCACCGCGGCGGCTGGAGATGACCTCGCCGTGCACGAAGACGTGGTCGCCCAGGTCGACGAGCTCCTTCCAGCCCGCCAGCGACTCCTCGCCGACGTTGGCCAGCGAGACCATCGCCTGGATGCGCGACCCGTCGCCGGCCTGCAGCGTGGCGAAACAGAGCTTGCCGGTGTTGCGGCTGAACACGACCCGGCCGGCGATGCCGACCATCTCGCCGGTCTCGGCTCCGGCCTCGAGCTCGCCGTACTGCGCGCGCAGCGCGGGTATCGTGTGCGTGACGGGCACGCCCACCGGGAAGGCGCCGCCACCGGCATCCGTCCGGTTCGCGATCAGCTTCTCCCGCTTCGCGAGACGCACGGCCTTCTGCTCGAAGACGTCCTCCTCCTCCTGGCCGGCAGGGTCGGACGAGGGGATCGGCGCAGACGCGTCAGTCATGTGTGGGAGCTCCTTGAAGAAAGTCGCATTCAGTCTACCGGCGCACGCATGAGCGCCGAGCGGCCCGGGTTAGCCTCGATGGCATGCGACCTTCCCCCACCGCACCGCACGCTCGACGACGCATCCTGTCGGTTCTCGCGCTGGCCGCAGCCTCGGCCGCCGCCGTGCTGCTGCCCGCATCCGCGGCGAGCGCCGACGTGAACGACTTCTCGTACTCGTCGTGGGACTCGCAGTACGAGATCTCGCTCGACGCCGACGGGCGTGCGCAGGCGCACGTGACCGAGACGGTGGTCGCCGAGTTCCCGGAGTTCGATCAGAACAAGGGCATCATCCGCGGCTACCCGGAACGCTACGAGGGTGCAGGTCTGGGCCTCGAGATCCTCTCGGTGAAGGATGCCGAGGGTCACGACGTGCCCTACGAGACCGAGCACGAGGACGGCATGCTGCTCGTGCTGACCGGCGATGACGACTACGTGCACGGTCCGACCACCTACGTCATCGAATCGGCCATGCGCGACTTCATGATCCACGGCTCCCAGACGAAGAACGACGAGTTCTACTGGAACCTCCTCCCGCTGAACAGCACGCAGAAGATCGACCGCTTCCGCGCCTCGATCGACTTCTCCCCCGACCTGTCCGATGCCCTCACCGGAGACGCCGCCTGCTACTACGGTCAGGCCGGGGAGCGGCTTGCGTGCACCATCGACGGGCCGCAGACGGATGCCGAGGGCGCGACGTTCACCGTGAAGTCCGGCACGCGCGTCGCCGGAGACGGCGTGACCCTCGCCATCGGCTTCGCTGCCGGCACGGTCGCCCAGCCGGCGGCGCGCTCAGCGGACCCGGTGGCGGACTTCGGACCCGCCCTCGCCGGGCTGGGGGCGGTCGGCCTCGCCGTCGGCTCCTGGGCGTCGGTCGCGGGGCTCAAGCGTCGCCGCCGCGTCGCGTCCGGCATCATCGTCGCGCAGTTCGATGTGCCCGCCGATCTGCCCCCCGCTGCTCGCAGCTCCGCTCATGCCCGGTGCGCCGAACCCCATCCCCGCGCAGATGGTGCACCTCGCGGTGCAGGGCGCCGTGCGGCTGGAGGAGGAGATCCTCGAGCAGGGAGGCAAGAAGCGGCCGGCCCTGCGACTCATGGACCGCTCCGCGGCACGCGATCCGCTGGATGCCGCACTGATCGACGCCGTGTTCCCTGGCGACCTGACCGTGCGCCGCATCCCCCGCTCCAGTACGAAGTTCGCCAAGCGCATGGACAAGCTGGTGCGCAAGGGCCGCGCGGAGGCCAAGCGGCGCGACTGGTTGACCGAGGAGCGCAGTCGCGGCGCCATGGCGTTCGGCTGGGCCGCCGTGGCGCTGGTCGCTCTGACGGTGGTGTTCGTGGTGTGGTCGGCGACGAAGGACCGCGATCTGCTGCCCCTGTCGATCGTCGCGGTGATCTTCGCGACCACGGCGGTGGCCATCACGGCGTTCGTGGCCTTCTCCAAGCACACGGTCCTCACCCCTGCCGGGGCGGAGCGCTACGAGTACCTGCTCGGCATGAAAGAGTTCATCCGCGTCGCCGAAGCCGACCGGCTGAAGATGCTGCAGTCGTACCAGGGTGCGGAGCGACGCAGCGACGGCACCGTGGACATCGTGCACCTGTACGAGAAGCTGCTCCCGTACGCGATGCTGCTCGGCCAGGAGAAGAGCTGGACCGCCGCGCTCGAGACCGCGTACTCGACGGCGGGCGGCAGCCCCGGATGGATCGACGTCGCCGCGGGCGCGTCGATCGGCACGCGCCTGTCCACGTACTCGACCTCGATGCAGACCGCCGCGACCTACAGCCCTTCCAGCTCTTCGGGCGGCGGATCCACGGGCGGCGGCTTCTCGGGTGGCGGCGGAGGCGGCGGGTTCTCCGGAGGCCGCTGAGCCGCCCGGCACTCGCCGACGTGGATCAGAAACGCATCCTCGCCGCGCAACGTGGATCAGAAACGTATCCCCGGATCGCTCTGCGGATACGTTTCTGATCCAGCCCCACGCGACGCGTCCCACCGCGTTCAGAGGGCGATCGGCGGATCCAGCGGTCCGGATGCTTCGCGCAGGGCCTGCTCGACGGTGGACTGCACCAGCGCGGAGAGGTATCCGCCGGGGTTGTCCACGCCGACGCCGCGCAGCAGCGAGGTGGCCTGGCCGACGATGGCACGGGAGAACTCGGATGCCGTGGCGATGGCCTCCCCGTAGGCTGCCCGGTCCTGCTCGGCGATGACGACCGGCTCGCAGCCCATCTCCACGGCCAGTGCCTGAGCGATCGGCAGCACGGCGGCGGGCGCCGTGACCCCGGCGTACGCCGCCTGCAGCTGACGCAGATCCATGGTCGTGCCGCTGAACGAGATCGCCGGGTGCACGGCCAGCGGGATCGCGCCCTGTTCGGCGGCCGGGCGCAGCACGTCGATGCCGTGTCCCGGGTCGGTGTGCAGCACGAGCTGCCCCATCTGCCATCCGCCGGCCTCGGCGATGCCGGCGACGAGCCCCGGCAGCTCGTCGTGCGGCACGGCGATCACCACCAGTTCACTGCGGCGCACGATCTCCAGCGCGTCGAGCACGACCGCCCCGGGCAGCACCGCCGCGGAACGGTCGTCGTCCGAGCCCGAGGTGATGCCGGTGATGGCGTGCCCCGCTCCGGCGAGCGCGGCACCGATGACCGGTCCGACCCGTCCGGCGCCGATGATGCCGACGCCCAGTCGGCCACTTCGAGTCATCCGTCGATGCTAGCGGACGGGTGACGCCACGAGCGCCGCCCGCAGGCGTTCAGACGCCGTCCAGATCACGACCGGTCACATGCCGTCGCAGGTGCTCGCCGATCGTGTGCATGGCTGCCAGCACGGGTGCACGCAGGTCGATGCCGAGACCGGGCCAGTTCGCCGCCACCGCATAGGCGACCGTCGCCTCCGGACCTGAAAGGTACCCCACGTCGATGCGCGAGAAGGAGGTGCTGCCCGTCTTGTGGCGCAGCACCATGCCTTGGTACTCCGCCTCGACGTGCGCGAGCGAGTCGAGCAGCAGCGAGTCGGCGACCAACGAGGTGTCGGCGTTCGCCGCCAGCCACGTGAGCACCAGGTCGCTGACCTCCGGTGAGATCACCTCGCGCGCGCCCAGCCGTCGCATGAGATCCGACAACTCGGCGCCCGTTCCATACGACGGCGTCCACGGCATCCCGGCAAGCCGCTCATTGCGGATGTAGTCCAGCAGCGAGGTGTCGGCGTACCCGAGTTCCGGCGCGACAGCGCGCACGGACTCCAGTCCGCACAGGTGGATCAGCGCGTTCGTCGCGAGGTTGTCGCTGAACGCGCCGACCAGGAGTGCAGCGTCGTACACCGAGATGGTCTGGTTGCGCATGCGGTACAGCAGACCGGAGTCCTCGACGCGATACTCGTCGGGAACCTCGACCCGTTGATCCGGCGACAGGCTGCCGTCGACGAGGCGCCGGGCGACCTCGATCAGAAGGAACACCTTGCCGACACTCGCCGTCTGGCACACGACGTCGGGATCGTGCTCGGCCAGAACGGATCCGTCCGCAGCATCCACGATCCGGATCGACCAGGTCGCGCGGAAGTCGAGAGCGGGAAGCGCGATGTTCATGATTGTGCTCCTCCGATCGTGAGGCGGATGCCGTCACCGGCCTCCGATTCGAGCACGCCGTCCACGTTCAGCGGGATGCTGAGGGCGTTCGGGTCGTGCCCGAAGCCCTGCTCCCACAGCACCGGCACGCCGAGATCGGCGAGGTACTCGCGCATGAGTTCACGCACTTGATCGAGTTCTCCGCACTTGTGCCAGGATCCGAGGACGATCGCGGATGCGGCGGGAATCCGCCCTGAGCGCATCAGCTGCAACATGAAGCCGTCCAGCCGGTAGATCTCCTCATCGATGTCTTCGAGGAAGAGGATGCCGCCTGGGTCATCCGCTGCTTCCGGCGCACCGAGTCCCCCGGCGAGCAGGCTCAGGTTGCCACCGGTGAAGCGGCCTGTCGCACGACCTGGCACGAGCACTTCGGTGCTCGGACCGACGATGCTCCGACCCGCCCACGGCTCGAAGAGCCAGCGGTGCACGTCGGTGCGGATCGTCTCGGAATCGCGGAAGACGTCGTTGCCCGGCATCGGGCAGAACAGGGTCGGCACATCGAGGTGCACCCGGAATGCCTCGTGCAGCGCGGTGACGTCGGACGATCCGGTCAGCAGCTTCGGACGCCCGTCGCGGCGCGTGGACTGCGCGCTCATGGCATCCCAGTCGATGCCGTCGAGCAGTCGCATCGCGCCGAAACCGCCGCGCAGGCATACGACAGCGGCCGTGTCGGGGTCGAGCCAGGCGCGCACGAGGTCCTCGCGGCGGTCGGCATCCGGCCCCGCGAGGTACTTCGCCCTCGGATGGGGGTCGAGCACATGCTCGGCCACTCTGACATCGAGGTCCCACTGCCGGTAGTAGCCGACAGCGCGCTCCAGGCTCTCCGCGTTCCCGAGCCCCGACGGCGACACCAGGTGCACCACGTCACCCGCCTGGAGCGGTGCCGTGGCGAGGTAGGCGTCGCGCTCGACGTGAACGGCGGCGACGCTCATACGGTGCGCCTCTCGATCGTGGGCGCCGCCGCGAGCAGGCGCTTCGTGTATTCGTGCTGCGGATCCAACAGCACCTGTTCGGTCGGGCCGTACTCGACGATCTCGCCCTCCAGCATGACCGCGACGGTGTCCGCGATGTTCCACGCGAGGCCGAGGTCATGAGTGATGACGAGAGCACTGAGCCCGAGCCGCTCGCGCAGCGACAGCAGCAGCGCGAGGATCTCGCCGCGCACCGAGGCATCCAGCGATGCGACCGGCTCATCGGCCACCAGCAATTGCGGTCCGACGGCCAGCGCTCCGGCGATGACCGCCCGCTGCCGCTGCCCACCGGACAGCTCCTGCGGAATCGCGCCCATGAAGCGTTCCGGCGGGGTCAGCTCGGCATCGGTCAGGCTCTGCGCCACGCGCTCCCGCTCGTCTCCGCTGTAGTGCTGCACACGCAGCCCCTCGGCGACGGACTCGTACACGCTCAGTTTCGGGTTCAGCGCCGCAGTGGGATCCTGCAGCACCATCTGCACTTCACCGTGGAACGCGCGCAGCGCCTTGCCGCTGCGGGGCAGATCCTTGCCGCGGAACTGCACGGTCGAAGAGTCATCCGGATGCTGCAGCCCGACGAGTGTTCGCGCCAGCGTGCTTTTGCCTGAGCCTGATTGGCCCACGAGGGCGAGGATCTCCCCCTTGTGCACCGCGAGATCGACGTTCTTGACGGCCCGCAGTGCGTGGCCGCGCCCGTGATAGGTGACGTTGAGCCCCTTCGCCTCGAGCAGAACATCATCAGCCGTCCACGACCGGGACTGCGCCGTCGGCGTCGCCCGTTCGGACGACTCGCGCCTGGTCACCGGGTTCATCCGCGACGCGGGGTCGCCGATCGTGGGGAACGCCTCCGCCAGCTGCCTGGTGTACGGATGCTCCGGTTCGAGGCACACGCGCAGGGCTTCACCGACCTCGACGAGCTGACCGTCGCGCATCACCGCGATCCGGTCGCACGCCGTGGCGAGCACCGAGAGATCGTGGCTGATCATCAGCATCGAGATGCCGCGCTCGGCGACGAGTGTGCTGATCATCTCCAGGATCTGCTTCTGCACGATGACATCGAGCGCCGTGGTGGGCTCGTCCGCGATGATGATCTCCGGCTCGCACGCCAGCGCCATCGCGATCATCACGCGCTGCTTCTGCCCACCCGACATCTCGTGCGGGTAGGCGTCGGCCTTCCGCGGGGCGAGATCGACCACGCGCAGCAGCTCCGCGACGCGCTCCCGGCGCGACTTCTCCGTGCGCCACCCATCGGCGACGTGCAGCTCCAGCGCCTCGGTGATCTGCTGCCCCACCGTGCGCACCGGGTTCAGCGAGTGCATCGCCCCCTGGAAGATGATCGACGCCTCGGACCAGCGCAGCGCCCTCAGCGCCCCGAAGCCGAGCTCCGTGATGTCGGTGTCACCGACGCGAACGTTTCCGGTGAGAGTGGCGTTGCCCGGCAGCAGCCGCAGGACGCTCATCGCCAGGGTGGATTTGCCGGAGCCGGATTCGCCGGCGACTCCGAGTGTGCCGCCGGCGGGCAGCTGCAGGGAGACTCCTCGCACCGCCGCGATCTCGCCACGGTCGTGGCGCGCAGAGGTGCGATAGGTGATCGAGACGTCGTCGAATGTGAGATCGGGCATCGCTCAGCGCCTCCGCAGGGTCGGGTTGATGATGTTCTCCACCGCGCGCCCCACGAGCGTGAAGGCGAGAACCACCAGCACGATCGCGATGCCGGGCACGAGCACGTACCACCAGTAGCCGCTGGTGGCCGCGGAGACATCCATCGAGTTCTTCAGCACCGCGCCCCACGACTGCAGCGTGGTGTCACCTAGTCCGAGGAAAGACAGAGTCGACTCGGCGATGATCGCGGACCCGACCGTGAGCGTCGTGTTGGCGAGCACCAGGGGCAGCACGCCGGGCAGAAGGTGCTTGACGATGATGTGCCAATGGCCGGCCCCCAGGACCCTGGATCGCTCGATGTAGTCGCGCGACTCCACGGACAGGGTCTGCGCCCGCACGACACGGGCTGTTCCCGCCCATGACGTCAGGCCGATCGCGATCACGATCGTCCACACGCCGCGCTGCAGCACCGAGGAGAGCACGATGGCGAGGATCAGCGAGGGCAGCACGAGGAAGAAGTCGATGATGCGCATCAGCACGCCGCCCGCCCAGCCGGTGAAGTGGCCTGCGGCGATCCCGACGATCGTGCCGATGATCATCGACACGGCGGTCGCGGCGAATCCGACGACCAGCGACACCTGCGTGCCCCAGAGCATCCGGACCCAGATCTCACGGCCCTGATGGTCGGTGCCGAGCGGATGCTCCCACGACGGCGGCGCGAATCGCGGTGAATCGAGCAGCTTGGTGACGTCGAGCATCGATGCGGGCGCGATCACCGGCGCGAGGATCGCCAAGACGATCACGACCGCGAGGAAGACGAGCCCGACCATGCCCGCGCGGCTGTGGGAGAACTCACGGCAGAAGTCGCCGGCGGCCTTGCGGCGGCGAGCCCACGCCATGCCGCGCGGGGAGCGGGCGGTGATGTCGGTGCGGATGCTCATGCGCGCCTCACTCTCGGGTCGAGCCAGCGATAGATGAAGTCGGCGAACAGGTTCATCACGATGATGATCGCCGAGAAGACCACGAACGTTCCCTGCAGGAGAGGGAGATCGGGCCCTTGGATCGCCTCGAAGGTGAGCTTGCCGAGACCGGGCCAGGAGAACACGGTCTCCACAGTGACGGCTCCCGCGATGAGTCCTCCGATGTGCATGAAGACGAGCGTCACAGCCGGCAGCAGGGCGTTCGGCACGGCGTGGCGGGTGCGGACCAGGTCGTCGCGCAGCCCCTTGGCCCGAGCCGTGGTCAGATAGTCGGCACTCATCTCCTCCATCACCGATGCGCGCATCACCATGACGTACTGCGCATAGACGACGGCCACCATCGTGGCCACGGGGAGAACCATGTGAGAGATCACGTCGAACACCTGGCCGATGGCATCCGCAGGTGGGCTCGATGAGACCATCCCTCCGGTCGGGAACCAGTGCAGCGTCCCGCCGAAGACCATCAGCAGGATGAGCCCGAGCCAGAACGTGGGCACCGACCACAGCACGAGCGAGGTGCCGGAGGTGATCTTGTCGAAGGTCGAGCCGTGCTTCCAGCCGGCCTTCTGGCCGAGCCACAGTCCCAGCGAGATGGCGAGGACCGCGGCGGTGCCGGTGAGCAGGATGGTGTTCCAGAAGTACTGTCCGATGAGGGATGCCACGGACTCGTGGTACACGTAGCTCTCACCGAAGTTCAGCGTGAAGACGTTCCCGATGTAGTCGGTGAACTGCTGCAGGAGCGGACGATCGAGACCGAGCTGCTTGCGAAGCTGCTCCATCTGCTCCGGCGACATCGGCCTGTCGCGGGCCATCGCCTTGACCGGGTCGCCCGGAAGGATCTTGAACGCGAAGAATCCCAGGATGATGACCATCACCAGGCTGATCAGTGCGCCGCCGATCTTGGTGAGGGCGTACTTCAGCGCGGGCGTGCCGCGCGGGGCGGAATCACCCTGCTCTTCGAGGATGACGGCCTCGGTGGCCGGCACTGTATCGGACACGTCGGTCTCCTGTCCTGCCGCTTGACGCGGATGATCGTGACGTTCGGATGAAGCGCGCCGTGGCGCCCCCGGAGGGTACGCCACGGCGCGCTTCGTCTCACTCGATGTCGGCGCTGCGACGACGTCGGACCATCAGCAGGATCACGGCACCGATGACGAGGACTCCGACGACACCACCGGTCACCAGCAGGCCGACGTTCGGGCCTCCCTTGGCCGTCTCGGCGTCACCGACGGCGTGCACGGTCAGGTAGCCCCAGTAGCCGGACTGGTTGGCGATGATGCCACCCTTCTTCGGCATCAGGGAGAAGTCCGTGAATCGGTCGGAGCGGTAGGCCTCCAGGCTGTTGGCGTACCAGGTCGCGACCTGAGCGGTGGCCTCGTAGTTCATCTCGAGCATCTCCTGCACGAGCGCCTTGCGCTTTTCGGGGTCGAGCTCGGTGTGCTGCTCGTCGTACAGCTTGTCGAACTCCGGGTCGCACCAGCCGTCCTGCGAGGTGCCGCCCGATCCGTCGGTGCCGGTCGGGAGGTTCGCGCAGGTGTTGATTCCGAGCTGGAAGTCGGGGTCAGCGCCCATGCTCCACCCGCTGAAGTACATGTCGTAGTTGCCCGCGGAGGTCTCGGCACTGATCGTGTCGACGTCGGTGGACTCGATGTCGACCTGGATGCCGATCTCCTTCATCCACGGCACGAAGTACTCAGCCTCGGACTGCTCGGTGATGCTCGACGAGTCCACGAACAGTCGGAGCTTCAGCGGCTGACCGTCCTTGACGCGAATGCCGTCCGCTCCGACCGCCCAGCCCGCTTCATCGAGCTTCTTCTTCGCCGCATCCGGGTCGTACTTCATGATGACCGGGCTGTCAGCGGGCAGCGTCCAGTTCGGGTACGAGGCGGGGACGAAGCTCGTCGCCAGTACGCCGTAGCCGCCCAGAACCTTGTCCAGCAGCGTCTCGATGTCGGTGCCGAGGCGAATCGCCTGCCGCACGGCTACATCCTGGAGTGCCGGGTTGCCGTTGCCGTACGCCTCACCGGTGCGCGTCTTCCACCCGGAGTTCAGACCGATCGACGAATAGCGGCGACCCTGACCCGAGTGCACCGTGATGCCGTCGACGTTCTTCAGCGCTTCGTACTGCGTAGCCGTGAGACCGGTGACCATGTCGACGTCGCCGGAGCGCAGCGCCTGCACCTGCGCGTCCGAGTTGGTGTAGTAGATGTACTGGATCTTGTCGATCTTGGGGGCGCCGCGCCAGAAGTCCGGGTTGGCCTTGAGCGTGATGAACTGGTTCGCCTTGTAGCTCTCCAGCAGGAACGGGCCGGAGCCGACGACGTCCTTGTCGTTCGGGTACTCGGCAGGGTTGTCGATCTTCTCCCACACGTGCTTGGGCACGACGGGGATCTCGACTCCGGGGTTGGGTGCCTGCGGAGCGGTCATGGTGAGCACGACGGTCTTCTCATCCGGCGTGTCGATCGAGTCGAGGTTCGCCAGCAGGTTGCCGTTGGCGACGCCGAGCGCGGGGTCGCTCATCATCGTCTCGTACGTGTACTTGACGTCTTCCGAGGTGATCGGCTCGCCGTCCGACCACTTCAGGCCGTCCTGCAGGGTGAATGTCCAGACCTTGCCACCCTCTGAAGTCTCCCAGCTGTCGGCGAGGCCCTTCGTGGGCGAGCCGTCCTCCTGCGCGAACTGCACGAGGAACTCGTACGTGTAGCGCAGGGTGTTCGTGGGCAGGAGGTAGATCGAGGTGAACGGGTTGAACGAGTCGACGAAGCCCGAGGTCGCGATCCGCAGCGTCTTGCTGTCGGCATCGGAGGTGGGTGGTGCGGTTGATTCCGCGGCGCGGATGCCGGAGGGCGCGCTCGCGCTCGCCATGGTGGCCGGCGTGGCCATCAAGGCGGTCGCTGCCGCCACGCACAGCACGCGCATCAGATGTTTGCGGTGTCGAGTTCGCATGAGAGTCCTTCCATCGCTGCCGGAGTCCGCAGTCGGCCCCGAGGGTTGGAGCAATAGAACCGCACATCACACGATGCGGTCAACACATTCGTACCAAATGATTGTTAACGCTGTGTTGCAGCCGACGGGTCTGCGGGGGCCTCGCAGCGCGAGGGAACCCTCGCCTCGACGGCACAGCAGGGCTTGCTTAGCGCGAAATGATCAGGAATGCGGGCTTCACTTCGGCGCGTCGCCCGAATGCCGCCTCCGCACCCGGCCCTTGACGCGACAGGGACAGATGGCGGAGGATCCGTTACGGATCATCCCCCATGGACGGAGCACCCCCGATGCCGACCTCACCCGCCCCGACGGTGCCCACGTGGCGCACACTGCTGATGCGCGCGGACACCCGCGTCGGCTGGGAGGGGCCCCGATGGACTTCCGACATCCTGGAACCGGGGTTCGCCGCCGACCGCGCCAT
Organism: Microbacterium sp. W4I4; assembly: GCF_030816235.1. Taxonomy (NCBI): domain Bacteria; kingdom Bacillati; phylum Actinomycetota; class Actinomycetes; order Micrococcales; family Microbacteriaceae; genus Microbacterium; species Microbacterium sp. W4I4. The sequence continues at coordinate 1,892,122 of NZ_JAUSXT010000001.1, forward strand.
CGCATCATGGAATCTGGATGCCGGGACGACCGCACAGGTCGACATCCGCTCGCGCCGCCCCGACGGCGCTTGGCATCCGTGGCAGTCGCTCGCGACCTGGGGCGAGCCGGGTGCCCGAACCAGCCCCGCTCGCTCCGCGGCGAAGCCGGGCGAACAGGGCATCCCCGTGGTCGACACCGACGTGCTGACAGCTCCCGCCGGTGCCGAGTTCGACGCCGTGCAGCTGCGCATCACGCTCGGGGAGGGACAGGACGCGGACGGCGACCGGTCCGCAGGACCACTGCACCTGGCGACGGTGAACGTCACTGCGTCGGCCGACCCGGCACCACTCGCAGACACCGATGCGATCGGCGGGATCCTCGGCGCGGCAGCCTCGGTGCGCCCGCTGTCGCAGCGGGCGTACCCCGCACGAGACGATCTGGGCGGTGGCCCCGTCTGGTGCTCACCGACCTCTTTGACCATGGTCGCCCTGGCCTGGGGCACCGAGATCCCGACCGCTGCACCCGAGGAGATCCCCGAGGGCGCCGATCCGCACGTGCCGTGGGTCGCCCGCTCCGTATACGACATCGCCTACGAAGGCACGGGCAACTGGTCGTTCAACGCCGCTCTCGCGGGTTCCCTGGGCCTGGAGGCGTTCGTGACCCGACTGCCGGGGCTGCGCGCCGCGCGGACGTTGACGGATGCCGGCGTCCCGATCGTCGCCTCGATCCGCTTCGGCAAGGGAGAACTGTCCGGCGCGGACTACGGCGCACCGACCGGGCATCTGGTCGTCATCCGCGGGTTCACCGCCGACGGCGACGTCCTGGTCGCGGACCCGGCGAACCCCGGCGGCGCGGCCGGCCTGCGCACCTACCCGCGCGCGGCCTTCGACACGGCGTGGTCGTACAGCCGTCGGACCGTCTACGTCGTCACGCCGCGCGGACACGAGCTTCCGGCGGTCGTGGGCGATGCTGCGTGGTGATCGGATCGTCATCGCGGTGCCCGCGGCCGTACCTCGACTAGACCGGCATGTCGGCGAGAAGCGCGGTCAGCAGGTCGATGCGCTCCATGAGCGACGCCATCGACGCGTGCTCTGTGGCCGCATGAGCCCCACCGCCGCGCGGCCCGAATCCGTCGACGGTGGGGATGCCGAGACTGCCGAGCAGGTTCGTGTCTCCTGCCCCGCTGGCGGGACGCGCGTCGATCTGCTGGTCGATCCGGTCGCCGACGACGCTCACCCGTTCGCGCAGCCGCTCGTCCGCGGCCGAGGGGCTCCATGCCGGGCGGTGGCTGAGCACGCGCAGGTCGACGACCGCGCCCTCGCGCACGGGACGGAGCTCGCGCAGTGCGGCGAGGACGCGGTGCTCCGAATCGGCATCCACGAATCGCAATCCGATCTCTGCCGAGGCATCTGCCGGGATGACGTTCGCGCGCCCTCCCCCGGTGATCGTGCCGACGTTGCACAGAACCTCGACCGCGAGGGCAGGATCCGTCACGATACCCCGCACCGCGATCAACTGGTCGACGAGTTCATCGATCGCCGAGACTCCCGAATCCGGATCGAGCGCCGCGTGCGCCGCGCGGCCCCGCACGGTCAGCAGCACGCGCGTGCTGCCACGGCGGCCCACCTTCAGCGCGCCGTCCGGATGCGGGGACTCGAACCCGATCGCGCCCCTCACGCCCATGGCGCACGAGCGCAGCAGCTGCTGGGAATGCGGCGAGCCCACCTCCTCATCGCAGACGATCACGGCGCGAACGGCGCGATGCGAACGTCCGCGCAGACGCTCGATCGCGGCGATCATCACGATCAGTCCGCTCTTCATGTCGTAGACGCCCGGGCCCCGCACCGTGTCACCGTCCACGAGCCAGGGCACCTCGCCGTCGAGCGTTCCCCGTGGCCACACGGTGTCGGAGTGACCGACGAGCAGCAGGGGATCGCCGACGCCCGCCACCTCGGCGACCAGGTCGGTGCCGGCAGCGCTCTCGATCAGACGCACCTCCGCGCCGGCGGATGTCCACCACTCGGCGAGCAGCCCGACGACCGCGCCGCTGGCAGGACGGTCGAAAGAGGGCGACTCGATCGCGACGAGACGTTCGAGTCGGGTCAGGACGCGCTCGCGTTCCCCGATGTCGTCACGCCGCATGCCACTCCCCGTCCTACCCTTTTACGAAACGTATCCGAGAGTCGGTGCACGCGTCAATGCTTGACAATTCAGTACTATCGCGACGCGCAAGGACGAATATAGGATGCGTATCATGCAGGACGCCTCGACGGGACCCTATCGAAGCTCGACGTTGCGCACGCACGCGGAGTTCCATGCCGCCGCCGAGCTCTACGCCTGCGTATTCGGTTATGACAGTCCTGATCTGCAGCTGAACACGAATCTTCTGAGCGCACTCGTGCGCAACGGCGGGTCGGTCGTCGGGGTGCATACGCGCACCGGGGCGCTGGCCGGTTTCGCCTACGGCTTCTCGGGGCGCGACGCCTCGGGTCGCGAGTTCCACTACTCGCAGGCCGCCGTCGTCCACGCCGAGCATCAGGGAGCGGGCGTCGGTCGCCTCCTCAAGCGCGCCCAGCGCGATGTCGCCCTCGGGTGGGGCCATCGACGCATGCGGTGGACCTTCGACCCGCTGCTCACCCGCAACGCGCACTTCAACTTCAGCTCATTGCGCGCTGAGGGGATCGACTGCATCGACGACTACTACGACCGCCCGGGAACCGATCGTGTCGTCGTGGACTGGGTGCTGGATCGGCGCACCGATCCGTATGACGCGGCGCGGAGCATACGCCCGCCGGCATTCGGCTCATCCGACTGGGGGCGCCCCACGCGCCACGAGGATACGGATGCAGACGCGGTCTGGCTGCCGGTGCCGGCGCAGACCTCGGGATCCGCATCATCCGGCGCCGAGATCATGGAGCTGGTCCGCGACGGAGTGCGGTCTCTTCTTGCCGAGGACCGGACCCTCGTCGCATGCAGGAGAGTCGATGCCACCACGGCCGCATACCTTGCGGTTCGCCGTCTGGATGAGGAGAACGCATGATGTCCGAGCGACAAGAGCCGACGCAACCCGACGACTTCGATGACAGCCTGCACGACCGATCGCTGGTCTCCCCCGGCGAGCGGTACGGAGAGCGCATCCGCACCAACATCTCGGCCGAGGCGCTGCAGGCCCGCGTGATCGAGACGGAAACGCGTTCACTCCAGCGGACGTTCGACGAGCTCACCCGCAGCGGCGACGTGCCCCGCGCCGCGACGCTCATCCTTGGCGCCCGCCGGCGCTACATCGGTGGGCTGGGCAAGGCGGCGGCATACGCGGAGCTCCTCGGCGCCGATCTGTCGGCGACGCTGTCGAATGTGTTCCTCGTGGACGGTCGCGCGCTCTCGCCGCTCACCGTCCTCACGGACGTGCGTGCGAGCGACGTGCTGATCGTCTTCTCGATGAGGCGGTACCGCGCGGAGACGGTGCGATTCGGCGAGTTGTTCCGGGAGGCCGGCGGCCAGCTCGTCGTCATCACCGACAGCGACGACGCCCCCCTGGCCGCAAGCGCGTCCTCACTCATCCGTGTTCACACGGGATCCGCCTCGTACGCCGATTCGCCCACCTCTGTGGCCGCGGTCTGCCATCTGCTCTCCACGCTCACCACCGCGAGCGCCAAGGGTGCGCGCCGGCGGCTCGCGACCAGGGACCGGTTCGCGACCGACCTCGGACTGCACCACCCCGGTCCCCATACCGACGCAGACAAGGAGCAAAGGAAATGAGGATCGATCGACTCCGGTTGTTCGACGTCTCGCTGCCGCTGGTGCACGGGTTCGAGACGAGCTCGCACCGCAAGACCGGCATCAACCATCTGCTGATCGAAGCGACCGACCGCGAAGGACGCGTCGGGTGGGGCGAGATCGCCTCCCCCGCCGATCCGTACTACGGAGCGGAGACGACCGAGACGGCATGGTCGATCGCGCTGCGCTACCTCGTACCTGCTTCCCTCAGCGCGGAGTGGGACGAGCCGGAGGAACTGGAGTCGGCATGGTCACGGATCCGCGGCCACGAGTTCGCGAAGGCGGGCTTCTCCATCGCCGCCTGGGATCTGCACGCGCGCGCCGCGGGCCTCTCGCTCGCATCAGCACTGGGCGGCACCCGCATCGACGTCGCGGCGGGCGTGTCGCTGGGCATCGAGCCGAGCATCGATGACCTTCTCGTCCAGGTGGAGCGGCAGCTCGCGGCGGGTTACGGCAGGATCAAGCTCAAGATCGCCCCTGGGTGGGACGTCGACCCGGTGCGTGCGGTGCGCCGGGCGCATCCGGATCTCGACCTGCACGTCGACGCGAACGGCGCATACCCCGACAGCCCCGAGACCACGGCGATCTTCCGCGAACTCGATGCGATGCGGCTCACGATGATCGAGCAGCCGTTCGCCCCGCGCGACTTCGTCAGCCACTCCGCGCTGCAGCGATCGCTCGACACCCCGGTGTGCCTCGACGAGTCCATCGTCGACCTGGGCGATCTGCGCACCATGCTCGCCCTCGATGCCGGACGAGTGCTCAACATCAAGGTGTCCCGCATGGGGGGCCTGTCGGTGGCGCGCCGTGCACATGCGCTCGCGGCGGAGGCGGGTGTTCCTGTGTGGTGCGGCGGCATGCACGAGTTCGGCATCGGGAGAGCGGCGAACGTCGCGATCTCGTCCTTGCCCAACTTCACTCTTCCCTCCGACGTGTCCGGTTCCGACAAGTACTACGCGCGTGACATCGTCACGCCGCCGATCGTGGCGGAGGCGGGACGGGTGCGGGTTCCCACGGCGCCCGGCCTCGGGTACGAGGTGAACGCCGACTGGCTGCGGGAGCACTCGTCGCGCGTGTTCGACAGCGCGGCCGGGAACACCGGATCCACCATCGAAAGGCTGACTGCATGATCCCCGTCATCGACGGACACAACGACCTCGCCTGGGCACGTCGCGAACGTCACGGCTACGCGACGACGGGTCTCGACGGTCACGTGCCGGAACTGCACACCGACCTGCCCCGTCTGGTCGCCGGCGGAGTGGCAGGGCAGTTCTGGTCGGTGTGGGTCGACCCCGCCCTCGACGGCGCCGAACAGGTCACCGCGACCCTCGAGCAGATCGATTTCGTGCAGCGGCTCGTGCAATCGCATCCCGATCGGCTGGCGTGCGCGCGCACCGCGGGTGAAGTGCGCGCCGCCATGGCTGCGGGCAGGATCGCCTCGCTGATCGGCGTGGAGGGCGGCGCGCAGATCGACGGCTCCCTGGCAGTGCTGCGACAGTACGCACGTCTCGGCGCGCGTTACATGACGCTGACATGGTCGCGCACGATCGACTGGGCCGACTCCGCGACCGACGACGCCCGCCACGGTGGGCTCACCGAGTTCGGGCGCGAGGTCGTGCGCGAGATGAATCGCATCGGGATGCTGGTGGATCTCGCCCATGTCGCCCCGACGACGATGCGGGATGCACTGGGCGCGAGCACGCGCCCAGTCATGGTCAGCCATTCCGGGGCGCTCGCCCTGTGCGATCACCCGCGCAACGTCCCCGACGACGTGCTCGCGACGATCGGCGAGCGAGGCGGCATCGTGATGGTCGCGTTCGTGCCCTCGTTCCTCTCGCAGGCGCGAAGGGACTGGGTGCTGTCCGGTGAGGTCGGCCCGATGCCGCTCGTCGGCATCGCCGATGCCGCTGACCACATCGAGCACATCCGCGAGGTCGCCGGCGTCCACGCCGTCGGCATCGGCGCCGATTACGACGGCACGGACGCCATGCCGTCCGGTCTCGACGATGTCTCCCGGTATCAGGACCTTCTCGAGGAGCTGCGTCGGCGCGGATGGACGCAGAACGAACTCGAGGCGATCGCTCACGGCAATGCGCTGCGCGTGCTGGAGGCGTCCGATGGCGATTATGCGGCGTTCCTCGCCGGCACTGCCCCCGCCCCTTCCTGGGTCGCGCCCTCCGTCGACGTCGCTCGGCGCACCGCCGCGGAGCATCCGCGCGTGCTCGTGGTCGTCAACGCCGAGTCCTCGGGCCCTCGCCGTCTCGGCGACTGGCTCCGGGAGGACGGCATCCGTGTCGAGGCCGTCCTGGGGGCCGACGGACTGCCCGCCGATCTCAACGGCTACGACGGGCTCGTGATGCTCGGCGGCGGGCTCATGCCCGACGACGACGACCGCGCACCCTGGCTGGCACAGGAGCGTGAACTGGCACGTCAGGCCATCGCCGCCGACCTGCCCACACTCGGCATCTGCCTCGGCGGTCAGCTGCTCGCCCATGTCGCCGGTGGCGAGGTCAGGGCGTCGTTCGGGCCGAAGGAGCGCGGCGCGACCGTGATCACGCCGTCCCCCGAGGGCAGCCGGGACGCTCTCCTCGGTGCGCTCGGGGACGCAGCGCCGATGATCGAGAACCACCAGGACATGATCACGCGGCTGCCTCCCGGCGCCGTGCTGCTGGCCTCGAGTGACGCCGTGGAGAACCAGGCGTTCCGGCTGGGTTCTCACGTGCGGGGGCTGCAGTTCCACCCCGAGGTCGGTGCCGAGGATCTCACCAGGTGGAAGGAGCCGACCAGCCCGGCGCCGACGGATCGCCCCGTGGCCGAGCTGCTCGCCGAGGCACGACGCGGCGATGAGAGCAACACGCGGGCGAGTCACGCGATGGTGACGGCCTTCGCCGTCGCGGTGCGCGCCGCCGCGGCGGGGAGGGCATCCCGGTGACTGTCGCGGTCGACGAGCTCACGGCGCACGCGCGTGAGGCGCTGGCAGCGCAGCTCGACGACCAGACGCTGCGCCGGGCCCCGGCATGCATCGCCGCGGTCACCTATCGCGGGCGAACGATCGCCGTGTCGGCTCACGGAGAGCCGCGCGGCGACGGCGCGATGACGATACCCGGCACGGTGTTCAGGATCGCCTCGATGTCGAAGAGCTTCCTCGCCGCAGCCGTGCTCGCGCTGCGCGATGAGGGCCGGCTCGACCTGCAGGCGCCCGTGTCGCGGTACGTCCCCGAGCTCGCCACGGCGCGCTTCGGCGATGACGTCGACGGAGACGCGCTGACGCTCGACGCCGCGCTGCGCAACGCCGGGGGTCTCGGGGAGGACAACGCGTGGGGCGATGAGCACCTCGGAGAATCACGCGAGTTCATGTCCGCCGTCGTCGGTGGCGGGCTGACCCTCGCGACGAGGCCGGGAACGGTGTACAACTACTCCAACCTCGGGATCTCCTTCGCGGGCCGTGCGATCGAGGCCGTCACGGGCCGGAGCGTCGAAGACGTCGTGCGCGACAAGATCCTCGCACCGCTGGGCCTCGTGGACACACGGGCCTCGGCCGAGCTCTATCCGACCGGAACGGATCTCGCGCTCGGGTATCGGACCTTCGACGACGGGACGACGTTCACCCCTGAGCCGTACGTCGGCACTGGAGCGCTCGGCTGCATCGGCAGCCTGTTCAGCACCGTCTCCGACATCGCCGCATGGATGCACTTCCTGGGTTCGGCGTTCGACGGCGCGGATGCCGAGCGCGACGCCGTGCTCCGAGCGGAGTCGCGTCGTCAGATGCAGAGCGTTCAGACACTGATCGCCCCGACGTCGGGTCAGTTCGGCGACCGCGTGCTCGATGGCGCGGGGTACGGGTACGGGCTGGTCGTCGAGCACGACCGCCGGTTCGGGCGCGTCGTGCAGCATGCCGGTGGCCTTCCGGGGTTCTCGTCGCACATGCGCTGGCACCCGACGACCGGGATCGGCGTCGTCGTCTTCGGGAACTCCGACGCCTTCAGCGCCGGACGGGTCGCCGGTCACCTCCTCAGTGACGTGCTGCGCCGCATCGACGCCCCGGCCGCGATCGTGCGGCCGTGGTCCGAGACCCTCGAAGCGGCTGAGCGGCTCGACGCGATGATCCGCTCAGGTGCTCCGCTGCACGATCCGACGGCGTGGGAGCTCGGGGGTCTGTTCGCACGCAATGTACTGCGCGACGTGCCCGCGGCGGTGCGCACACGGCGTCTGCGCGAGGCTGTGGCCGAGACCGGATCGCCCCTGCCGTCAGCGGCGGCACTCTCAGTGCGAGTGCTGTCGGCCCCGGATGCGGCCACCCTGCGCTGGACCGTGCCCTGCGTCGACGGTGCGCTGGTGTGCGACGTGCGTCTGATGGGGCTGCACGCTCCCGTCGTGCAGTCCCTCGACGTGCGCGTGGCCGAGGAGACCGGCAAGCCGCGCGACGAGGCCGCGCAGGTCATCGATCATCACCGCGCCGACCTGACCTGATCCCGCGCGTCAGATCATGCGTCCGACCATTCGCCCCAGCGGTGCGAGTGGTCGCGGGACGCGGCCAGCGCGGCCGCGCGGCTGGCGTTCTCAAGCAGGGCGATCGCGTCGTCGCGCTCCAGGCCGGACAGCGTGCCGGAGATGGGTCCGGTGACCGAATGCACCTGCGCGCCGGACACCCGCTGCCACCGACCGACCGGGCTCTGGCTGGCCGACACGCCTTGCAGGCGTGCCAGTGGGAAGATCGCGAGCTTGCGCCATACCAGGCCGCGGCGCAGCAGCACGCCGAACTCGGTGATCGCGTATCCGTGGCGCTTCCACGACAATGGGCGACGCCACCAGGCGCGCGCGGGGATCGTCCGGTAGGGGTCGTCGGCGATCGGTCCGAGGATGCCGTGCTCCCACACCAGCGGCAGGTCGCTCTGCGGAGCATCGGGGAGGATCAGCGACAGCACGCGTTCGACGTCTTCGCGCTTGCCGACCGGCAGCACCACGTTGAACTGCTGCGCGCTGCCGGACTGCTGCTGGCTGGCGCTCTTGCCGCTCATGCGGTTGATCTTGATCGTCCACCATCCGAACGGGCGCCACAGCAGCGACTGCGTCACCTCGACCGCGAAGATCCGGCCGGGCGGAAGCGTCTCGGTGACCGTGGTCAGCAGCCCGTAGGTAATGCGCACACCGTCGGGGGTGGGCGCGATGGAGTAGCGCAGCGATTTCGAGATCTGCGCCCAGGTGATTCCGACCACCGCGATCACGAGCGGCACGCCCATGCCGAGGGCGATGCCGACCATGGCGATGACGATCTCACCGCCGCTGTCGCCGTCCGAGGTCATGCCGTAGTAGGCGGCCGAGAGCGCGACGGCGAAGATCGCGCCGAAGAACAGCACCCACAGCACAGCCGAGATCAGCTGCGAGGCGACCAGGCGTCCGGTCGGGATCTTGACGACGCTCTCGGGCCCGACATCGGCCAGATCGACGCCCGCGATCAGGTCGGTCACACCCGCGTTCACGGATCCGACGAGTTGCGATGTCCTGCCGGCCGACGCGGGAGCACCGGTGCGCTCCTGTGCGCGTGCGGCCCGGGCGCCAGATGCCAGACGCAGGATGTCGGCGCGCACCGACTCCGCCCGCGAGGTGGCCAGGTACTCCAGGGGGACGTTCGCGTCGGTGCCGGCGCCGACGACCTCGAGCTTCGCGAGCCCGATGATGCGCGCCGGGAACGGGCGGGTCAGATTGACGCCCTGCACGCGGTCCAGCGGTGCACGCCGGTGCGAGCGGAAGACGATCCCCTTGCGCACCTCGACGTGATCGCCCGTGATGCGGAACTGCTGGAAGCGCCAGACGAACCAGAAGATCGCGACCAGCACGATCACGAGGGCGAGCAGGCCGAGCAGCGCCACGAGCAGGAAGTTGTTCGCCAGCACCCAGTCGACCGGGTCACCGCCGTACTCCAGGTAGCGCGACTCATCGGGGGCGAACACGCTCACGACCCACCCGATCACACGATCGCGCATGTTCGAGATGACGATGCCGGCGACGACGATCAGCGCCAGGCCGCCCTTGAACAGCGGGGTGAGCGGATGCATCCGGTGCCACTCGCCGTCGGCGAGCGAGGATGAACCGCCCTCGGGCAGCACGGCGGCCGGCTGCGCGGCGGGGGCTTCCGGCGGGAGCCCGTTCAGCGGATCGGGCGTGCTCACAGGCCGGTCCGGCGGGTCTCGGCGACCTCGATCAGAGTGTCGCGCAGCGCCTCGGCGGCCTCCTGGCCGAGCCCGGGGATCTGCACTCCGGTGGTCGCGGCGGCCGTGACCATCTTCAGCTGCGAGACTCCGAAGGCCCGATCCAGCGGCCCCTGCGTGATGTCCACGAGCTGCATCCGCCCGTACGGCACCGCCACTATGCGCTGCCAGAGGATGCCGCGGCGGAACACCACGTCATCCTCGCGCAGCATGTAGCCGAGCGCCTTCGCCTGCCGCGGCAGGATGATCAGCGTGATCAGGGTGATGGCGATGACGACGCCGATCGGGATCCACACCCAGGTCTGCTCGAGAGCGATGCCGACGATCAGGGCCACGACGACGAGGAAGGCGATGAAGATCCCGTTCTGCACGAACTGCGACGCGACGTAGCGCGGCGAGATCTGATGCCACGAGCCGTCGAGCGCCAGGGCGCCGGAGCCGCGCGGGGTGCGCAGAGCCGTGTAGGTGCCCGCGTCCAGGACGGGCGCCGCGGTACCGGATGCCGGCGGCACGGGCGGGGCCGGTGTCACAGGCGGGGCCGGTGCCACAGGCGGGGCCGGTGTCACAGGCGGTGCCGGCGGTGCCGGTGCCTCAGGCTCGGGCGCCGCGGGCGTTGCGGTACCGGATGCCGGCGGCGGTGTCACCGGCATCTCGAAACCCTCGGAGTCACGGGGCGGGGTCGTCGGGCTCTCGGTCATCGGAATCCTTCGGCAGAGTGCAGAACTGTTCGGCGACCAGCGCCGCGCTGATCAGCACCAGTGCGCCGACGATCAGGGCGGCCATCGCCACAGTCGACCCTACCTGCGCGGGCACCGGTCGCGTCGCGAGGAACACGAGCAGTCCGGCACCGAATCCGGCGAGGATCGCCCCGAGCAGGCTCGACGCCCGTGCGAGCGTGGCCGCGCGCAGCGCTCGGAAGGGGTCGATCCGCGTTCCGCCGCGCAGGCTGCGCCGCACCGGCCAGGCCAGGCCCAGCACGACGACTGCGAGCAGCACGAGCAGGATCGGCAGGAACACCGAGGGCACGAACGTGGCGCGACCGGTGGCCGTCAGCAGGTGGTCGAAGCCGAAGCCCGCCCCCGCCGACAGCAGCGCCAGCACCGCGAGGACGCCGATCGATGTGCGCTTCACTGCTCCGTCCCTGAGTCCGATGATGTGTCCTTCAGCCGGCGGATCAGTTCGTCCACCCGGCCGGCACCTGGCAGCACGGCTTCCGGATCGACACTCAGCCACGGCTCCAGCACGAACAGCCGCTCAGCGGCCCGCGGATGCGGAACCATCAAGTGCTCCTCATCGCTGCGGAAGTCGCCGTAGGCGATCAGGTCGAGGTCCAGCGTGCGGTCGCCCCAGCGCTCGAGGCGCACCCGTCCCTGCTCCTCCTCGACTGCATGCAGCATCACGAGCAGCACCTGCGGTGCGAGCCGTGTGGTCATCAGCGCGACCGCATTCAGATACGGAGGTGCGTCGGGGTCGGGACCGTCGAGCTTCACCGCGACCGATTCGATCGGTTCCGACATGACGAAATCGTCGACCAGCGGCAGCCGGCTCAGCCGCTCCGCAGCGGCGCGCAGCATGTCTCCGCGGTCGCCCTCGTTCGAGCCGAGGGCGATGACCGCGACCTGCGGCTCTCGGCCGGGACGCGGGTCGGGCGGCGGGGTCAGGTGCGTGAGGCGGCGGTTCATAGGATCCGTCCCCGGTGCACGGTCACCGCGACGTCCGAGAAGGTCTGCGCGATCGGGGCGTGCGGTTTGTGGACGGTGACGGTGACCAGTTGCACGCGCTGATCCTCGAGCACGGCATCCGCGATGCGCTCCGCGAGCGTCTCGATGAGATTCACCGGTTCGCCGGCGACGATCGCCGCGACCCGGTCGGCGAGCTCGCCGTAGTGCACGGTGTCGACGACATCGTCGGATGCCGCGGCCGGCCGCAGCGGCAGCCGCAGCAGCAGGTCGATCGAGAACTCCTGCCCGTCGCGGCGCTCGAAGTCGAACACGCCGTGGTGACCGAAGACCGTCAGACCGGTCAGTGCGATCTCATCGAACGGTTCCATGTCATGCTCCATCCCATGCGCCGACGATCGCCAGCGCATCCCGTGTCGCCGCGACGTCGTGCACGCGCACGGCCCAGGCGCCCGCCCGTGCGGCCAGCGCGCTGGTCACCGCGGTCGCGAGGTCGCGCCGCCGCTGGCTGAGCGGGTCCGGCCCCGACACCTGGTGCAGGGCATCCGCGAGCAGCCGCTTGCGCGAGGTGCCGATGAGCACCCGGTGGCCGAGGGCCGCGATCTCGTCGAGGCCGCGCAGCACCTCCCAGTTCTGCTCGCCGGTCTTGGCGAAGCCGATGCCCGGGTCGACGATGATCCGCGAAGGGGCGATGCCGACGGATGCCGCCGCCTGCACCCGCTCGCGCAACTCGGCGCCGACCTCGCGGGCCGCGCGGGTGTACTGCGCGTGGGCGTACATGTCGTCCGACGGTCCGCGCCAGTGCCCGATCGCGATGTCCGCGCCGAGATCGGCGACAGCCGACAGCATCCGCTCGTCCGCCAGCCCCCCGGACACGTCGTTGACGATCCGCGCTCCGGCGCGCACGGCCGCGACGGCCGTGTCGGCGTTGAGCGTGTCGACCGAGACCGGGATGCCGGCATCCGCGAGCGCCTCGATGATCGGCAGCACGCGCGCCTGCTCGACGGACGACTCCACCCGGACGGCGCCCGGGCGGGTCGACTCTCCGCCGACGTCGATGACGGCGGCGCCCTGCGCGCGCATCAGGTGCGCCTGCGCCAGGGCCCTGTCGGGTTCGGTATAGCGTCCGCCGTCGCTGAACGAGTCGGGGGTGACGTTGAGGATGCCCCAGATGACGGTCATTCGGGGTTTCCTGACGTGGTCTTCGAGCTGGCCGCATGGGTCCCTGAGCTCGTCGAAGGGCCGATCAGGGCGATGAGCTCGGTCCTCGCCACCGGGTCGGTGTACACGCCTCGCGCGGCGATGGTGAGGGTGGATGCCACGGGCTGACGCCCGCCGCGCATCGTCACGCAGCCATGCGAGGCGTCGAGCACCACGAGCACGCCGCGGGTGTCCAGGCCCTCGGCGATGGCATCCGCGATCTGCTCCCCCAGCCGCTCCTGCACCTGCGGGCGGGCCGCGAGCGTCTCGACGACCTTGACCAGCGCGCCGAGCCCGACGACCTGCTCACCGGGAAGGTAGGCGAGGTGTGCGACGCCGGCGAAGGGCAGCAGATGATGTTCGCAGACGGAGCGGAAGCGGATGTCGCGCAGCAGCACCGCGCCCGAGGGGAGCGTGTCGGGTGCGGGGCCGCGGGAGACGCTGATGGTGCGCTCGAGGTGCACCGCAGGGTCCTCGCCGATCCCGGCGAAGAACTCCGCGTACAGCTCGGCCATCCTGGCCGGCGTCTGCTTCAGGCCTGGCCGGTCCGGGTCCTCGCCGATCGCGGCGAGCAGTTCACGGGTGAGCTGCTCGACGCGCCCCCTGTCGACGGCCACGTCAGGCCGTCGCCGGTCGGGCCTGTCCCCCGGCGGCCTTCGGACCCGCGCTGCGTGCGGTCCCGCCCTGCGCGGGAGTCTGCGCGGCGATCGCCTCAGGACGGACCGGCACATCGATGGGAGGCTGGGTCGAGACCGGGCGCTCATTGCTGGACAACCACTGCGGACGCTCAGGGAGCTTGCGCACCTCGGTGAAGATCTCGGCGATCCGGTTGTGGTCGAGAGTCTCCTCCTCGAGCAGCGCGAGGGCGAGGCGGTCGAGGATGTCGCGGTTGTCGCTGATCACCTGGTAGGCCTCGTTGTGCGCCTGCTCGATCAGGGCGCGCACCTCGGTGTCGACCCGCTCGGCGATGGTCTCGGAGTACTCGCGGCCGCGGCCCATGTCGCGGCCGGCGAAGGGCTCGCCGCCCTCGGTGCCGAGCTTGACCGGTCCGAGCTCGGTGGTCATGCCGTACTCGATGACCATCTTGCGGGCGATGCCGGTGGCCTTCTCGATGTCGTTCGACGCACCGGTGGTGGGATCGTGGAAGACGATCTCCTCGGCGACGCGCCCGCCCATGGCGTAAGTGAGCTGGTCCTGCAGCTCGTTGCGCGTGACCGAGTACTTGTCCTCCAGCGGCAGCACCATCGTGTAGCCGAGTGCCCTGCCGCGCGGCAGGATGGTGATCTTCGTGACCGGGTCGGTGTGGTTCATGGCCGCCGCGGCGAGGGCATGACCGCCCTCGTGGTAGGCGGTGATGAGCTTCTCGCGGTCCTTCATCACGCGAGTGCGGCGCTGCGGGCCGGCGATCACGCGGTCGATGGCCTCGTCGAGGGCGCGGTTGTCGATCAGCTGCGCGTTCGAGCGAGCGGTCAGCAGTGCGGCCTCGTTGAGCACGTTGGCGAGGTCCGCACCGGTGAAGCCCGGGGTCTTTCGCGCGACGATCTCGAGCTCGACCGACTTCGCGAGCGGCTTGCCCTTGGCGTGCACCTCGAGGATGCGCTGGCGGCCCTTCAGGTCCGGGGCGTCCACGCCGATCTGGCGGTCGAAGCGCCCGGGGCGCAGCAGCGCGGGGTCGAGGATGTCGGGACGGTTGGTCGCCGCGATGACGATGACGTTGGCGTTCGGGTCGAAGCCGTCCATCTCGACGAGCATCTGGTTCAGCGTCTGCTCGCGCTCATCGTTGCCGCCGCCCATGCCGGCACCGCGGTGACGGCCGACGGCGTCGATCTCATCGATGAAGATGATGGCCGGAGCGTTCTCCTTGGCCTGGTTGAACAGGTCGCGCACGCGCGAGGCGCCGACGCCGACGAACATCTCGACGAAGTCCGAACCCGAGATCGAGTAGAAGGGCGCGCCGGCCTCGCCGGCGACGGCGCGGGCGAGCAGGGTCTTACCGGTTCCCGGAGGGCCATAAAGCAGCACGCCCTTCGGGATGCGGGCACCGATCGCCTGGAACTTGCCGGGATCCTGCAGGAACTCCTTGATCTCGTGGAGCTCCTCGATGGCCTCGTCCGCGCCGGCGACGTCGTCGAAGGTGACCGTCGGGGTCTCCTTGTTGACGAGCTTGGCCTTGGACTTGCCGAACTGCATGACCTTGCTGCCGCCGCCCTGCATCGAAGAGAGCAGCCACCAGAAGAGCAGGCCGAGGAGCACGAGCGGCAGAAGAAGGGAGATGAAGCCGTCGAACCAGGTGGCGCGCGGGACGACGTCGTTGAAGCCGTCCTTGGGCTTGGCGTCGTCGATCGCCGTCACGACCTGGTCAGCACGGGCCTCGACATAGTAGAACTGCACGTTCTTGGAGCCCTCGAACTCCTTCGAGAGCGTGAGGTCGACGCGCTGGTCTCCGTCGGTGTTGATCGCCTTGGTGACCGTGCTGCCGTCGAGCAGCTCGAGTCCCTGCTGCACGGTGACCTGTTTGGGCGCCGCCAGGTTCGAGATCAGCAGGAAGCCGGCGAAGAGCAGCACGCCGATCAAAGCCACGTAGATCAGCGGATTCCGGGAGACCTTCTTCACATCCATGATGCGTTCAGCGTACCGTTCGGCTGCTAGCGGCCTGCTGTGCGTTCACCGACGGCGTACCCTTCGCCCGCTCAGGGCCCTTCGACAGGCTCAGGGACCCAGTCTCAGGAGTACACGTGCGGGGCGAGCACGGCGACATCGCGCAGGTTGCGGTACCGCTCTGCATAGTCCAGGCCGTATCCGACCACGAATTCGACCGGGATGTCGAAGCCCACGTACTTGCAGTCGATCTCGACCTTGGCCGCTTCCGGCTTGCGCAGCAGGGCGAGCACCTCGATCGACTCGGCACCGCGGGACTGGAAGTTCTCCAGCAGCCAGCTCAGCGTCAGCCCGGAGTCGATGATGTCCTCGACGATGAGCACGTGCTTGCCGTGCAGGTCGGTGTCGAGGTCCTTGCGGATCTGCACCACACCACTGGACTTGGTGCTCGCTCCGTAGCTGGAGACCGCCATCCAGTCCATCGGCGCGTGCATCGGCAGGGCGCGGGCGAAGTCCGCCATCACCATCACTGCACCCTTGAGCACGCCCACCAGCAGCAGATCCTTGCCCTCGTAGTCCGCGGCGACGCGCACGGCGAGTTCATCGAGCTTGGCGATGATCTCCTCCTCTGTGACGAGGATCTGGGCGAGGTCTGCTGAGATGTCCGCTGCGCGCATGCCTCGATTTTAGACGGTGCCACCTGGGCATCCGCACGCCCGCCCACCGGCCGCGCGCACTTCTGCGCGCTCCGCATCCTCACTACTGTGAGCGAAGGAGCGGGCAGGCGCCCGCGGGGAAGGAAGACATGGACCTCGACGACATCCTCAAGCAGGTGCCGATCGGCGACATCGCCGAGAAGTTCGGCGTGAGCCCGGACGTGGCGCGCCAGGCGGTGCAGGAGGGCGGTGCAGCGCTGCTGGGCGGCCTCGCCAAGAACGCCGAGACCCCGGAGGGCTCGTCCGCCATCGAGGAGGCGCTGAACCGCCACGGTGGTTTCTCGGGCGCCTCGAAGGTCGACGACGTCGACCAGGCCGATGGCGACAAGATCGTCAAGCACGTGTTCGGCGACAAGAAGGGCGAGGTCGTCGAAAGCCTCACCAAGAGCGAGAAGACCGCCGGCGGCATCGACTTCGGCAAGCTCCTGCCGATCCTCGCTCCGATCATCATGGGCGTGATCGCCAACGCGAAGGGCTCCTCCGGCTCCGGCGGCGGCCTCGGCGGCATCCTCGGCGGACTTCTCGGCGGAGGACAGCAGGGTCAGGCGTCCGGCGGCCAGGCCGGTCAGGCGTCCGGCGGCGGGCTCGGCGACATCCTCGGCGGGCTCGGCGGCCTGCTCGGCGGAGGCTCGACCTCGGGCGCGCAGGGCGGCGGCAACGTGATCGGCGACATCCTGGGCGGGCTCTTCGGCGGCAAGAAGTAGTTCGCAGCCCTTTCGCGGGGCTCAGCTGGCCGCCTCATCCACTCGGATGCGACCAGATGGGCCCCGCGAATCGGCATCCGGGCGCGAGGCTCAGCCGCGCGCGGTGAACACGATCCGGCCGCCTGCGCGTCGCGCGGTGCAGCCGGGGAGATCGATGGGGCCCTGGCCCGACCAGTCGGTCACCAGGCGCGCGACCTCGACGGTCTGCACGCGGGTGAGGCCGACGCCGAATTCGCTGTCCACGACGAGTCGGATGATGCGATTGCGCAGCGCCGCCGGATTCGCGGCGAGCGCGGCGACGCTGACGGAGATGCCGGCCTCGGCATGCTCGACGATGTCCTCGATGGTCTCGTGGATCATCTCGTCGAACGCCTCGGCATCCTCGCGCAGCTGCTCGGCGGTGCGGGCGAGGGCCTCGGCGATGCCGGGCCCGAGCTCGTCCTCGAAAATCGGCAGCACTCGCTCGCGGGCGCGCACACGGGCGAAGCGCGGGTCGAGGTTGTGGGGGTCATCCCAGAATTCGAGAGCGGATGCCGCGCAGCACGCCCGCGTGGTGGCGCGCTTCACGCCGAGCAGGGGACGCAGCCACAGCATCCCGTCCTCGTCCTCGCGCACCGGCGCCATGCCCTGCAGGCTCGCCGCCCCCGAGCCTCGGGCGAGGCCCAGCAGCACGGTCTCGGCCTGATCGTCGAGGGTGTGCCCGAGCAGCACGGCCCCGGCGCGCACCTCGACGGCGCAGCGTCGCAGCGCGTCGTAGCGGGCGGCGCGGGCCGCCGCTTCGAGACCGTCCGGATGCCGCAGGTCGACATCGACGGTCAGCACGCGGGCATCCGCGCCGACCGCCCGCGCCTGCGCTGCGGCGCGCTCGGCGACGGCATCCGATCCGGCCTGCAGACCGTGATCGACGATCGCGGCCGTCACAGACGCCCCGATCTTCGCCGCCTCGAAGACGGCGGCCGCGGTCAGTGCAAGCGAGTCGGCGCCCCCCGACAACGCGACCACGACACGTCCGCCGGCGTGCGGGGCGAGAGCCGCGCGCACGGCGCGACGGACTTCAGCGATGGCGGGATCCAGGGATGGCACTCCTCCACGGTACGGGCATGTCCGCGTCGACACGACGCTCACCGCGCGCGAGTAGGCTTGTTCCGGCATCCCAACCCGATATCTCCCGAGGAGCACACGCATGGGCGCACACGACGCCGTCATCGAGATCCCGCGCGGCAGCCGCGTGAAGTACGAGGTCGACCACGAGACCGGTCGCGTCCACCTGGACCGCGTGCTGTACACGACCTTCGGCTACCCGGCGGACTACGGCTACTTCGACAACACGCTCGGCGAGGACGGCGACCCGCTGGACGTGCTCGTGCTGCTCGACCACGCCATCTACCCCGGCGTCGTGGTGAGCGTGCGCCCCGTGGCCGTGCTCAAGATGAGCGACGAGGCCGGCGGCGACGACAAGCTCGTGGCCGTGCTGTCGAAGGACCCGCGCTGGGAGCACATCCAGGACATCGACGACCTGGCCGAGTACACCAAGAAGGAGATCGCGCACTTCTTCGAGCACTACAAGGACCTCGAGCCCAACAAGTGGGTCAAGGTCGACGAGTGGGGCAATGCGGCTGAGGCTCAGCGCATCCTCGACGAGGCGATCGCGCGCTTCGGCACCGAGGGGCACTGACCTTCACGGACTGAATGACGAAACCCCCGGTTCGCACCGGGGGTTTCGTCATTCTGCGGGGCAGCGGATGCTAGAGAGCTCCGCGCGCCTGCAGGAAGGTGTAGGGGTTGGTCGTGCTGCCGTTGAGGTAGACCTCGAAGTGCAGGTGGCAGCCCTGGGATGCACCTGTGTTGCCGGCGTAGGCGATCACCTGTCCGGCGCTGACCTGCTGACCGTGCGAGACGGCGTAGCGGGCGATGTGCCCGTAGCCGGTCGCGACGCCGCCGCCGTGCTGGATGCGGATGTAGTTGCCGTAGCCGCCGTTGTAGAACGCGGCGTCGACGCGGCCGGAGTGAGCGGCGTAGATCGCTGCACCGCATCCGTTGGCGAAGTCCAGACCGCGGTGGAACGTCGAGCGCCACACGCCGTTGCTGAACACCGGAGGCCGGGAGCCGTAGCCCGAGGAGATCCGTCCGCCGTGCGGGCGGCGCCAGGCTCCGGAGCCGCTGCCGCCGGTTCCTCCGCCGCCACCGCCTCCGCCGCTGTTGTGATTCTTCGCGGCTTCCTCGGCTTCGCGGCGGCGCCGCTCCTCCTCCGCCTTGCGGCGACGCTCCTCTTCGGCCTTGCGCTTGCGCTCGCCCTCCTCGTACCCGGCGACCGTGGCGGCCGTGGTGTCCTTGAGGGCTGCGAGCTGCGCCTGGAGAGTGGTGAGGTTGTTCTGCTTCTCGTCGAGAGCGGCCTGCGCGGCGTCGGCTGCCGCCTGCGCCTGGACCATCTTCTCTTCGGCGACCTTCTGCAGGCGGTCGCGCTCGTCACGCGCACGCTTGGCCTGGTCGCTGAGGGACTGCGCCGAGTCGCGAGCGGCGGATGCCTTCTCTGCGACCGTGCTGCTGTATTCGAGCAGCTGGTCCATGCTGCCCAGGCGCGAGAGCAGATCGTCAGCGCCCTGGGATGAGCCGGAGAGGAAGACCTCGAGAGCGGCCTGGTCGCCGCCGTTGCGGTAGAGCTGCGTGGCGACCTGCCCGGCCTGGCGCGAGCTCTCGTCGGCGATCTTCGCCTGCTCGTCTGCTTGTTCCTGCCGCAGGTCGGCCTTGTCTGCGGCTTCGAAGTACGCCTGCTGGGCGACGTAGTACTCGTCGCCGGCCTTGCGCGCGGCGGCCTCGGCCGCGGCGGCGCGCTGGGTGAGAGAGGCGATGAGGTTCTGGATGCGGGTGATCTCGGTGCCCTTGGCGGCCTCGTTGGCCTTCGCGCGCTTGACGTCATCCCAGCTGGGATAGTCGGCGGCGTGGGCGACCTGTGCGCCGGCGGAGATGCCGAATGCGGTGAGACCCAGGGCGCTCATCGCTCCCACGGCGAACGCGCCGCGGCGGGTCACTTTGGAGGACGGCCAGAAGGCACGCTGCTCGTCGGGCGACGGAGCACAGCCGCAATCGTCGGATGCTATGGCATCCGCCTTGAGATGGTCGTTCACACGGACCCTTCCGCCGGTTTCACAAGTGCCACACTAACAACATTCGTCACATCCGCAACAGATGACCCCTCCGTCTTCGGGCACAGGGGGTACAGCCATCGTCCTCCCGAAACGCCCGGGAAGGAAGAAGACCCGCCCTCGATTTCGTTTTTCGCGGAGATCTCCCTTATGCTTGAGCGTCGGCAAGGGAAACCCCCAGGGAGTCTCTGCGGCCCCATCGTTTAGCGGCCTAGGACGCCGCCCTTTCACGGCGGTAGCACGGGTTCGAATCCCGTTGGGGTCACTCTTACCGATACAATTTAAAAATCATGGCCCTGTAGCGCAGTTGGTTAGCGTGCCGCCCTGTCACGGCGGAGGTCGCGGGTTCAAGTCCCGTCAGGGTCGCTCTGAACGATGAGCCTTCTTTCGAGGAGGCTCTTCGTCTAGGACGCGACAGGCTCGCCGGTCGCGCGGCTCTGTAGCTCAGTTGGTAGAGCGTTCGACTGAAAATCGAGAGGTCACGGGATCGACGCCCGTCGGAGCCACACGGATGATCATTACAATCATCCCAGAAACCCTCGCCTAGCTTCTACATGGCGGGGGTTTTGCTTTGCCCTGGTGCTGCAGATCTGGGTCCCTGAGCCTGTCGAAGGGCCTGGTCGTTGAGCGTGACGAAACGCGCTACCCAAGAGGTCTGTGCCGGTGGATCCATCCCTCGGTCATGAGTGCGCCTCGCCCATGAGTGCGCGCCTGGCTCTGCGTATTGCATCCACGCCGGCAGCGAAGGAGTCCACGAACCGCAACAGTGCCGCGCTCTTCACGCCATTGCCAGTGGCGACGTCGCGCCAGGAGTGCAGCGCATCCTCGATGCGCTGCAGTTCGCTGTCCGCATCCTCGACGCTGAGCCGGCACGCTACCGCGAGTTCGCGCAGTCCATCGGCTGCGGTGCGCACATCGTCTGAGCCTGCGACGGAGGTCTGCCGGACCTTCGCCTCGGGAGTGGGGTTGATGTCGAAGGCGGGGCTCAGCACCCATCCACCACGGTGCCGGAGGAAGCCATGGTTGCGGAGGTGGTCATCGGTGTTGTTCAGTCCGACGCTGAGAGCAGCCCTGCGAAACAGCTCTCGCGCATCGTCGCTGGCACGGGCGCTCACCTCGGGAAGATGCTCAGCGATATCGACGTAGTCAGCCCTCTCGCCGTCGCGACGCTCGAGCATCGTCATGGCACTGATGTAGCCGATCCGGCGCGCATCGTGAGTCCTGTCGAATCGCTCCAACAGCAGGACATGCCTGCCTCCGACGCGGGTGAGCGTGTGCCGGGCGGCATTGATGCCCGCCGCAGAAGCGAGATCGAGGGCAGTCGCTTCCCAGGCCATGACGTCCCATTGATCCTCGTGATGCGGGAACTTCGCGATCAGCTGGCGATCATCCTCTCCGACCACAGACGCCTTGGGTCGAGCCCCGCCCAGCGAGCCCGTACCGGCCGACAGCAGCGCTTTCACAGCGTCGAAGTCATCGTCGTCGCCGTCCTGCGAGACGGCGTCAGAGGCGCGCAGGAGTCGGGGCAGGCTCAGCAGCTTCGGTACGCCGTGTCCGGCGCCGAGGAACACCGGGTCATCGTCCGTGCGGAAGCGCAGAGCACCCTGCCGGGTCGCATCGCTGACGCCGGCAAGGAAGTCGGCGTCGTCGAGCGCGCGCGGACGCCGCGATTCGTCGAGTGCTGCCGCGCGCTCGCGCGCCGCGATGAGGCGGCGGCCCCAGCGATCCGGGGCGCTGTCGCTGAACGCCCCCGGGAGTCCGGCGAAGACTTGCTGACTTCCGGAGACGAGGTCCAGCGCCGGGTCCAGAGCATAAGCACGCGGATGCGCAAGATACGAAGACTCGTACTGGAAGGTCGAGGATGCCAGTTCGCCACGGCTTCGGTGCAGGTGCACGCGTCCGGCGAAGAGGCTCTCGCCCTCGACGTCCACGTGCACCTGGAGAGTGTCGGGATGGATCATCGCACGCGTTTCCTCTCCAGGAGTCCGGCGCGGGCGCGGCCCAGATCAGTCTTCAAGGGGTCGAGGGACTCGGCGATCGTGTCGAGAATCCCGAGGGCACGCGCGACGCGCAGCACGACATGGAACGCGACGGAGGGATCGCCGTGCTCGAGCTTGCGGAGCGTGGTGCGGGAGATGTCGGCGCGGTCTGCGACCTGCGTGGTCGTCAGCCCGAGGATCTTCCGCCAGCCGGCGAAGTGTTCGCCCATCTCAGTGGCGGCGCGGGCGACCTTCAATGGCAGATCGTCCGGCATGGCTGTCTCCTCATCTGACGTAATGATCAGTAACATGTTCAGTATCGCATGTACTGGTTATTATTGCGACCGCTATCCGCAACGATCCATTGTGAGCCTTACCCTGGCATCCCTCGTCAGCAGGCACAGCGTGCGGCGCTGCCCGGGGAAGGCTGAGAAGCCAGCGCACTCCTAGGACGGCACGACGTGCGAGTCAGCCACCCCGACACCCCACGACCACACCCTGCTTGACCTTCATCCTGGGTGAGAGTCGATCATGAGTCCATGGACGATTTCCGCGAACCCGAGCGGGGGCGGCAGACGCTGCAGATGATCGGCGACTTCGCGCGGGCGGTGGGCCTCAGCCCGAGCGCGCTGCGCGAGTATGGAGAGAGCGGACTGATCCCTCCGGCCACGGTCGAGGAGCGCACGGGATACCGTTACTACTCCCTCGATCAGCAGCAGCGCGGCATCTGGATCCGTCGGCTCCGAGACGCCGGGCTTCGCCTGGACCGGATCCACGAGGTTCTCGACGGCTCCCCCGCCGTCGCCGATGCCGTGCTCGATGACTGGCTCGCCGAATCCCGCCAGCGGACCTCCTCACTCTCCGACCTGGTGGACGATC
This sequence comes from Microbacterium sp. W4I4, assembly GCF_030816235.1. Classification (NCBI taxonomy): domain Bacteria; kingdom Bacillati; phylum Actinomycetota; class Actinomycetes; order Micrococcales; family Microbacteriaceae; genus Microbacterium; species Microbacterium sp. W4I4. Next base: position 1,914,987 of record NZ_JAUSXT010000001.1, read on the forward strand.
TGAAGCTCAGCCTGCGCGCGCATGCCGGCGAGCATCCCGCACGGCGGACCTCGGCATCCTTCGACGCCGCCGTGCTCGCCTCAGCGATGGGGCAGCTGGGCCCGTCGACGGGCCACGACGACGCGTTCGACACCGTGCTGGTGGAGCTGCACCCGCATGCGGCGACCGTGGCATCCACCGATCGATTCGTCCTGCTCGCCCGCACCGACGTGCCGGCGCGCGTCGACGGCCCGCCCGCGCGTGTCTGCCTACCCGTCGCCGATACCCTGACGTGGCTGCGCGGACGACGGAGCGCAGAGCTCATCCTCGAGCAGCCCGTCGGTCGCGAGCATCGCACCCGCGAACTGCACATCGCACTGCGCGATCCCGACGGCGGAGAACTCGGGTGGGACTCCCCCACCGATCTCTTCCCCGACGTGCACAGAATCATCGCCGCGGCCGGCCCCACTGGCCGTCGGGTCGCCTTCGCGCGCGATGATCTGCGGATGCTCGTGGACGGTGCGGATGCCGACAGCATCCGCCTCGTCACCGACGAGGCGCGCGCCCGTCTGATGATCGGCCGCCGGACCTCGCACGGCACCGCCTCGGGACCGGATGCCGATCTCGAGCTGTCGAGATCCGCCCTCGCGCGCGTGGTCGAGGTCGCGGCAGAAGGAGAGATCACCTGCGACGTCGGCCACCAGGACGAACCGTTGCTCTGGAGATCGCCGCGCCAGCCGGACTTCGCGGCGATGATGATGCCGCGCATGGCATGAGTCGCCTGCGGATGCCGCGCGGATTCACCGCGTGGGTCACGGCGTCGATCGGCGCCGAGCTCGGCGCGGGTGTGCTCGCCTTCGCGTTGACGTGGGTGGCGTCCGGTCTCGGGCCGAACATCGCATCCGCTGTGCTCACCCTCACCGTCGCACCCTCGGTCGTGCTCGGCCTGTTGGGCGGGGTCGTGGCGGACCGCTTCGGGCCTCGACGCGTCATGATCGCCGGCACGCTCGCACTGCTGATCATCAGCGCCGGCACGGCCGTCGCCGTCGCTCTCTGGGGCGCACCCGCACCGCTTCTTCTTCTCGTGGCGGTGCTGATCGGCACCGTCTCGGCGTTCCACCGGCCCGCGGCCGGCGTGTTCCCACGGCTCTTCGTCGACGATGACGCGCTCGGCGCCGCGATGGCGCGAGCGGGAATGGCGAGCCAGCTCGCCCGAACGGTCGGGCCCCCGCTCGGCGGCCTGCTGATCGGCCTGATCGCGCTGAGCGGCGTCGCCCTGCTCGACGTCGCCGGATGCACGGTGATGCTCCTCACCCTCCTGCTCATCCGTCCACCCCTGGAGCGTGCGCCCGCGCGCGACACCGCCACGTTCCGGGGCATCGCCGAGGCGATGACGACCGCGCGTCGCGCCGGAGGCGTACCGGCGCTGCTGGGCGCGGTCGCCATCGTCGCGGGCGCGGTGATCCCCGCCGTCGTACTCGGCATCCCGCTCGCGGCGCGCGAGCGCGGCTGGACCGCCGCCGAAGCCGGCATCATCGAAGCCGGCTGGATCGCCGGAGGCCTGGTCGCGGGAGCCTGGTACGCGTGGCGGGGAACCGCATCCGTGGCCTGGCGCCCCATGACGGCGGGCCCGATCATCGTGGCCGCGGGCCTCGGCATCCTGGCACTCGCGCCCACCTGGACCTCAGCGATCGCCGGTACCGTCGTCGTGGGCGTCGGTGTGGTCGTCTTCACCGCGCACCTTTTCCCGACGTACGTGCTCCTCGCACCGACAGCGATGATCTCGCGTTTCCAGAGCCTGCTGATCCTCGCCCAGCAGGCACCTCAGCTGCTCGCGACCCCTCTCATCGGGGTGGCCGTCGCCGCCTTCGGAACCGGACCGATGATCGCCTCATCCGCACTGCTGGCCGTCGCCGCATCACTGGTCGTCGGCAGCGACGCCTCCCTGCGACGTTAGGCACCTACAGTTCCTCGAGCATCATGGCCATCATCCGTGCTGGGGCCGAGGCGCCTGTCCGTCGCGCGACCGTCAGGCGATGGGGAACCTCGCCGCCAGCAGCGCGTGCACGCGCTCGGGATCGAATCCCTCTATGGCCGCCGACGCCGCGATCCGCTTCACCAGCAGGCCCGGCCACAGCACGGCGAGTCCGTCCACCGAGAAGCTTCCGCCGAAGAGCGGCCAGTCGGCATCGAGGAAGCAGAGCACGCCGTGGACGGGCACCTCCTCGGCATCCACCCCGCCCGAAGCAACAAGCACCGACGTGACGAGCGCGACCTGCTTGTGCACGCCGTCGACGAGCTTCGTGCCGTCGCGCCCGCCGGTGCGCAGGCTCTCGACCCGAGGACGGAAGATGCCGCCCGCGACCTCAAGTGCAGGGCGCTTGTTGCTGTACCGCTTGGCGTCGACGATCCACACTCCCGACGGCGCGACGACGATGTGGTCGATGTTCGCGCGCGTACCCGGGATGCGCCGATCGTTGAGCACTCGGACCGACGGCGGGAGCTCGCTCAGGGTCGCTGCCAGCCTCTCCTCACCGATCGCGCCGCGCTCCCAGACCCTCGTGCTCTGAGGTTCATCAGTGAGCGCAAGGATCAGACCGCCCACCGCGAGACTTCTCTTCCAGCGTGAGAAACCACGTCTGCGCGTACGTCTCATGCGGGAAGTGACGTCTCGCGAGGACAGTGTCGAGCTGCACGACCCCACCCATGCCACACTGATTTCATGGCCGAGCAGCAGACCTCCGACCCCCGCCAGGCGCGACGCCTGCCCGAGACGCTCGACGAGTTCCAGC